>NZ_JBYIRN010000002.1:0-602826 GCF_057708145.1 Micromonospora sp. bgisy143
GTGAGCAGACCGCCAACGCCAAGGCCATCATCGCCGCCACCAAGAAGGCCGGCCTGCCCGAGCGGGCCGCGGTCATCTCCATCGCCACCAGCCTGCAGGAGTCCAAGCTGGAGAACCTCGGCCACCTGGGTGACATGAACGACCACGACTCGCTGGGCCTGTTCCAGCAGCGCCCGTCCAGTGGTTGGGGCACGCCGGAGCAGATCACCAACCCCGAGTACTCCACGACGGCGTTCCTCAAGGGCCTCAAGCAGGTCGACGGCTGGCAGGACATGCCCCTGACCGACGCCGCCCAGACCGTCCAGGTCTCCGCCTACCCCGACGCCTACGCCCAGTGGGAACAGCAGGCCACCGACCTGGTCGGCCAGTACTGGAACAGCTGACACCAACACCGATGGCCGGCACCCGACAACGGGTGCCGGCCATCGCCGTCTACACAGATCGTCTTAGAACAGGACCGTCGCGAGCGTGCCGACCGGTTGGAAGCCGCAGCGTTCGTACAGCCGGCGGGCCGGCAGGTTGAAGTCGTTGACGTACAGGCTGACCGTGGGAGCGACCCGGGCCAGCGCGTCGCGTACCACGGCGGCCATCGCGCCGGCGGCGATGCCCCGGCCCCGCCACTCCGGCGCCACCCAGACGCCCTGGACCTGGGCAGTCCGCTTGGTCACCACGGCCAACTCGGCCTTGAACACGACCTTGCCGTCGACGAACCGGGCGTACGCGCGGCCGGCGCGGACCAGGTCGTTGACCCGCCGTCGGTAGCTGCGGCCGGCGTCCTCGGCGAGCGGGGAGACGCCCACCTCTTCGGTGTACATGGCGACGGCCGCCGGAAAGAGCCGGTCGACCTCGCCGGAGCGTACGCGTCGTACCTCTGGATCGGCCGGAACGGCCGGCGTCGTGTCGGTGGCCAGCAGTGGCTGGTTGGGGCGGACGTCGCGGGCCGGGCCCCACGTCTCGGAGAGCCGGTCCCAGAGGGCGAGGACGGCGTCCGCACGGCCGACGATCGACGAGCAGAGTCGGTCCTCCCCGGCGAGCAGGTCGGCGAAGGCGGACACGGCGGCGTCGCTGGCGAGCACCGGCGTCAGGTTGCCGCCGAGCCAGCACAGTGATTCGAGGTTGCGCCGGGGGCCGTACCCCAGGATCCGCCCTTCGGCCCGCCACCAGGACAGTCCGCGCGCGGCGATGCGCTCGGCGACCTGCGCACCCGCGAACGGGTCACGGTCGAGCAGGCGCTCTACCGCGCGGCGCTCCGATTCCCCCAGTTGCCGTACCGGCACCGTCAGCACGACTACCAGCCTGCCAGATCGACCCCCCGCCCCGCCGGCCGAGTGGCGAGCCCGACCCCAAACGGCCGAATTACTCGCCTCCCCTTGTCGTCGATGCATTGCCGATATATCGTTGATGCATCAGCGACAGTACGAAGAGAGGGGGAACCCGATGCGGTTCCATCGACAGCACCACCCGATGCACGAGGCCCGGATGCGGGGGTTCGGCTTCCCGCCGGTTCCGCCCGGCCCGCACGGCCACGGTCACGAACACGGCGGCCCCTGGGGCGGGCGTGGTCGCGGCCGGGGCAGGGGGCGACGCCCCAACGTCCGTGGCGCGGTGTTGGCTCTGCTCACCGAGCGGCCGATGCACGGCTACGAGATGATCCAGGAGATCGACTCCCGCACCGGCGGGGCCTGGCGGCCCAGCCCGGGGTCGATCTACCCCACGCTCCAGCTCCTGGAGGACGAGGGTGTGATCGTCGCCAGCACCGAGGAGTCCGGCGGTGGACGGAAGCGGTTCACCGTCACCGAGGCCGGTCAGGCCGAGGCCACCGCCGCGGCGCAGACTCCGCCCTGGGCGGACGTCGCGCAGGGCACGGTGAGCAGTTGGCACGACATCCGCGACTCCGGCGCGCAGGCGATGAACGCGCTGCGACAGGTGATGATGAACGGCACCGACGACCAGCGGGAGCGGGCGGCCCAGGTCCTCGACGAGACCCGCCGCAAGCTGTACGCGATCCTCGCCGAATCCGAGTGACGCAGTCCGCGGCCCACAACGCGCCGCGCACCGGACAGGCCGCTGTGATCACGGAGTTGTTGCCAAATTCGACACGGTGGAGACTGCCGCCGTGGGGCAGCGCGCCGGAACGGGAAGAGCGGCCGTCTCCCCGAGGGGAAGCGGCCGCTCTTCGGCGTAGCAGCAGAACTCAGTGCACGGTCACCGTCGGGCCGGTGACCAGCCCACGCAGCTCCTCGGGCAGTTCGGCGCCCATCTCGTCGGCGATGCGCAGCGCCTCCTCGATCAGCGTCTCCACGATCTGCCCCTCGGGCACCGTCTTGACGACCTGGCCCTTGACGAAGATCTGGCCCTTGCCGTTGCCGGAGGCGACGCCGAGGTCGGCCTCGCGGGCCTCGCCCGGACCGTTCACGACGCAGCCCATCACGGCGACCCGCAGCGGCACCGGCAGCCCTTCCAGGCCGGCGGTGACCTCCTCGGCGAGCTTGTAGACGTCCACCTGGGCCCGCCCGCAGGACGGGCAGGAGACGATCTCCAGGCCGCGCTCGCGCAGGCCGAGGGACTCCAGGATCTGGTTGCCGACCTTGATCTCCTCGACCGGCGGGGCGGAGAGCGACACCCGGATGGTGTCGCCGATGCCCTCGGCCAGCAGGGCGCCGAAGGCGACCGCCGACTTGATGGTGCCCTGGAAGGCCGGCCCGGCCTCGGTGACACCGAGGTGCAGCGGGTAGTCGCACTGCTCGGCGAGCTGCCGGTACGCCCGGATCATCACGACCGGGTCGTTGTGCTTGACCGAGATCTTGATGTCGCGGAAGCCGTGCTCCTCGAACAGCGAGCACTCCCACAGCGCCGACTCGACAAGCGCCTCGGCGGTGGCCTTGCCGTACTTGGTCAGCAGCCGCTTGTCCAACGAGCCCGCGTTGACGCCGATCCGGATCGGCACCCCCGCGTCCCCGGCGGCGCGCGCGATCTCCTTGACCTTGTCGTCGAACTGACGGATGTTGCCCGGGTTGACCCGGACGGCCGCGCAGCCGGCGTCGATGGCGGCGAAGACGTACTTGGGCTGGAAGTGGATGTCGGCGATCACCGGGATCTGCGACTTCTTGGCGATCGCGGGCAGCGCCTCGACGTCGTCCTGGGACGGCACCGCCACCCGGACGATCTGGCAGCCGGAGGCGGTCAGCTCGGCGATCTGCTGGAGCGTCGCGTTGACGTCGGAGGTGAGGGTCGTGGTCATCGACTGCACGGACACCGGCGCGCCGCCACCGACCGGCACCGAGCCGACCATGATCTGGCGGCTGGCCCGGCGGGGTGCGAGCGGCGGGGGCGGCACGGCGGGCATACCGAGACTGATAGCGGTCACTTCAGGCACTCACCTTGAGAAGAGCGTGATCGGGTTGACGACGTCCGCGGCGATGGTGAGCAGCGTGAACGCGCCACCGATCAGGATCACCGCGTACGTGAAGGGCATCAGTTTGAGGTAGTCGACCCGGCCGGGGTCTCGCCGGCCGATCCGCGCGTAGATCCAGGAGCGGGCCCGCTCGAACCAGGCGATGGCGATGTGACCACCGTCGACGGGGAGCAGCGGCAGCAGGTTGAACACGCCAATGAAGAAGTTCAGCGACACGAACAGCATGAAGAAGACCAGCCAGGCGTTGTTCTCGACCGCCTCGCCGCCGAGCCGGCTCGCGCCGACCACGCTGATCGGGGTGTCCACGTCGCGCTCGCCGCCGGTGAGGGCGGTCCACAGGGCGGGGACCTTCTGCGGGATGCGCTGCAACGCCTGCGCGGTGCCGACAGCGAGGTCGCCGGTGAAGCTGGCGGTGGCGCCGAAGGCGGCCACCGGCCCGTACGTCACCCGGGTGGGAGTGCTGGGCACGAGGCCGACGCCGAGCGCGGCCACCGGCCCGGCGGTGCCGTCGGGGTTGTCCAGGGGCGGACGCTGGGTCTGCGCGAGCACGGTGCTGGTGGTGCCGGGCTGGCCGTCGCGGACGTACGCGATCTGGGTGGTCTCCCCCGGCTTGAGGCCGCGCAGCGTGGTGAGCAGATCGCCGTAGGTGCTGATCGGGGTGCCGTTGATCGAGGTGATCCGGTCGCCGTCGCGGAGCTGAGCCTGGGCGGCCGGGCTGGGGGCGTCGGCGGGGGTGCAGGCGCGCAGCGAGTTTTCCGGCACGACGCACTCGCTGAGTCGGATGACCGCCGGCTCCTGACGGGCCTGCACCTCCGTGGTCGGGAAGGCCGGGTTGGGCAGGCCGGCGGAGACGGCGAGGATCCAGATGGTGACCAGCGCGAGCGCGAAGTGCGTGATCGAGCCGGCGGCCATCACGATCGTCCGCTTCCAGACCGGGTAGCGCCACATCACCCGCGGCTCGTCGCCGGGCTCGACGTCGTCGTCCTGCGGCGTCATCCCGACGATCTTGCAGAAGCCACCGAGGGGGATGCCCTTGAGGCCGTACTCGGTCTCACCCCGCTTGAAGGACCAGATGGTGGGGCCGAAGCCGACGAAGTACTTCGTCACCTTCATCCCGAACATCTTGGCGGTGAGCAGGTGCCCCGCCTCGTGCAGACTGACCGAGACGAGGATGGCCAGGGCGAAGAGGACCACCCCGAGCAGGTACGACATCAAGCTCCTTCCACCGAACCCGCGATGATCTCCTGCGCGTGCGCGCGCGCCCACGACTCGGCCGCGAGCACGTCCTCGACGGTACCTGGTTCGGCGAAGTCCGGAGCGTCCTCCAACACCCGCTCGAGGGTGTCGACGATGCCGAGGAACGGCAGCCGTCCGGCCACGAACGCCGCCACGCACTCCTCGTTCGCCGCGTTGTAGATGGCCGGGCGGCAGCGCCCGGTCTCCCCGGCAGCCTTCGCGAGGGCGACGGCGGGGAACGCGTCGTCGTCGAGCGGCGCGAACTCCCAGCTGTGCGCGGCCGTCCAGTCGACTGCGGTGGCGGCCTCGGGCACCCGGTCCGGCCAGCCGATGCCGAGCGCGATCGGCAGCCGCATGTCCGGTGGGCTGGCCTGGGCGATCGTCGATCCGTCCACGAACTCGACCATCGAGTGGATCACCGACTGCGGGTGCACCATGACGGTGATGTCGGCGTAGGGCACGTCGAACAGCTCGTGCGCCTCGATCACCTCAAGGGCCTTGTTGACCATGGTCGCCGAGTTGATCGTCACGACCGGCCCCATGTTCCACGTCGGGTGTGCGAGTGCCTGTTCCGGTGTGACCTGCGTCAACTCGTCGCGTCGCCGCCCCCGGAACGGGCCGCCGCTGGCCGTGACGATCAGCCGCCGCACCTCACCGCGCGACCCGGACCGCAGACACTGGGCCAGCGCCGAATGCTCCGAGTCAACCGGCACGATCTGCCCCGGCCGCGTCACCGCGGCCTTGACCAGCGGGCCGCCGGCCACCAGCGACTCCTTGTTGGCAAGCGCGAGAGTACGACCACCGCGCAGAGCGGCCAGCGTAGGAGCGAGGCCCAGCGAGCCGACCACCCCGTTCAGAACGATGTCGCACGGCCACTGCGCCAACTCGGTCATGGCGTCCGGACCGGCCACGATCTTGGGAAGCTTGAAGTCGCCGGTGGCCCAGCCGCGCCGGCTCGCCTCGGCGTAGAACGCGAGTTGCAGGTCCTGCGCGGCGGACGCCTTGGCCACCCCGACCGCCTCGACGCCCAGTTCGAGGGCCTGCGCGGCGAGCAGTTCGACGTTGCCGCCGCCGGCCCCGATCGCCACCACCCGGAACCGGTCCGGGTTGCGCCGGACGATGTCGATCGCCTGTGTGCCGATCGAACCGGTGGACCCAAGCAGGACGAGGTCACGGGGGGAAGTCACGGGGCCATTCTCCCCCACCCCCGCTGTACGCCCGCTGGGAGCCTCAGCCTCGCGCACCCTTGATCGACACGAGTTCGCCGACCTCGGGGTATCCGCAGCTCTCCGACACCCCCACATCGCCGAACTCGTGTCGATCACGAATCGGGGCCCGCCTCCTCGCCCAACAGGTCGGCCGGGTCGATGGAGAACTCGAACGGCTCCCGCATCACGAAGCGTGTCCCGGCCGCGGCGGCGGCCACCGGCCGGTACTCGCCCTCGGTCAACTCGTACAACGCGATGGTGGGTACCCGATTGCGCAGGTCGACCCGGAGGAAGAACGGCACGCCGACGGCGGCGTACTCACGCGGCCGGTCGATGATGTCTTTGCGCCGATTGCCCGGAGAGACGATCTCCCCGAGCAGCACGGCGTGCCCGATGTCCATCGTCGTCCGACCGCCGCCCGGAGCGTCGAGGATGACGATGTCCGGGATGAACAGGTCCTGGCCCGACACGATGTTCGTCTCAAGGTAGAGCCACAGCTTGGCCCGGCGGGCTGCCTGCTTCAGGTGGAACGCGAGGTCCAGCTCCGCGTCCTGATGGTCGTACCCGGCATGTGGTGTCACGATCACGCTTCCGCTCAGGACCTCAACCTTGGGGCCGTTGGTCTCCGGCAACAGGTCGAGGGCGAGCTGCGCGGTCCATGGCTCGTCGTGCCACCGCAGCACGTCGAACGACGGCTCGGTGTGCTGCGGCGCCGGCTCCGGCGCGAACGCTGCCTGGGCCATCCGGGCTCACCCCCTCAGCGGACCATCATGCTCAGCTCAGCCTAGCCACCGCAGCCCGCGCAGCGCGTCATCGCACACCGAGTCCGCCAGCGATCACGCACCAGATTCGCGCGCGGCACGCGCAGATCTTGGACAGTTACCGTCAGGACGGAACGGGAAGTGTCCAAGATCTGCGGTACGGGAGCGGTCTGTGGTCATCGCGAGGGTTGGCTGACCACCGTGAATTCGATGAAGGCGGTCCAGGCCGAGGGTGTGAAGGTCAGCACGGGCCCCTGCCGGTCCTTGCTGTCGCGTACGCCGACCGTCTCGGCGAAGCCGGCGACCTCGACACAGTTGCCCTCGCCGCCGGACCGGGTCGACGTGCGCCAGACTCCGTCACGCTCCATCGGTCATCTCCTTCGCTATCGCCGCGATCAGCTCACGGGACTCGTCGGCGCTCAGCGCCCGCTCGCCGAGAGAGCGCCAGGCGTCCTCATAAATCTCGATCTCGTGGGTCTTGTCAAGGTAGACCGCGCCGCACGGCCCGTCCATGTAGATCGTGGTCGGTTCCGGCTCGCGCACGTCGGACGGGAAGTCGAGCATCGTGAAGGTGCCGGCCTGCGCCCAGCGGACCAGGCCGGCGGAGAGCGGCAGCACCCGGACGGCGATGTTGTGTTGCCGCGACGACACCAGCAGCGAATCCAGTTGGCGGGCCATCGCCGCGCGGTCCCGCAGTGGGCGGCGCAGCACCGCCTCGCCGAGGATGACATCGAGGCGCGGAGCGCGCGGTATCGCCCGAACCAGCAGGCGTTGCCGGCGCAGCCGCACGTCCACCTTCGCCTGACGTTGTTGCTCCTCCATCTGCGGGTGGTCGGTGGCGATCACCTCGGTCATGTACTCGACCGTCTGCAACAGCCCGGGGACGAGATTCGCCTCGTAATGACGGATGCGGGTGGCGGCGGCCTCCAGGCCGACATAGAGCTTGAACCAGTCCTTGATCGCCTCGCCGTAGCTGTGCCACCAGCCGTGCGCCTTGGTCTCCCGAGCGAGCGCCCGCATCGTCTCGATCGTCTCCGGGGATGCGCCGTAGACGCGGCACATGGCCGCCACGTCGTTCGGGTGCATGGAGACCTGGCCGGTCTCGTACCGCCAGATCCGCGGTGCCGACCATTCCAATTCCTTGGCCGCCGCGGTAACCGTCACGTACGCGTTTTCCCGAAGCTCTCTCAGATATCTGCCGAGCTGCCTGCGGGGAACCGTGCTGCCGGAATCCTCCACGTCATCTCCCTGCCTGTCGTCGCGTAAGACGCCCCGTCTCTTGGTCCGGATTCTGCTCCGAAAGATTGTGCTAGGCCATCGTCGGAATGACTCTCGTAGATGACAGCAACCGCGAAAATCCCACCGAAGGACGGCCATGGAATCGACCGACGATCTGCCGTTGCCGCCCTACGTGACCAAAGAGGACATCGTGTTCGCGCTGCGGGCGATCAGAGTGCACGCCGCCGAGCAGCGACCCGACGGCGAGCACTGCCGCAAGGACGGCGCTCGGCACCCGTGCCGGCTGCACCGCTGGGGCCGTCGCGTCCTGCACAAGCGCGGCCTGACCGACGGGCAGATCCAGACGTTGGTGGACGGCGGAACGGTGACCCTGCCATGAGTTCCGCAACCGGGCCGCGCTGGGTCATCCACCTGCCCACCACGCTGACCAGCCTCGACGACGCCACCGCGCTGGCCGTGGCGCTGCGCGACTCGCTCGGTCACCTCGCCATCATCGACTTCGGCGAGACGACGCTCAGCGAGGAGGACGCGCAGTTCCTGCGTACCCGAGTGTTCTGTGACGCCCGGTTCGGCGAAGCCGGCCGGTGCCGGCGGCCCGACGCCCACGACGGCCCCTGCGGGCTTCCTCGCCACCACGGGTGACCCGGCCGACCGTCATGATCATGCGACTGATCGACGGATGGCCCAGGGTGTCCTGCTCCGCGAGCATCAGCGGCGGTCATGGTCATACACGGAGGGGACCACATGAACCAGAAACTTCAGACCCGCGCGTTCGAGCGGGTGGCGTCGATCCTGCAACCCGGGGAACAGCCGATCACCGCGACCCGGGCGTTGGTCGGCAGTTACTCGGCCGGTCGACTCGGGACGGTCGTCTCGCAGGGACTGATCACGGCCGGCGCCGGGATGGTGGGCCACGCGCTGTCACGGACCAAGAAGCAGTTCGTCGTCCTCACCGACCGGCGGCTGATCTTCCTGCCGCAGACCTTCTTCGGCGGGCCCGGCACCGGTGTGCTCGGCGAGGTGCCCCGGGAACAGGTCGCGCTCGCCGAGGCGAAGATGGGCATCGTGAGCCTGCTACGCATCGCCTTCGGCGCTGCCGGCGACGGCGTCACCCTGACCTTCCCCCGGGTGGACAAGAAGAACGCCGAGGCCCTCGCGGCGGCCCTGGCACCGGTGCCGACCGCCTGACCGGTCCGCAGAGGACATGATCGACCCCGCGTTCGTGGAAATCGGGGTGTCCGCATGCCGCGGACACCCCGATTTCACGGAAACCGTGTTGATCAAGCGGCGACCGGCCGGTCAGCCGCCGTTGATGACGAACTGCGAACCCGGCTCGACGACGATGTTGCCGTCGGCCGAGTTCGTGATCGTCACGTTCGTCAGGTTGGCGTTACCGCGTGCGCCGCCCATCGCGAGGAT
The DNA here is from genome assembly GCF_057708145.1 of Micromonospora sp. bgisy143. NCBI lineage: Bacteria > Bacillati > Actinomycetota > Actinomycetes > Micromonosporales > Micromonosporaceae > Micromonospora > Micromonospora sp. bgisy143. The sequence continues at coordinate 9,279 of NZ_JBYIRN010000002.1, forward strand.
GCCGGCGCCGTTGTTGGACTTGTCGATCCGTACGTTGGTGATGGCGACGTTCGGCATGTTGCCGCCGCCGTTCTTGAACTGGATCCCGTCGTACGTCGAGTCGACGATGTCGGTGTCCCGAATGGTGACTCCGACGATGTCCCGGGTCGCGGGGAACAGGGTGATGGCCCCGAACTCCTGGTCCTCGTTCCAGAACGCGCCGCCGGTGCGGTAGAGCCCGTTGTTGGCGATCAACGTCGTCCCGGAGAAGGGCAGCGGGTCGTGGTCGGTCGCCAGCATGATGCCCGGGTAGTTGGCGGTGTCGTAGACCAGGTTGTTCTCGATCGAGTTGTCGTAGCCGCCGTAGATGGCGATGCCGTTCGCCCGCCACGGGAGCTGGATGGTGTTGTTGACGAAGTGGTTGTCGTGCGCGATGTCGACGGTGCGGTCCTTGACGTACGGGTTGGCCCAGACCGCGAGCGCGTCGTCGCCGGTGGTGCGGAACGACGAGTTGAACACCCGCGAGTTGCGCGTGCCGTTGCTGAAGTTGATGCCGTCGGCGTACGTGTTGCGGATCCGCATGCCGGTGAACTCCAGCCCGTCGGCCGGCCCCCACAGGTCGGGGATGTTGTCGTAGTCGCGGCCCACCCAGACGCCCACGTTGGCGTGCTCGATCCAGACGTTGCTGATCTTGGTGCCGGTGCCGAACCGACCGTTCAGACCGACGCCGCCCTCGGCGTTGCCGTCACCGCCGCGAATCCGGCCGGAGCCAAAGATGGCGATGTCGGAGATCTGGGTGTTCTTGTCGATGTCGAAGCCGAAGTTGCCCTCGTGCGGGTGGTTGATGCCGCCCACCACGTTCTGCGGCTCGGTCAGCGTGTAGAGCTGCGAGTGCCACATGCCGGCGCCCCGGATGGTGACGTTGCTGATGCCGACCTGGTTGTACATGCCCCGGTTCAGCGGGTCGTCGGTCAGGATCTTCTGCTCCTGCCGCCACTGCCCGGCCGGGATCCAGACGCAACTGATGACGCCGTTCTGGTCGTCGGTCACCGCCCGCTGGATGGCGGCGGTGTCGTCGAGCCCATCGTTCGGGACCGCGCCGTACTGCGTGATCGAGGTGCAGCCGGCCGGTTGGCTCAGCGGCGGGGCCACCTGCTCCAGGTCGATCATGTCGATGACGTAGAACGAGGCGGTGTCGCCCGAGTCGCGCTGCAACTTGAACCGGGTACCCGCCGGGTACGACTGCGACAGCAGCGCGTTCGACTCGTCGAAGAGCCGGCGGGCGTCGGCCTGCGGGGTGTTGGTCAGCGCCTCCGGCCCGTCGGTGTTGCCGTAGAGCCAGCTGTGCTTCGACGACAGGGTCAGCTTCCGGGAGAAGACGTCGTTGACGTAGAGGCTGATGGTCGCCTCGATGCCACCACCACCGGGCGCGTCCGGGATCGAGTTGCGCACCACGATGGCGTTGGCCTGGTTCGCCGAGGTGAACTCGACGAACTGGCCGGTGCTGGTGAGGCGTACCGACTTGCGGCCGGAGGACTCGCTGGCGAAGTTGGTGTGCCCGAAGGTGCGCAGCGGGTCGGCCTCCAACAGCGTGCCCGAGTAACGGGCGGCCTCCGCCTCGTACGAGACGTACGGCACCGCCGCGCCGCGTCCGACCACGATGGACTGGCTGAGGGTGTTGTTGCTCTCGTTGGTCTCGGCGACCACGTTCGTGGCGTCGGCGGTGGCGGTGATGGTCGCGCCCCCGCTGGTGGCGGTCCAGCTACCGCTGACGGCCACGGTGGCCGTCGCGCCGGCCGCGATCGAGGCGGTGCTGGTGTTCAGCGTGGTGCCACCCACCACCAGGCGGGTGACGGTGGTCGCGCCGGTCGCCGTGGTGCCCCGGTTGCGGAGCGCCACGGTGAAGGTGACGGACGCCCCGACGGCCGGGTTGGGCGGGTTCGAGGCGATGCTCAGCACCTGGAGGTCGGGCCCCGGCGCCTGCGCCACCACCAGCGGCGATGCCGCCGTGAGGCTGTTGTTGCCGTTGTTCTGCTCGACGATCGTGTTGGCCGGGTCGACCGTCGCCGCGACGGCGTAGCTGCCCATCGGCCGCGTACCGGCGTTGAACGACACGGTGGTCGAGGCCCCGGCGGCGAGCGCGCCCACCGTGGCGCTGCCGACGAGCGTGCCGGCCAGGTTGAAGTTCACCGTCGTCGCACCAGAGGAAGCCGAGCCGATGTTCTGCACGACGGCCGAGAGCGTGATCGCGGACGCCTCGCTGGGCGACGTGGGTGACCAGGACAGCGAGCTGACGACCAGGTCCGGGTTGGGGGCCGGCGTGCCGCAGACCTCCAGCTCGGCGACCTGGCCGGAAGGGGCGCCGGTGTTGCCGGTGAACCGCAGCTGCACGTCCGCCGTGGTCGCGCTGACCGGAATGGTCACCGTGTTGACGCCCTGGACGAACTGGTAGGCCGCCGCCGACACCAGGCTGGTGTACGACGACGACGCCTGGTCGCGGCCGAGGATCTGGATGGTCTGGGTACGGGTGCCCCAGGACGGGTCGGGGTTGAGCTTGACGGTGACGCCGGAGATCGAGTGGTTCGCGCCCAGCGCCACGGTGAGGTTCTGCGGGTAGCTGGCCGCGCCCTCCCAGTAGGTGCCGAGCTGCCCGTCGTTGGCCTTGTCCGGGGTGAAGGTAAAGGTGGAGCCGCTGGCCGTCATGGTCTTGCCCTGCGCCACGTTGGTGCAGGCCGGCGGGTTGCTGCCGGTACGGGTGACGGTGTTGCTGTTGCCGGACAGGTTGCCGGCGCCGTCGCGGGCGCGGACGTAGTACGACACCGTCGCGGTCGCCGGTTGGCTGTCCTGGTACGTGAGGACGGTGCCCAGCGTCGCGATGAGGTTGCCGCCCCGGTAGACGTTGTAGCCGGCGAGGCCGCTGCCGCCGGAGTCGGTGGACGCACCCCAGTTCAGCGTGATCGTGCTGCCCGACGTGCTCTGCGACAGCGTCCCCGGGACAGTCGGCGCGGTGGTGTCACCGGTGGTGCCGCTGCCGTACACCTCCAGCTCGGAGAGTTGCCCGGCCGGCCAGCCGCTGTTGGCGGTGATGGTGATCCGGACGTAGCGGGTGGCGGTCGAGCTGAAGTTGATGGTGACGGTGCTGCCGCTGGCCGGGTCGAAGGTGTACGCCCGCGACCCGACCAGGTCGGTGAACGACGAGCCGTCGCCGCTGCCCCGCACACTCAACGTCTGGGTCCGCGCGCCCCAGCCCGAGGTCGGCAGCTTCAGCACGACCTGGTTGACCGACTGGGACGAGCCGAGGTCGACCTGCACCCACTGCGGGAACGAGCTGTTGACGCTCTCCCAGTAGCTGCCCGCGTTGCCGTCGACGACCTTCGACGAGTCGTACACGTCGGCGTGGCCGCTCTCCTGGATGGGACGACCCAGCGCGAGATTGGTGGCCGCCGCGGCGAGGGCGCTGCCGGCGGCGGCCGGTTGGTCGGCGGGGCGGGCGGCGAGGGCAGGGTTCGCGAGGGCCGTCGCGATCAGCGTGGTCGCGACTGTCGCGGCCACCATCCTGAACAGTGTCGCTCGTCGTCTCATGACTGTCCTGTCGTCGGGGGACGGTTGCCGCGGGCGGGGGGTGACCGCGGGTGGAGGTGAGCGGTGGCACGAGATTTCCGGGGAGATGCATCAAACCGAGCATCTCTTTGTCGAAATCTTGCACGAGATTGGGCCAAAGATTACTGACGTGCTACGAGAGCGTCAACACTTCGACCACCGTGACTATTGATGGGCTTGCTCGCGGACCGGTGCCGGGCACGACGTTGAGCCGGATACCGCAGAGTCATCACGATGACCAAGAGGTATCCGGCTCAAGGTGGTGTGGAGCTCGGAAGGAGGTGCCCGGGGGCTCAGCCGCCCGGCGCGGTCAGCACGAACGTCTCCAGCAACTCACCGCCGTACCAGTCGGTGCGCTGGCCCACGTGCGCCATGCCGAGTCGCCGGCACACCGCCATCGACGGCTCGTTGCCGGGCGACACGACCGCGTAGATCTCCGGGGTGCCGGTGGCGAACTCCCGGGCGATGAGCGCACGGGCCGCCTCGGTGGCGTAGCCGTGGCCCCACGAGTCCGGGTGCAGGTGCCAGCCCGTCTCGATGTCCCCGGTGAGCTCACCCTCGCCGCGTCCCGGCAGCGGCTTGAGCAACGCCGTTCCCGCGACCACGCCGGTCTCGCGTACCTCGATCGCCCAGGTGCCGTACCGGCCGGCGTCCGCGACGTGCCGATCCCGCCACATCCGCAGCCGTTCGGCGGCCTGACCCGGCTCGGTCATCGGCAGACCCGGCGACACGCCCAACCAGCGGGTGATCTCCGGGCGTGAGTAGATGTCGTAGATCCGGGCCAGGTCCGCCGGTTCGTCGGTCCAGTCGCGCAGGATGAGGCGTTCGGTGGTGACAACAGTCATGACCGGCGATCTTAAGGAGTGAGGGCCCCGACGACCGGGAAGGAGAAGCCGATGGGCAGCGGATGGCAGCGCGCGAAACGGATCATCAGTGCCGCGTTCCGTCCGGTGCGCGGGCGGGACCTGTCGCTGCACGCGGCCGCGATCACCTTCTACGGTGCGATCGCCGTCGTCCCGGTGGCGCTGCTGGCCCTCTGGCTCACCTCACTCGTCGCGGGCGACGACCGGATACGCCGGCTCACCTCGTACGCCGTGGAGGCCCTGCCGACGGCCATCGGCGCGCCCCAGGCGGTGGCCGCCCTGGTCGACGCCGGGGTGCGGTTGACCCCGCTGCTGGCGCTCGCCTCCCTGCTGCCCGCGTCGCTGTACGGCGAAGGGCTGCGCCGGGCGTTCGTGTCGGTGGCCGCGCCACGTACCGACGAGCACCTGGTGGGATGGCGCGGCCGGCTGCTGTTGCTGCCGCTGCTCGCGCCGGCCCCCGCGCTGCTGCTGTCGATCCTGCTGGCGTTGCCGCTCACCACCCGCCTGGTCCGCCAGGGCGGCTGGGTCGGCGCGCTGGGCGTCGTGCTCTCCTTCCTGGCGGTCTGGCTGGTGCTCACACCGGTGCTGGTGTGGGTGTTCCGGGTGGTCGGGCCGGCGTCGCCGGACTGGCTCTCCACCCTCGGGATCGGGTCGTTCACGGCGGCCAACCTCTCCGGGTTCCTGCACGGTTTCGTGCTGTTCGCGTCGCTGCCGCTGGACCTGGGCGTGCCGTTCGGCGGTTTCGACCCGATCGGCGCGGGCGTGGCCGTGCTCCTGTGGCTGTACGTGTTCCACGTGATCGTCCTGGCCGGCTACTCCGCGACCCTGGCCCTGTCCCGGTGGCGGGCCCAGCGGCAGGGCTGATCAGCCGGCGGCGAGCGCCTCGGTGGGGGTGAGGCGGGCGGCGCGGATCGACGGGTAGACGCCCGCCACCATCCCGACCAGCATCGCACCGCCGACGCCACCGACCACCGAGGTCACCGGGATCGTCGGCGGCCAGCCCTGGTAGCCGGCGTACCCGACCGTGGCGAGCACGCCCAGGGCCGCCCCGGCGGCACCGCCGAGCACGGACAGCAGCACCGACTCGGTGAGGAACTGCACCCGGATCTGACCACGGTTCGCGCCGAGCGCCCGGCGCAGACCGATCTCCCGGCGGCGCTCCAGCACCGAGATGACCATGGTGTTGGCCACCCCGATCCCGCCGACCAGCAGCGCCACCGCGGCCAGCCCGAGGAACAGCGCGGAGAACGTGTTCTCGGTGGCCCGCTTGGCGGCGAGCGCGTCCGAGGGGCGGCTGACCTGGATCAGGCCGGGCAACTGCGGGTCGAGGGTGGCCGGCAGCACCGCCCGGACGTCCTCCAACGCGGCCTCGCGGGCCCGCACGTACACGACGGTGGGATGCCCGTCGAAGCCGAGCAGGTCGCGGGCCGCGTCCCAGCCGACCAGCACCGACCGGTCCAGGTCGGGGGCGATGGGCAGCGGATCGAGTACGCCGATCACGGTGAACCACCGTTCGCCCACGAGCACCTGGGGTGGCTGGGCCGGATCGACGGTGGCGAACCCGAGCCGGCTCGCGGCCACGTAGCCGAGGACGGCGGTCGGCAGCCGGGCAGTGCCGTCGTCGAGGAACCGTCCGGCACGGACCCGGCCGTTGACGATGCCCAGCAGATCCGGGCGCGTGGCGAGGGTGGTGAGTCCCGACGTGTCGTACGGGTCCATCGCGTCGCTGCGGCGGACCGTGAGGTGGGTGTTCGCGACGGCGCTCACCGCCTCGACCGGCCCGATCCGGTCCACCATCGCCACCGATTCCTGCGGCAGCAGCACGGGCGGGTCCTGGTCCGGCACGGGTTCGGCGCGCAGCACGTTGGTACCGAGCGCGGAGAGCTGGTCCATGAGGTCGCGTTGGCTGGACGCCGGGATGCCCACCACGACGATCATCGTGGCGATGCCGATGGAGATGCCCAGGGCGGACAGCACCGCCCGCATCCGCCGGCTGGTCAGCCCGAGCAGACCGAGCCGGAGTACGTCGCTCGGGGCGAGCCGGGGCGGTCGGCCGCCCGGTGCCGCTGTCGGTGTGGTCATCGGCGGGTCCTGTCGAGGGTGTCGGAGACGATCCGCCCGTCGCGGATGTCCACCTGCCGAGGGGTACGGGCGGCGAGGTCCCGATCGTGGGTGATCATGGCGATGGTGGTGCCCTCGGCGTGCAGGCTCAGCAGCAGCGCCAGGACCGCCTCGCCGTTGGCGGTGTCCAGCGCCCCGGTCGGCTCGTCGGCCAGGACCAGCGCCGGGTCGTTGACCAGCGCCCGCGCGATGGCGACCCGCTGACGTTCCCCGCCGGAGAGCTGGTGCGGCAGGTGGTCGACCCGGTGCGCCAGGCCGACCCGGGCCAGCGCGTCGACCGCCGTGCGGCGACGGCGACGACGGGGCACGCCCGCGTAGAGCAGCCCGGTGGCGACGTTCTCGGCGGCGTCGAGCCCGCTGACCAGGTGGAACTGCTGGAACACGAAGCCGAGCCATCGGCCCCGCAGCGCCGACAGCCGCCGGTCGGACAGCTCGGTGACCTCCTGCCCGGCGACGTGTACCCGCCCGCTGGTGGGCGCATCGAGCGTGCCCATGATGTTCAGCAGGGTCGACTTGCCGGACCCGGACGGCCCGACGATGGCGAGGAGTTCGCCCTCACGCACGGTCAGCGAGACGTCGTCCAGGGCGGTGACGCCGCCCAGGTACGTCCGGCTCACCCCGTCGAGCTGTAGGACCGGTTTCGGGTACGCCGGGATCACCTCGGTCGGCGCGTCCCGGACCGGGAAGGGGATGACGGTGCTCACGCGGCCGTCACCACCGTCAGTCCCTCGGTGACGCCGTCGCCGCTGACCTCGACGAGCCCTCGGGAGAACATCCCGGTCTGCACGGCCAGCAGCCCACCGTCGGGGAGTTGAAGGGCGTGTCCGCCCTCGCGGAGCGCCACCAGCGCGCCGACCGGCACCGCCAGCACGTTCCTGCGGGCGTTCGTGGTGAACGTGACCTGGACCGCCGCCGCGTCCAGCTTCGCCACATCCGCCGCCTTGACCGGCGTGACGAGGACGTCCACCTTGGGCGGGCCGCTCTGTCCGGCCCCCGCGTCCGGGCCGCCACCCTGCACGGTGTGGGAGATCGAGGCGACCCGACCGGGAATCTCCGAACTGTCCGGCAGGGTGACCGTCACGGCGGCGCCCACCCGGACGGTGCCGACCTCGGTCGCCTCCACCGCGACGGTCACCAGCTTGGTCTTCTCGGTGACGGCTACCAGTTCGCCGCCGACGGGGTCGCCGGGCACGGCCCGCACCGCGCTGACCCGGACCGCCCCGGGCAGCACGACGGCCTGCCCGACCTCGATCCGGCCGGTGGGTTTCAGGTCGAGCGCCTGCTGCCATTTCTTGATCGCGGCCACCAGCTGGTCGGTGAGCAGGGCCCGACCCGGGCCGATCCTCGTGCCGTCCTTGGCCCGGGTCGGCTGCGTGCCGGTGGCGTAGCCGAGCGCCTTCAGGTTGTCCCGCACGATCAGCACGTCGCTGCCGACCAGGCCGGGCTTGTCGAGGGTACGAAAGAGCGGGGTGTCGCCGAACAGCACCGGCACCGGCCGGTCATCGACCCAGTAGAGCGGCTTGCCCCGGGCCACGGTGTCACCGACCGTCGGCAGCCGGGTGACGATCCCCTCGCCCGTCCCCTTGACCACTCGCTCCGGACCGAAGCCGAGCGTTCCGTCGAGCGAGCGACTGTCGGACAGGTCGGTGCGGGTCACCGTCGTCGTCGTGAGCGCCGGCGGGGCGCTCGTCGCGGCGTCCGCGCCACCGCCACGCAGCGTCAGCACCGCGACTCCGGCACCCACGGCGACCACCACGGTCACCAGCGCCACCACGATCGTGGTCCGCCGGGTCGGCTTACTTCTCGCCACGGAACGCCTCCAAGGTGCATTCCCGCTCGGCCTTGTCGTACGCGGCGCCCTGGAGACCGCCGGACGGGTCCGCGACGCCGTCGTCGTACGTCCAGCCGGAGCCGTCCGGCAGCGAGTGGATCTTCATGCCCCGCCCGCGCAGGCACTGCACGTAGTCGTTCCACTGGATGACGTAGTTCGGGTTCTTCTCCTCGTCCAGCTCGGGCGGCTGGAGCGGCAGCTTGTCGGCGCAGGCCACGTACGCCGCCTTCGGCTCGCCGCTCTGGTCCAGGGAGATGATGCCGCTCCCCTTCGGGGCCCCGGCGGAACGTTCCTTGATCTCCTTGACCCCGTGGTCGCGCAGGCAGTAGTTGTACGTGTTCCAGAGCCGCTGCTTCTCGTCCTCGTTCATGTCCAGGCGCAACTGCGGACGTCCGGCCACCCCACTGGTGGCGGACGCACTCGGCACGGCGGACCCGGTGACGAGGGAGGCGACGTCGGGGGTGCCGTCGGCGTCGGACTTCTCGCCGCCGCAGCCGGCGAGGACCGTGGCGAACAGGATGAGCGCGGTCAACCCGACCCGTCGTGGTGCGGTTGTCATGTCGGCAGCCTCATCGACAGTTGTCAGAGACCTGTCAGGAAGCCGTCCTCATCCGGTAGCCCCAGCTCACGGGCATCGTCGACGGCCGTTCCGGGCCGACCGGGGCACGTACAGTCGCTGCCGTGACTGCGCGGGTGCTGATAGCCGAGGACGACGAGAAGCAGGCCGAGCTGGTCCGCCGCTACCTGGAACGGGAGGGGCACACGGTCGTCGTCGTCGGCGACGGGCGGGCCGCCCTGGAGCAGGTCCGCCAGCACCCACCGGAGCTGCTGATCCTCGACGTGATGATGCCGAAGGTCGACGGTCTGGACGTCTGCCGCATCCTGCGCCGGGAATCCGACCTACCGGTGCTCATGCTGACCGCCCGCGCCACCGAGGACGACCTGCTGCTCGGCCTCGATCTGGGCGCCGACGACTACATGACGAAGCCGTACAGTCCACGCGAGCTGGTGGCCCGGGTGCGGACGCTGCTGCGCCGCAGCCAGCGGACGACCCGTGCCACCGACCCGGTGCTGCGGGTCGGGGACCTGCACGTCGACCCGATCCGGCACGAGGTACGCGTCGACGGACGACGCGTCGACTGCACGCCGGGCGAGTTCCAGCTGCTCCAGGCGATGGCCGCCCAGCCGGGGCGGGCCTTCACCCGGGACCAGCTCCTCGGTCACCTGCACGGCTTCGACAAGTACATCACCGGCCGGACCGTCGACGTCCATGTCATGAACCTGCGCCGGAAGATCGAGCCGAACCCGCGCAAACCGGTCCGACTGCTGACCGTGTACGGCGTCGGCTACAAGCTGGCAGAGGTGAACCACCATGCGGCGTGAGGTGCCGCTGCACCGCAGCCTGCTGCTCCGGCTGCTCGCGCTGGCCGTCCTCATCGCCGTGGGTTCGATCGCGGCCACCGCCTGGCTGGCCGTGCGCACCACGACCGGGGCCATCCGGCAGGAACAGGGCCAGGCGCTCGCCGACGACGCCCGCATCTACGACACCCTGATCGGCTACGCGGCGACCCATCCGAGCTGGGACGGCGTCGACGCCACCCTGCGGCCCCTCGCCGAGCAGGTGGGCCGGCGGATCACGCTGACCACCGAGTCGGGCACGCCACTCGCCGACTCGGCGCCGCAGGCCGGCCCGTTGCCCAGCAAGCCCTCCGCGACCATCGACGCGCTCGCCGTCGACACCGCCCTGGCCCCGGGCTCCCCCGCGGCCGTCGACGCCGCGCGGATCGATCCCCGCGCCGCCGGCCCGTACCTGCTCCCGCCGGACGATCGGCGGACCCTGCGCGACCGGGCCGACCAGGCTGTCCTGTGCCTGCGGGTGCGGGCGAGGATCGCGGCCGTCGCCGAGCAGGGGGCCTCCGGTCGACCACGGATCGCCACCCCCGGCACGGACCTGAACGACAACGCCATCTGCGGCCAGGCACGCGAGGAACTGGCGGCCCCGACGGCCACCGAACGCAAGGCGCTGGCGCAGCTCAACGCGCTGGTGAACACCTGCCTGGCCCGACGCAAGCTCGCGCCGGTGACCGTCGCGCTGGACTGGACCTGGACGCTGCGGTCCGCCCCGGCGCGGAACACGGCCCGGGACCTCACCGAGGTCGACCAGGACCACAGTCGGGCGGCCAACGCCTGTGTGGGCACCAGCCGCAGGGAACAGCTCCTTCCGTACGTCGCCCCGGCGGCGACCCTGTTCGTCTCCGATCCGGGCGGCCGTCCCACCACGACCTTCGACCTGTCCCGCGCCAACCAGGCCCGCATCGTGGCGGTCGCCGGTCTCGTGCTGCTGGTGACCGTCGGCGTCACCGTGCTGGCCGGGGTCCGGCTGACCCGTCCGCTGCACGCGCTGACCGGCGCCGCCCAGCGAATGCGCGACGGCGACGGCGCCGCCCGCGTCCGCGTCACCGGCCGGGACGAGATCGCCCGGTTGGCCGAGGCGTTCAACGACATGTCCGAGCGGCGCGAACGCCTCGAACAGCTCCGTCGCGCCATGGTCAGCGACATCGCCCACGAGCTGCGTACCCCGGTCACCACGATCCGGGGCTGGTTGGAGGCCGCCGAGGACGGCGTCGCACCGGTGGACCGGCGGTTGGTGTCGTCGCTGCTGGAGGAGGCAACGCTGCTGCAACACGTGATCGCCGACCTCCAGGATCTCGCCGAGGCGGAGGCGGGCGCGCTGCGGCTGCACCCCGAGACGGTCTACCTCGCCGACCTGCTGGGCCAGGTGGCCGAGGCGTACCGCGTGCCGGCCGACCGGGCCGGCGTGACGCTGTCGGTGCTCATCGACGCCGACCCGCAGGTGTACGCCGACCCGGTGCGGCTGCGCCAGGTCGTCGGCAACCTGGTCGGCAACGCGGTACGCCACACCCCGGCCGGCGGCCGTGTCACGATCAGCGCCGGGGCGGCCGACGGGCAGGTGCGCATCGCCGTCGCCGACACCGGGAGCGGCATCAGCGCCGAGGACCTGCCCCGGGTGTTCGACCGCTTCTGGCGGGCGGAGAAGTCCCGCAGCCGGCAAACCGGCGGCAGCGGCCTGGGCCTGGCCATAGTCCGCAAGTTGGTAGAGGCCCACCACGGCACGGTCCAGGCGTGCAGCGCGCCCGGCGAAGGCTCCACCTTCACCGTCCGCCTCCCCACCCACCCCCGGTGATCAAGAGGTTCGCGTCATCCGGACGGCGTTTCCTGACGCCAACCTCTTGATCACCGGGTCACAGAGGGCGGTGGTGGGACTAGGCTGCGGCGGCATGAGTGGTGAGATTCCGGCTCGGGTGGACGTTGTCGTCGTCGGCGCCGGGCACAACGGTCTGGTCTCCGCGGTTCTGCTGGCGCGCGCCGGTTTGGACGTCCTCGTGCTAGAGGCGGCCGACGTGATCGGGGGCGCGACCCGCACCGAGAACCCCTTCCCCAAGGTGCCGGGGCTGCGCCACTCCACCGGCTCGTACCTGCTCGGGCTGATGCCACCGGAACTGCTCGCCACCCTCGACGTCCGCATCCCCGTGCTGCGCCGCGACCCGCACTACTTCCTGCCCACCCCGGGTGGCCTCGGCTCGCCGTACCTGCTCTTCGGCAGTGACACCGCCGCCACCCGGGCGCAGCTCACCGCGTTCTTCTCCCCCGCCGACGTGGCAGCCGACGACGCCATGCAGGCCGAACTGGCCGCGCTGCGCGAGGACCTCGCCCCCGCCTGGCTGGCCGAGCCGCTGACCGTCGAGGAGACCGCCGAGCGGCACGTCCGCCCGGCGCTGCAGCAGGTCTTCGTCGACCTGGTCCGCGGGTCGGTCGCCGACTACCTGGCCCGCTTCGAGTTCCGCTCCGAACTGCTGGTCAGCATGTACGCGGTCACCGACGGCCTCTCCGGCCTCAACGCCGGCCCGGACGACCCCGGGACGGGCCACAACTTCCTGGTGCACAACATGTGCCGGCTACCCGGCTCGGGCGGCACCTGGATGATCGCCGAGGGCGGGATGGGCACCGTCTCGCGGACGTTCGCCGACGCCGCACGCGCCGCCGGGGCCACCATCGCCACGGGTACGCCGGTGCGCGCGGTGACCCTCGACGGCGGCGCGGCCAGTGGCGTCGTACTCGCCGACGGCCGGCAGGTCGCGGCGCGGGTGGTGCTGGGCGCGTGTGACCCGTACACCCTGATGGAGCTGTTGCCCGACGGCGCGCTCCCCGCGCGACTCGGCGAGCGGATGGCGGCGGTCCGCCGGCCCGGCACCACCCTCAAGCTCAACCTGGCGCTCAGCGGCCTCCCCCGCTTCTCCTGCCTGCCGGCCGACGCGCCGAGCCCGTTCGGGTCGACCATCCACCTGCTGCCCGGCTCCGCGTCGCTGGTCGGCGGGGACGCCACCTCGCCGATGACCGCGCTGCGGGCGATGTGGGCGGACGTGCGGGCCGGGCGGCTGCCGGCCGAGCCGACCATCGAGTGGTACCTGCACACCACCGTCGACCCGTCGCTCTCCGACGCCGCCGGGCACCACTCGTCGGCGCTCTTCGTCCAGTCGGTCCCCTACGAGCTGGCCGGCACCACCTGGGACGCGGAACTGCCCGGCTACGTCGACCGGCTCGTCGAGATCGTCGAGCGGTACGCCCCCGGCACCGCCGACCTGATCGCCGACGCGGTGCCGCTTCCGCCGCCCGGCATCGAGGCGCACTTCGGCATCAGCGGCGGGCACATCCACCATGTGGACAACACCGTCTCGTTCACCGACCGGATGCCGTACGCCACCGGCGTCGACGGCGTGTACGCGGGCAGCGCCGGCTGCCACCCGGCCGGCAGCGTGATCGGCGCCGCCGGCCACAACGCGGCCCGCCGGATCCTCGCCGACCTGCGTTCATGAGGCCCCCTCGGGCCGGTGTGCGTACGGCCGCAGGTCGCCCGGGCCACCGATGAGGTAGAAGGCGACCAACAGGAGGTACGCGCAGAGACTCAGGATCGGGTCGACGAAGACCGTGGCGAAGGCGAGCAGGTAGAACACGGGCTTCAGCAGGATCCGCCGGGCGATCGCCCGGGCCAGCCGGGGATCCAGGTCGGCGTGCAGCAGCCCGGCCCGGCGGGCCCACCACCAGCTCAGGTTCACGAAGATCGCCTCACCGAGCACGGTGCCGAGGTAGAGCGCGGCGGTCAGCCGTTGCTCGGTGGCGCTGCCCCGCAGGTTGTCGGACAACAGGTCGGCGGTGAACGGGATGGTGGCGATGAAGAGCAGCACGAGCAGGTTGAACACCAGCAGCAGCTGGTCGACCCGGGCCACGTACCGCCAGATGTTGTGGTGGGCGATCCAGACCTGACCGGCGATCCCGAAAGTGATCACGTACGCCAGGTAGGACGGCCAGGCATGGGCGAGGGCAGCGGGAAGCTCCCTCCCGCCCTCCCGGGCCGGGCCGGTCTGAAGCAGTTCGACGGCCATCACCGTCAGGACGACCCCGAAGACCCCGTCGCTGAACGTCTCGACCCGCGCCGCGTCCCGGGCCATCTCCCGACCGCGCCCGTACCGGTAACCCTTCCGCGCGTCCGCCCCCGCCACGCCCGCCCCGCTCTCGTCGCGCACCCCTTCCGCGATCTTGCACTTTCGGTTGCCGTTTCGGGGCGATTGCGGCGCTTTGCACCCGCAGAAAGTGCAAGATCGCGGGGCGGGTCAGCTCAGGACTTCTCCCGCCGGGGCCGGGGTTTCCGCGTCTACGCGGTGGGCGCGGACCTTGTGGCCGACGCTCGTTAGGCAGCGGCCGGAGGGCAGGTCGAAGCGCCAGCCGTGCAGCTGGCAGGTGAGCTGATCACCCTCGACGATGCCGAACCGGGTCAGATCCGCCTTGAGGTGCGGGCAGCGGCGCTGCACCACCCAGTCGCCAAGCGTGATGTCCTCGGCGTCGGTGGTGCGCTCGTGCTCGTCGTACCAGCCCTCGGCGTACTGGAGACGCTCCTCGGAGAGGCACTTGAAGAACGCGTAGACGAACTCGTTGTACTGGCCGATCCGGGCCGCCGAGAACCGGCAGGACAGGAAGAGCGAGTTGACCCAGTCCACCTCGTCGATGAAGAGCAGGTGCTCGATCAGCGACCGCTCGGTCCGGAACCGGTAGCGGACCTTCTCGTCCGCGTACGGCCGGACCTCCTTGCCCGGGAAGTCCACCACGATCGACTCGACGGTCTCCCCGCCTGAGCCGTCGGTGCCGACCAGGTCGAAGCGGACCGGACCACCGACCCCCTTGGCCAGGTAGATCGACTCGTCGAGCAGCGGCTCGATCCGGCGCTTCATCTCGCCGAGCACGTCGACCTCGGGGTGCCGCCAGGACGCCTTCTCCGCCTCGATGATCGGGCGCTTGCGCTCCCGCATCTCCTCCAGGTGGGCGACCTTGTTGGCGAAGAACTCCTCGACCGGCACCGGGTGGGTCGTGCTCGCGCCCTCGGTGGTGACCTCGGCGACGCTGCCCGGCAGCAGCACGATCCCGTTGGTACCGCCGACCTTGGCGTACTCGGACAGGAAGACCGACTGGTCGGGGAAGATGTTGCCCTCGTCGCCGAAGATGTCGTTGAACTGCCACAGCTCGTCGTCGAGGAAGCACGGCGGCCCGGCGATCGGGAAGACGTGATCGGCCTTCAGGTCGTCGATGTACCGCCAGGTCCGGTCGAACTGCCGGTCCCGCTTCTGCTTGCCGAACGCGGTCTTCGCCGCCTGCGGCAGCTCGTAGACCATCGGGTACCAGATGGCCCCGGAGAACTGCAGCAGGTGCGCGTGCACGTGCCCCAGCTCGGCGAAGACGCTCAGGTCGGTGGGGCGGGCGTCGTTCTGGTTCAGCAGCCGCACCCCGTCGTACTCGACCCAGAGCGAGGAGTCGCCGATCGGGCCGTCGGTCGGGCTGGTCAACGCCTGGATCATGATCTTCAGGCCGCCGGGCAGCTCCACGACCTGCTCGTTCGGCGCCTTCAGGAACTTGGTGAAGCCCAGCGCCCGGAACTCGTCCTCCATCTCGGAGGTGGGGAACTCGGGCAGCAGGACGGTGGCGTCCTTCGAGATGTAGTCGCGCAGGTGCTTCGCGTCGAAGTGGTCCCGGTGCAGGTGGGAGACGTACAGGTAGTCGACCTGACCCAGGGTCTCCCAGTCGAGCAGGGAATTGTCCGGGAAGGGAAACCACGAGGCGAAGTAGGCCGGATTGACCCACGGGTCGCACAGGATGCTGCCCGCGGCCGTGTCGATCCGCATGCTGGCGTGCCCGGTTCCGGTCACTCGCACCGCACAGTCCCCCTCAAACAGACAATCAGGTGTACGCCAAACGCTACCGGAGGGAGTCTGACCGCCACCCCGCGACGCCCGTAGTGCCGTCCGGCCTGGGCGGCCGGGTCGTACGGCCGGGAAACCCCCACCGCACCGCCCCGGGCAGGAGGCGTGCCAGACTAACCAAAGATCCGATCGCGAGGGAAGGACCGACAGTGGCAGGAAGCGAGCCGGTAACGTCGCCGGACCAGCACAAGCCCGGGCACCGCAAGTCGGGGCGCATCGGCGCCGTGCTGTCCGCGCTGGCGCTGGTCGTCATGGCGTTCTGCGGCAACCACGAAGGCAGGGTCGAGGAGATCTGGCTGATCGGCCTCGCCGCGCTGCTGCTGGTCATCGTGATCGGCGATGCCGTGCTGCGGCGCAACGGGCTGCGCTCCTGACCCGACCGGCCGCCGGGCGACCGGCTCGACCGGCCTTCGGACGACCGGCTCGACCGGCCTTCGGACGACCGGCTCGACCGGCCTTCGGGCGACCGGCTCGACCGGCCTTCGGGCGACCGACCAGCAGACGCCGAGGGCCCGTCCCCACTCGGGGGACGGGCCCTCGTTCGTGTCCGCGTCCGGGTCAGCGCCCGAACAGGATGTCCTGCACGTCCTTGAGCGCCGCGTCGACCTCGGCCTCGAAGTAGCCGCCGGGCACCAGACCGAACCGGAGCGTGTCCAGGTCCTTCGGGTCGACCGGCATCGGGTTGCGACGCTGCATGCCACCCAGCAGGGACTCGAAGAACTGGTCCACCTGGTCCGGGTCGTACCCGCTGCCGAACCGACGTACCTGGAAACGGCGGCGGATCTGGTCGACCCGGTACAGGTCGCTGCCGGGCGGACCGGCCATCGGCGGGCCACCCATCGGCGGGCCGGCGACGGCGGGCGGGCCGGCCATCGGCGGACCACCGATGCCCTGCTGCGGCATCGGGGGCGGACCGGCCGGGCCGCGCCGCAGGTCACGCAGGTCACGTTCGGGCATCCGGATCTCGGCGGTCATGTCGGCGCGGGCACGCCGGCCGGCCTCGAAGCCGTCGAAGCGGGGCTCGTCCTGCGGCGGCGGGTAGCCACCGGGCGCCCGCGGACCGTCCGGCGGGCCGTACCCGCCGGGCATCCGCTGGTCGTCCGGCGGACCGTAGCCACCGGGCATCCGCTGGTCACCGGGCATGCGCTGGTCATCCGGCGGACCGTAGCCACCGGGCATCCGCTGGTCCTCCGGCGGGCCGTAGCCACCCGGACCGGCCGGCAGACCGCGCGGCGGCAGGCCGTGCCCGCCCATCGGGCCGCCGGGGCCCATCGGGCCGGGACCACCCGGGCCGGGGCCGGGACCGCCGGGGCCGGGGCCGGGACCGCCGGGGCCGGGCCCGCGCTGCGCGTCGTAGCCACCACGGGGGGCGTCGTACCCGCCCGCGAAGGCGCCGGTGGGCTCGTCGTACCGGCCGTAGCGGTCGGCCGGCGGACCGGCCTGGGCGGGCATCGGCCGGGGAGGCATCGGCTGCGGAACCATGCCGCCACGGTCGTCGCGCATCGGCGGACCCATCCGGTCCGGCGGGCCCATCCGGTCACCCATCCGAGGATCGCCGCCGCGCCCGGCGCTGTTGCGCTCCTCCAACTCGGCCAGCTGCCGCTCGACCCGGTCCAGGTGCAGGTCGACCTGCCACTCGTCGTAGCCGTTGAACCGGACTCGGAAGACGACGTCGTGGACCTCCTGGGAGGCGACCGGCGCACCGACCTGCCGGCCGTCGAGCGTCGCCTCGACCCGGTCGAGGAAGGCGTCCACCTCGTCGACCTTGTATCCCCGGCGAACCGCCTTGCGCCGGAAACGCTGACCCTGACTCGCCACTATGTCTCCTGGTGTCGTTCGCCACGCCCGGTCACGCCGGTGCCTCTCCGGCGCGGTCGGTGAAGGTGTCGGTGTCTTCGGCGGCGGCGAGCTGGCCACACGCGCCGTCGATCTCGCGACCCCGGGTGTCCCGTACGGTGGTGGAGACTCCCGCGTCGCGCAAGCGCCGGACGAACTCCCGCTCGACCGGCTTCGGGCTCGCGTCCCAGCGGCTGCCCGGGGTCGGATTGAGCGGGATGAGGTTCACATGCGCCAACTTGCCGGCCAACAGCCGCCCGAGCAGGTCAGCTCGCCACGGCTGGTCGTTCACGTCTTTGATCATTGCGTACTCGATGGACACGCGACGGCCCGTCCGGGCGGCATAGTCCCACGCTGCGTCCAGCACCTCGGCTACCTTCCAGCGCTGGTTTACCGGCACGAGTTCGTCGCGCAGATCATCATCGGGCGCGTGCAACGACAACGCAAGGGTCACAGAGAGGTCTTCGCTGGCCAGTCGGCGGATGGCCGGAACCAGGCCGACCGTGGAAACGGTGATGTGCCGCTGGGACAGACCGAGCCCTTCCGGGGCCGGGCTGACCAGCCGACGGATCGCCGCGATGACCCGGTTGTAGTTCGCCAGCGGCTCGCCCATGCCCATGAAGACGACGTGCGACAGCCTCGGCGGTGAGCCGGCGACCGCGCCGGAGGCCGCCACCCCGGCCAGGTAGACCGCCTGGTCGACGATCTCGGCCGTGGACAGGTTGCGGGTCAGCCCGGCCTGGCCGGTGGCGCAGAACGGACAGGCCATGCCGCAGCCCGCCTGGCTGGAGATGCAGACCGTGACCCGGTCCGGGTAACCCATCAGCACGCTCTCCACCAACGCGCCGTCGTGCAGCTTCCACAGCGCCTTGCGGGTCGCGCCGTCGTCGCAGGCCAACTCGCGCACCGGGCTGAGCAGCTTCGGAAGCAGTTGGTCGGCGAGCCGCTCGCGCGTCGCGGCCGGCAGATCGGTCATCTCCTGCGGGTCGCGCACCAGCCGCCCGAAGTAGTGGTTGGAGATCTGCTTCGCACGGAAGGCGGGCTCACCCAGCCCGGCGACCAGCGCCTGGCGGCCGGCCAGGTCCAGGTCAGCCAGATGTTGCGGTGGCATGGAGGCCCGGCGTGCGGTGGGGGCGTCCGAGATGGCGGGGATCAGCGGCAGACTCGTCATGGCCGGTCCAGTGTGTCACGCCGCAGGCGTCGGGCACCCGTCCGGAGGCGTCGAACCGGCCCCCGGCGTCGGTCCGCAGCGCTCCGGCCATGGTGACGCATGCCTCACCCCGCCACCGGCACGAAGATCACCAGCAACAGGTACGCGGTCGGCACCGCGAACAGGATCGAGTCCAGCCGGTCCATCAGGCCACCGTGCCCCGGGAGCAGGTTGCTCATGTCCTTGATCCCGAGGTCCCGCTTGATCATCGACTCGGCCAGGTCGCCGAGGACCGCCGCGCCGGAGACGGCCACCCCGAACAGGGCACCCCACCAGGGGGCCAGGTCGAACATCAGCCACAGCAGCAGGGCACTGCCCAGCGCCGCCGCGGTGACCGAGCCGGCGAAGCCCTCCCAGGACTTCTTCGGGCTGATGGACGGGGCCATCGGATGCCGGCCGAAGGAGACGCCGGCCGCGTACCCGCCGGTGTCGGAGAGGACCACCGCGATCAACGTGGCCAGGATGCGCAGCCGACCGTCGTCGGGAGCCGCCGCCAGCAACGCCGCGAAACCGGCGAGGAACGGCACGTAGACGGCGATCAGGGTGGCGGCGGTCAGATCCCGCTGGAAGCCGGCCGGGCCGTCACCCAACCGCCAGATCATCGTGCCGAGCACCGTCACCAACAGCCCGAGGCTGAGCGCGTCCGGGCCGGCGAACCAGGCCAGACCCACGGTCAGGACACCACCGGCGAGCAGCGGCACCAGCGGTGGGTGAGCGCCGCTGCGACGCACCGCCCGGGCCATCTCCCAGATACCGATGGCGACCGCGGCGGCGATCACCGGCAGGAACGCCGGCGGGTAGACGGCCAACGGCACCACGATCAGCGCGCCCAGGGCGAGGCCGACACCGATCGCCGCCGGCAGGTTGCGGCCGGCCCGTCCGGTGCCCACCTGCTGGGTGGGCGGTCGGTCGACGCTGGCCCGTCGGCGTCCCTTCGGCCGCCGGCCCACCGGCGGCTCCGGGTCGGTCACCGGGTCGTCGTCCGGCAGGATCTCGGCACCGATCGGCGCGAGCTGCGCGGTCGGGTAACCGGCATCGTCGTCGAAGCGCGGCGGAACGTCCGGGTGGTCGTACCGGGGCCCGTCCCGGTCGTCGTAGCGGGGGTCGTCGTGGTCGTCGTAGCGGGGCGGAGCGTTTCGGTCGTCGAAGCGCGGGCCGGCGTCGCGGGCGTCGTACCGGGGCTCGTCGCGCTCGTCGAAGCGCGGTGGAGCGTCGCGCTCGTCGTAGCGCGGGCCGGCGTCGCGGACGTCGTAGCGCGGCGGGGCGTCACCGGTCGGCGGGCGGTCACCGTAACGACCTCGCTCGTCAAAACGGTCACCGTCGTCGTAACGGTCCCGTTCGTCCGGACGGACGGCCCGGCCACGCTCGTCGTACGGGACCTGCGGCTCGGCGTACGCCCGGGCGCGCGGCTCGGCGTACCGCTCAGGCCCGGCGGCCGGATGGCGGCTCCACTGGCCGGCCTCCAGCTCCTGCTCGGGCCAGGGCAGGGCGGCCGGACGCTCCGGCCGATCCCAGCCGCGCGGCTCGCCTCCGTAGGGGTCGGGGCGGGACATCACGCACCGTGTCGGAGCGCGAGTGCCACCACATGACGCAAGACCACGAGCATCCCCTACAAGCGCGACTGTGTTCCTCCGGCTCGACCGCCCCGGCGGTCGGTCGATTCCCGGTGCGCACCGCCCGGTGGCCCGGAATCCTGCCGAGCCTACTGCACCCGCCGCCGGGGCGAGGCGGACGATGGCGCCAGTGACCGCCCGGCCCCTCCGGGGGCACGGTGCGCGAGGCCCGGTGGGTCGCCGTGCCGCCACGACGGCAGCGGGCGCACGGCGGCCTGCGCAACCCCGCCCGCCCAGGCGCATCGACGCCTATCCGACCGTGCATCCGGGCGAACAGGGGATGACTCGCACCACCCGTCGGTGGTCGGCTGTCCGTGTGCCGGCGTCCGCCGGCGGTGTCTACCAGAGCAGCGGGGAAGGAACGTTCGTGCGCAGAATCAGCCTGGCAGTGCTGACGATGGCCGCCCTCGTCCTGACGGCGGCCTCACCGGCCATCGCGGCGACACCGAACGCCAGCATCAGGATCGACCACCGCACCAGCGAGATCTACCTGTACGACGGGAGTCCCGACGGCACCGGGCCGGCGTTCCCGGCCGCCACCGCCCGGGGGGAGGTGCGCAACTGCCCGACCGGCGTGTACTTCCTGTCGGCGTCCCTGACCCAGGACGGCCTGCCGACCTACTGGGCCACCGGTGCCCTCGGCGCCGGCGAGATCGTCTGCGACGGCGGCACCGCCAGCATCTCGATGGGCTTCTACCGGGCGGACCCGGTACTGCATCCGGGTCGGGCCACCGTGCGCTTCGAGCTGCACGACGCGTACGTGGGAACGACCCTGACCGAGACGACCCGTACCGTCCGGATCCCCTGCTGACGCCCAGACGGCGCGAGGCCCGTCCCCGGATCGGGGGCGGGCCTCGCATCGGCTGTTCGCCCGGCGGACGCCGGGTGGGGTCTCAGACCTCCAGCAGCTCGGTCTCCTTGTGCTTGACCAGGTCGTCGATGCTGGCGACGTAGCGCTGCGTCAGATCGTCGAGTTCCTTCTCGGCGCGGCGACCGTCGTCCTCGCCGGCCTCGCCGTCCTTGACGATCCGGTCCAGCTCCTCCTTGCCGCGGCGGCGGACGTTACGGATGGCCACCTTGGCCTCCTCGCCCTTGTGCCGGGCCACCTTGATCATGTCGCGGCGGCGCTCCTCGGTCATCTGCGGGAGCAGGATGCGCAGCTGGTTGCCCTCGTTGTTCGGGTTCACCCCGAGGTCCGAGTCGCGGATCGCCTTCTCCATCGCGTTGATCTGCGAGTTGTCGTACGGCTTGATGATGGCCATGCGCGGCTCGGGGATCGCGACGGACGCCATCTGGGTCAGCGGCGTCGGCGTGCCGTAGTAGTCAATGATGATCTTGGAGAACATGGCGGGGTTGGCGCGACCGGTGCGGATGGCGCCGAACTCCTCCTTGGCGTGCTCAACCGCACGCTCCATCTTCTCCTCGGCCTCGAGGAGGGTGTCGTCGATCACCGGTCTCCTCGCCTCCTTCTGTGCTCGTCGTGGGCTCTGCTGAAAGTCGTCAGGCTCAAGCGGTGATCAGGGTGCCGATCTTGTCGCCACCTACCGCGCGGATGATGGTGTCGTCACCCTGCGCGCCGAAGACCAGCATCGGCAGGCCGTTCTCCATGCAGAGGCTGAACGCGGCCGCGTCGGCCACCCGGAGGTTGCGGCGCAGCACCTCGGAGAAGGTGATCGAGTCGAGCTTGCTGGCGGTGGGGTCGACCCGAGGGTCGGCGGTGTAGACGCCGTCCACACCGTTCTTGCTCATGAGCACCACGTCGGCACGGATCTCCAGCGCGCGCTGGGCGGCCACCGTGTCGGTCGAGAAGTACGGCATACCGGCGCCGGCGCCGAAGATGACCACGCGGCCCTTCTCCAGGTGCCGGATCGCCCGCAGCGGGATGTACGGCTCGGCGACCTGGGCCATCGTGATGGCGCTCTGCACCCGGGTCTCGATGCCCTCCTTCTCCAGGAAGTCCTGCAACGCGAGGCAGTTCATCACGGTGCCGAGCATGCCCATGTAGTCGGCGCGCGCGCGATCCATCCCACGCTTCTGCAACTCCGCGCCCCGGAAGAAGTTGCCCCCACCGACCACCACCGAGACCTGCACACCGCGGCGGACCACGGTGGCGATCTGGCGGGCGATGGCCTGCACGACGTCCGGGTCGACGCCGATCGCGCCACCACCGAACACCTCACCGGAGAGCTTCAGCACCACCCGGCGGGCCCGTCCGGGCGGCGGCGCCGTCGGATCGTCCATCGCCAGCGTCCGGTCACTCACAACCTGCGTCATCCGCCCCGCCTTCCCCACGCGCACGCCCCGGGCGACGCGTTACCGCGAACCTGCCGCTGCCGACCCTATGTGACGAGGAGGCCGCGGTGCCTGTCACGTACACCGGCGGCCTCCTCGTTCGACGTCTTGCGCTCACGGGCGCGCGCGGCGCCCGGTCGCGGCTCAGGCCTGGCCGACCTCGAACCGCACGAAGCGGGTGACCTCGATGCCGGCCTCGGCCAGCACCTGCTTCACGGACTTCTTGTTGTCGGCCACCGACGCCTGCTCGACGAGGACGTAGTCCTTGAAGAAGGCGTTCACCCGACCCTCGACGATCTTCGGCAGCGCCGCCTCGGGCTTGTTCTCCTCGCGGGCGGTCTGCTCGGCGATACGCCGCTCGGACTCCACGACGTCGGCCGGAACCTCGTCGCGGGTCAGGTACTTCGGCCGCATGGCCGCGATCTGCATCGCGACGCCACGGGCGTCGGCGTCGCCCGCCTCGTCGCTCTTGCCGGTGTACGACACCAGCACGCCGACGGCCGGCGGCAGGTCCTGGGCCTTGCGGTGCAGGTAGACCGCGGTGGTGCCGTCGACCTTGGCGAACCGGTTGAGCACCAGCTTCTCGCCGATCTTGGCGGACTGCTCCTGGATCAGGTCCGCGACGACCTTGCCGTCCAGCTCGGTGGCGAGCAGCTCCTCGGCGTTGCTCACACCGGAACGCTCGCCGTGCTCGACCAGCTGCTGGGCCAGCGCGATGAACGACTCCGTCTTGGCGACGAAGTCGGTCTCGCAGTTGAGCTCGAGCAGCGCCTTGCCGGAGTGGGCGACCAGACCGTTGGCGGCCGTACGGCCAGCCCGCTTGCCGACGTCCTTCGCGCCCTTGACGCGCAGGATCTCGACGGCCTTGTCGAAGTCGCCCTCGGCCTCGGTCAGCGCCTTCTTGCTGTCCATCATGCCGGCGCCGGTGAGGTCGCGGAGCTTCTTGACGTCCGCGGCGGTGATTTGGGACATGGCTCTCTCTTCGGTGTTGAGTCGGCGTGTGGATGGTCAGAGGTGCCGGTTACCCGGATTCGGGCGGAACGTGCCCGGCGTACCGTCGCCGCCCGCCGTTCGTGAAAACGGACGGCGGGGCGGCGACGGTGCGGTCACTCCGCGGCGGCGGCCGCCGGCTGCTCGGTGGCGGCGGGCTGCTCGGCCGGGGCCGACTCGTCGGCCTTCTTCGGCTCCTCCAGCAGCTCGCGCTCCCACTCGGCCAGCGGCTCGTCGGTGGCGACACCAGCCTCCGGCTTCTCGTCGGTGCCCCGACGACGGCCCGAACGGGCGATCAGACCGTCCGCGACGGCGGCGGCGACGACCTTGGTCAGCAGCTCGGCCGAGCGGATGGCGTCGTCGTTGCCCGGGATCGGGAAGTCGACCTCGTCCGGGTCGCAGTTGGTGTCGAGGACGGCGATCACCGGGATGCCCAGCTTGCGGGCCTCGTCGACGGCGATGTGCTCCTTCTTGGTGTCGACGATCCAGACGGCGGCCGGCAGCTTCTGCATGTCCCGCAGACCACCAAGGGTGCGGGTCAGCTTGATCTTCTCGCGGGAGAGCTGCAGGGTCTCCTTCTTGGTGTAACCGGCGGCGGTGCCGCTCAGGTCACCAAGGGCCTCCAGCTCCTTCATCCGCTGGAGCCGCTTGTACACCGTCTGGAAGTTGGTCAGCATGCCACCGAGCCAGCGGTGGTTCACGTACGGCTGACCGACCCGGGTCGCCTGCTCGGCGATGGCCTCCTGGGCCTGCTTCTTGGTACCGACGAAGAGGATGCTGCCACCCTCCGCGACGGTCCCACGCACGAACTCGTACGCCTTCTCGATGTAGTCGAGGGTCTGGCGCAGGTCGATGATGTAGATACCGTTGCGCTCGGTGAAGATGAAGCGCTTCATCTTCGGGTTCCAGCGCCGGGTCTGGTGCCCGAAGTGGACACCGCTCTCCAGCAGCTGACGCATGGTCACGACGGCCATGGTGTGGGTACTCCTTGCATCCCTGGTTGTTCCGCCCGGCCGGCGGCCGGGCATCCTGGCGCCCGGTCGGCGGCCATGCGGGCCCGACCAAGATCGGGACCAGGGAGGCCGTCGCCCCACGACGATTCGTGGAGAGGGCGCGCGAGGTCGACCGCGCAAGGCGGTCGCCAGTTGGCCAGTGTACGCCCCTTCCCGGTTTCGGCGTGCCGGGGTGCCGCGCCGCCGGACAAGATCGCGCTACTTCCGGGAAATAGTGGCTTCCGCGTCACCGGAGGCCACTATTTCCTGGTTGTCGCGTGGATCATCCGCCGTGCCAGGGCCGGCGGCGGATCAGCCGGCCGCGAGCGCCGCGGCGACGAAGAGCACGAGGCCGACCGTCAGGTACGCCGTCGGCGGGCGCAACCAGCCCCGACCGTTGTCGGACAGCGCCAGTCCGCCCGTTCTGAGCCCGTACAGCCCCACTGCGAAGATCGGCAGCCCGGCGACCAGGCAGATACCCGCGACGACGTTCCCGGCGTTCACCGGGTCGCCGGTCACGCCCGCCAGCAACACCCGCAGCGCGGGGATCTCGAAGACCAACGCCAGCAGGGCGAAGAGGACCGCCAACGCCGGGCGGCGGGTCCGGTAGACGCCGTCCGGCGCAGCGGAGTACGCCGGCGCATCGCCCACCGGCAGATCGGGGCGGGGGCCGATGCCCGGCATCGGGCCGGTGGGCATCTCCAGCGGGTGCGGCTGGTCGGTGCCGCCGCCCCGGTTCGGTTCGACGATCGGGTAGCCGGCGAGCGGCGCGGGCCGGGTCTGCTCGGCGAACGGAGTGGGCTGACCCGGGTCGGCGAAGGCAGCGGGCAGGCCCGGCTCGGCGGCTCTGGGCTGGCCCGGCTCCGCGGTTCTGGGCTGGCCCGGCTCCGCGGTTCTGGTCTGGCCCGGCTCGGCGGTTCTGGTCTGTCCGGTGAGCAGAGCGGCTGCCGGGGCGGCGTCCGCCGGCGCGGTGTGGCCCGCGGCCGGCACGGCGTCCCGGGTGGCGTCCGGCGCGCTCGTGGCCAGCGGGTCCCGGGCAGCCCGGCGGCCGGGCAGTTCCCCGGAGATCTCCGAGGGATCCCGATCCGCCCGGCGGGAGCGGGTCGCCCGGTATCCGTCCGCGTCCGTACGAACCTCACCCAGCGGGTCGACCGCGCCGAACCGCCCGGAACCGGCTTCGGTGGTGGCGAACCGCCCCGACTGGGCCTCGACGGCACCGAAGCGCCCGGAGTCCGCCTCCGGCGCACCGCCGAAACGGGCCGCGTCCAGCGCGCTCAGCCGGGCGGAGTCCGGCTCCGACGCGCCACCGAAACGGGCCGCGTCCAGCGCACTCAGCCGGCCGGAGTCCGCCTCTGGCGCACCGCCGAAGCGGGTCGCGTCGAGCGCGCTCAGCCGGGCGGAGTCGGGCTCGGGTGCGCCGCCGAAGCGGATCGGGTCCGCCTCCGGCGCGCCGCCGAAGCGGACCGGGTCCGGCTCCCGGCGTCGGCCGATGCCGGTGTCCTCGACGGAGCGGGCGTCCTCGACGCCACGCTGCTCGGGGATCTCGCCGTCGCGGTACCGCGGTTCACCCGTACCGCGCCACTCGGGCTCGCCGTACCCGTGCCCCCGCTCGTCGGGGTACCAGCGCGGCTCCTGATCTTCCGGAAAGCTCCGTCGTCCGTCCACGTCAGGCACCGTATGCGACGGCCCATCCCCGCGTCATTTCGGCCCGGCCCTGTTGATCGACTCCGGGTCGCCGAAGTGGGGGCATCCGACCCCCAGGACACCCCCACTTCGCCGATCCGGAGTCGATCAGCGCCGTTCTCGCCGTAGCACAGCACCGGCTTGATCGTCCGGTCGTCCACAGAGCGACCGTCATCCACAGGCAAGCCCTCGCGGGGTCGCGGCGCTCGTACCGCCACGGGCACCGTCGCGGCCATGACGAAGCGGAACCAGGCGGTCGGCGCGTACGGCGAGCGGTGCGCCGCCCGGCATCTGAGCGAGGCGGGACTCCGCCCGATCGTCCGGAACTGGCGCTGCCCGGAGGGAGAGATCGACATCATCGCCTGGGACGGTCCGGTGCTCGCGTTCTGCGAGGTGAAGACGCGTCGGGGCGACGTCTTCGGCACGCCGGCCGAGGCAGTCGTACCGGCCAAGGCCCGCCGCCTGCGGGGGCTCGCCGCGCGCTGGCTCGCCGAGACCGGTACGAGCGCCGACGAGGTGCGGTTCGACGTGCTGTCGGTACGCCTGCCCGACTCCGGACCCGCGCTGGTCGACCACGTCAAGGGCGCGTTCTGAGATGGGCCGCCGCACGGGTGACGCGTCATGAGCTACGCGAAGGTGCTCTGCGTGGGGTTGGTCGGCGTCACCGGTCAACTGGTCGAGGTCGAGGCGGACCTGGCCGCCGGCCTACCCGCGGTGGTGATCTCCGGTCTGCCGGACACCGCCCTGCACGAGGCCCGCGACCGGGTCCGGGCCGCCGTGGTCAACTCCGGCCAACGGTGGCCGAACCGGCGCATCACGCTGAACCTGCTCCCCGCGACGCTGCCGAAGTTCGGCTCGGCGTTCGACCTGGCCATCGCCGCCGCGCTGCTGGGCGGCTCCGGTGAGCTGCCGCTGCTGCCGCTGGAGGGCGTGGTGGTCCTCGGCGAGCTGGGCCTGGACGGGACGGTCCGGCCGGTACGTGGCGTGCTGCCGATGGTCGCCGCGGCGGCCCGGGCCGGCATCGAACGCGTCATCGTGCCCACCGGCAACGCCGCCGAGGCCGCGGTCATCCCGGGCGTACGGGTGCGGGCGGTGGACACGTTGCACCGGCTGGTCACCTTCGTCCGTGACGGCAGTCCGCTGCTCGAACCACCACCGGACGCCCCGGCACCGGTCGTCGGCGGACCGGATCTCGCCGAGGTGGCGGGGCAGCAGGTGGGCCGGCGGGCGCTGGAGATCGCCGCGGCGGGCGGGCACCACCTCGCGCTGCTCGGTCCGCCGGGCGCTGGCAAGACGATGTTGGCCGAGCGGCTGCCGTCGCTCCTGCCCGAGCTGGACGACGACGCGGCGCTGGAGGTGACCGCCCTGCACTCGGTCGCCGGACTGCTGCCGCCGGGTGGTCGGCTGCTGCGCCGTCCGCCGTTCCAGGCGCCGCACCACACGGCGACCGTTCCGTCCCTTGTCGGCGGCGGTTCGGGGCTGGCCCGCCCCGGCGCGGTGTCGCTCGCCCACCGCGGGGTGCTCTTCCTCGACGAGGCGCCCGAGTTCAGCAAGGGCGCGTTGGAGGCGCTGCGCCAGCCCTTGGAGCACGGCCGCATCCAGCTCAGCCGCAGCGGTGGCGGCACCGAGTACCCGGCCCGGACCCAACTGGTGCTGGCCGCCAACCCGTGTCCGTGCGCGAAACCGTCCGGTGACGCGTACTGCGAGTGCTCGCCGCTGGCCCGCCGCCGCTACCTGGGCCGGCTCTCGGGGCCGCTGCTCGACCGGATCGACGTGCAGGTGCGGCTGATGCCGGTACGGGCGGCGGAGCTGATGGCGTCCGGAGCCGACGTCGAGTCATCGGCCACCGTCGCCGCCCGGGTCGCGGCGGCTCGTGGCGCGGCGGCCATCCGCTGGGCCAGCCTCGGCCGGCGGCTCAACGCCGAGGTGGACGGCCCGCTCCTGCGCCGCCCGCCGTGGCGGCTACCGGCGTCGGTCACCGCCGAGCTGCGCGCCCGGCTCGACTCCGGCTCACTGTCGGCGCGCGGCTTCGACCGGGTGATCCGGATGGCCTGGACCATCGCGGACCTGGACGGCCGGGACCGACCCGACCGTGAGGACGTACGTGAGGCGACCCAGCTACGGACAGGAGAGGCGGCATGAGCGCCGACGAGGAGAGCAGGCTGGCCCGGGTGGCGCTGACCTGGCTGGCCGAGCCCGGCACCCGCGTGGTGCACGAACTGGTCAAGCGGTCGGGGCCGGTGGCCACGTTGGATCTGCTGCTGGACGGCGGCAGCCCCGACCGGCAGCTGGCCGCCGCCGTGGCCGCCCGGATGTCGGCCGGTGATGCCCGCTCGGTGGCGGCCGAGGCCCTGGACCGGGCCGATCGGCTCGGCGCGCGTCTGGTCACCCCGGACGACGACGAGTGGCCGGCCCGGGTCGCCGACCTCGGCACCCTGCGGCTACCGGACCTGACCCGCCGGGTGGACGTGGAGACCGCGCCACCGCTGTGCTTCTGGGTACGCGGCGGGTGGCCGCTCGGCGAGGCGCTGGACCGCTCGGTGGCCGTGGTGGGCGCGCGGGCCGCCACCGCCTACGGCCAGCATGTGGCCACCGACCTCGGGTACGGGCTGGCCGAGCGGGACTGGACGGTCGTCTCCGGTGGCGCGTTCGGGATCGACGCCGCCGCCCACCGGGGCGCCCTCAGCGCCGAAGGACTCACCGTCGCGGTGCTCGCCTGCGGGGTGGACCGGCCCTACCCGATGGGCAACACCGCCCTCTTCGACCGGATCGCCGACACCGGGCTGCTGGTCAGCGAGTGGCCGCCCGGCGCCGAGCCGCTGCGGCCGCGGTTCCTGATCCGCAACCGGGTGATCGCCGGCGGCACGCTGGGCACCGTCGTGGTGGAGGCGTCGGCGCGCAGCGGAGCGACGCAGACCGCCCGGCGTGCCATCCACACCGGCCGGGTGGCCATGGTGGTGCCCGGGCCGGTGACCTCGGCGATGTCCGTCGGTGCGCACGAGTTGCTGCGCGAGCACCCCAAGGTCCGGCTGGTCACCG
This sequence comes from Micromonospora sp. bgisy143, assembly GCF_057708145.1. NCBI lineage: Bacteria > Bacillati > Actinomycetota > Actinomycetes > Micromonosporales > Micromonosporaceae > Micromonospora > Micromonospora sp. bgisy143. The sequence continues at coordinate 38,656 of NZ_JBYIRN010000002.1, forward strand.
GCGTCGCGCACGTGCTCGAGGAGGTGGGCCGGATCGGCGCGGACCTGGCCCCGCTTGCCCGTGGTCCGCAGCGGCCGACCGACGATCTGGACGACGACGCCCGCTCGGTGCTGGAGGCGTTGCCCCGCCGGGGCGCACGGGGTGTGGACGCTCTCGCCGCCCGCGCCGGCCTGGACGTGCGGACCGCGCTGCGCAAACTGGCACTGCTCGAGGAACTGTCCATGGTGGTACGACGCGACGACGGCTACGCCCTCGCCCCGGTCGGCAAACCAAAGGGCCCGACCGATCGCCGGTAGACGCGGACGCCGACGTGGCCGGCGGAGCACCGCCTTCGGCCGTACGCTGGTGCCGTGCCTGCTGCCAGCGAGGGTGCGCACGCCGCCCGGCGCACCGCATCCGGGACGCCACGATCGGTCGCGCGGTCGTGAGCCGGTCCGCCCGGGGCACCCGGGCCACCCACCAGGAGCTGCCACCGGCGCTGCGCGACGCGGTCGACGACTTCGCCGAGCATCTCGCCCAGGTCCGCAACCGGTCGGCGCACACGGTCCGCGCGTACGTCACCGACGTGGTCGCGTTGCTCGACCACGCGGTGCGGATGGGTTGCCGGGGCCTGGGCGAGGTCGACCTGTCGGTGCTGCGGAGTTGGCTGGCGCGGCAGCGGACCACCGGCGCCGCCCGTACGTCGCTGGCCCGCAGGGCCGCCTCGGCGCGGGCGTTCGGCGCGTGGGCACACCGCGCCGGGCTGCTCCCCGCCGACGTGGGGGCCGCGCTGGCCAGCCCGCGCGCGCACCGGGAGTTGCCCGGTGTGCTGCGCGCCGACCAGGCCGCCGCGCTGCTGGAGGCACCGACCCGACACCCGACGACCATCCACGGCAGGCCCGCGACAGGATCACCCGCAGACGGCACGCCCGCGACAGGATCACCCCCAGACGGCACGGCCACGACAGGATCGCCCACGGACGGCACGCCGGCGACAGGATCACCCGCGGACGGCACGGCCACGACGGATTCCGCGCCGAGCGGGGAGCCCGCGACGGACGGGGCGACCGACGCGGCGGTGGCGCTGCGCGATCGGGCGCTGCTGGAACTGCTCTACGCCACCGGCGTACGGGTCAGCGAGGCGTGTGGGTTGGACGTCGCGGACGTTGACCACGGTCGTCGGGTGATCCGGGTGTTCGGCAAGGGCCGCCGCGAGCGTTCGGTGCCCTACGGCGTGCCGGCGCAGCGGGCGCTCGACGAGTGGCTGCGCCGGGGCCGACCCGCGCTGACCGCCCCCCACTCGGGTGACGCGCTGCTGCTCGGGGCGCGCGGCGGTCGGCTCAACCCGACCACGGCGCGGCAGATCGTCGGCGGGTACGCCGAGGCTGCCGGTCTGCCCCGGACGAGCCCCCACGGGCTGCGCCACTCCGCCGCCACCCACCTGCTGGAGGGCGGCGCCGACCTGCGCGCCGTGCAGGAGTTGCTCGGGCACTCGTCGCTGGCCAGCACGCAGATCTACACGCACGTCTCGGTGGAACGGTTACGCGCCGCCTACCGCCAGGCGCATCCCCGCGCCTGATCAAGGGCGGGGAGGCCGGATCGGCCGGCGGTTACGATCATCCGGTGAGCGTCCCGCAGCCTCCCGAGCCGATTCCGGGCGCCCGCCTGCTCTTCTCCCTGGATCCGGCGGTCAGCCACCTCAACCACGGCTCGTTCGGCGCGGTGCCGATCGGCGTGCAGCGCGCCCAGCAGCGGCTGCGCGACGAGATGGAGAGCAACCCGCTGCGCTTCTTCACCCAGGGGCTCGTCGACCGGATCGGGCACACCCGGCGGCACCTCGCCGGGTTCCTCGGCGCGGATCCCGACGGCAGCGCGCTGGTCGGCAACACCACCACCGGCGTCGCCGTGGTGCTCCAGTCGGTGGGCCTGCGCCCCGGTGACGAGGTGCTCAACACCGACCACGGGTACGGGGCGGTGAGTCTGGCCATCGCGCGGGAGTGCCGCCGCACCGGCGCGGTCAGCCGGGTCCTGCCGATCCCGCTGGACGCCGGCGACGAACAGATCGTGCAGACCATCCGGGCCGGCCTGCGCCCGGGACGGACCCGGCTGCTCGTCGTCGACCAGCTCACCTCCGCCACCGCCAAGCTCTTCCCGACCGCCGCCATCGTGCAGGTGGCCCACGAGAGCGGGGTGCCGGTCCTGGTGGACGCCGCGCACGCCCCCGGCATGCTCGCCACCACGGTCGCCAGCATCGGCGCGGACTTCTGGGCCGGCAACCTGCACAAGTGGGGGTACGCGCCGCGCGGCACCGCCCTGCTGGCGGTCGCCCCGCAGTGGCGCGAGCGGATCGAGCCGCTGGTGGTGTCGTGGGAGCAGGAAACCGGCTTCCCGGCCCGGGTCGAATGGCAGGCGACTCTCGACTACACCTCGTGGCTGGCCGCCCCCGCCGGCCTGTTCACGCTGCGCAGCCTCGGTGTCGACCGGGTGCGGGAGCACAACGCCGCGCTCGCCGCGTACGGCCAACGGGTGGTGGGGGACGCGCTGGCGGTGCCCCCCGCCCGGCTGCCCGACCCGGGCGGACCGGGGGTCGCGCTGCGGCTCATTCCGCTGCCGGCCGGCACGGCCGCCACGATCGAGGCGGCGCGGGCGTTGCAGACGCGCATCGGCGAGCGGCTCGCCGCCGAGGTGGCGGTGATGAGCTGGAACGGCCAGGGGTGGCTGCGGCTCACCGGTCAGGTCTACAACACGGCCGGCGAGTACGAGCGGCTGGCCGTACGGCTGCCGGCGCTGCTCGCCCAGCGCTGACCTCACCCGCTCACCCCGGCCGGCGCACCGGTAGCAGGCGCACGGGTCCGAGGCCGAGCAGGGCCAGCGGATCGAGGTACTCCTCGCCGCGCCGCAGGCCCCAGTGCAGGCACGCGTCCGCCGGACAACCCGGGTGGCCGGGCAGCAGCTCGCCCAGCGGCGCGCCGGCGGCGACCGCCTGACCGGGGCGTACCGCCGGTTGGACCGGTTCGTAGGTGGTCCGCAGGCCGTCGGCGTGGCCCACGGTGACCACCGGTCGACCGGCGACCAGCCCCGCGAAGAGCACCGTGCCGGACCCGGCGCTGCGGACCACAGCCCCGGCCGGGGCGGCCAGGTCGACGCCCCGGTGCCCGGCCAGCCATGGCTGGGGTGGCGGGTCGAACCGGCGCACGAGTCGCGGCGGGCCGTCGAGGGGCCAACGGAAGCGCTCGGCGGGAGCGGGCGCGGGAGCGGAAGCCTGAAACGCGATCGGCACGGTCGACGTCGGTGGCTGGCCGGGTACCGAGGCGACAAGCACCGCCAGACCGCAGAGCTGCGCGATCAGAGCGAGGGGGAACGCAGCGCAGAGCAGCACGGTACGGCGGATAGAGCCGAGACGGGTGGTGGAGGGCGATCGCATTCCGGCAGCCTCGGGCCGGGGCCGGGTCGTCCGCCAGCCCGGCCACCGAAGCTGTGGACAACGGGCAGCCCTGTGGACGACCACCCGGAGGAGTCGATGATCTGCTATGCCGCGCTGAGGAGATGCGGGTCAGGTCACCACCACTCTTCGTTGGAGCCGGTCTCGTAGTCGTACTCCTCGACGTGGTCCCATTCCTCTCCGGTCACCTTCTGATAGGCGTTCGACGGGACGTCGAGGATCGAATCCGCGTGCGCGGCCTCGACGGTCGTGAAGCGGGCGAACGCCGCCGGATCGGCGAGCACAGCATCGAATGCCGCAGGCCCCGCCACCACCACCGCGCAGCGCGCGTACAGGAAGCCGTCCTCAGTCAGTTGATCAGCGCCCGGTGGGACCGCCTGAGCGAGCACCCGACGGTCCAACTGATAGAGCTTGAATGCGAGCGTCTCGGCAAAGTCGATGATGCGCTCCACCGGCTCGTCCGACAGCATGGAGGTCAACCGCTCGTACGGCCGGTCGTCCTGGACTTCGGGCTGGCCGCCCAGCACCGCAACGAGCCGCCAGAATTCGTCATCGGCAAGCATCAAATCCTCACCCTGTCATCGGTACGGCCGGACTGACGCCAATTCTGGTGTCCGTTCTCCGGCGCAGGCGCAAGGCCTAGGCTGGGCAGCGTACGGCGGGTGCCGCCGTCTGTACCGGGGAGGCCCGCATGACCACTCTTGACGATCGGACGACGTCCCGCGCGGACGACGCCGAGGGTTCCGGCCCGACGGTGGCCGACGTGAGCGGCCCGTCCCGGCTCGCCGAACCCGACGAGGCGATCAGTGCCGACGAGTTGCAGTTGGCGGCCCGCAACCACGGCCTGCCGCTGGAGGCGCTGCGCTACGACGTCACTCCCGCCGGGCTGCACTACCTGCTGATCCACTACGACATCCCGGAGCTGGACCCGGCGGCGCACACGCTCACCGTCGGCGGCGCGGTCGACCGGCCGTTGACCGTCGGCCTGGCCGAACTGCGGGAGCGGCCCCGGGTCACCCACCGGGTCACCCTGGAGTGCGCCGGCAACGGTCGGGCCCTGCTGCACCCCCGGCCGGTGAGTCAGCCGTGGCTGGTCGAGGCGGTCGGCAACGCCGAATGGACGGGCACCCCCCTCGCTCCGCTGCTGCGCGAGGCGGGCCTGGGGACGGACGCGGTGGACGTGGTCTTCACCGGCGCCGACCACGGCGTCGAGCGAGGGGTCGAGCAGGACTACCAGCGATCGCTGCCGGTGGCCGACGCGCTGCGCGAGGAGGTGCTGCTGGCGTACGAGATGAACGGCGCTCCCCTGCTCCCGCAGCACGGCGCACCGCTGCGGCTGATCGTGCCGGGCTGGTACGGCATGGCACACGTCAAGTGGCTGCGCTCGATCGAGGTGCGGACCACCGCGTTCGACGGCTACCAGAACGCGGTGGCGTACCGGCTGCGCCGCGACGCGGACGACCCGGGCGAGCCGGTCACCCGGATCGAGCCGCGTGCGCTGGTCCGCCCACCGGGCTTCCCCGACTTCATGACGCGCCGCCGGGTGCTCCGGCCGGGACCGTGCACGGTGGACGGTCGGGCCTGGTCGGGACACGCGCCGGTGGTGGCCGTGGAGGTGAGCGTCGACGGCGGGGCGAGCTGGGGGCCGGCCGAGCTGGACCCGGTGACGGGCGGGGAGTTCGCCTGGCGGCGGTGGCGGTACGAGTGGACGGCGACGCCGGGCCGGTACGTGCTCAGCGCGCGGGCGACCGACGCGTCCGGGCGGACCCAGCCGGTCGAGCAGCCGTGGAACCGGGGCGGTTTCGCGAACAATCTGGTGCAGCGCGTCGAGGTCGTCGTACCGACCGAGTGACCGGTGGGTCAGCCGCGGGTGGGGGGCCCGGGGCGCGACGGCCCGGTCAGTTACCGAAGCCGGAGTCGGCGGGCAGGGAGATGTCGGGCTTCTCCAGCTCTTCGACGTTGACGTCCTTGAAAGTCATCACTCGGACGTTCTTCACGAAGCGGGCGGGACGGTACATGTCCCACACCCAGGCGTCGTGCATCTCGACCTCGAAGTAGACCTCGCCGTCGGAGTTCCGCACGTGCAGGTCGACCTGGTTGGCCAGGTAGAACCGGCGCTCGGTCTCCACCACGTAGGAGAACTGGCGGACAATGTCGCGGTACTCCCGGTAGAGCTGTAGCTCCATCTCGGTCTCGTACTTCTCGAGATCTTCCGCGCTCATCGCACTCCGCCTTCCATGACCACATCTTCCCCCACCGGCGTCGAAGGCCGAGGCTGCTCGCCCAACGCCACGCCGACGGTACCCCCTGACGCCCGGGAGTGCCCCATCGGCTCGTCCGAGGCGGGGCCGACGGGCCGCCGTGCGCGCGGTGGCCGGCCGTCGCGGCCGGAGACCGCGGCGACGTTGACGTACGAGAAGCGGTGTTCCCGGCACGGTCCGTGCTCGCGCAGCGCCGCGCTGTGCTCCGGGGTGATGTACCCCTTGTGCTCGGCGAAGCCGTACGCCGGGTACACCCCGTCCAGCTCCACCATGATCCGGTCCCGGGTGACCTTGGCGAGCACGCTCGCCGCCGCCACGCAGGCGGCCACCCGGTCGCCCTTCCACACCGCCAGCCCCGGCACGCCCAGGCCGTCCACGCCGAAGCCGTCGGTCAGCACGTACTCCGGTCGGGTGGTGAGCGAGGCGAGCGCCCGCCGCATCGCGGCCAGGTTGCAGACGTGCAGCCCCCGGGCGTCGACCTCGTCGGCGGGGATGACCACCACGGCGTACGCCAGGGCACGGTCGACGACCTCGGCGTACACCCGCTCCCGGCTGGCCGGGGTGAGCAGCTTGGAGTCGGCCAGCCCGTCGATCTCGCCGCGCCGCCCCTCCGGGAGTACGGCCGCGGCGGCGACCAGCGGTCCGGCGCAGGCGCCCCGGCCGGCCTCGTCGGCGCCGGCCACGTGGCGGAAACCGCGCCGCTGCAACGCCCGCTCCAGCGCGTAGAGCCCGGCCTCCCGGCGAACGACGGTACGCGGCGGGGTCAGCACGACGCCTCGGCAGCCGGCGGCAACAGCCGGGCCAGCAGGTCGGGCAGCTCGGGTGGGTAGTACCGCTCGCCGCTGGCGGCCAACTCGGCGGGCCGCCACCAGCGGTGACCGGCGATGCTGCGCTGCTCGACGTCGTTGAAGCCGACGGTGTCGACGTCGCACGACGGCACGCGGAGCAGGAAGAAGTCCTGCTCCTGGCGGTACCAGTCGCCGTCGAACGGGAACTCGGTGGCGTCGGACCAGACCGGTTCACCCAGCTCGGCCGGATCGACCCGCAGCCCGGTCTCCTCGGCCAGCTCCCGCACCGCGCCGGACGCCGGAGACTCACCCCCGTCGAGCCCGCCGCCCGGGGTGAACCAGTAGCGGTGCTCCGGGCGGGCCGGGTCGAAGCCGTGGAACAGCAGGATCCGACCGGCCGCGTCGACCAGCAGCACCCGCGCCGCGCGTCGAGGGATGTAGACGCGGTCGGCACCGTTCGCGTCTGTGGGGCTCGTCAGCCCACTCCTCACGGTCACCGCACCAGCCTGCCAGACGGGCGGCCGATCGCCCACGCCCCCGCCCGTTCTAGGGCTTGGGAATGCCGTCGAACTGGTCGGGCACGGTCAGCCAGGTGGCCCGGTTGACGGGCCAGAAGACGGTGAACGCCCGCCCGACCACCTCCCCCTCGGGGATGGTGGCCTCGGTGATGTTCTGCCCGGACTGCTGCCAGTGCTCCAGCGAGTCGCCCGAGGCGGACCGGTGGTCGCCCATCACCCAGAGCCGCCCCTTCGGCACGGTGATGTCGAACTCCTGGTCGGCCGCCTTGTCGCGGACGCCGTCGATGGAGAAGATGTACGGCTCGTCGAGCGACTTGCCGTTGATCATCAGCCGTTCCTGCGGGTCGCAGCAGACCACGTGGTCGCCGCCGACGCCGATGACCCGCTTGATGAAGTCCTCACCGTCGGGGTTGCCGCTCCACTCGGTGGGGGCCTTGAAGACGATCACCTCGCCGCGGTGCGGTGACCGGAAGTCGTAGACCAGCTTGTTGACCAGCACGCGGTCATCGATCTTGAGAGTGTTCTCCATGGACGGGGAAGGGATGAAGAAGGTCTGCAGCACGAAGGCGCGGACCAGCACCGCGACCAGGATCGCCACACCCAGCAGGATCGGCAGCTCCTTCCAGAAGGAGCTACGCGGCTTGTCGGTCTGCTCGTCAATCACGCCAAGGAGCCTACGTTGCCGAGCCGGACGTCACCGTCCGGAACGCGCGGGAACCCCTCAGCGCGACCGTCAACGGGAGGATCAGCAGCACACCGCCCTCCGGGGACGGGCGGACCGGCGGTGCGCCGGAGGCGGCCGTGGCCGGCGCGGCCACGTCGTCGAACGTCGCCGGCACCGACAGCGCCGCCCAGCGCGACGACGGCCACACCACCATGAACGCCCGGCCGACGACGTTGTCGATCGGCACCGGCCCCTGGCAGCGCGCGTCCTGGGAGACCTCGCGGTGGTCGCCCATCACGAAGATCTGACCCGGGGGTACGACCACCTCGTCGAAACGCCGGGAGCGGCACTCCTGGGCGTTCGGTGGCAGGTCCAGCGGCGAATCACGCAGCACGTACGACTCGTCGAGCGGGGTCCCGTTCACGGTGACCCGCCCCTGCGAGTCGCAGCACTTCACCCGGTCACCGGGCACGCCGATCACCCGCTTGATGAAGTCCTTCTCGCCGGGGCGGCTGACCCCGACCAGGTCGCCGACGGTCCGGGCGAGCTTGCCGGCGAACCCGGGCTCCGGCTGCTCGTCGACCTGGGGGGCCCAGCGGTCGGTGCCCCGGAACACCACCACCTCGCCGCGCACCGGGTCACGAACGTCGTAGACGACCTTGTTGACCAGCACCCGGTCGCCGATCAGGAGGGTGTCCTCCATCGAACCGGACGGGATGAAGAAGGCCTGGAGCAGAAACGTGCGGATCAGCACCGCGAGGCAGAAGGCCACCACCAGCAGCAGCGGAAGCTCCTGCCAGAGGGGCATCTGACGCCGGGTGCGGCGAACCCGCCGGCGCCACGGATCGACGGTGCCGTCCTCGTCAAGCGTCTGCACCACGCCACTCCCCGGTCCGCAGAAACACCACCGCCCGGGAGCCTCGTCGAGGCTCCACGGGCGGTTGTGGACGGCTGCCCGCCTCGTCGGCGGGGCCGCCGCCTGACTGCGCCCGTACGACCAGGGTAGTGCGGTCCGGTCGGTACGGCATACGCGCAGTTCAGGCGGCGTGGCGAACGGGAAGTCAGCTGGGCTGCTTCTCCCGCTTCTCCTTGATCTTGGCCTTCTTGCCGCGCAGCTCGCGCAGGTAGTAGAGCTTGGCGCGACGCACGTCACCGCGGGTCACGACCTCGATCCGGTCGATGCCCGGGCCGTTGAGCGGGTAGGTCCGCTCGACGCCGACACCGAAGCTGACCTTGCGGACCGAGAAGGTCTCGCGCAGACCGTCACCCTGGCGGCGGATCACGACGCCCTGGAAGATCTGGACACGGGACCGGTTGCCCTCGACGACCCGCGCGTGCACCTTGACGGTGTCACCGGCACGGAAGTCGGGGATGTCGGTCCGCTTCGACTGGGCGTCAAGGGCGTCCAGGATGTTCATCGCTGCGTCCTCGTAAGGCTCACGGCGCACCGTCACTCGGTGCGCGGATGGGTGATTCTGATTCCCGGGTGGTGGTCGGCGGGCCGACCCCGGTCGGGGATCCTCGCAGCCGCCCGCGGGCGCGGACGGATACGGCAACCTCCCTACTTTGCCACATCCCCCGGCGATGGCTGAAATCCGGCCCGTTCCAGCGCCGCGATGTCCCGTTTGTCGAGCCGATCGGCGGGCAGCGCGGCCAGCAGGTCCGGACGTCGGGCGGCGGTGCGCAGCAGCCCTTCCTCGCGCCGCCAGCGGGCGATCTTTCCGTGGTCGCCGGAGCGGAGCACGTCCGGCACGTCGTGCCCGCGCCAGCTCGGCGGCTTCGTGTAGATCGGCGCTTCCAGCAGCCCGTGCGCGTGCGACTCCTCGTCCAGCGAGCCGGCGTTGCCCAGCACCCCGGGCAGCAGTCGGGTGACCGCCTCCAGGATGACCAGCACGGCGACCTCGCCGCCGAAGAGCACGTAGTCGCCGAGCGACACCTCGGTGACCGGCATGCGGGTGGCGGCGTGCGTCAGGACCCGCTGGTCGATCCCCTCGTACCGGCCGCAGGCGAAGAGCAGGTGCGGCTCGGCGGCCAGCTCGTGGGCCATGGCCTGGGTGAACGGGACGCCGGCCGGCGACGGCACCAGCAGTCGGGGCGGTGCGGCCTCGGCCGGCGCGAGCGCGTCCAGCGCCGCACCCCACGGCTCGGGCTTCATCACCATCCCGGGGCCGCCGCCGTACGGGGTGTCGTCGACCGTGCGGTGCACGTCGTGGGTCCAGGTCCGCAGGTCGTGCACGGCGAGCTGGAGTACGCCGTTGGCGCGGGCCCGGCCGATCAGGGACAGGTCCAGCGGGGCGAAGTACTCGGGGAAGATCGACACGACGTCGACGCGCATGCGGGGTGGTCCTAAAGATCGAGCAGTCCGGCCGGCGGGTCGACGATCACGCGTCCACCGGCCAGGTCGACCTCCGGGACGATCGCCCGGACGAACGGGATCAACGCGGTACGCCCCTCGGGCCGCCGCAGCACCAGCAGGTCGGACGAGGGCGCGTGGTCGATGCGGGCGACCTCGCCCAGGTGTTCGCCGGACGGGGTGACCACCGCGAGGCCCACCAACTGGTGGTCGTGGAACTCCTCCGGGTCCTCCGGAGGCTCGACGTCGGCGCTGTCCACCACGAGCAGGGTGCCGCGCAGCGCCTCGGCGGTGTTGCGGTCCAGGATCCCGTCGAAGGCGACCAGGAGCCGACCCTGGTGGAACCGGGCCTGCTCGATGGTCAGCTTTGCCGGCACCCGGAACGGCACGCCCGGCCCGTCAGCGGGCGCGGGCGGCGGAACCGCCCCCGGCTCAGTGCTGAGCACTGTGCCGGGGGCGAACCGCGCTTCGGGCTCGTCGGTCCGCACCTCCACGGTGACCTCACCGCGGATACCGTGCGGCTTGCCGACCCTTCCGACGACGAGCTGCATCAGTACGAGTCGACGATGTCGACGCGTACGCCGCGCCCACCGATGGAGCCGATCACCTGACGCAGCGCCTTGGCGGTCCGGCCGGACCGCCCGATCACCGTGCCGAGGTCCTCGGGGTGCACGCGGACTTCCAGCCGCTTGCCCCGACGGGAATCGACCATCCGGACCCGGACGTCGTCCGGGTGGTCGACGATGCCCTTGACCAGGTGCTCCAACGCGGGACGCAGAGGCATGTCAGGCCTGCTCACCGGCGTCGGCGGCGGGGGTCTCGGCCGGAGCCTCGGTCGCCGGGGCCTCGGCAGCCGGAGCCTCGGTGGCCTTGGCGGCCTTCTTGGCCGGCTTGGCCGGGGTCTCCGGGGCCAGCCCGGCGGCGGCCTTCGCCTCGGCCTCGTACGCCGCCTTGCGGTCGGCCCGCTCGGGGGCGACCTTCAGCGGCGGCGGGGCCGGCAGACCCTTGAACTTCTGCCAGTCACCGGTCAGCTCCAGCAGCCGCTGCACCGCCTCGCTCGGCTGGGCGCCGACGGACAGCCAGTACTGGACCCGCTCCGACTTGACCTCGATGACCGAAGGGTCCTCCTTCGGCTGGTACACCCCGACGAACTCGATCGCCCGGCCGTCACGCTTGGTGCGCGAGTCGGCGATGACGATGCGGTACTGCGGGTTGCGGATCTTGCCCATCCGCAGGAGCCGGATCTTTACGGCCACAGTTGTTTCGCTCCTGTTGCGATCTCACCAGCCCACTACGGGCGGTGTGCATGGGTGAGCGCCGACCGGCACAGTGGGGTTGGGCCGGAGACAACTCGGTGGACTGGCGACGTGCCCGGGTTAGAGGGCGCCGGACGCGCGCCGGATACCAGCGACCCATTCTGCCAGATCCGACGCCGATCTTTCGCACCGGACCCGGACACCACGTCACCGGTGATCCGGAACACCCGTCACCGCACCGGCGGACGGTCCCACCCTGGCGGCAGTTCGTCCGGTACGTCCCAATCCGCGGGTGGGGTGAAGTCGACCCAGGTGCCGTCGAACGGGAACGCGCCGGCCTCGGCGAGCGCGATCACCCGCTCCCCCTCGGCGCGGACCGCCTTCTCGTCGGTCACCCAGTAGTCGTCGCCGAAGGCGAGCCGCTCGACGAACTCGTCCTCGTCCTTCCACTCCCAGCTCAGGTCCGGGCGTACCACCACGTCGAGGTCCTGGTCCACCACGTCGACACCGGCCACCGGGCCGTCGTCCCAGCGGACGCCGGGCTCCTCCAGGTTGACGTACCAGTGGGCGAACCGACCCTGTGCGTCCCGGAACCACCAGACCGAGTGCGCCGCCCCGGTGGGCAGGAACTTCAGCAACGGCGGACCGTTCCACCGCCCGTGCGCCAACCGGTACGACGACGAGACCCACTGGGCGAACGGCATGGCCCGCATGTTGAGCCCCGCCTCGGTGACCTCGTGCGCCACCGGCGAGTCCCGGGCGATCCAGACCAGCAGGCCCCGCTCGTCGTCGCTGACCACCCGCCCCGGGCGTACCCAGCCGATCCGGCCGTGCCGCACGTTGCGATGCATGATCAGCCGACCCGGCTGAAACCGGTCGACAAGCACCTCAGTAGGCGCGGGCGAGGATGGCCACCAGGTCGGGCTCGTCCTCCGAGTCCGGCACCGAGCCGTCGGCCCGCAGCAGGCAGCGCACCGTCACGCCCTGACCGTTCGCCTCGGCCTCGCCGGCCACGCCCACCGCCGACCACGGCACCTTGGCCCAGCCGGTGGCGGCCGCCTCGATCGCCTCGGCCAGGGTCGACACCTCGACCGTGCGGGACTGCCGGTGGGCCAGCGCCTGGTCGTGCAGCGCCTTCTGGTCCTCCTCCAGCGCCGCGAGGACCGCGCCGACCACGTCGGCCACCGCCGTCGGGGACTTCGACCCATCGGTACGGCGTACCACCGTCGCGTTACCGGCGGCCAGGTCGCGGGGACCGACCTCGACGCGTACCGGATAGCCGCGCAGCTCGGCGTCGACGGCCCGGCGGCCGAACGCGGTGTCGGTCCGGTCGTCGAGCGCGACCCGGACGCCGGCGTCGCGCAGGCCGTCGCGCAGCTTGGCCGCCGCTTCCGCGACGCCCTCGCCATCCTTGACGATCATGATGTACGCCTGGATGGGCGCCAGCCGCGGCGGCACCCGCAGGCCGTTGTCGTCGCCGTGCGCCATGATCAGACCGCCGAGCATCCGCGTCGACGTGCCCCACGAGGTCGTCCAGGCGTGCTCCCGGCCGCCCTCCTTGGAGGAGTAGCTGATGTCGAACGCCTTGGCGAAGTTCTGGCCCAACTCGTGGCTGGTGCCGAGCTGGAGCGCCTTGCCGTCGCCCATCATGCCTTCGCAGGTGTACGTGGCGGTCGCCCCGGCGAACCGCTCACGGGCGGTCTTGAGGCCCACCACCACGGGGATGCCGAGCACGTTGACCATCAGGTCCTCGTACGCCTCGTGCAGGATCCGCCGCGCGTACGCCCGCGCGTCCTCGCGGGTGGCGTGCGCGGTGTGCCCCTCCTGCCAGAGGAACTCGCTGGTCCGCAGGAAGACCCGCGGGCGCAGCTCCCACCGGACCACGTTCGCCCACTGGTTGAGCAGCAGCGGCAGGTCCCGGTACGAGTCGATCCACTTGGCCATGAACTCGCCGATCACCGTCTCGCTGGTGGGACGCACCACCACCGGCTCGGCGAGCTGCTTGCCTCCACCGTGGGTGACGACCGCCAGCTCCGGCGAGAAGCCCTCGACGTGCTCGGCCTCACGCTTGAGGTAGCTCTCCGGGATGAACAGCGGGAAGTACGCGTTCTCCGCGCCGGCCGCCTTGATCCGGTCGTCCATCTCGGCCTGCATCCGCTCCCAGATGGCGTAGCCGGCCGGTCGGATGACCATGGTCCCCCGGACCGGGCCGTTGTCGGCCAGCTTCGCCTTGGCGATCAGGTCCTGGTACCAGCGGGGAAAGTCTTCCGCACGGGGAGTGAGCACGCGAGCCATGACCGCACATCCTATGCGCCAGGTGAGGCGCCGCCGCGCCCGGGAGGCGTCGCGCCGCGCCGCGGGAGGCGTCGCGCGGCGCGCCCCGGCCGCCACGAGGCGGCGGTGGGTCGGCCGGCGGCGCGGGTAGAGTTCGACCATCATGACTGCGACGACGGGCTCACCGCGCCAGCGGCTTCGGGACACGATCGTGGACGCGGCCCGCGCGCGGACCATCGCCGCCGGCTGGGACGCGGTACGGATGGGCGGGGTGGCCACGGCCGCCGGTGTGAGCCGGCAGACCGTCTACAACGAGTTCGGCAGCAAGGCCGGCCTGGCCGAGGCGCTCGCCCGGCGCGAGGTGGACCGTTTCGTGGGCGACGTCCGCGAGGCGCTGGACGCACACGGCTCCGACGTACGCGCCGGCGCGTACGCGGCGATCGCGCACACCCTCGCCACCGCGGCGGACAATCCACTGGTCAAAGCGATCCTGACCAGCGCCCGAGGCGGCTCGGACGAACTACTGCCGTACCTCACCACCCGGGCCGAGGTGGTCCTCACCGAAGCCTCGGACGCGCTGCTCGGTTGGGCCGGCGACCACCTGCCGGGCGCGGACCCGACCGCGCTGGCCTTCGCCGCCGACACGATCGTCCGCCTCGTGGTGAGCCACATCGTGCTCCCCGGCGCACCGATCGAGCAGACCGCGACGGCCCTCGCCGACCTGGCCGTACACCTCTTCACCGCCGCCGCCACCCGGCGCCCCTGACCCGCCCACGCCCACGCGCCCACGCGCCCCACGCGCCCCACGCGCCCCACGCGCCCCACGCGCCCCACGCGCCGATCTTGCACTTACTGACGCCGACATGTCCATGTTCGCGAAATAAGTCCGCGCAGAAAGTGCAAGATCGGCGTGGGAAGGCCCCGCGCCCCGCGCCCCGCGCCCCGCGCCCCGCGCCCCGCGCCCCGCGCCCCGCGCCCCGCGCCCCGCGCCCCGCGCCCCGCGCCCCGCGCCCCGCGCCCCGCGCCCCGCGCCCCGCGCCCCGCGCCCAAGATCCTCACAACATCACCGATGTTGCTGCCTCAGACGCGCCGGAAGCAGCAACATCCCTGATGTTGTGCGGATCTTGGGCGGCAAGATCGTGCTACACCCTGGTTGTAGTGGCATCCCGCGAATGCTGAGGCCACTACAACCAGGATCGAGCGCGATCTTGCGCGGCGCAGCCCAGCCCAGCGCAGCCCAGCGCGGCCCAGCCCAGCCCAGCGCGGACGAGTCAGCGCACCACTTGGCCGCGCAGGATCGTGCGGGACGGGGCGCGGACGACCCCCAGGTCGCGGCGGGGGTCCTCGGGGTAGACGGTGAGGTCGGCGAGACCGCCCTCGACCAGCCCGGGAAAGCCGAGCCACTCCCGGGCGCCCCAGGAGGCGGCGGCGAGTACGTCCTCGGCGGGCATGCCGGCGCGCTCGTGCAGCAGCAACATCTCCTCGGCGGCCAGTCCGTGGTCGATGCCGCCGCCGGCGTCGGTGCCCACGTAGATCGGCACGCCGGCCTCGTGTGCGGCCCGCACCACGTCGGGGAAGCGGTCGCGCAGCGCGAGCATGTGTTCGGCGTACCCGGGGAACTTGGCCCGCGCCTGCTCGGCGATCCCGCCGAAGGTCGCAATGTTGATCATCGTGGGGACGAGAGCGGTGCCCCGGCGGGCCATCTCGTCGATCAGGTCGAGGCTCAGGCCGGTGCCGTGCTCGACCGAGTCCACCCCGGCGCGCACCATGATCTCGACGGCCGACTCGGAGAAGGTGTGCACCGCGGCGCGTACCCCGGCGTCGTGCGCGGCCCGCACGGCGGCGGTGAGGGTGTCCGCGTCCCAGGCCGGCGCGAGGTCGCCGACGCCCCGGTCGATCCAGTCGCCGACCAGCTTGACCCAGCCGTTGCCGGCCTTCGCCTGGGCGGCCACCGTGGCCGTCACGTCGGTGGCGTCGACCTCGACGCCGATGTCCCGCAGGTACCGCTTCGGCGGGGCGACGTGCCGGCCCGCGCGGGCCAGTCGCGGCAGGTCGGGTTCGTCGTCCAACTCGGGGTACGGGTACGGCGAGCCGGCGTCCCGGATCGCCAGCACCCCGGCGTCCCGGTCGAGCCGAGCCAGGTCACGGGCCTGGTCGAGCGAGGTGATCGGGGCGCCACCTCGGGCGATGCCGATGTGGCAGTGTGCGTCGACCAGGCCCGGCAGCACGAAGCCGCCGTCCACGACGGTCTCCGCGTCGGGTACCGGGGTGAAGGTCACCCGGTCGCCGACCAGCCAGAGGTCCCGGACCTCGTCGTCGGGGAGCAGCACGCCGCGCACATGAAGGGCCATGCGCACAGTCCTACCCGATCACTCCTCGTCGGGGGCGAGCAGGTCGTTCTTCCCGGCGGTCAACGCAGGCAGGAAAGGCGCCCGCGTCAGCGCGGGCCCTTGTCGCCGCCCTTGCCGAGCTTGTTGAAGTCGATCTTCGGCAGCTTGAAGCCGGGCGGGAGGCCCTGGCCGGCGGCCAGGTCGTTCGGGTCCATCCCCGGCGGAAGCTGCGGCATGCCACCCGGGAAGCCGGCCGGCATCCCGGCGCCGGTACGCGGACGACCGCCGCCCTTGGTGCCCTTGCGCTTGTTCTTCGGGCTCTTGGTGGCCTTGCGCCGACCGCCGCCGGGCAGACCCATCATGCCGCCCATCTGCTTCATCATCTTCTGCGCGTCGGCGAAGCGGTTCAGCAGTTGGTTGACGTCCATCACGGTGACCCCGGAGCCGTTGGCGATACGCGCCCGGCGGGAACCGTTGATGATCTTCGGGTTGGTCCGCTCGCCCGGGGTCATCGAACGGATGATCGCGGTGACCCGGTCGAAGTGGCTGTCGTCCAACTCGGCGAGCTGGTCCTTCATCTGCCCCATGCCCGGCATCATGGCCAGCACGTTGGCGATCGGGCCCATCCGCCGTACCGCGATGAGCTGGTCGAGGAAGTCGTCCAGGGTGAACTGCTCGCCGCCCATCAGCTTGGCGGTCATCTTCTCCTTCTGATCGGAGTCGAAGGCCTGCTCGGCCTGCTCGATCAGAGTGAGGACGTCGCCCATGCCGAGGATCCGGCTGGCCATCCGGTCGGGGTGGAAGACGTCGAAGTCCTCCAACTTCTCGCCGGTGGAGGCGAACAGGATCGGCTGCCCGGTGACCTCGCGCACCGACAGCGCGGCACCACCACGGGCGTCGCCGTCGAGCTTGGAGAGCACCACACCGGTGATGCCGACGCCGTCGCGGAACGCCTCGGCGGTGCGTACGGCGTCCTGACCGACCATCGCGTCGATGACGAAGATGACCTCGTCCGGCGAGACGGCGTCACGGATGTCGGCGGCCTGCTGCATCATCTCGGCGTCGATACCGAGGCGGCCGGCGGTGTCGACGATGACGATGTCGCGGGCGGCGCGCTTGGCGTGCTCGATCGACGCGCGGGCCACCTGCACCGGGTCACCGGTGCCGTTGCCGGGCTCCGGGGCGTACACCTCGACCCCGGCGCGACCACCGAGCACCTGGAGCTGCCCGACGGCGTTGGGACGCTGGAGGTCGGCGGCGACCAGCAGCGGCTGGTGGCCCTGGCCCTTGAGCCAGCGGGCCAGCTTGCCGGCCAGGGTGGTCTTACCGGAACCCTGGAGGCCGGCCAGCATGATCACGGTCGGCGGCTGCTTGGCGAACTGGAGCCGCCGCCCCTCGCCGCCGAGCACCTTGATCAACTCTTCGTTGACGATCTTGATGATCTGCTGGGCCGGGTTGAGCGCCTGGGAGACCTCGGCGCCGCGGGCACGCTCCTTGACGGCCGCGATGAAGCCCTTGACCACCGGCAGCGCGACGTCCGCCTCCAGCAGCGCAAGGCGGATCTCGCGCGCGGTGGCGTCGATGTCGGCGTCGGTGAGCCGTCCCTTGCCGCGGAGCTTGGTGAAGATCCCGGACAGGCGGTCACTCAAGGTGTCAAACACGCGAACATCCCGTTTGTCAGTGTTCCGGCGGGCACAACGCGACCGGCACTGCGGAGTCCGGCCACCGCTAGGGTAGCCGCCCGACCGCACGGCCGCTGGCGGCCCGGCCTCACCCCGAAACCAAGCCCGATTGGTACGCGAAGACGACGAGCTGGGCCCGGTCCCGGGCTGCCAGCTTGCCCATCGCCCGGCTGACGTGGGTCCGGGCGGTCGCCGGGCTGACCACCAACCGGGCGGCGATCTCCTCGTTGTTCAGTCCCTCACCGACCAGGCCGACCACCTGGCGTTCCCGGTCGGTGAGCGTGTCCAGCCGGGGGTGCGGACGGGGTGCCCGCGACGGTCGGGTGGCGAACTCCCGCACCACCCGGCGGGTCACCGAGGGCGACAACAGCGCCTCCCCCTCGGCGACCAGCCGGATCGCGCGCAGCAGCTCCGGCGGCCGGGTGTCCTTGGTGAGGAAGCCGCTCGCGCCGTGGCGCAGCGCGTCGAAGACGTACTCGTCCAGCTCGAAGGTGGTGAGCACCACCACCCGCGTACCGGTCAAATCGGGATCGGCGACGATCCGGCGGGTCGCCTCGATCCCGTCGATGCCCGGCATCCGGATGTCCATCAGCACGACGTCCGGCCGCTCCCGGCGGGCCAACTCCACCGCCCGCAGCCCGTCGGCGGCCTCTCCGGCGAGCGCCAGGTCGTCCTCGCTCTCCACCAGCGCGCGCAGCCCGAGGCGGACCAGGTCCTGGTCGTCGGCGATCAGCACCCGGATCACCGGGACGGCTCCACCGGCAGCCGGGCCCGGACCCGGAACCCGCCGGCCGGGCCCGGTCCGACGGTCAACTGCCCGCCCAGCGCCGTCACCCGCTCCCGCATCCCGGCCAGTCCGTGCCCGCCGGCCTGGCCGTACCCGCCGCTCCGGCCAGCGGTCACGTCGAGGTCGTCGGCCGCGTCGAATCGGCCGTCGGCGCCGACGCCCCGGTCGGTGACCTCGACGGTCAACTCGTCGGCCCGGTAGCCCACGGTCACCTCGGCCCGAGCCACCCCCGCGTGCCGCAGCACGTTCGTCAACGCCTCCTGCACCACCCGGTACGCGGCCAGGTCCACCGCCGCCGGCACCTCCCGCGGGTCACCGACCAGGCGCAGGTCGACGACGAGACCGGCACCCGCCAGGCGTTCGCAGAGTGCGGGGAGCCGCGCCAGACCGGGCACCGGTTCACGCTCCGCGCCCCGCCGCACCGCGCCCAACGTGACCCGCAGCTCGTCCAGCGCTTCGCGGCTGGAACGGCTGATCGCGGTCAGCGCGACCTCCGCCTGCTCCGGCCGTTTCGGCAGCAGGTGCAGGGCGATCTCCGCCTGCATGCTGATCGCGGCCAACCCGTGCCCCACCACGTCGTGCACCTCCTGGGCGATGCGCAGCCGTTCCTCGTCGGCCTGCCGCCGGGCCTGTTCGGCACGCTCACGGGCCTCCTCGGCGCGGGTACGGGCGGCCGCCTCCCGGCTGACCCGCACCACCACACCCACCGCGAACGGTACGACCACCCAGGCCGACGCGGGGAGCACTCCGGTCCAGCCCGGCGCGGGGCCGCGCGAGACGAAAACGTGCGCCAGCAACACCACGAACGCGCCACCGGCGGCGAACGCCGCCGGACGCACCGGCAGTCGCACCGCCACCGTGTAGACCGCGACCAGGAAGGCGAGCAGGATCGGCCCGTACGGGTAGCCGAGCACCAGGTACGTCGAGGTGGCGACCGTGACGACGACGAGCGTGGCGACCGGGGCGTACCGGCGGCCCGCCAGGGCCAGTGTGGCGACCACGAGCAGGACGCGACAGAGGCCGTCGACCGGCCGGGACCCCGGCTGATTCTGCCCGGCCAGCCCGGTGGCGAGCTGTCCGAACCCGAGCAGCACGAGGGCGAGCACGGCGTCCGCCACCGCGTTCCGCCCCCACCACCCGTTCGCTCGCATGGCCGTCATTCTGCCCGCGCAGACGCCTCCTGACGTGCGCCCACGAGCGGCACCGCCGCTACGTCCCGGGACGTACCCACCACCTCACCCAGCCACGTCATCCCCGGCCTCGGCCTGACATGCCTTCCGCAGGCCGACGACGCACAGATGCCGACGGCCGACGACCAGAGACGCGGACGGCAGTGGTAGCGCGACGACGCCACAGGTGTCTAAGGGGCCGACGGCATCTGAGGGCTCAGCGTCTGGCGGCCGAAGTCTGGGGCGGACACCGCAGTGAGCGTGATGACTCTGCGGCATCTTGATGCCAGTGAGTCATCACGTGCCAAGCAGCCCATGCGGCCTGCGAGCGCTCCTAGACTCCGAAAGGACCCATGACGGCCGGTGCGGGCCCAGGACGACCAGCGCAGGCCCACGACGGCCGGCGCGAGCCCACGACCGCCAGCCGCGAGCCCACGACCGCCAGCGAGGGCGACCGCTGCCAACGCCCGCCGCCGTACGGCGATGGCCGCTGATGAGACGGCGGCGAGGACCGCAGCCTCCAGCCAGGTCCGGGACGCGTCGTCCAGCCGTCCGGCCAGCCGCTGATCAGACGGCGGCGAGGACAGCGGCCTCCAGGCGGGCCCGGGTCGCGTCGTCCGGCCAGCCACCTACCAGGTAGAAGGCGTCTACCACGTCCGCGCCGAGGGTGGAGATCCGCGCGGCCCGGACCAGGGCGCCCGCCTCGTCCAGCGCGCCGGCCACCCGGTAGAGCAGTCCGGCGGCGTCGGCCGCGCGGAGTTCGAGCAGGACGGCGTCGGTGGCGGCCTCGCGGTGCCAGACGACCCGGGGAGCGGCCCCGCTGCCCCGGGCGGCGAGCGCACGGCCGCGCAGCCGTTGGGTGACGGACACATCGCCGGCGACCGCGCGGCGCAGGTCGGCGCGGAGCGGGACCGGGTCGGCCGGCAGGCCGTAGCGGGGCTGCACCCGGCACTCGACGAGCGCTCGGCCGTCGACCACGGAGGCGTCGGCGGAGAGCACCTCCAGTCGGTGCAGGGCGAGGCAGCCGGCCACCGTGGCGAGCAGTCCTCGCCGATCGGCGG
Source organism: Micromonospora sp. bgisy143 (assembly GCF_057708145.1). NCBI lineage: Bacteria > Bacillati > Actinomycetota > Actinomycetes > Micromonosporales > Micromonosporaceae > Micromonospora > Micromonospora sp. bgisy143. The sequence continues at coordinate 59,220 of NZ_JBYIRN010000002.1, forward strand.
CGGCCACCGCCACCCGGTCACCGGTCAGGTGCACGACCGGCAGTGGCCCGGCCAGCAGCGCCGGGTCCGGGGCCGGGGGCTCGGGCAGCACACCGGTGTCCAGGGCGGTCCGGACGCGGGCGACCAGTTCGGCGACGAGTCGGCCTTTCCAGTCCGACCAGGCGGCCGGGCCGGTGGCGGCGGCGTCGGCGCGGACCAGGGCGTGCAACAGGTCGAGCGTGCAGGTGTCGCCCACCGCCTCGGCGACCGACGCGATGGTCACCGGGTCGGTGAGGTCCCGGCGGGTCGCCACGTCGGGCAGGAGCAGGTGCAGCCGGACCAGCGTGCCGATCAGCGCCACCTCCGGGGCGGGCAACCCGACCCGGGCCGCCACCGTCTCGGCGAGCGGCACCCCGACGGTGCTGTGGTCGCCGGGCAGGCCCTTGCCGATGTCGTGCAGCAGGGCGCCGAGCAGCAGCAGGTCGGGGCGGTCCACCTCACGGGCGTGTTTGCTGGCCTCGTGGGCGGCCTGCACGAGGTGTCGGTCGAGGGTGTAGCGGTGCACCGGGTTGTGCTGCGGCAGGCTGCGCAGCCGGGTCCACTCGGGCAGCCAGCCGTCCACCAGCCCGTACCTGTCGCAGGTCTCCCAGGCCGGCACCAGGCCGGGACCGGCGCCCAGCAGCGTGGTGAGCGCGGCCCGAGCCTCGGCCGGCCAGGGCGCGGGCAGCGGAGGGCAGTACGCCGCCAGCCACTCGCAGGTGGCCCGGGCGATGGGCAGCCGGGTGGTGGCCGCCGCGGCGGCCACCCGCAGGGACAGGCTCGGGTCGGGACGCGCGCCGATCGCCGTCCGGGCCAGCACCAGTTCCCCGTCGTGCTCGACCACGTCCCGGGCCACCGGTCGACGCACCGGAGCGCCGTTCCCGCCGCGCGAGCGGCCCGAGCGCAGCCGGTCGGCGGCACGGAAGGCGTCGTCGAGGGCGTGGCTGACCGTGCGCGCGTCACCGGCCACCCGCCGTAGCAGGGCGTCGCCGTCCTCCACGACGGCTCCAGGCCGCCGCGCGGCGTCAGACGCGCCGGGCTGGAGTTGTCGTAGGCCGAGCAGCGCGGCGACGCCGTCCCGTTCCTGGGCGACCAGTCGGTCGACCCGGCGGCCGACCTGCTGGTGCAGGGCGTCGCGGGTGTCCAGCAGCCGCAGGTGTGCGGCGCGGACGGCGGGGCGCAGCGCGTCGGTGATGCCGGCGGCGGAGATCGCGCGCAGCAATCCCACGTCGCGCAGTCCGCCGGCGGCCTCCTTGAGGTCGCCTTCGAGGAGGAAGGCCAGCTCGCCGTGGGCCTGCCAGCGGGCGACGGTGACCTCCCGCAGACCCGGAAGCTGACGCACGGCGGTCCGCCGCCAGTGGTCGGCGGCCGTGCGGATCAGGGCGTCGGCGAGCGCCTGGTCGCCGGCCACCAGGCGGGCGTCGAGCAGGCCGAGGGCGACCTTGACGTCGTCCTGGGCCACCGACAGGGCCTCGGAGACGGTCCGCACCGAGTGGTCCAGGCGCAGTCCGGCGTCCCAGATCGGGTACCAGACCTTGGCCGCCAACTCGTCCGTGCCGGGCACTCCGGCGTGCAGCAGCACCAGGTCGAGGTCGCCGTAGGGGGCGCACTGCCGCCGTCCCAACCCCCCGACGGCGATCAGCGCGACACCGTCACGCGCGGGCAGCAACCCGCGCAGGAACTTGTCGTACGCGGCCGCCCGCCCCATCCGGGCGGCCTCCCCGATCCCCCCGGGTACGCCGACGACCTCGTTGATCAAGAGGTTCGCGTCACCGTTGTCGGCGTTTCCTGACGCGTCCTTCTTGATCAACGAGGTCATGTCGGTCGTGGTCCGGATCAGAGGGCGTCGAGGCCGCGCTCGCCGGTACGTACCCGGACGACCTCCTCGACACCGGTGACCCACACCTTGCCGTCGCCGATCTTGCCCGTACGGGCGGCGCCGACGATGGCGTCCACGATCTTCTCCACGTCGATCTCGTCGGTGAGCACCTCGACCCGGATCTTGGGCAGGAACTCGACCGTGTACTCGGCACCCCGGTAAACCTCGGTGTGCCCCTTCTGCCGTCCGTACCCCTGGACCTCGCTGACGGTCAGCCCGGCCACGCCCAGGGCGTGCAGAGCTTCCTTCACCGCGTCCAGCTGGTACGGCTTGATGACCGCGGTCACCAGCTTCATGTCCAACCCCTCCATCTAAGGAACGTTAACCGGCGACCTTGGCGCTGACCGGCTCGGTGGAGTCGGTCTCGGGAGCGGCGGTGCTCGACGCGCCACCGGAGGTGCCGATGCCGGCCATCGCGAACGCGCCGCCCGTGCCGCCACCGGCCGGGGACAGGTCGTAGCTGCTCTCGGCGTGCTCGGCAATGTCGATGCCCTCGACCTCGGCCTCGTTCTTGATGCGGAAGCCCATCGTCTTCTCGATCGCGAAGGCGAGCACCCAGGCGATGCCGAACGACCAGACGGTGACGATCAGACCGGCGAGCGCCTGCCGACCGAGCTGGGTCACGCCGCCGCCGTAGAACAGGCCGTCGGAGGCCCCGACCACGTCGCTGATCGCGGCGTTGACCGAGTTGGTGGCGAAGAGGCCGAGCCAGAGCGAGCCGATCCAGCCACCGACGAAGTGCACGCCGACCACGTCGAGCGAGTCGTCGTAGCCCAGCTTGTACTTGAGGCTGACGGCGAGCGCGCACACCGCACCGGCGACGATGCCGAGCAGGACGGACGCCCACGGGGCGATGAAGCCACAGGCCGGGGTGATGGCGACCAGACCGGCGATGGCACCGGACGAGGCACCGACCATGGTCGGCTTGCGGTCCTTGATCCACTCGACCGCGATCCAGCCGAGCACGGCGGCCGCGGTGGCGAGCTGGGTGTTGATGAAGGCGAGGCCGGCGACACCGTCGACGGTCAGTTCCGAACCGGCGTTGAAGCCGAACCACCCGAACCACAGCAGACCGGCGCCGAGCGCGACGAGCGGGATGTTGTGCGGCTTCATGCCCTCGCGGGGCCAGCCGAGACGCTTGCCGAGCACCAGGGCCACGGCCAGGGCCGCCGCACCGGCGTTGATGTGCACCGCGGTACCGCCGGCGAAGTCCAGCGCGTGGATGTCACCGCCGATGATGCCGCCGCCCCACACCCAGTGGGCGACCGGGAAGTAGACCAGGGTGGCCCAGCCGAACGCGAACAGCAGCCAGCCGGCGATCTTGGCCCGGTCGGCGATGGCACCGCTGATCAGCGCGACGGTGATCACGGCGAAGACCATCTGGAACGCCATGAACACGTAGAGCGGAATGCCGATGCCGCTGGGGTTCTCCGCCGTGGCGCCCCACAGGTCGGACTCGGCGAGGAAGGTCTTGGTGCCGAGGTACGCGCCCGGGTCTCCCCAGAAACCGTTCACGTCGGTCCCGAAGGCGACGCTGAAGCCGTAGAACCACCACAGAACAGAGATGAGCCCGATTGCCGTGAAGCTCATCATCATCATGTTGAGTACGCCCTTGGCCCGGTTGAGGCCGCCGTAGAACAGCGCCAGTCCAGGGGTCATGAGCAGCACGAGCGCGGTCGAAACCAGCAGCCACGTGGTATTGGCGCCGTCGATCGTCGGTGCTTCAGGCACGCTGGCCTCCTAAAGGTGAAGTCCTCCTTCGCGGCTTTCCGGGGCAGCGTCGCCCGTAGGCCGGTTGCGCGGAAGCTTTGTTGCCGGCTGTTTCACCCAGGGTCCCGTGCGGGTTTCCAATTCGTGACGGGTTGTTTCGTACATGTCACGGAGTCCGCACAGCGCGCGGCATGGACAATGGTGGATCGTTCGGACGGCGTACGTCGATGGCCGACCGGTCAGGCCCATCGACCGGTCCGCTTGACGAGCCCGGCCGAGCATCGTCGAATCCGCGCTCAGCGGAGGGCGTTCTCCAGAGCATGCCGCTCGTAGTCGAGCAGCCGCAGGTCGCGCATCGGCCGCCGCAGGTGCCCCTTGTGCACGATCCGGACGAACGCCGGCTCGCCGGCGGCGGCCATCCGGCGGATGCCCTCGACGTGGTCCACGATCCGCTTGCGGATGGTACGGATCAGCCGGTGCCGGTCCCGTGGGATCAGCCCGTACGCGTCGGCGAAGAGCCGCAGCCGGCGCGGCCGGTCCGGGTGCTTCCAGCCCAGCGTGATCGAGTCCCGGTCGGCGAAGATCGGCACCCACGTCCACGCCGCGTACGCCACGTCGTAGATCCGCGCGCCCGGCGAGGCGAGGTCGAAGTCGATCAGCCCGAGGGTGCCGTCCGGACGCCAGATCACGTTGTGCGGGGCGGCGTCGTGGTGGCAGATCACCTCGGTGTCCGGTGGCGGGGGCCCGAACGAGCGCCAGACCGCTCCGGCCGGCGGGGCGAAGCCGTACTGCGCGTCGTGGAACATCCGCAGCATGGTGGCGACGGTGACCAGCGCCTCGTCGGTCACCCAGTGCGGGGCGAGCGGGTACTCCCCGCACTCCCCCTCCAGGTACGACAGCACCTCACGGTTGCGCTCGTCCATCCCGAGCGCCCGGGGGGCGCCGGTGAAGCCGACGTACTCCAGGTGCCGGAGCAGGGCGTGCACGGACGGGGTCCACGGCCCGGCGTTGCGACGGACCGTGTCGCCCACCCGGACCACGGTGCTCACGTTGCCGCCGTGCAGCGGGATCTCCTGCGAAGTCACGTACGGTCTCCCGAGGCGCTGCGAGGAATGGCCGGGGTCACGCCAGCCCGCGTACGCGCGATCGTCACTGGTCACCCGAGACTACGCGTCCCGTCCAGTGGGCTCGGTGCCCAGCAGCGCGTCGACGAACTGCGCCGGGTCGAACGGCGCGAGATCGTCCTTGCCCTCACCGAGGCCGACGAGCTTCACCGGGATGCCGAGCTTGCGCTGCACGGCGATCACGATGCCACCCTTGGCGGTGCCGTCGAGCTTGGTCAGCACCACGCCGGTCACGTTGACCGCCTCGGTGAAGACCCGGGCCTGCTCCAGACCGTTCTGGCCGGTCGTGGCGTCGAGGATGAGCAGCGTCTCGTCGATCGGGCCCTGCTTCTCCACGACCCGTTTGACCTTGCCCAGCTCGTCCATCAGGCCGACCTTGTTCTGCAGGCGACCGGCGGTGTCGATGAGCACCGTGTCCACGCCGGTCTCGATGCCCCGCTTGACGGCGTCGAACGCGACGCTGGCCGGGTCGGCCGCCTCGGGGCCGCGCACGGTCTCCGCGCCGACCCGCTCGCCCCAGGTCTGCAACTGGTCGGCGGCGGCGGCCCGGAAGGTGTCGGCCGCTCCGAGCAGCACGCTACGGCCGTCGGCGACCAGCACCCGGGCGACCTTGCCGCAGGTGGTGGTCTTGCCGGCGCCGTTGACGCCGACCACCAGCACCACCGCCGGCACGCCGTCCTTGGGCGCGGTCCGCAGCGCGCGGTCCATGTCGGGGTCGAGGGCGTTGACCAGCTCGGCCGCGAGCAGCGCGCGCAGCTCACCGGCCGAGCGGGTGCCCAGCACCCGGGTGCGTTCCCGCAGCCGGTCGACGATGTCGCGGGTCGCGTCGACGCCGACGTCGGCGGTGATCAGGCTGTCCTCGATCTCCTCCCAGACGTCCTCGTCGAGGTGGTCGCGGGCGAGCAGGCCGAGCAGGCCCTTGCCGAAGACGTTCTGCGAACGCGACAGCCGGGACCGGAGCCGGACCAGCCGGCCGGCGGTCGGCTCGGGCACCTCCACCTGCGGCGCGAGCACCGGCGGCGGCTCGACCAGGACACCGGTGGACAGATCGGACTCCGGTGCCTCGACCGGCGGACCGGCGAGATCCTCTTCGGCCCGGGTGTCGACCTCGGTGCGCGGAAGCGGAGGCTCGGGCCGCCGCCGCAGACGGGGCACGACCAGCCCGACTGTGCCGGCGATCAGCACACCGAGCAGGACCAGAGCGAGGACGAGATATTCGGCCATGCCGGAATCCTGTCAGATGCCGGCGACGGCGTCCCAGCCACCGCACCCGGCCGGCCCCGGAAACCGGCGGTAGGCTCGCGTCATGCCCGCCGCACACCTCCTGATCGGCCCACTGCTGCGGCGAGTGGTCGACACCCGGGCGACGATCTGGGTGGAGACCGCCGCGCCCGCCGTGGTCACCGTCCGCACGGCCGGCGGCGCCACCGGCACCGCACCCACCTTCTCGGCGTACGACCACCACTACGCCCTCGTCGTGGTGGAGGGCCTCACCCCGGACAGCACCACCACGTACGAGGTGCTGGTCGACGACGAGCTGGTCTGGCCCGTGGAGAGCAGCGGCTTCCCGCCCAGCGTCATCCGGACCAGGGCGGCCGACGACCTGGACCAACCGGTCAACCTGATCTTCGGTTCGTGCCGGGAGACCACCCAGCACGCCACCACCCGCAAGCTCCCGCCGGACGCCCTGGACGCGTACGCCCGGCGGTTGATGGCCGACCCGGAGTCGAACCCGCTGCCGGACCTGCTGGTGCTCCTCGGTGACCAGGTGTACGCCGACGTCACCTCGCCGACCGTGCGTCGGTTGCTGCGCCGTCGCCGGCGGCGGCCCAAGGGCGCTCCGGCCGACCAGGTGGTGAGCTTCGACGAGTACACCAAGCTCTACCTGGAGTCGTGGCGCGACCCGGAGATCCGCTGGCTGCTCTCCACCGTGCCCAGCGTGATGATCTTCGACGATCACGAGATCATCGACGACTGGAACACCTCGGCGTCGTGGCGGGCCGAGATGCGCGAGCAGCCGTGGTGGGCCGAACGGATCGGCAGCGGGCTGGCCTCGTACTGGGTCTACCAGCACCTGGGCAACCTCGCGCCGGACGAGATCGCCGCCGACCCGGTCTTCGCGAAGGTCGTTGCCGCCGAGGACGCCACCGGCGTGCTGCGCGAGTTCGGGCACCGGGTCGACCAGGAGGCCGACCTGGCGCACGACACCGAGCGCTGGCGGGCCGTGCAGTACCAGTGGAGCTACGCGCTCGACCTGGGGCGTACCCGGCTGGTCATGCTCGACAACCGGTGCAGCCGGGTGCTCGAGCCGGGCCACCGGGCGATGCTGCCGCCGGGCGAGTGGTCGTGGTTCCTCGACCAGGCGCACGGCGTCTACGACCACCTGGTGGTGGGCGCCTCGCTGCCCTGGCTGCTGCCCCAGGGCATCCACCACATCGAGGCGTGGAACGAGAAGCTGGCCGACTCGCGCCGGCCGTGGGTGGCCCGGACGGCCGAGAAGCTGCGCCGGGCCCTCGACCTGGAGCACTGGGCGGCGTTCCGGCGGTCCTTCGAAGCGCTCGGTGAGACGTTCGCCCGGATCGGCACCGGCACCCCGAGGGCGTCCGGCGCCCGCATCGGGGCCGGCCCGGCGTACGCCCCACCGGCGTCGATCAGCGTGCTCTCCGGGGACGTGCACCACTCGTACGTGGCCCGGGCGCGGTTCGCCGACCCCGCGGTGGTCACGCCCGTGCACCAGCTCACCTGCTCGCCGATCCACAACCAGGTGCCGGCCGGTATCCGCCCGCTGATGAAGATGGGCTGGTCGTCGGGGCCGGCGGGTGCGACGCGGGCACTGGCCCGCTCGGCGGGTGTCCGGCGGCCGGGGGTGCGCTGGCGCAAGCTGGCCGGCCCCTACTTCGGCAACGCCGTCGCCACCCTGACCCATCAGGGCCGGCGGGCCGACGTGGTCATCGAGGGCACCACCAGCGACGGGCACCTACGTCCCGTGATGAGCCGCCGCCTCTCCGGCGACGGGTGACCGGCCCTCGCCGTACTCTCTAGGCCGTGAGCGAGCATCAGCCGGAGCCGATCCGGGCCGTCGAGCACGAGCTGACCGCGCTGCTGCGCCGGGGGCGCGCGGTCTCCTGGGAGATCGCCCGGGAGGTGCACCCGACCCTCGAACCGAACACATACGGTCTGCTGCTCTGGTTGCGGCGCAGCGGGTCGATCCGGCTGACCGAGCTGGCGGCGCGGCTCGGCGTGGGCAAGGGGACGCTCAGCCGGCAGATCAACGGGTTGGAGGCGCTCGGCCTGGTACGCCGGGAGCCCGACCCGAGTGACCGGCGGGCGGCGCAGATCAGCCTCACCGAGGAGGGTCAGCATCGGTTCGACGTGGCCCGGTCCGCCCGGTTGGGCGAATTCCTGCGCACGCTCGACGACTGGCCGGCCCGGGACGTGGAGGAGTTCGCCCGACTCCTCGGCCGGTTCAACGATTCCTGGAGATGACCCCGCGAGGTGGGGAATGTGGCCATCGCCCGTCAGGTTGTTGCTTGAGGCAATCAATACGTACGGGCTGGAGGCACCACACGATGAGCCAGGCGACAGCGTCCCGAGCGCCAGCCGTCGACATGACCCACCGGCAGATCCTGGAGGCCCTCTCCGGCCTGCTGCTCGGCATGTTCGTCGCGATCCTCTCCTCCACGGTCGTCTCGAACGCGCTGCCGCGGATCATCACCGAGCTGCACGGCGGCCAGTCCGCGTACACCTGGGTGGTCACCTCGGCGCTGCTCGCGACCACCGCGACCACCCCGATTTGGGGCAAACTAGCTGATTTGACCAGCAAGAAGACACTGGTCCAGCTCGCCCTGGGGATCTACGTTCTGGGCTCGGTGCTGGCCGGCCTGGCCCAGGGCACCGGCGAGCTGATCGCGTGCCGGGTGCTCCAGGGCGTCGGTGCCGGCGGTCTCACCGCCCTGGCCCAGGTGATCATGGCCACGATGATCGCGCCGCGCGAGCGGGGTCGCTACAGCGGCTACCTCGGCGCCGTGATGGCCGTCGGCACGATCGGCGGACCGCTGATCGGCGGCGTGATCGTAGACACCTCCTGGCTCGGCTGGCGCTGGTGCTTCTACGTCGGCGTGCCGTTCGCCATCGCCGCGCTGGTCGTCCTCCAGAAGACCCTGCACCTGCCGGTGGTCAAGCGCCGGGCGCAGATCGACTGGTGGGGCGCCACCCTGATCACGGCGGCGGTCTCGGTGCTGCTGATCTGGGTCTCCCTCGCCGGTGACCAGTTCGGCTGGGCGTCCTGGCAGACCGTCGCCATGGTCCTCGGCGCCCTGCTCCTCGGCGCGCTCGCCGTCCGGGTGGAGACCCGGGCCGCCGAGCCGATGATCCCGCCGCGGCTGTTCCGCAACCGCACGATCACCCTCGCCGTCGTCGCCAGCGTCGCGGTGGGCGTGGGCCTGTTCGGCGCGTCGATCTTCCTGGGCCAGTACTTCCAGATCAGCCGGGGTGAGTCGCCGACGATGGCCGGCCTGATGACCCTGCCGATGATCCTCGGCCTGCTGGTCGCCTCGACCGTGGGCGGGCGGATCATCACCAGGACCGGCCGTTGGAAGCGGTTCCTGGTGGCCGGCTCGGCGCTGCTCACCGTCGGCTTCGCGCTGATGGGCACGCTCCGCGCGGACACCAGCTACACCCTGCTCAGCGGCTACATGCTGCTGATCGGCGTCGGCCTGGGCCTGACCATGCAGAACCTCGTCCTCGCCGTGCAGAACACCGTCGGCCCGCACGAGCTCGGCGCGGCCAGTTCGGTGGTGGCGTTCTTCCGCAGCCTGGGCGGCGCGATCGGCGTCTCCGCCCTCGGCGCGGTCCTCGCCCACAAGGTCAAGGACTACACCGCCGACGGACTGGCCCAGCTCGGCGTCCCCGCGTCCCACTCCGGCAGCGGCGGCACCCTGCCCGACGTGCACACCCTGCCCGGCCCGCTGCGGACCGTGGTGGAGGCCGCGTACGGCCACGGCGCCGGTGACATCTTCCTGGCCGCCGCCCCGTTCGCGCTGATCGCGTTGATCGCGGTGCTCTTCATCCGGGAAGTGCCGCTGCGGCAGCACAACGCCGGCCCGGTTTCCGGCACGGGCGAGCGGGAATCGAATCCTGTGGTGAGCGTCGGTGCGACCCCCGCCGACGGGCAGAGGTGAGGTAGAGCCATGAGCGTGGGAGCACCGGACCGCGAGGAGTACGGCCCCCGGGTCAGCTCGCTGCCCTTCGAGCGCGGCACCGACGGCCCACGGGTGATCATGGTGGGCGTCGACGGCACACGGACCTCCGGGCGGGCCGGCTCCTACGCCGCCGGGCTGGCCCGCCGGCAGGGCGCCGCCCTGGTGGTGGTCTTCGTCAGCTCGGCGAGCGGCCTCACCTCGCTGGTGCCCGGGATGGACGCCGGCGCGGTCCAGCGCACCCACGACGAGCTGGCCGACGAGCTGCGCCGGGAGTGCCGGCGCGGGGCCGAGCAGTTGGGCATCCCGGTGACGCTGCTGTGCCGGCGCGGCGACGCGTTCACCGAGCTGTGCGGGGCGGCCGACGAGTTCCGGGCGGACATGGTGGTGGTGGGGGCGTCCGAGCAGGCCGGCCACCGCCTGGTCGGCTCGGTCGCCACCCGGCTGGTCCGCAAGGGGCACTGGCCCGTCGTCGTGGTGCCCTGAAATCCGCTCGCGACTGTCGTACCCGGGCCGCAGGATGACCCGATGACGACATGGACAGCACCGAAGATCGACCGCAGCCACGAGCCCCTGGTCGCCGATGAGCGCACCATGCTGGACGGCTGGCTCGACTACCACCGCGACACCCTGCTGCACAAGTGCGCCGGCCTGACCGCCGAGCAGCTGCGCACGGCGAGCGTCGAGCCGTCCGGCCTGAGCCTGCTCGGGTTGGTCCTGCACATGACGGACGTCGAACGTTCCTGGTTCCGCCAGCGCGCCGCCCGCCAGGACCTGCCCGACCTCTTCGACTACGACAATGACAACGACGCCGACTTCCATGCGGCGGCCGACGCCGACGCCGAGGCCGCCTTCGCCACCTTCCGAGCCGAGGTCGAAGCGGCACGGGCGGCGGTCGAGGGGCGGTCCCTGGACGAAACGTTCGAGCTGACCCGCAGCGACGGGACCCGCACCTTCAGCCTGCGCTGGGTGTACGTGCACATGATCGAGGAGTACGCCCGGCACAACGGCCACGCCGACCTGATCCGGGAACGCATCGACGGCGTCACCGGCGAGTGAGCGCCCCTCAGTAGTCCAGGGCCGCGCGCAGGTAGCGCAGGTCGGCGTGGCCGCCCCAGCGGTGCGCCGACAGCCCGGCGGACCGGGCGCCCCGTACCGCCCAGTCCTCGTCGTCGACGAAGAGCACCCGGGCGGGTGGGGTGGCCAGCGCCTGGCAGGCGGCCTGGAAGTACTCCGGTGCCGGCTTGTGCACCCCTAGCGTGGACGAGTTGACCACCACGTCGAACTCGCCGACCAGGCCGAGCGCCGTGAGGTCGGCGTCGAGCAGGTCGGTGGCGTTGGTGCCCAGGCCGACGGGGATGCCGGCGGCGCGTACCTCCCGGACGAAGTCGAGCACCTCGGTGTCCACCTCGCCCCGGTAGCGCTGCCACTGCTCGACGGCCGCGCGGGCCCGCTCCGGGCCACCGGCCGGGCCTTCCAGCGCGTCGGCCACGCTGCTCACCCAGTCGGCGTGGCTGACCTGACCGGTGAGCACCGGCTGGAGCCGCCCCCACTGCATGGCGATCTCGGTGAGCACCCCCTCGGAGAGGCCGTACTCACGCTCGACGTCGGCGGCCACCGCCGGGTCCCACCGGCGCAGTACGCCGTCGAAGTCCAGCAGGAGCGCCTTCGCGCGTTCCCGAGCCACTACCCGTTCTCCTCGCCGCGGCCGGGCCGCTGGTCGTCCTCGTCGGCCCGGTTGAGCCGTTGACTGATCACCTGGGTGACCCCGCTGCGCATGGTCACCCCGTAGAGGGCGTCGGCGATCTCCATCGTCCGCTTCTGGTGCGTGATGACGATCAGCTGACTCTTCTCCCGCAACTGTGCCAGCAGGGTGATGAGCCGGCCCAGGTTCACGTCGTCCAGGGCCGCCTCCACCTCGTCCATGATGTAGAACGGGCTGGGCCGGGCGCGGAAGATCGCCACCAGCATGGCCACGGCGGTCAGCGACCGCTCGCCGCCGGAGAGCAGCGACAGTCGCTTGATCTTCTTGCCCGGGGGGCGGGCCTCCACCTCGACGCCGGTGGTGAGCAGGTCCTCGGGGTCGGTGAGGATGAGCCGGCCCTCACCGCCGGGGAAGAGCACCGTGAACACCTGCTGGAACTCGCGCGCGGTGTCCTCGAAGGCGCTGGCGAAGACCTCCAGGATCCGCTCGTCCACGTCCTTGACGACGGTGAGCAGGTCCCGACGGGTGGCCTTGAGGTCCTCCAACTGCTCGGAAAGGAACTTGAACCGCTCCTCCAGCGCCGCGAACTCCTCCAGCGCGAGCGGGTTGACCTTGCCGAGCAGCGCGAGTTCGCGTTCCGCCTTGGCGGCCCGCTTCTCCTGCACCGGCCGCTCGTAGCGGACCGGCTCGGGCACCGGCAGCCCGTCGCGTTCGGCGGCGGCGACGTCGACCTGGGTCGGCGGGACGAGCTGGGTCGGGCCGTACTCCGCGACGAGCGTCTCCACGTCCAGCCCGAAGTCCTCGGCGGCCTTCGCCTCCAACTGCTCGATACGCAGCCGCTGTTCCGCGCGGGCCACCTCGTCCCGGTGCACCTGGCTGGTCAGCCGTTCCAGCTCGGCGCCGAGCCGCTTGGCTGCTCCGCGTACCTCCTGAAGCTCCGCCTCGCGGGCGGCCCGTTCGCGCGCCACGGCGTCGCGGTGCTGCTCGGCCGTCGCGATCGACGTGGTGAGCCGGGTGAGTGCCGCGCGGGCCCCGCCCGCGACGGCCCGGGCGATGCCCGCGCCCCGGGCGCGTGCGGCCCGCCGGGCGGCGGCGCGCTCCCGGGCGGCCCGCTCCGCGGTGGCCTGCCGGGCGAGGGAGTCGGCCCGGCCGGCGATCGAGGAGACCCGCTCCTCGGCGGTACGCACCGCGAGCCGGACCTCCATCTCGTTCTGTCGGGCCTGCGGCACCATGGCGGTGAGCTGGTCCCGCTCCTCGGTGGAGGGCTCGGCGTCGACCGGGGTCTCCTCGGCCAGCCGCAGCCGCTCCTCCAGCTCGTCGAGCGTGGCGAGGTCCCGTTGCCGGGCGGCCTCGGCACGGGCCCGGGACTCGCCGAGCCGGTCGGTCTCCGCCTTGGCGGAACGGGCGGCCGCGCCCAGCTCGGCGAGCCGGCGGGCGGCGGCGTTGCGGTGGCTCTCCGCCTCGCGCTTCTCGGCGGCGGCGTGCTGCACGGCCTCCTTCGCGGCGGTCACCTCGGCGCGTGCCTCGACGAGCTGGTCACGCAGCTCCGCGCCGGTCCGCTCGGCGGTGAGCCGGTTGGTGCGGGCCTCCTCGACGGCCGCCTGCACCTCGATGTAGCTGGGGGCCTTGGCCGACCCGCCGGCCGCCGCGTACGCCCCCACCACGTCGCCGTCCGGGGTGACGGCCCGCAGCTCGGGGTTGCCGGCGACCAGCTCGGCCGCCGCGGCGAGATCGTCGACGAGCGCCACGTCACGCAGCGCCCGGTGCACGGCGGGGCGCAGCTCCGGGCCGCACTCCACCAGGTCGGGGGCCCAGCGGGCGCCGTCCGGCAGCTTCGGACGCAGCGCGTCGGCCGATCCGGTCATGCCCGGCCCGGCGGGGCTGCCGACCAGCAGACCGGCCCGACCGGCGTCGGAGATCTTCAGCAGCCGCATCGCCTCGACGGCCTCGTCCACCCCGCTGACGGCGACCGCGTCGGCGAGACCGCCGAGCGCGGCGGCCAGCGCGGCCTCGTGGCCGGGCGCGACGGTGAGCAGCCCGGCGAGGCTGCCGAGCAGGCCGGGGACGTCTCCGGCGCGGGCGAGCAGCGCACCGGCACCGTCCTTGCGCCGCAGCCCCAGCGCCAGGGCCTCCTCGCGGGCCTTCCAGGTGGCGGCGTCCTTCTCCGCGGCCCGCTCGGCGTCGGCAAGCGCCCGGACGGCCGCCTGCGCCCGCTCCTGCACGGCGAGCGCGTCGGCGTGCCGGGCGTCCAGGTCGGCGTTGTCCCGGTCCGCCTCGGTGGACTGGGCGGCGACCGCGTCGAGGTCGGCCTGCGCCTGCTCGGCGCGACCCAGCGCGTCGGCGTGCGCGACGGCGAGGCGTTCGATCTCCTCACCGGCGCTGGTGGTCCGGGCACGGGCCGAGTTGACCTGACCGGTGAGGCGGGCCAGGCCCTCGCGCCGGTCGGCGATGGCCTTGGCGGCGGCGACCAGCTCGCGTTCGGCGCCGGCGAGCTGGCGTTCCAGCTCCTGCCGGTGCTCGACCGCCTCGGCCAGCCGGATCTGGTCATCGGTGAGCGCCGCGCGCAGCTCCTCCTCCTGCTCGCGGACGCGCTCGGCCTCGGCCTCCAACTGGTCGGGGTCACGGCCGGGCCGCTCGTCGTCGCCGCTGGCGCTGAGGTGTCGCAGCCGTTCCGTGGCGAGCTGTTCGATCGAGCGGAAGCGCTCCTGCAAGGCGGAGAGCTTGTACCAGGTGTCCTGCGCGGCGGCGAGCAGCGGCGCGTCCTCGGCGAGGGCGGCCTCCAACTCGCCGAGCCGGCCCTGCACCTCGGCGTGCTCCCCCTCGATCTGCTCGCGCCGCTCCCGCAGCGCGGTCTCGTCGGCGATCTCCCGGTCGAGGGTGGTGCGCAGGGTGGCCAGGTCGTCGGCGAGCAGGCGCAGCCGGGCGTCGCGCAGGTTGGCCTGGATGGCGGCCGCCCGGCGGGCCACCTCGGCCTGCCGGCCCAGCGGCTTGAGCTGGCGACGCAACTCGGCGGTGAGGTCGGTGAGCCGGTTCAGGTTGGTCTGCATCGCGTCGAGCTTGCGCAGCGCCTTTTCCTTGCGCTTGCGGTGCTTGAGGACGCCGGCCGCCTCCTCGATGAACGAGCGGCGGTCCTCCGGCTTGGCGTGCAGCATGCCGTCCAGGCGGCCCTGCCCGACGATGATGTGCATCTCCCGGCCGATGCCGGAGTCGGAGAGCAGCTCCTGGATGTCGAGCAGTCGGCAGGAGTTGCCGTTGATCTCGTACTCGCTCTCGCCGGAGCGGAACATCCGGCGGGTGATGGAGACCTCGGTGTACTCGATCGGCAGCGCACCGTCGGTGTTGTCGATGGTGAGGGTGACCTCGGCGCGGCCCAGCGGCGCGCGGCCGGCGGTGCCGGCGAAGATGACGTCCTCCATCTTGCCGCCACGCAGCGCCTTGGCGCCCTGTTCGCCGAGTACCCAGGCGATGGCGTCGACGACGTTCGACTTGCCGGAGCCGTTCGGGCCCACCACACAGGTGATCCCCGGCTCCAGCTTCAACGTCGTGGCGGAGGCGAAGGACTTGAAGCCCTTCACCGTCAGGCTCTTGAGATACACCTTCTCGATCCTCGTCCGGTGGCCGCCGTACCGTCGCCGGCTGCGGGCACCTGGGTGAACCCGCAGACTAACCCGGTGACGGCACCCGCCCGGCACGCGACCCGCCCCGGGCCGACCGCCGGCCCGCGCTCGCGGTCACGCGGGAGCGGCCCCGCTCTCGGCGCGGCGGCGAAGAAAAGACAAAAACCGCTCACGATCGGAACGCGCTTGCGGACGTTCTGTCGAAACTGCGGGAGCGCTTGTCGCGAGGCCAGCTACAAGATCATAAATAGTCGGCCGCGAAAGGGGCCGGACAGCGTTGCGCGCCGGCACAGGGGTGTCGGCGCGCATTTTTGCGGTGGTGCTGCGATTCAGTTTTCCGACCCCGAAGATCAGGTCAGCGCCGGCTCGGCGAGACGGAGCAGGTCGTCCGCTTCCGCCGCAGCCGCCGCGAGCCGATCATTGTCGGCGCGCAGACGCGTGATCTCGAACTCCAGTGCCTGAACCCTGGCACGCAGTCGGGTGACCTCGTCGAGCAGACGCCGGTCGGGCGCTGCACCTACGTGGCCGTAGAGGGCCTTCGCCATGCTGACTCCTTGATATGCGCTGCCGGAAAGGCCGGCCAAGCGCGCGCCCATTAAGTACGCGGCTGTCATTCCAGTTGTATCTGGGCATGACCGGGCGCGACTGGCGACACCTATATATTGAGCCGCAAACCCCTCCTTCGTCAAGTTCTCGCAGGCCGTAGATCATCTCCACGTCGACCTGTCCACTTGTCGGGGGGCTGCCGCAAGGCACGGACACGCTCTGTCCGGACCCCTTTACTGTACGCCCGTATTCCCGGAAGTCACCGCCTTGGTGTCGGACTTCCTCTTAACTCTTCCTTAGCCACGTTGCCGCAGGTCGCGGGCGAGTCGTAGCGTCACCCGGGCCAACAACCGACCCCGTGGAGGCAGAGGCGTGTACGGCTGGACCGACCCGATGGACCCGAACGGCGCCGACCGGCGCGCCGAGCGGCCGACCGACGAGCCGGACTGGCTGAGAGACCGCCCGGAGCCCCGCTCGGCGTACCTGTTCGGCGACGACCCCGATCAGCCCGGCGACGAGTGGCACGCCGCGGAGCCCACCGCCCGGTGGCGGCCCGCGCCCGCCGAGGCGTCGACCACCGGCCGGCCGAGCCAGGAGTGGGGCGACGAACCGACCGGCAACATCCGGCCCACCGAGGTCGTAGACGGGTGGCACGCCGGGAGCGACGCGTACGCCGCCGGAGGCGGGAACACCGAGGCCATCGACGCCGGGCGGACCGGCACCGGGCGGCACCGCTCGCCCCGGAACTGGCGTCGCCCGCTCATGATCGGCGGAGCGGCCGCGGCGGCCACCCTCGTGGTGAGCGTCGGCGTCGGCGCGCTCGCGATGCCCGGCGGCAACGGCCCGGCCGACGAGCCGACCGCCGTCGACGACACGGTCGCCGCCGCACCCGCGGTCCCCACCGACCAGGAGACCGCCGACACCCTGGTCGCTCCCTCCCCGACCAGCTCGCCCAGCCCGGCCCGGCCGAGCCCGTCGCCGAGCAAGGTTGTCAGGCCCACTCCGGCCGCGTCGCGGACCACCGCCACGTCCCGGCGCAGCGTCAATCGCAGCACCGCGCCGACCACCACCGGCGGCAGCGTCAGCGACCAGGCCCGCCAGGTGGTGGATCTGGTCAACGCCGAGCGGGCCAAGGCCGGCTGCAAGGCGCTGACCATCGACGACAAGCTGATGACGGCCGCCCAGCGGCACAGCCAGGACCAGGCCGACCACAGCAAGATGTCGCACACCGGCAGCGACGGCAGCGACACGGGCGTACGGCTGGACCGCGTCGGCTACGCGTGGCGCACCTACGGCGAGAACGTGGCGTGGAACCAGAAGACGCCGACCGCCGTGATGGACGCCTGGATGAACAGCTCCGGGCACCGCGCCAACATCCTGAACTGCGCGTTCACCGAGATCGGGGTCGGCATCGCCAGCAGCAACGGGCCGTACTGGACACAGGTCTTCGCGGCGCCGCGCTGACCGCGCGTCGTCCGCGCCCCCGCGCTCGTTGACCCGGGTGGGTACGCCGGGGTGAACGGCGGCGTGCCGGTGGGGGCGGCGACCGGCCGCCCGGGACCCGGGAGCTGCCGATGCGGATCCGGCCGCGGCGACGTCACGCCGCACGCGCGCTGCGCCGGATCGTGTCGGCCGGCGTCGCGCTCGTCCTGGTGGTGCCGGCGTACGGCTGCCGGCGCGAGCTGACCCCGCCCGGCGCGCCCACCCCGTGGCCGGCCGCCGAGTCCCGCCGCTGGCAGTGGCAGTGGCAACTCGACGGCCGGCTCGACGAGACAGTGGAGGCGGACGTCTTCCTGCTCGACCCGGTGGCGACCACGGCGGCGCAGACGGCCGAGCTGCGCGCCCGGGATCGACGGTTGATCTGTCAGGTGGCGGTCGGCTCGGTGCGCTCGACCGACCCGGACGCCAGCCGCCTGCCCGCCGTCGTGCTCGGCGCCCCCGGTCACCAGCCCGGCAGCCGGTGGCTGGACGTACGGGCCTGGGACGCGCTGGAGCCGGTGCTGGCCGACCGGTTCCGGCTGTGCCGGGGCAAGGGCTTCGGCGCGGTGGCGCTGGCCGACGCCGACGGGTACACGCACCGCACCGGTTTTCCGCTGGGCTTCGACGACCAACTGCTGTTCAACCGTCGGCTGGCACACCTGGCCCGCTCGCTGGACCTCTCCCCCGGGCTGGTCAACGACGTGCCGCAGCTCGCCGCCCTGGCACCGGACTTCGACTTCGTGGTCAACGAGGAGTGCGTCCGGCTGGGCCAGTGCGCCAAGCTGCTGCCGTTCGCGGACGCCGGCAAACCGGTCTTCCACGTCGAGTACGTGGGCACGACCGACGAGTTCTGCGTCACCACGGTCGGCTACGGCTTCGCGTCGATCCGCAAGGAACGGGAGTTGGACGCCTGGCGGGAGCCCTGCCCGCTGCCGTGACCGGCCGGTGCCCCCGTCCACGCGTGTGGACGGGGGCACCGGGGGAACATTGTTCAGCTGGTGCTGGCGGGGTCGCGCTCGGCCGGGGTGCGCGGAGACGGCACCTCGGCCTGCTCCGCGCTGAGCGGGGTGGCCAGGTTCTCCAGCGACTGGCCCTCAGCCCGCACGCCGAGCGCCATCTCCACCAGCCCACCGATGATCATCACGGTGGCGCCGATCACGAAGGCCAGCACGGTGTCGCCGACCTCGCCGGTGCCGACCAGCTTCGAGAAGAGCAGCGGACCGGTGATGCCACCGGCGGCGGTGCCGATCGCGTAGAAGAACGCGATGGCCATGGCGCGGGTCTCCATCGGGAAGATCTCGCTCACCGTCAGGTATGCGGCGCTCGCGCCCGCCGAGGCGAAGAAGAGCACGATCCACCAGCAGGCCGTCATCGTCGTGGCGCTGAGCGAGCCGTTGTGGAACAACCACGCGGTGCCCAGCAGCAGCAGACCGGAGAGCACGTACGTGCCGGCGATCATCGGCACCCGCCCGACCGTGTCGAAGAGCCGACCCAGCAGCAGCGGCCCGGCCAGGTTGCCCACCGCGATCACCGCGAAGTAGTAGCCGCTGTTGCCCGGCTGCACGTCGAAGAAGGTCTCCAGGATCTGGGCGAACCCGAACGTGATCGCGTTGTAGAGGAACGCCTGACCGATGAAGAGCGAGAAGCCCAGGATGGCGCGCTTCGGGTAGCGGGCGAAGAGGGTCTTCGCGATGGCCAGGAAGTTGGTGCTGCGACGCTGCCGGATGGTGATGTGCTCGTCGACCTCGGTGAGCTCCCGACCGGTCTCCCGGCGTACCTCCGCCTCGACGGAGTCGACCAACTCGTTCGCCTCGTCCGCCCGGCCGTGGATGAACAGCCAGCGTGGACTCTCCGGTACGTGCCGGCGGACCAGCAGGATCACCACGCCCAGGACCGCGCCCAGACCGAAGGCCACCCGCCAGCCCAGGTTGGTCGGCAGGCCGTTGAGCAGCGGCACCGTCAGCAACGCGCCCATCGCGGCGCCCAACCAGAAGGTGCCGTTGATGATGATGTCGATCCGGCCGCGGTGCCGGGCCGGGATCAGCTCGTCGATCGCCGAGTTGATCGCCGCGTACTCGCCGCCGATGCCCATGCCGGTCAGGAACCGGAACAGGAAGAACCACCAGGTGTCGAAGGAGAGCGCGGTCAGCGCGGTGGCGACCAGGTACAGGCCCAGGGTCAGCAGGAACAGCTTCTTGCGCCCGAACCGGTCGGTGAGCCAGCCGAAGAAGAGCGCGCCGGTGCACGCGCCGGCCACGTAGAGCGCGGCCGCCAGCCCGGTGACCTGGCTCTGGGTGATGTCCAGACCGCTGCCGGGCTCGGCCAGCTTGCCGGACAGGTTGCCGACGATGGTCACCTCGAGGCCGTCGAGGATCCACACCGTGCCCAGGCCGATGACGATCATCCAGTGCCAGCGGGACCACGGGAGGCGGTCGAGCCGGGCTGGGACGTTGGTGCGTACGGTGGCGGTCTGCACGTCGGTCATGGCGTACTCCGGCGTGGTTCGGAATGCCCCGGCGCGTCGGCCCGCGAGAGGGCAGCCGGGGTGCGCTGTTCGTCCATGCCGGCCCAGATGCCCCGCCCCCCGCTCGGCTAATCCTCGCGTCCACCCGCACCGGGACGGCCCGTGCCGGGCCGCGAGTCGCGGCCCGGCACGGGAGACGGTCGACTGCTCAGGACACGGGCACCAACTCCGGAGCGGGCGTCGGCGGATCGGTGGGCGCGGGCGCCGGGCGGCGGCGCAGGAACCGCGGCGCCCACCAGTTCGCGTCACCGAGCATGGTCATCAGGGCCGGCAGCACCACGCCCCGGATGATCGTGGCGTCCAGCAGGATCGCCGCCGCCAGACCGATGCCGAGCTGCTTCATGTCGATCGTGCTCAGCGTGGCGAAGATCGAGAACACCCCGACCATCACGATCGCCGCGCTGGTCACGACCCCGGCCGACGAGGTGATGCCGTACGACACGGCGTCGCGGTTGGACATGCCGGCCCGGACCCCCTCACGGATCCGGCTCACCACGAACACGTGGTAGTCCATCGAGAGGCCGAAGAGCACCACGAACAGGAACAGCGGCAGCCAGGAGACGATCGCACCCATCGACGTGAAGCCGAGCAGCCCTTCGGCCCAGTCGCCCTGGAAGACCAGCACCAGCAGCCCGTACGCGGCACCGGCCGAGAGCAGGTTCAGCACGATCGAGCTGGCCGCCACCACCACCGAGCGGAAGGTGAACGTCATGACGAGGAACGTGAGCACCAGCACGAAGCCCATCACCAGCGGCAACTTGTCGCGGACGTGCGCCGCGTAGTCCTCGCTGTCGGCCACGCTCCCGCCCACCGCGTACTCGATGCCGGGGATCCCCCGCAGCTCGGCCGGGACCAGGTCGGTGCGCAGCTTCTCCAGCGACTCCACCGACCGGCCGTCGCGGCTGGCGTACGGGGTGGCGACGTCCAGCACCGACACCCGCCGGTCGGCCGACACCTTGATCTTCGGGCCGTCCGCCTCGGTGGGGGCGAACAGCGGATCGGCCGAGGCGCGGGCGGCCAGGTCGGTGAGGGCCGCGCCGACCCGGTCGGCCTGGTCGGCAGGCGCCCGGACGGCCACCACGTGGTTGGTGCCGGTGCTCGGGAAAGCGGCCGTCAGCCGGTCGTACGCCTGCATGGCCGGTGTGGTGCGCGGCAGGTCCTCCATGCCGGGGAACTTCAGCTTCATGCCGAGCGCCGGCGCGGCCAACGCGAGCAGCAGGCCGACCGAGATGACAAGCGTCGCCACCGGCGCCCGCAGCGCGGGACGCAGCACCGCCGGCCAGAGCCGGGGCGTACGCGCCTCGCCGTGCCGTCCCGTGCGCGGCGCGGTGAGGCGCCACAGCAGCGGCACCCGGGGACGGTCGACCCAGCGGCCCAGCCGGGCCAGCAGGGCGGGCAGCACGGTCAGCGAACCGGTCACCGCGACGGCGACCACCAGGATCGAGCCCACGGCCAGGGACGAGAAGACGACGTCACCGGCGAGGAACAGCCCGGCCATCGCGATGATCACCGCGACCCCGGAGACCACCACCGCATGCCCGGAGGTCTCCGCGGCGATCTCCACCGCGTCCAGGCCGGAGCGGCCCTTGGCGCGTTCCTCCCGTTCCCGCCGGATGTAGAACAGCGAGTAGTCGACCCCCACCGCCATGCCGATCAGCAGGATCACCGGCGAGGTGGTGTCGGTGGCCGGCACCAGGTGCGAGGCGAGCGTGGACAGACCCATCGCCGCGGCGACAGAGGAAAGCGCCAGCAGCACCGGCACGCTGGCCGCGATCAACGCGCCGAACGCGATGATCAGGATGGCCAGGGTCACCGGCAGGCTCAGCAACTCGGCCCGCTCGAAGTCCTTGCCGAGGGTGTCGTCGAGCGCCTGACCGATCGACGGTCCGCCGACCTGCTCGACGCGTACCTGGGGGTGCGCGCTCTGCACCCCGGCGGTGGCGTCGCGCAACGGCTGCACCCGGTCGGACGCCGTCTCCGGGTCACCGGACATCGTGATCGGCAGCAGCAGCGCCGACCCGTCCCGCGCGGTGACCGGCGGGCCGATCTCGGCGACCCCGGTGACCGAGCGCAGCCGGGCGGCGGCGTCGTCGGCGGCCGCCTTCGCCGCGGCCGGGTCGAGGACGCCACCCCGGGAGGTGATGAGAACGTTCTCCACGGCCGGATCGTCGAAATCCCCGCCGTCGACGATGAGGCCCGCCCGTCCGGCCTCGCCGATCGCCTGGTCGCCGCTGGTGGCCTCGTTGAGGCCGGCGGCGTTTCCCCCCACGAAACACACCGCCACGAACACGACCCACAACGCGATCGCCCGCCACGGATGCTCGGCGCTCCACCGCGCCATCCGCACCGTCACCGGTCTGCCGCCCATCAGCGTCCCCCCTGTCACGTCGAACCCCTGTCGACCGTGCTGACGTTAGGGACGTGACGGCGCGGTCACATCGGGGAACGGCCCCGGCCCGTCCCGGAGTCGTTCCACCGGGGGTGGCGGGTCCGTCGGGCGGGCATCAACCCGCGATTCGGGCGTACGCCGGGGAAGTGCCCGGAGCGTCCGACCGCGACCCGCCGGCACCGACCCGGACTCGACTCCGGGTCATCCCCGAAGGGAACCCCGAGGCCGGGGCTGGCACCGCGGGCAGCTGTACGAGGAGCGGTTCATGAACGACTCGCGCCGGATCGGCGTACCGCACCGGCGGCACGGCTCGCCCTCGCGGCCGTACGCGTTCAGCGCACGGTCGAAGTAGCCGCTCTCGCCGTTGACGTTGACGTAGAGGGCGTCGAAGCTGGTGCCGCCCTCCTTGATGGCCTCGGCGAGCACGTCGCGGACATGGCCGAGCAGGCGCTGGGCGGCCGGGCCGGTGAGCGCGTCGGTGGGGCGGGCGCCGTGCAACCGCGCGCGCCACAGCGCCTCGTCGGCGTAGATGTTGCCCACCCCGGAGATCAGCGTCTGGTCGAGCAGGGCCCGTTTCACCTCGGTCCGCCGCCGTCGCAGCGCGGCGACGAACGCCTCGTCGGAGAACTCCGGGTCCATCGGATCGCGCGCGATGTGCGCGATCTCGGCCGGCAGGTCCGCGCCACCCTCGCTCACCGCGAGCCCACCGAACGTGCGCTGGTCGACGAAGCGCAGCTCGGGCCCGTCGTCGGCGAACCGGAACCGGACCCGCAGGTGGGTCTCATCGGGGGTGCCGGGCGGTTGGAGCAGCAGCTGACCCGACATGCCGAGGTGCCCGATCACCGCGTCGCCGCTGTCCAGCGGGAGCCACAGGTACTTGCCGCGCCGCCGGACGTCCAGGATCGTCCGCCCGGCGAGCACGTCGGCGAAGTGTGCGCCACCGGGTACGTGCCGCCGGACGGCACGCGGGTGCCGGACCTCGACCGAGGCGATCCGCCGGCCGGTGACCCACTGGGCCAACCCCTGCCGGACGGTCTCCACCTCGGGCAGCTCAGGCACGGCCGGACCCCTGCTCCTGCGCCACGTCGGCCGGCATGACCTGCGCCAGGTGATCGGCCACCTCGGCCTGGGCCGCCCGCTCGGCGCGCTCCAGCGGACCGGCCGCGTCATCCTGGTCGGCGATGTTGCCCTGGTCGGTCGTGCCGCCCTGGTCGGCCTGCTCGTGCTGGTCCGAGAGCATCCGCCAGGCCGCCTCGGCGGCGCGCTGCTCGGCCTCCTTCTTGCTGCGCCCCTCCGCGCCGCCGTACCGGTTGCCGGCCACCACGACCCAGGCCGTGAACGTCTTGAGGTGGTCCGGCCCGGTGCCCTCGATCCGGTACTCGGGCACGCCGAGGCCGAGCGCGGCGGTCAACTCCTGGAGGCTGGTCTTCCAGTCCAGGGCGGCGCCCCGACCGGCCGACTCGGCCATCAGCGGGTCGAAGAGCCGGTGGATCACGATCCCGGCGGTGTCCAGCCCGTACTGGAGGTAGATCGCACCGAGCAGCGCCTCCAGGGTGTCGGCGAGGATGCTCGCCTTGTCCCGGCCACCGGTGGTCTCCTCGCCCTTGCCCAGCAGCAGGTACGCGCCGAGGCCGTCCGGGCCGAGGCCACGTGCCACGTCGGCGAGCGCCCGCATGTTGACCACGCTCGCCCGGAGCTTCGCCAACTGCCCCTCGGGCAGGTCCGGGTGGTTGTGGAACAGCGCGGTGGTGATCACGACTCCGAGTACCGAGTCGCCGAGGAACTCCAGCCGCTCGTTCGTCGGCAGGCCGCCGTTCTCGTACGCGTACGAGCGGTGGGTCAGCGCGCGTTGCAGCAGGTCCGGCTCCAGGCTGACGCCGAACGCGGCTTCCAGGTGACTGACGGACGCCCGCCGCCGCTTGTCGTTGCTCATGATGTGCGTACCTCGGTGTCGGTGGAGCGGTCGGTGCGGTCCGTCGTCGCGTCGCCGTCGAGCAACGCGGAGACCAGATCGGTGGCGCGGCGCCGCCACAGGTGAGCGGCGAGAGCGATGCCGGAGGCGACGTCGGCGGCGCGGGCGGAGCCGTGACAGACCACGACGGTCCCGGCGACGCCCAGCAGGGCCGCCGCGCGGGGCGCGCCACCCTCGGCGGGTGGGCCGCCGGCCATGGCGTACGCACCCTCGATCGCCTTGAGCAGCACGTTACCGGTGAAGCCGTCGGTGACGACCACATCGGCGCGCGTACCGACGGCCACGTCGTACCCCTCGACCAGGCCCACGTAGCGGGCCCCGACGGGCAGCGGCTCGACGGCGAGCAGGGGGTCGGTGGCTCGGCGTACCCGATCGCCCTTGCCGGCCTCGGTGCCCACCGAGAGCAGGCCGACCCGCGGCGCGGTGATCGAGTGGGCCACCGCGGCGTACGCGGCGCCGAGCACGGCATGCCGGGCGAGGGTGGCGGGGCGGGGTTCCAGGGAGCCGCCCACGTCGAGCAGGACCACCGGTCCGGCGACCGCGGGCAGGGTGGCGACCAGGGCGGGTTGGCGGATCTCCGACCAGCGTCCGAGGCCGAGCACGGCGGCGGTGACCGTGGCGCCGGTGGCGCCGGCCGAGACGAGGGCGTCGGCGGTGCCGTCGCGGACGGCGGTGACGGCGGCCCGGACGGTGCTCTCCGAGCGGGCGGCGCTGGGATGGTCGGCCATGCCGACGGCGGCGCGGACCGGCCGGACCGTGATCCGGGCCCGTTCGTCCGGGGTGAGGGCAGCGATCAGCGCGTCGGCGACCTCGGTCGGGCCGACGAGAAGCAGGTGCAGGTCGGGGTCGGCGCGCATGGCCCGCAGAGCGCCGTCAACCACGACGGCGGGAGCGTCGTCCCCGCCGAGGAGGTCAACGGCGATCCGCGCGGCGCCCGGCTCCACCGGAACACCGGCCGGGTTGGGCCGGCCGGTGTGGGAGGGAGCCGGGGCACCGGGCGAATGCCAGGGCGCGCGCGCCGCCCGACCCGGGGTCGGGGGCGTCACTCGGCGTCCAGGTCAGACCTCGAGAACCTGGCGGCCGTTGTAGGTGCCGCAGACGGAGCAGGCGGCGTGCGGCAGCTTCGGGGACTTGCACTGCGGGCACGCGACGGTCGCGACCACGGTCGCCTTCCAGTTCGCCCGGCGGGACCGGGTGTTGCTGCGCGACATCTTGCGCTTGGGGACGGCCACGGTTCTTACTCCTCTGTACGGGTCAGTTGCGACAGGCCCGCCCAACGCGGGTCGATCTGCTGGTGACTGTGGTCGGCCGGCAGATCGTCCCAGTGCGCCCCACACTCGGGGCACAGTCCTGGGCAGTCCTCCCGGCAGAGCGGGTTGGTCGGCAGCGTGAGCACCAACGCGTCCCGCAGCGCCGGCTCCAGGTCGATCAGATCGCCCTGCATCCGGCCCACCTCGTCCTCGTCGGTCGTGGCGTCCGTGGTGCTGTTCTCGTACGCGTACAGCTCCTGGATCGTCACGGCCATCGATTCGTTGATCTCGCGCAGGCAACGCCCGCACTCACCCCGGACGGGACCGGTGATGGTCCCCGAGACGAGCACGCCCTCGGACACCGACTGCAACCTCAGATCGAGGTCGAGGTCCGCGCCCTCCGGCACGCCGATCAACTCCACACCGAGGTCCACCGGTGCCGGCACGACCCGCTTGATCTCACGCAACGCACCAGGGCGGCGCGGCAGGTCTCTCGTGTCGAGGACCAGCGGCGACCTGGGGTCGAGTGTCGATGGCGAGTGCTTGGGCATAGTAAGACTCCGGCCGGTGAGAGGCCGACAAAAAAGGTTACCTGGGCGACCGCCCGGCCGTCGAACCGGGGGCGACGCCTGCGGCGCGAATGTCGGCTGGTGAGGTGCCGCTCAGAAGGGTAGCGGGCGTTCGGCCTCATCCCCACCGAAGGTGCCGATCTCCCGCAGCGCGTGCATCTTGTCGCGGCCACGCTCTATCGAGGCCAGGGCCCGGGTGAGGAACTGCTCGAAGTTGGCCAGCGCCGTGTCGACGTAGTCGTCGACCTCCTCGCGCAGCCGCTGCGCCTCGGCGCGGGCCTCGGCGATGATCCGGGCCCCCTCGTGCTCGGCGGACACGGTGATCTCGTTCACCGAGACGAGGCGGGCGTGTTCTGCCTCACCCTCGCTGATGATCCGGTCCGCCTCGCGCTTGCCGGCGTCCATGATCTTGTCACGCTCCTCCAGGAGCGCGGCGGCGCGGCGCAGGTCGGCGGGGAGGTCCGCGCGCATCTCGTCCAGCGCGGCGATCATCTCGCCCCGGTCGACCATGCAGTTGTTCCGCGACATCGGGACGGAGCGCGCCTGCTCCACCATGGCGATCAGTTCGTCGATGCGATCGAGCGGGTCCACCGGTACCTCACTCCTGTCGTTCGTCGGCCGACCTCCATGATGCGGGCTACGGCCGGTTTCCCGCTGTGCCCATCATGGCGTGCCCGCCCCACCCGATCCCCCACCACCCCAACCCGGCGCGTCGCGCCCCCGTCACACAGAGCCCACCGCAGTCCCCGCCCCCGTTGCCCCGCGCCGACGCCCGCGCCAACGCCCGCGCCGATCTTGCGGTTTCTGTCGTCCCAAACCACCCCGAACACGGCAATCCGACAACCGAAAGTGCAAGATCGCGGGCGGGTGGGGGTGGGGCGGGGAGCTAGGGGCGGGGGGTTAGGCGGTTCTGGAGGGCCTCGCGGACCGGGTCGGGGACGTGCGCGGAGATGTCGCCGCCCCACTTGGCCACGTCCTTGACGAGGCTGGAGGAGAGGAACGAGTAGAGCGGATTGGTCGGCATGAAGAGCGTCTCGACGCCGGCCAGCCCGATGTTCATCTGCGCCATCTGCAACTCGTAGTCGAAGTCGCTGACCGCCCGCAGCCCCTTGATCAGGACACTCGCCTGCTGCGCCCGGCAGAAGTCGACGAGCAGCCCCCGGAACGACTCGACCCGCACGTTGTCGTACGAGGCGGTCACCTCGCGGAGCATGTCGATCCGCTCGTCGACGGTGAACAGGCCGCTCTTGGACTGGTTCACCAGCACGCCGACGATCACCTCGTCGAACAGCCGACTGGCGCGGCCGATGATGTCGAGGTGACCGTTGGTGACCGGGTCGAACGAGCCGGGACAGACCGCACGTCTCATGATCGGCGACCGTACCAAAGGGTGGTCTCGCCGTACCGGCGACTGCGCTGCGGGGTGATCCCCTGCACCCACTCGAAGTCCCTGGTCCGGCGCGACCGCTCCACCACCACGAGCGCGTCGGGCGCCAGCCACCCGCCGTCGACGAGCGTCGTCAGCAGCGCGGTGATCTCCGCGTCCGGCACGGCGTAGGGCGGGTCGGCGAAGACCACGTCGTAGCCGCCGCCGTCCGGACCGGCGGCCAGCACCGTCGCCACCTTGCCGGCCACCAGGCGTACGGCCGAACCGGCCCGCAGGGTCGCCACGTTCTCCCGGATCACCCGGGCCGCCCGTGGGTCGGACTCCACCAGCAGGACGTGCCCGGCGCCCCGGGACAGCGCCTCCAGCCCGACCGCGCCGGAACCGGCGTACAGGTCGGCGAAGCGCGCGCCGTCGAGGTCGACCTCGGATTCGACGGCGCTGAACAGCGCCTCCCGGACCCGGTCGGACGTGGGTCGGGTACCGGCGCCGGGCGGCGCGGCTATCCGCCGGCCGCCGAGCGTCCCGGCCACGATCCGGGTCACCGTCTCCTCCTGCTCATGACCACGACGCTACGCGATCAGTCGGGCTCGACGACCGACACCGTCGGTACCGCCACGCGGACGACGTGATCACTTCTCGTATATCAATGATCTCAAGTTCATAACATCAGTCTTAGCAAATCCTGAGCGCTGTATCACGACGGGCGATATCGCTAGGGTCTGCCGGGTGCCGGCGACAACCCGCCGGCCCACGGCTCGGGAGGGCGCCTCTCCGATCGGACGTGCGGTGACCGTCCACTGTCTCTCCCGTGCCACACCCCTGACGCTTCAGCACTCCAGGAGTACCCGTGATCCGTCCCAAGCTGTCGCTCCGGCGACCGCTGGCCATCCTGGGAGCCGCCATCGTCGGCCTCACCGGGGTTGTCGCGGTGGCCGCCCCAGCCAGCGCGCACCACACCACGATCAAGGCCACCGTCGACTGCGACCGGCAGACCGGCGAGCGCGTGATCACGTGGAACGTGGAGAACAGCGAGCGCGACAAGGCCGTGACGCTCCAGCGGGTGACCGCGGAGCCGGCGACGCCGGTGACGGTGCCCGTCGAGGGCGCCAAGGCGGTGCCGCTGCAGGGCTACGTCATCAAGAAGGGCGGCTCCGTGCAGGCCGTCCAGCGGGTGCCGGGCAACACCGCCAGCGCCAAGCTCGTGGTGTTCGGCAAGTGGAAGAAGAACGGCCAGGAAGCCACCAACGACGGCAGCATCACCATCCCCGCCGACCAGTCCTGCGCTCCGGCCCCGAAGTGCGTCGAGCTCGACAAGGCCAAGTACAGCCACACCTTCGACGGCCCGAAGGGCACCGCCACCGTCAAGCTCGACGGTGACCTGCCGCTCTGCGGCGAGGGCAAGCAGTACTTCACGCTGGTGTCGTACTTCGCGCCCCGGCCGCAGTTCGCCACCCCGCAGTACGTCTACGGCACGCCGGACAGCGACTTCGTCAGCGCCACCCAGACCGAGATCACGCTGAACGTCGAGATCCCGGACTGCCACACCCAGGTCGACCTCATCTGGGGCGACAAGGACCAGGTCATCGACGAGATCGTCGACGGCGGCAAGCGTTACGACAACAAGAAGCTCGGCTCGCCGGGCGCCCCGGGCAACCGGTCCAAGGGCCCGCAGGGCTGGTACAACGGCGGCAGCAAGAGCTGCACCACCCCGGCCTCGACCTTCGCGTCCAACTGCGACGGTTCGGTCGCCGTGTCGCTGACCAACGACGGCAAGATCAGCAAGTACGCCGTCGAGTTCGAGGTCAAGGGCGAGAACGGCTTCACCAAGAAGGTCTCCGTCGCCCCGGGCAAGGCCGACACCAGCATCGTGGTGCCCGCCGCCGACGCCGGCAAGATCGAGGTCCTGGTCGACGGCAAGGTCATCGAGAACGGCACGTACTCCTGGACGCGCCCCGAGGACTGCCCGCTGCCGGCCGTCACCACCAAGGCCGACTGCAAGGAGTTCGCCCTCACCGTCACCAACCCCGAGGGTGGGCTGCCGGTGAAGACCACCTTCACCTACGGCGACAAGACCGAGACCCGTACGGTCGCGGCCGGCGCGTCGGAGACGGTGACCTTCAAGGCCGGCAAGGCCGAGTCGGCGCTCGTCACCCTGCCCGACCTGGACCTGGAGCTGGAAGCCGTCTACACGCCGGAGGGCAACTGCGGCGGTAGCGGTGGCGGCGGCGAGGACGAGCCGGGCCTCCCGGTCACCGGTGCGGCGGCGGGCGGCATCGCCGCCGGCGCGATCGCCCTGCTGATCGCGGGCGCGGTGCTCTTCGTCATCGCCCGTCGGCGTCGGGTGACCTTCACCGCCTGACCTGACCTGCGCTGAAGCCCGAGGGCGCGTCGACCACCCGGTCGACGTGCCCTCGGTCGCTTTGGGGGCAGCGCCTGAGCGGTTCGGTGCGCTGGCAGCCGGCGATCCTAGGCAGTGCCCTGCGGGTCGCCCTCTGATCTGAACAACATCACTCCAGCCACCAACTGGTCACAGCCGAGGCCAACCAGACCAACTCTGGCGGTTTGACCGGCGAGAAGCTGAGTCAGTCGACCAGCCGGGCCGGTTATCATTTCGACCGTCAAGGCCGCGGCGTTCGCAGGGTCACGCAGCCTTTGCCCCGCACGCACGACACCCCCCTCGGCTCGTGCGGTACAGGCCACAGAATCATCACGAACGTCCCGCACTTCGAGTATCCGCAGGCTCTCTCGATCCGCTGCGGGAACCGGTTGGATCGCTAGCGCCTGTTCGGCAACCTCGAAGGTGTCGCGTACCTCGTCCTCACTCAGCCGAGGAATTACGAAGTTCAGAGCTCTGATACGAGCATGGAAGTCGTCAGGCAGCGCAACGTCATGTACGTCCACCAGTTCCGCCGCGATCCGCGGCCAGACCCAGACGCCGTCGGTCAAGACGCTCTCCCCGCCCGGGACCATCGGGCCGGCCGGAGTCAGCGGATCACGAATGTCGCCGGGCACGACCACTAGTGGCAGCCCAGCGCGAAGGTACGCCACGACAAGCGACTTGTCACCGCTCGTGGAGCGTCGGACGTTTCTGAGCTTCACGCCCTCGCCGATGACATATCCGAGGTCTTCGTAGAAGCCGAAGTATCTCAGTCGTCGAGGAGCCACGAGTCACTCTCCATCTCATGTCCCGCAGTTCGTGCTCAGGTGGCGCATCCAGCCTCGAGCCACTCGATCTTCCATTCGGAAGTCCGGAACAACCTGGTGAGTTCATCCTCATCTCTCGCCCAATAATCAGCGCCGTCAGATGGATTCTCAAGGTCATCCACGAGATACACGTAATACCCGCCGGTGACGTCCTCGTCGAAGTGGACGTGCAGGAAGTAACCTTCACTCTCGCCCGTCAGGATCCGGCCGAATCTATCTAGCGGAATCTTCGGCATACTCCACCCCCGGCGATCTACACACGATCGTTCGCATTAACCTACGTTCCGAGACGCGCGGGTCAGCCCTTCTCCAGGTATTCCGCGCGGTCCTCGTCCACCAGCGCCGCCACCGACGCGGCAAGCGCCGGGTTCCGGGTCAGCTCCGGATCGTTCTCGATCAGGGTGATGGCCTCGGCGCGGGCGTCGCGGATCAGGTCGGCGTCGCGGCGCAGCGACAGCAACCGCAGGTGCGAGCGGTGCCCGGATTGGGTGGCACCGAGCACGTCGCCCTCGCGGCGCTGCTCCAGATCCAGTTCGGCGAGCTTGAAGCCGTCGCTGGTGGAGGCCACCGCGTCCAGGCGTTCCCGCGCCGACGAGCCCTCGGCGGCCTCGCTGACCAGCAGGCAGAGCCCGGCGGCGGCACCCCGGCCGACCCGGCCCCGGAGCTGGTGCAGTTGCGAGACGCCGAAGCGGTCGGCGTCCAGCACGATCATCACCGTGGCGTTGGGCACGTCCACGCCGACCTCGATCACCGTGGTCGCCACCAGCACGTCCAGGTCACCGGCGGCGAAGGTACGCATCACCGCGTCCTTCTCGTCGGCCGGTAGACGGCCGTGCAGCACCCCGATCCGCAGCCCGTGCAGTGGCCCCTCGGCCAGCAGCGGGGCCACCTCGGTCACCGCCAGCGGAGGCCGCCGGCCGTTGTCGTCCTCGGGCGGCGGCTCCTCGTCCGAGGTCGGGCCGTCTCCGATCCGGGGGCACACCACGTACGCCTGGTGGCCGGCGGCCACCTCCTCGCGCAGCCGGCGCCACGCCCGGTCCAGGAAGGCCGGCTTCTCGGCGGCCGGGACCACGTGCGAGGCGATCGGGGACCGGCCCCGGGGCAGCTGGGAGAGGGTGGACACCTCCAGGTCGCCGTAGACGGTCATCGCCACCGTGCGCGGGATCGGCGTCGCCGTCATCACCAGCGTGTGCGGCGGCTGGTCGGCCTTGGCGCGCAGCGCGTCGCGCTGCTCCACGCCGAAGCGGTGCTGTTCGTCGACCACCACGAGACCCAGGTCGGCGAAGTCGACGCCCTCGTAGAGCAGCGCGTGGGTGCCCAGCACGATGCCGGCGGCGCCGCTGGCCACCTCGGCGAGCGCCCGGCGGCGGGCTGCCGCGCCCAGCGAGCCGGTGATCAGCTCGACCCGGGTGGCGTGCTCGGCCGAATCCAGCTCACCGGCCCGACCGAGCGGCCCGAGCAGGTCGAGCATGCCCCGGTGGTGCTGCGCGGCCAGAACCTCGGTGGGGGCCAGCAGCGCGGCCTGCCCGCCCGCGTCGACCACCTGGAGCATGGCCCGCAGCGCCACCACCGTCTTGCCCGAGCCCACCTCGCCCTGCAACAGGCGGTGCATCGGGTGCGCGGCGGCCAGGTCCTCGGCGATCTCCGTGCCCACCTCGCGCTGGCCGGCGGTCAGCTCGTACGGCAGCCGGGCGTCGAACGCGTCCAGCAGCCCACCGGCGCGCGGCGGGCGGGGTCGAGCCGGCCAGTCGGCGGCCCGGTGCTTGCGCTGCACCAGCGTCAACTGGACGGCGAACGCCTCGTCCCACTTGAGCCGCCGGCGCGCCCGGTGCAGGGCCTCCTTGGTGGACGGGCGGTGGATTTCCCGCAGCGCCGCGCCCAGGTCGACGAGGTTGCGGCTGGCCCGGACGGCGGCCGGCAGCGGGTCGTCCGGCGGGGTGAACGTGTCCAGCACGACCCGTACGCAGCGGGCGATGACCCAGGTCGGTACGGCAGCGGCGGCCGGGTAGACGGGGATCAGCGCGCCGGCGAACTCCTCGATCTCCTCGTTGACCGCGGCCTCGCCCTCGCCCCCCTCGCCGAGCAGCACGTACTCCGGGCCGTTGAGCTGCCGTTTGCCCCGGAACTCGGTCACCTTGCCGGCGAACAACCCCCACCGGCCGGGCCGCAGCTCCCGTTCGCGCCACGCCTGGTTGCCGAAGAACGTCAGCGTCAGCACACCGCCCGAGCCGTCGCCGACGGTCACCTCGAGCAGGTTGCCCCGGCGCTGGCGCATCGGCCGGACCGTGGTCCGCTGCACCTGGGCCAGTACGGTGACCTGCTCGCCGACGTCCAACGACCGGATGTCGGTGTGCTCGCCGCGCTCGTCGTAGCGGCGCGGGAAGTGGTAGATCAGGTCCCCCGCCGTGTGCAGGTCGAGCTGACCGGCCAGCGCCTTGGCCGTCTTGTCGCCGACGAGCTTCTTCAGCGGAGTGTCCACCGTGGCCGGCTCACTCATTCGACCCCCACCAGGAGCGGATAGAACGGCTGACCGCCCGGGTACGCCTGTACCTCGACGAACGGCCAGCGTCGCGCGACGTGCGCGCGGACGGCATCGGTGAGCCCGGCGGGGGCGTCCACCCCGGCGAGCAGGGTGACCAGCTCCCCGCCGCCGCCGAGCATCCGGTCGACGACGGCGGCACAGGTGTCGGTGAGGTCGGTGCCGATCAGGTGCACCTCCCCCTCGACCAGCGCCAGCACGTCCCCCGGGCGGCACGGGCCGGCGACGGTGAGGGCTTCCCGGCTGGCATGGCAGACCTCGGCGTAGCGGCACGCACCGGCCGCCTCGGCCATCGCGATCACGTCGTCCTCGAACCGGCGGGTGCCGTCGCGGACCGCGAGGGCCGCGAGGGCCTGCACCGGTGAACGGGTCGGCACCACGCTCACCTTGACGCCGTGCCGGTGCGCCTCGCGCGCCGCCGCGCTGGCCACCGCCTCGGTGTTCGGATCGTTCGGCAGCACCACCACCCGGGCCGCCCCGGTGCTGCGGACGGCGGCCAGCAGCTCACCGGTGGACGGGTTGCCGGGCACCACCGTCGCGCCCTCGGCGGCGAACAGGTCGGCGATCCCGGCGCCGGTGGCCACCACCACGGCGGCCCGGCCGTCCTCGGTCGGACCGCCGGACGGCTCCGGCTGGTCGGCGAAGCGGGTCACCGAGATCCGGTACGGGCGGCCGGCGGCGATTCCCGCCTCGACGGCCGCGCCCACGTCGTTGACGTGCACGTGCACGTTCCAGGTGCCGTCCGGCTCGCGCCCGTCGCCGACGACGACCAGCGAGTCACCCAGCGCGGCCAGGGTGCGGCGCAGCACGTCCACCGCGTCGGCGTGCGCGTCGAGCAGGTACTGCACCTCGTAGGCGTACTCCTCGGAGCCGGTCTCGCGGGCGACCGTGGCCGCCGGGCGGGCGGTGCGCGGCGGCGGCGCGGGTGGGCTGGCGCTCTCCCCGGTGAGCACTTGGACCAGGGCGTCGAGCAGGACACAGAGCCCGCGCCCGCCGGCGTCGACGACGCCCGCGCGGGCCAGGGCCGGCAGTTGCTCGGGCGTACGCGCCAGGGCCTCGGCGGCCGCCCGGGCGGCGGCCCGGGCCACCACGGCGAGGTCGTCGCTGCCCGCCTGCTCGGCCCCGGTGGCCGCCGCGGCGACGACGGTGAGCAGGGTGCCCTCGACGGGACGGCCGACCGCGGTGTACGCGGCGGCGGTCGCCGCCCGCAGCGCGACGGCCAGGGCCCGGCCGCGCACCGCCGGCACCGTGCCGACCGCGTCGGCGAACCCGCGCAG
Source organism: Micromonospora sp. bgisy143 (assembly GCF_057708145.1). Lineage (NCBI taxonomy): Bacteria > Bacillati > Actinomycetota > Actinomycetes > Micromonosporales > Micromonosporaceae > Micromonospora > Micromonospora sp. bgisy143. Next base: position 93,607 of record NZ_JBYIRN010000002.1, read on the forward strand.
GATCTGCGAGAGGATGACCCCCGAGTTGCCCCGCGCGCCCAGCAGCGCACCCTGCGCCATCAGCCGCAGCGCGTGCCCGTGGGCGGTCGAGCCGCTGTCGGGGAGGGTGTCCAGGTCCATCGAGAGCGCCTGCTGCGCCGAGGTGAGGGTGAGCACCAGGTTGGTGCCGGTGTCACCGTCGGGCACCGGGTAGACGTTGAGCTGGTCGATCTCACCCTGGTGGCGCTTGAGCGCGACCAGGCCGCTCGCGCACCAGCGGCGGACCGTGGCGGCGTCGAGGGTGTCCAGCACGGCAGAAGCCTACTGGCGCGCACCGACACGCGTCGGACTCGTCCGGCGTGTCCGGTTGACCGGCGTCCGAAGGGCCCACCCTGCCCGCCCGGCCGGGCGGGTTCCGCCTGCCAGGTACAGTGGCCGCCGGAGCCAGCCCCCGGTCAGGGCGGTTGGTCACCCCGGCGGGGCATCGGGTAGGCTGACGCGGTTGCCCGGGCAGCACCTGCCGGCGACCTCATGAACGTTTCAATCCCAGGAGTATCCCGTGGCTAGCGTGTGCGACGTCTGTGGCAAGGGACCGGGCTTCGGCCACAACGTGCCCTGGTCCAAGAAGAAGACCAACCGCCGCTGGAACCCGAACATCCAGTCGGTGCGCACCCCGGCCGGTGGTGGCAACACCAAGAAGCTGCAGGTCTGCACCTCGTGCATCAAGGCCGGCAAGGTCACCCGCGCCTGACGCGGCAGCACCGACTCTTCTCGTTCGGCTCAGCCGGCGGGCCCTGCGGCCCGCCGGCTCTGTCGTGTCCGCGACCAGCCTGACGGTCGTCGCTCAGAGCGTGCGACCGAAGGAGACGCAGCCCTCGGCGTCCTTGTAGAAGCCGAAGTTCGGAATCCGCTCGTAACCGGCGGACGTGTACATGGCGATCGCCTCGGGCTGCTTGTCCCCGCACTCCAGGACCATCCGCTTGCGGCCCTGCTCGCGCGCCGAGCGCTCGACGGCGGCGAGGACCGTGCGCGCCACACCACGCCCCCGGGCCGCCGGGGCCGTGTACATCCGCTTCAGCTCGGCGGTGTCCGGGCCGTGGCTGCGCCAGCCGCCGCAGCCGACCGGCTCGCCGGCCAGGTAGGCGACGAGGAACGCGCCGTCCGGCGGCTCGAACTCGGTCGCCGCCACCGGGGTTTCGTCGCCGGTGCCGCCGTACCGGGCGGCCAGGTCGGCCAGGGTGGCCTTGATCAACTGCTGCGCCACCGGCGCGTCGAACCGCACCCGCCGGATCTCAATCTCACTCACGGTGTCCAGGGTACGGCCGCCGCAGTGGCCTCATCGGAAGTGGTCCCAGCCCCGAGGCCCTTCGTAGGCGCCGCCGTCGACGGTCACCCCGACACCGTCCGTCACCATGCCGATGGGACGCCACTGCGGCGGCAAGGCCACCGTCGGGGGGAAGGTCGCGGCCAGCGCGTGGTCCTCGCCACCCGCCAGGATCCAGGTGTACGGGTCGACACCGAGCGCCTGCGCGGCGTCGGCCATCTGCCGGGGCACCTCGAAGGCGTCGCGGCGCACGTCGATCGCCACCCCGCTGGCCCGTGCCACATGCCCCAGGTCGGCGAGGAGCCCGTCCGAGACGTCGATCATCGAGGTCGCGCCGAGCTGGGCGGCCTGCGGCCCGGCCGGGTAGGGAACCTGCGGCCGGCGGTACGCCTCGACCAGCAGCCGGGGAGTACGGAAGCCCCGGCTGAGCACGGTCAGCCCGGCCGCCGCGTACCCGATGCGACCGGCCAGGGCCAGCACGTCGCCCGGCCGGGCGCCGGAGCGCACCACGGGCGCCCGGCCGCCGAGGTCGCCCAGCGCGGTGACCGCGATGGTCAGGGTGGGGCTCGACGACATGTCCCCGCCCACCACGCTCGCGCCGACCGTGGCGGCCTCGGCGGCCAACCCGTCGGCCAGCTCCTCGGCCCAGCTCGTCTCCAGATCGGCGGGCATGCAGAGGGCGACCAGCAGGGCGGTCGGCACGGCGCCCATCGCCGCGACGTCGGCCAGGTTGGCGGCGGCGGCCCGGTGACCGACCTCGCGCGCCGACCCCCAGTCCCGCCGGAAATGCCGCCCGTCGACAAGCACGTCCGTGCAGGCCACCACCCGGCCGTCCGGCGCGGCCACCACCGCCGCGTCGTCACCCGGCCCGAGCACCGTCGTCGGACCCATCGACAGGCGGGCGGTGACCCGCCCGATCAGCCCGAACTCGCCGATCCCGGCCACGCTGGCGGCACTGCCGGCGTTCGACCCGTTCTGCCCGGCACCGCCGCGCTCGCTCACCGCTGCTCCTTGACCACCGATAGGGATCAGACCTGGTCCGTAAGGTAGTTTCACCCTTCGGGCCGCCTTCGGGCGGCGACGGACGGAGGTCGAGTCGTGGTACAGGCGTACATCCTCATCCAGACCGAGGTCGGCCGCGCACGCGACGTGGCGGGTCTCATCGCGGACATCGCCGGCGTGGTACGCGTCGACGCCGTCACCGGCCCGTACGACGTGGTCGTCCTCACCGAGGCGAACACCGTCGACGAGCTCGGCAAACTCATCGTCAGCAAGGTGCAGATGGTGCCCGGCATCACCCGCACCCTCACGTGTTCGGTGGTGCGGCTGTAAGTGGACGAGATGACGACCCCCTCGGCGGCGCTGGACGACGACGGCAAGGGGAAGCCGGCGGACACCTCGCCCGAGCCGGCCGACGGTACCCGCGCGGACGCCGGTCCGGCCGTCGACGCGCCGGCCGGCCGGGACCGGACCGTCCGGGGAGCGGCCCTGCTGGCCACGGTGATCGCCCTGCCGGTGACGCTGCTGGTGGCCGTGCTGGCCTTCACCAAGCTCGCCCCGGACACGCCGGCCGCCGCACCGAGCCCGTCGGCGAGCACCGCCCGGGCGCAGTCCAGCGCGCCGGTCGAGATGGCCGCGCCGGCGCTGGCCGAGCGTCCGGCCACCGTCTGCCGGGCGTTGCTCTCCCAGCTCCCGCCGACCATCCGTGATCTGACCCAGCGTCCGGTCACGGCGGGCCCGGAGCAGAACGCCGCGTACGGCGACCCCGCGCTCACCGTGGCGTGCGGCGGCACCGAGCCGGCCATCCCGGCCACCGACGAGGTCTGGGTGGTCAACCGGGTCTGCTGGCACCCGGTCGAGGAGACCGACGTGACGGTGCTCACCACCGTCGACCGGGAGACGCCGGTGACGCTGCGCGTCCCGCGTTCCTACCCGCAGCCGTTGCAGTGGGCCGCCCCGATCTCCAGTGCCATCGTGGCGTCGGTGCCCTCGGGCGGCGCCATCCCGGCCGGCTGCCAGGGCTGACGCTCCGCCGCGTGGCCCGGGCATCGGGCCACACGACGGTGGCGGCTCAGTGCAGGCCGACGCCGCGCCGCTGGGCGGTACGGATCAGGCGGTTGACCAGCTTGGGGTACTCCAGGCCGGAGGCCGCCCACATCCGGGGGAACATCGACGTCGGGGTGAACCCGGGCATGGTGTTGATCTCGTTGAGGTAGACGTCCAGCTCGGGGGTGACGAAGAAGTCGGCCCGGGCCAGGCCGGCACAGTCCAGCGCGGTGAACGCGCGCACGGCGTACTCCTGCACCTGGCGGGTCACCTTGTCGGGCAGGCCGGCCGGGATGTCGTACTCGCAGGAGTCGTCGAGGTACTTGGCCTCGAAGTCGTAGAAGTCGTGGTCGGCGACGACCCGCACCTCGGCCAGCACGGACGCCTCCGGGGTGCCACCGGCCTCGCCCTCCAGCACACCGCACTCGACCTCGCGGCCGACGATCGCGGCCTCGATGATGACCTTGGGGTCGAACTGCCGGGCGGTGGCGACCGCCTCGTCCAGCTGCGCCCAGTCGGTGACCCGGGTGATGCCGAACGAGGAACCGGCGCGGGACGGCTTCACGAAGACCGGCAGGCCGAGCCGCTTCTTGTCCTGCTCGCCGAGCGTCATCCCGTTGCGCAGCACCGCGTACGGGCCGACCGGGATGCCCTCGATCGCGCAGAGCTTCTTGGTGAACTCCTTGTCCATCGCCGCCGCGGAGGCGAAGACGTTCGCCCCCACGTAGGGGATGCCGGCCATCTCCAGCATGCCCTGGATGGTGCCGTCCTCGCCGTACGTGCCGTGCAGCACGGGGAAGACCACGTCCACGTCGGCCAGCGCCCGGGGGCCCTCCGTCGGGTCGAGCACCATCAGCCCGTTGCCGGTGGGGTCGGCGCGCAGCACGATGTCCGCGCCGGACTCGGCGGTGATCTCCGGAAGCTGGCGGGCGTTGATGGCGAGCTGGGCGGGGTCGCCGCTGGTCAGCACCCACTGGCCGGCGCGGGTGATGCCGACCGGCACCACCTCGTACTCGTCCGGGTCGAGGGCGCCGAACACGCTGCCGGCGCTGACGCAGGAGATGCCGTGCTCCGGGCTGCGGCCGCCGAAGACGATCGCCACGCGGGTCTTGCCTGGGGTGGTCACTCCGGTCACCTCTTCGTACGCGACTGCGGCTGGTCGTGCTCGCCGGTGGCGCTCACCCGGTTGACCTTACTGTGCGTGGCGATCAGGCGCGGCGATACCCGGCGAGCCCCGAGGCGACACGGCAAACGGTCAGCAGAGGATATACGGTGCGTGACGGAATGTAGCGGTCGAATCAGTCCCGGGCGTGCCGCCGCCCGACGGCGATCACCTTGACCCGCTGCCGGCCGGCCCGGACCATGCCCAGCGCCATGAAGGCCCCGGCGATCCGGTCGGCGGCCTCCCGGCTGCTCGCCCCCACCACCTGACGGCGGCGCTCGGGGGCTTCGCGCTCGTTGCGCTCGACGCCCTCGACGGGACGCACGTCGGTGAGCACGACCAGGAAGCGGGTCATCGCCGGCCCCCGCGGGGCGGAGGCGGAGACTTCGGACCGGTACGCACGTCGTCTCCTTCCGGCTGGCGGACATGGGCGGCACGCGGCGATCGGGTACGGGGGAGAAACCCGATCGCCGCGCGCCCTATCCCCTCCGGTCGCTCACCACCACCGTCGCCACGACAACCGGCGGTGAGGACGCGATAACAGATTGACACGTCTACAGCCATGAATGCAACTCTCATCGGCCTTCTCTCATGTACCCGTTCCCGTAAATGTGTGCGACCATCGATGCATGGCTCCCAAGACCGCCCGTGCCCGCCGACTCGGCATCGCCCTGCGCCAGTTCCGCGAAGCCGCCGGGCTGACACTGGAGTCCGCCGCAGACGAGATCAACAGCACCCGCAGCACCCTCTCGCGCTACGAGAACGCCCAGACACTGATCAGCCCGGCCACCGTGCGCGCCCTGCTCACCTCGTACGGGGTGGAGGCCGAGGAGGTGGCCGCCGCGGTCCAGCTCGCCAAGGACGCGCGCAAGCCGGGCTGGTGGGTGTCGTACTCGTACCTGCTCGCCCCGGGCACCATCGACTTCATCGCCCTGGAGGCGGAGGCCACCGCCATCTCCAACTTCGAGCCGTCGGTGGTGCCCGGCCTGTTGCAGACCGCCGACTACATCCGCGGCGTGATGCGCGGCGGCCCGCACACCCTCGGCGACGAACTGGTGGAACAGCGGGTCAAGGTCCGGCTCGACCGCCAGCAACGGCTCACCGCCGACACCCCGCCCATCCTCGACGCGATCATCGACGAGGGCGCGCTGCTGCGCCCGGTCGGCGACGAGTCGGTGATGGACGGCCAACTGCGGCACCTCGTCAAGATGGCCGAGCTGCCGAACATCACCGTCCAGGTGATTCCCCTGTCGGCGGGCTACCACCGGGGCACCCGTGGCTCGCTGCACATCCTGGAGTTCGCCGACCCAGAGGACCCGATCATCGCGTCGGTGGAGACCGTCGCCGGTCAGATGATCCTCGACCGGGCGGGCGAGACGCGTACCTGCACCAAGATCATGGAGCATCTGCGCAGCGTGGCGCTCAGTCCGGCGGACAGCCGGGCGATGCTCCTGTCAGTCCTGAAGGGACGGTAGGAGACCGATGACACCGACGATCACAGCGGCGTTGGCCGCGGCGGCGTGGCGCAAGAGCAGCCGCAGCGGCGACGAGGGAGCCTGCGTGGAGGTGGCCACGATCCCCCGGCTGGTGGCGGTCCGCGACTCCAAGGACCCGGCCGGCCCGGCCCTGCTGTTCCCGCCGGCGGCCTGGGCCGCCTTCGCCCAGGCTCCACCGCGCCGCTGACCGCGACGCACGCCGTCCGCGCCCCGCCGACCGGGCTGACAGCTCCCGGAACGCGGGGCGCGGTCGGGCCGGGGTGGGCTCAGGCGACCAGCGGGCGGGGCTCCGGCGCGGCACGTACCGCCTCCAGGGCGGCGATCGCCACGCCCCGGGCGCCGGCCATGTCGCGGTCCGGCACCAACGCGAAGGTGGCGACGGCGGCCTGCTCCGCACGGAGCACGGTGTGCTCGCGGACCGTCGCCAGGAACCAGTCCCGGAACGCCGGCGCGGCCTCCACCACGCCGCCACCGACGAAGTACGCGTGCGGGTCGGTGAAGTTGGCCGCCAGGGTGAACAGGCGGCCCAGCGCCACCGCCTGCTGGGTGAAGAGGTCCCGGGCCAGCGCGTCTCCCCGTTCGCCGTAACCGCGCACCAGCTTCGCCGCTCGGGCGACCGGCTCGGCCGCGAGAGGGTGGTCGGGATACCGGGTCAGCCAGTACGGCAGCAGGTTGCGCTCGATGCCGGTCAGCGACGCGACGCTCTCGACGTCGCCGGTGAAGCCACAGGCGCAGGTCGGCTCCGACTGCTCCGGGCCGAGCAGGCCGCCCAGCGGGATGTGTACGTGACCCAGTTCGCCGGCCATGCCGGCGGCGCCGGCGATCACCTTGCCGCCCTCGACCACCCCGCCACCGAGACCCGTGCCGACGATCGCCGAGACCGACGACCGGGTCATCGCCTCGGCGCCGAAGTACACGTGGTGGGCGTAGAGCGCGGCGGCGTTGCCGTCGTTGTGGTAGATCACCGGCAGGCCGAGCCGCCGCTCCAGCGCGCCCCGCACGTCGAAGCCCCGCCAGGCCGGCTGCGAGAAGTTCGTCGAGCCGCGCGACGAGATGACGCCGGTGGCGCTGGCGGGACCGGGTGTGTCGAGCCCGACCGCGCGGACCAGCTCGCGGGGCACACCGGTCTGCGCCAACGCCCCGTCGAGCGCCCGCGCCAGCGCCTCGATCGCCGCCTCCGGGCCGGCCTGCACCTCGCTGGGGATCTCCAGCAGGCCGTCGACCAGGAAGCGGCCGTCCACCGTCAGGACGGTGGCGTTGTTGCTGGTGCCGCCGTTGTCCAGACCGACGACCACCGGCACTCCTGCGCTGCCCACCGCAACCGCCTCCCGCCCTCGTGAGTGTGAGCCGAGGCTAGTGCCAACCCCGCTCCCCCGCCACGCCCCGCCCCCTCCCGACCCAGGATCCCCGCGATCTTGCACTTTCTGTGCCGACAAAAGGCACGTATAGCCACACCTCGACCACCGAAAGTGCAAGATCGCGGGGAAGGTCAGCGGGGGCGGGTCAGCGGGGGCGGCGGGCTGTTACCGCTGTCGCCTCTCGGTCCTCGTCGTGGTGGACGGTTGGCGTCAGGCCGGCCGCGCGGAAGGTTGCGCAGAGGGCGTCCAGCTGCGTTTCTCCGGCCTCCACCACCAGGTGGCCGCCCGGGGCCAGCCAGGTTGCCGCCTCGACGCCCACCCGGCGCAGCACGGCGAGCCCATCCGGCCCGCCGTCGAGCGCCACCGGGGCCTCGTGCAGCCGTGCCTCCGGCGGCATCAGGGCCACCGCGTCGGTCGGCACGTACGGGGCGTTGGCGACCACCAGGTCGAGTCGTCCCCGCCACCGCCGCGGCAGCGGGGCGAACAGGTCACCCTCGTACACCTCGGCGGTAAGCCCGGCCAGGTTGCGTCGGGCGCACGCCACCGCCGCCGGGTCGATGTCGGCGGCGGCCAACCAGCGCGGCGCGAGCCGGTGCGCCAGCGCGACGGCGGCGGCCCCGGAGCCGCAGCAGAGGTCGACCACGGCGGGGTCGGTACCGGTCAGCTCGACCGCCACGTCGACCAGCAGGGCCGTCCGGCCGCGCGGCACGAAGACCCCCGGGTCGACGGCGATCCGCAGGCCGCAGAACTCCGCCCAGCCGAGCAGGTACTCCAGCGGCTCGCCGGCCACCCGACGGTCGGTCAGCTCGGCCAGTGCCGCCGGGTCGGCGGTGGCGGCGAGCAGCAGCTCCGCCTCGTCCTCGGCGTACACGCAGCCGGCGGCGCGCAGCCGGCCCACCAGGGCGGACCGGTCGACCGGGGGTGACTCCACTCAGGCCCCCGCGCTGGCGTCCAGCGCGGCGGCGATGTCGGCCACCAGGTCGGCCGGGTCCTCGGCCCCACAGGAGAGCCGGACGAAGCCGGGGGCGGTGTCGTCGCCCCACTGCGCCCGCCGGTCCGCCGTGGTGTGCAGACCGCCGAACGAGGTGGCGGCCGCCACCAGCCGGGCGGCCTCGACGAAGCGGGCGACCCGGTCGGCGTCACCCAGGTCGAACGACAGCACCCCGGGGATCCGGCGCATCTGCGTCGAGGCCACCGGGTACGCGGGATCGTCCGGCAACCCCGGCCAGCGCAGCCCGGTCACGTCCGGACGGGCCGCCAGCAGGTCGGCGACGGCGGCGGCGTTCGCGCTCTGCCGGGCCAGCCGCAGGTCCAGGGTCGCCAGCGACCGGTGGGCCAGCCAGGCGTCGAACGCGCCCGGCACCGAACCGGTGCCGGTACGCCACCGCGTCACCGCCTCCAGCACCTCGGCGGACCGGCTGGCCAGGTAGCCGAGCAGCAGGTCGGAGTGGCCGGTGAGCGCCTTCGTGCCGGACGCCACCACCAGGTCGGCCCCGAGATCCAACGGACGCTGCCCGAGCGGGGTGGCGGTGGTGTTGTCGACCGCGAGCAGAGCGCCGGCGGCGTGCGCCCGCTCCGCCAGGGCGGCCACGTCGACCACGTCCAGGCCGGGGTTGGCCGGGGTCTCCACCAGCACCAACCGGACGCCCTCGAACGACGGGTACGGGCCGACGGTCGGCACGAGGAGCACCCGCACGCCGATCGTCTCCAGCACGTCGGTGGCGAACGCCCGCACCGGGAAGTACCCGTCGGCGGGCAGCACCACGGTGTCCCCCGGGCGCAGCAGGGTGAGCAGCGCCCCGGTGATGGCGGCCTGACCGCTGGCGAAGACCCGGCAGTCCCCGCCCTCCAACTCGCCCACCGCGGCCTCCAGCAGCCGTCGGGTCGGGTTGTCGGGGCGGCCGTAGCCGTTCGGCGACGCGTCCGGCCCCTGCCTCGGGTCGAGGTGGTACGGCGCGGCGAACACCGGCCCGGGCAGGAACGGGTCACCCGGTGCCGGCTCCGGCAGGCCGGCGCGTACGCAGCGGGTGCCGTCTCCCCACTCGTTCATCAGGTCCTCACTCGTACGACTCGGGCTTGGCGGTGCGGCTCATCAGCGCCTGCACAGCGAGACGCGGGTCCATCCCCTCGTGACAGATCCGCTCGACGTGCTCGGTGATCGGCATCTCGACGCCGTGCGCCCGGGCCAGGTCACGGATCGCGAGGCAGCTCTTGACGCCCTCGGCGGTCTGTCGGGTGGCGGCCTGGGCCTGTTCCAGGGTCTCGCCCCGGCCCAGGTGCTCGCCGAAGGTGCGGTTGCGGGCCAGCGGGGACGAGCAGGAGGCGACGAGGTCGCCCATGCCGGCCAGGCCGGCGAAGGTGATCGGGTCCGCGCCGAGCGCCACGCCCAGCCGAGCCGTCTCGGCCAGCCCCCGGGTCATCAGCATGGCCCGGGTGTTGTCGCCGAAGCCCATCGCGGTGGCGATGCCGTACGACAGCGCGATCACGTTCTTGACCGCGCCGCCCAGCTCGCAACCGATCACGTCGTCGTTCGTGTACGGGCGCAGGTACGGCGTACGGATCGACGACTGCACCAGCGTGGCCCGGGCGGCGTTCGTGCCGGCCACCACCGTGGCGGCCGGCTGCTCGGCGGCGATCTCCGGGGCCAGGTTCGGGCCGGAGACCACCACCACCCGGTCGGCGGCCACCCCGGCGGTCTCCACGATGACCTCGCTCATCCGCTTGGTGGTGCCGAGTTCGATGCCCTTCATCAGCGACACCAGCGTCGAGTCGGGGTGCAGGTGCCCGGCCCATTCGGCGAGGTTGCCGCGCAGCGTCTGCGACGGCACGGACAGCACCACCACCTCGGCGTCGGTGATCGCCTCGGCGGCGTCGGTGGTGGCGGTGACCCCGGCCGGCAGCAGCAGGTCCGGCAGGTACTCCGGATTGCGACGTTCGGCGCGGATGCTCTCGGCCACCGGTGCCCGGCGGGCCCACACCGTGACGTCCCGGCCCGCGTCGGCCAGGATCTTGGCGAACGCGGTGCCCCAGGAGCCGGCGCCCAGCACCGCGACGTGGCCGCTCATGCCGCTTCGCCCTGACGCCGCTCGACGGACGGCCGGGCCGGTCGTTCCCACAGCGGTGGCGGGGTGCCGCCACGGATCTCGGCGAGCATGTCCCGCAGCCGCAGCATGATGGCGTCCGTCATCTCTTCGAGGGTTTCCCGGGTCGGCGGCGCGTCCGCCCAGCGGCTGAGGTCGACCGGGTCGCCGGCCACCACGGTGACCGGGATCCGGGGGCGTGGGTTGAGCCGGCTGGTACGCGGATCGAAGATCCGCTCCGGTCCCCACATCACCAGCGGCACCACGGGCGCCCCGGTGGCCAGCGCCAGCCGGGCCGCACCGGTCTTGGCCTTCATCGGCCACAGCTCCGGCTGCCGGGTGGTGGTGCCCTCCGGGTAGATCACGACCGCGCCGCCCTCGTCGAGAGCGGCGACCAGCTTGTCCAGCGAGCGGACCGCCTCCACGCTGCCCCGCTCGACCGGGATCTGGCGGCACCGGTGCAGGATCCAGCCGACCACCGGCACCCGGAACACGCTGGCCTTGCCCAGGTACTGCGGCCACCGGCCGGAGTCGTAGATGAAGTGCGCGGACACCAGCGGGTCGGCGTGCGAGATGTGGTTCGCCACGATGATCACGCCGCCGTCCCGGGCGAGGTGCTCCTGGCCCCGCCAGGTGCGCCGGGTCCAGACGGTCATCACCGGCTTGACCAGCCCCACGGCGAACCGTTGCCAGAACCCCAGCCTCCGCCGTGCCACTGTGCCTCCTCGTCGCGCCCCGACCCACCGCGCGGGCCCCGCCCGCGACACCCGCAGCGGAAATCATGCCTGCTCGCCCCCGGTACGGCCAGCGAGGGTCCCGCCGTCCGGCTGGCAGGATTGCGGACGTGAGTCAGCCGAGGTGGGCCGCGGTGGTGCCGGTGAAGCGTCTGACCGTGGCCAAGAGCCGGCTACGGGGCGCGCTGCCCGGCGTACCCCACGAGGAGCTGGCACTGGCCCTGGCGGCCGACACCCTGCGCGCGGCGCTGGCCTGTCCGGCGGTCGCCGAGGTCCTGGTGGTGACCGACGACCAGCGGGTGGCGACGGCGGCCCGGGCCGCCGGGGCGCGGACGGTCGCCGACCTGCCGGACGCCGGCCTGAACGCCGCGTTCCGGCACGGCGCGGCACAGACCTCGGCGCGGTGGGTGGCCGGGCTCACCGCCGACCTGCCGGCGCTGCGCCCGGACGACCTGGCCGCCGCGCTGCTCGCGGCGCGGCACGGCCCCGAGAGGGTACGCCGGTTCGTCGCGGACGCGCCCGGCACCGGAACCGTGCTGCTCGCCGCGCCGCCGGACGTCGACCTCGACCCGCGGTTCGGGGTCGGCTCGGCGGTGGCGCACGAGGCGAGCGGGGCACTGCCGCTGACCGGCGACTGGCCCAGCCTGCGACGCGACGTGGACACCGCCGGGGACCTGGCCGCCGCCGCCCGCCTGGGGCTGGGGCCGCGCACGGCCGCGCTGCTCGGCACGGCGAGCCCGGCGTGGGTCACGAGCTGAGCCGCCGCCCGCCACGAGCCGATCCGCCGGTGTACGGTGCCAGCATGCAGGGCACGGTGGCCAGCTACGACGCGGCGACACGCAGCGGCGTGCTGCTGCTCGACGACGGCACCGAGCTGCGCTTTCCCGCCCGGGCGTTCGACGCCTCCGGCCTGCGGTTGCTCCGGCTCGGCCAGCGGGTGCGGATCGACACCGATCCCGACGGCGAGGTCGTCCGGGTGACATTGCCGACGATGAACTGAGCTGGCGGGCCCAAGTTCATTTTGCGTTAACTCGAATCGGGTGATTATGAGCGGGTGAGCACCCCTCGCGAGCACCCGGTCACCCCACCCGCCACCGACCCCCGCAACGGCGCCCGCATCCGCGGCACCGACGGCCGTTTCCGCCCGTCCCGGGCCGAACGGGCCGGCGCCGCCCGCGCCGACACGCTCGCCGACGACCCGGGAGGGGCCTCCTCCGGCCTGGACGAGGTCCTCGACCCCGCCGTGTCGACCACCGAGACGGACGGCCCGGCGGCCGGCGGCATCCAGCCGGCCCCGCCCTCCGCCGAGGACGACGCACCGGCGCCGGCCCCGCTGCCGGAGGACCGTTTCCTCAACCGGGAGCTGTCCTGGCTCGACTTCAACGCGCGGGTGCTCGCCCTCGCCGAGGACCAGCGCACTCCCCTGCTGGAGCGGGCCAAGTTCCTGGCGATCTTCGCGAGCAACCTGGACGAGTTCTACATGGTGCGGATCGCCGGCCTGAAGCGGCGGCTCTCCGCCGGCCTGCCGGTACGCGGAGGCGACCGCCTCCCCCTACGGACGCAGCTCGAACTGATCGCCGAGCGGACCGCCGAGCTGGTCGCCCGGCACGCCGCCTGCTTCGTCGACGACGTCCTGCCCCGGCTGGCCGAGCAGGACGTCCGCATCCTGCGCTGGGGTGACCTCGGCGACCCCGAGCGGGAGCGGCTGCGCACCTACTTCCGGGAGCACATCTTCCCGGTGCTCACCCCGCTCGCGGTGGACCCGGCGCACCCGTTCCCGTACATCTCGGGCCGTTCGCTGAACCTGGCGGTGGCCGTCCGCGACCCGGACGGCGGCTCCGAGCTGTTCGCCCGGGTGAAGGTGCCCAACAACGTCCCGCGGTTCGTCCGCGTCGACCGGGACCAGCCGGGCGTCCGGATGCTGCCGGTCGAGGACCTGATCTCGGTGCACCTGGGTCAGCTGTTCAGCGGCATGCAGGTGGTCGAGTGCCACCTGTTCCGGGTGACCCGCAACGCCGAGGTGGAGGTCGACGAGGACCGCGACGAGGACCTGCTCCAGGCCCTCGAACGGGAGCTGGCCCGGCGCCGGTTCGGCCCGCCGGTACGCCTGGAGGTCGCCGCGTCCATCTCCGATCACATGCTGGAACTGCTCGTCCGCGAACTGGACATGGACGACCAGGACGTGCTGCGGGTGCCCGGCCTGCTGGACCTGTCCGCGCTCTGGCAGGTGTACGGCGAGGCCGACCGCCCGGACCTGAAGGACCCGCCGTTCGTACCGGCCACGCACCCCCGGCTCACCGAGGGCGAGGTGCCGCGCAGCGTCTTCGCCACGCTGCGGGACGGGGACATCCTGGTGCACCACCCGTACCACTCGTTCGCGACGAGCGTGCAGCGCTTCATCGAGCAGGCCGCCGCCGACCCGAACGTGCTCGCCATCAAGCAGACCCTCTACCGGACCAGCGGCGACTCGCCGATCGTGGACGCCCTGGTCGACGCGGCCGCCGCCGGCAAGCAGGTGGTGGTGCTGGTCGAGGTGAAGGCGCGCTTCGACGAGGTGGCGAACATCGGCTGGGCCCGCACCCTGGAACGCGCCGGCTGTCACGTCGTCTACGGCCTCGTCGGGCTCAAGACGCACTGCAAGACCGCGTTGGTGGTCCGGCAGGAGGGCAACCAGATCCGCCGGTACTGCCACATCGGCACCGGCAACTACCACCCGAAGACCGCCCGACTGTACGAGGACTTCGGCATGCTCACCGCCGACCCGGAGATCGGGGCGGACCTCACCGACCTGTTCAACGTGCTGACCGGCTACAGCCGGCAGACCGCGTACCGGCGGCTGCTGGTCGCCCCGCAGGGCATCCGCAGCGGGCTGATCGAACGCATCGAGCGGGAGGTCGCGCACGTCCGCCTCGGCATGCCCGGCCTGGTCCAGTTCAAGGTCAACTCGCTGGTCGACGAGGAGGTGACCGACGCGCTGTACCGGGCCTCCCAGGCCGGCGTCCACGTCGACCTGCTCATCCGGGGCATGTGCACACTGCGGCCGGGCGTGCCCGGGCTGTCGGAGAACATCCGGGTCCGCTCGATCCTGGGCCGGTTCCTGGAACACTCCCGCATCTTCCGGTTCGGCAACAACGGCGAGGCCGAGTTCTGGATGGGTTCGGCCGACCTCATGCACCGCAACCTGGACCGGCGGGTGGAGGCTCTGGTGCAGGTGAGCGACCCGGTCGCCCGGGCCGAGCTGGACCATGTCATGACCGCCGCGATGAGCCCGGACATCGACGCGTTCGAGCTGGCCGGCGACGGCACCTGGACCCGGCGTACCGGCGGCGACGAGGCGGCCCGCGTGCATCTCCAGGAACTGTTGCTGCGCCGCGTCGGTGGCACGGCCGGCTGAGCGATCACCGCCTAGGCTGAGCTGATGGTCGAGGAGGAGCAGAAGTACGAGGTGGACGACACCTTCGTGCTGCCCGACCTGTCCGCCACCGCACCGGTCGGCGGCCGGGTCCGGGTGCTGCCGCCAATGACGCTGGTCGCCCGCTACCTCGACACGGTCGACCTGCGGCTGGCCCGCGCCGGGGCGTCGTTGCGCCACCGCGAGGGGGACGAGCCGCCGTGGACGGTGAAGCTCCCCACCGGCACGCCCGGCGTCCGGCACGAGATCTCCCGCGCCGGGCCCGCCGGGCAGCCGCCGCCGGAGCTGGTCGAGCTGGTCACCGTCCTGCACCGGGGCATGCCGCTGACGCCGGTGACGGTGGTACGCACCGTCCGGCACGCCCACGAGGTGTGCGCCGGGGACGGCACGGTGCTCGCCGAGGTGGTGGACGACCGGGTGAGCGTCCTCGACCACACCGGGGCCGTCACGAGCACCTTCCGCGAGGTGGAGGTGGAGCGCAAGGCCGGCGACCGCGAGCTGCTGGGCCGCATCGGGTCGGCGCTGCGCGACGCCGGGGCGCGGGCCGGGGCGTTCACCCCGAAGCACGTACGCGCCCTGGGGCCGGGAGCGCAGGCCGAACCCGACCTGGTCGCGCCGGGCGAGCTGGCCGACGATCCGAGCGCCGGGGACGTGGTCACCGAGGCGGTCCGCAAGGAGGTCCGCCGGCTGCTGGCAAACGATCCCCTGGTACGACTGGGCGGCCCGACCGGCGGCGACAGCGCCGTACACCAACTGCGGGTGGCCTGCCGACGGCTGCGCAGCGACCTGCGGACCTTCCGGCCCCTGGTGCGCCGGAGCTGGGCCCGTCCGCTGCGCGACGAGTTGCGCTGGCTGGCCGGGGTGCTCGGTGGGGCGCGCGACGCCGAGGTGCTGCGCGAACGGTTGCGGCGCACCGCCACCGCCGACCCGCTCAGCCCGCTCGACCCGGACGCGGTCGACCGGCTTGACGACGCGCTCGCGCAGCGGCAGCGGCAGGCGCTCGCGGCCATCGACGAGGCACTACGCTCGCCGCGCTACCTGGCCCTGGTGGACGCCCTGGTGCTGGCCGCCCGGGCGCCCCGGCTCACCCGGCGGGCGGCCACCCCGGCGGCCCGTACGCTGCCCAAGCTGGTGGCCCGCCCGTGGCGGCAGCTCACCGGCCCGGACGGCGTCGACGGGCTCGACCCGCTCGCGCCCGACGACCGCTGGCACGCCGTCCGCAAGCAGGGCAAACAGGCCCGGTACGCGGTCACCGCCGTCCTCCCGGCGGTCGGCAGGGACGCGCGTCGGCTGGCCCGCGCGCTGGCCCGGGTCCAGGACGTGCTCGGTGAGCACCAGGACGCCGCGGTGGCCGCCGAGACCTGGCTCGCCCTCGCCGCCGAGCGGCCCGACGACCACGGGTTGGCGGTCACCGCCGGGCGGCTGGCCGAGCGGGAACGCGACACCGTCCACCAAATGCGGGCCCGGTTCCCCGACGCGTGGCACCGGGCGACCCGGCGACGGCGGACCCGATGGCTGCCGTGACCGGCATCCGGGCCGCCGGTGGGGTCTGCTGGCGACCGACCGACGCCGGTGTCCGGGTCTGCGTCGTGCACCGCCCGCGCTACGGCGACTGGACGCTGCCCAAGGGCAAGCTGGAGAAGGGCGAGCACCCGCTCGTCGCGGCGGTCCGCGAGGTGGCCGAGGAGGCCGACGTGCGGGGCGTACCGCAGGTGCGGCTGCCGTCGGTGCGCTACCGCAGCGAGGGGCAGGCCAAGCTGGTCGACTACTGGTCGATGCTCGCCGTCGCCGAGGGTGGTTTCCAGCCGGGCACCGAAGTCGACGACCTGCGGTGGCTGACCGTGGACGAGGCGATCCGACTGGTCAGCTACCCGCACGACGCCGAGGTGCTGACCGCGTTCGCCGCGCTGCCGCCGGTGACCGCGACAATCGCGCTGGTCCGGCACGGGCACGCCGGCCGGCGGGCCACCTGGACCGGTCCGGACACCGCCCGGCCGCTCGATGACGAGGGCTGGGCCCAGGCGTACGCGCTGGCGCCGCTGATCGCCACGGTCCGACCGGCCCGGCTGCTGTCGGCCTCGGCGCGCCGCTGCGTACAGACCCTGGACCCGGCCGCCGCGCTGCTCGACCTGCCCATCGAGGTCTGCGGCGACCTGGACGAGCCGCAGCCGGGCCAGCAGCGCGACGAACGGGTGCTGGCCACCGCCGCCCAACTGCTGGAACTGGCCTACGCCGGCGGACAGGTGGCGGTGTGCAGCCAGGGCAAGGTGCTGCCCGGCGCGCTGGAACGGTTGACCGGCCGCGCCGACGAGGACTTCACCACCGCCAAGGGCGGCGGCTGGCTGCTCGCCTTCGCCGGCGAACGACTGCTCGGCACCGACCGCCTGTGACGCCCCGATCCGCCGGACAACGCCGCTAACCGGGCGGCAGTGTGAGGGTCACCGCCACCGGCAGGTGGTCGCTGGCCTCGCCGCGCGGCGCGACCGGGTCGGCCGCCGTCAGACCGGGTGAGACGAAGACGTGGTCGATCTGCGTACGGGGATCGTCGGCGGGGCTGGTCGCCAACGGTCGGGCAGCCGCCAACGCGTCCTTGAGACCCGCTGCGGTGAACTGCCCGAACGCCTCGTCCCCCGGCTCGGTGTTCAGGTCGCCGGCCACCACGAGCGGGTTGCCCGCCGCGTAACGGACGGCGAAGTCGGCGACCGTCCGGGCCTGGACCACCGGTCCCCGGTCGGGCGGCGGCTGCAGGTGGGTGCTCACCACGGCGGTACGCACGCCGTGACTGAGGTCGAGGGTCACCGCGAGGGCCTGTGCGCCGGTCGGCGCACCGACGGCCGGCAACGGCAGGGACCGCGGCGCGGTCACCGGCCAGCGGCTCAGCACCGCGTCTCCCCACACCGGGTCGGCGGCCGGCCCGAAGACGTACGGCATGCCCAGCCGGTCGGACAGCAGGTCCAGCGTGTCGTGGCCGCCATTGAGCAGCCAACCCCGGTCCACCTCGCTGAGCAGCACCACGTCGGGCCGCTGCCGGTCGATGGCGGCGGTCAACCCGGCCAGGTCGAACCGGCCGTCCAGCCCGAAGCCCATCCGGATGTTGTACGCCACCACCCGCAGCCGCTCCGGTGGGCCGTCCCGGTTGCTGGCCGCCGGAAGTTCCTCGGCGAGGATCGGCGCCAGCAGGGCCAGCGCGGTCACCACTGCCGTGGTCGGCAGGGGCGCCAACGGTCCGAGAAGCCGCAGGCCGGTGGGACGGGCCGTCAGGGCCACCACGGCGACCACCCCGGCCACCACCACCGGCACGGCGGCGTTGGGGTAGCCGAGGTCGTAGGCCGAGTAGTAACCGATCGAGCCGACCACGAAGACGAGCATGCCGGCGGCCACCGCGTACCCCCGGCGGGCCGCCGCCCGCCGCCCGTCGCCCACCTCGTCCGCCCCGACCCGTTCGGGTCCGACGTCGTCGGTCCGGCCGACGCCATCGGTCAGAGCCAGGCAGGCACCGAGGCCGACGGCGCTGAGCAGCATGGCCGCGACCAGTAGGTCGCCACGGTCGAGGGCGAAGAGCAGCGCGCCCGCCAGCAGGGCCACCGGCCCGAGCGGTCGGGTCCACCGCCGGGCCGGGCCCACCAGGGCGGCCAGCAGAAAGCCGGCGACCGCCACCGGCACCGGCGCCAGGCCGAACAACGGTGAACGGGCGACCGACCCACCCGCTTCCAGGTACGACATCCCGGCCTGCGCCAGGGCCGGCGCGAGAGCCACCATGCCGGACAGCAGCAGCGTCGGCCCGAACAGCAGCCACGAGCGGGCACCGGCGGGGCCGGGCGGCGCCGCCGGCAGGGCCGCGTCGAGCAGGAACAGCGCCACCGCGACGACGCTGATCAGCCAAGCGGCCCAGCCGCCGCGCCAGACGAGGTCGTAGGTGTCCAGCAGCGCGTGACCGACGGCGTTGACCGCGAGCCCGAGCGCCAGCCCCGGCACCGGACGGTCGGTGCCGGCGGCGACGCCGACCAGCCACACCAGCCCGGCCAGCAGCCCCGTGCTGGCCAACCAGAGTTGCGGACGGCCGCCGGGGGTCGCGGTGAGGGCGAGACGGGCCACGGCCAGCACCACGGCCGCGACGACCGTCACCGGACGGGCACCGACCCGGCGGACCAGCGCCGGAGCGGCCAGCGCCAGGACGAACCAGCCGAGCGCGAACGCGCCCATCAGCTCGGCGGGGGTGGAGGCGGCCTGCCCGAAGATGGTGATGATCCCGGGTAGCCAGACGCGCAGCACGTCGATGAGCAGGATGACGCCCAACGCGAGCGATGAGGTGGTGAGCTGGCGGTAGCGCACCGGCGCCCCACTTCCCGTCGACGGACCGGTCCGAAGGGGGAACCGGCACGGCGATTCTGCGCGTACGGTCCGGTCGGGTCAACGGTTCCGGCACGCACGAGGGGCGCCCACCACCCGGTGGACGCCCCTCGTCGCTCGGTCAGCGCTTGCTGGCCGCCTTCTTGGCCGGAGCCTTCTTCGCCGGAGCCTTCTTGGCCGCCGTGCTCTTGCTCGCCGCCGCGGTGGTCTTCTTCGCCGTGGTCGACTTGGTGGCCGCGGCGCTCTTCTTCGCCGGGGCGGTCTTCTTGCTGGCGGCCTTGGTGGCCGTGGCGGTCTTGCTCGCCTTGGCCGGGGCGGTCTTCTTGCTCGCCGCCTTGGTCGCCGTGGCGGTCTTGCTCGCCTTGGCCGGAGCGGTCTTCTTGCTCGCCGCCTTGGTGGCGGTGGCCTTGGTGCCCGTCGCCTTGGTGCCGGTGGCCTTGGTGCCGGTCGCCTTGGCCGTGGTGGTCGCCGTCTTCTTCGCCGCCACCGTGGCCTTCGGCACCTTGCCGCTGGCCACCATCTCCTTGAACCCGGCGCCGGGACGGAAGGTCGGGACAGATGTCTTCTTGACCTTCACCGCCTCGCCGGTACGCGGGTTGCGCGCTGTTCGTGCGCCACGGACACGCTTTTCGAATGCTCCGAATCCGGTGATCGCCACCTTCTCGCCCTTGGTGACCGCCGCCTGGACCTCAGTGAGGACCGCGTCGAGCGCGGCCGTCGCCGTTTTCCGGTCCCCCAGGCGAACGGCGAGCGCCTCGATGAGCTCGGCCTTGTTCACGACTTCCTCCCGATTGTGCAACTGACTCGACGCGAGCCATTCTGCGCGCACCGTATGCCCTGTAGTGCCTGGACACAAACATTCGGCGGAAAAAAGCCCTTGTGTCGTAACGGATTCGCCCCCACCGGTTGGACCGGTGAGGGCGAAATCCGATGTGTGGGTGGGCGTACGGCTATGCCACCGAGGGCAGGAACGGCAGTCGGGTGGCCTCGTACGAGTCGATGTCGGCGGCGTGTCGGAGGGTGAGTCCAATGTCGTCCAGGCCCTCCATCAGCCGCCAACGGCTGAAGTCGTCCAGCGGGAACGACCAGGTCGCGTCCCCGGCCCGGAGCTGTCGGGCGGTCAGGTCGACGGTCACCGGCGTGGTCGGATCGGCCTCGACGAGATCCCACAACTCCTCGACGGCTTTCAATTCCAGCTCGACCGGCAGCAGGCCCTCCTTGAGTGCGTTGCCGCGGAAGATGTCACCGAAGCGCGGCGACACCACAGCGCGGAAGCCCCAGTCCCGCAGCGCCCAGACGGCGTGCTCGCGCGAGGATCCGGTGCCGAACTCCGGCCCGGCGACGAGGATCGACGCCCCGGAATAGGTTTCATCGTTGAGCACGAATGCCGGATCTTCCCGCCAGGCGTTGAACAGCCCGTCGGCGAAGCCGGTTCGGGTCACCCGCTTGAGGTACACCGCCGGGATGATCTGATCCGTGTCCACGTTGGACCGGCGCAGTGGCACGGCCGTACCGGTGTGGGTGGTGAACTTGTCCATCTCGTCGGTCCCTTCTACAGGTCGGCGGGGGCGGCCAGCCGGCCGACCACGGCGGTGGCGGCGGCGACCGGCGGGGACACCAGATGGGTACGTCCGCCCCGGCCCTGCCGGCCCTCGAAGTTGCGGTTGGAGGTGGAGGCGGAGCGCTCCCCCGGCTTGAGCGTGTCCGGGTTCATGCCCAGGCACATCGAGCAACCGGCGAACCGCCACTCGGCGCCCGCGTCGGCGAAGACCTTGTCCAGCCCTTCGGCCTCGGCGGCCTCGCGGACGGCGGCCGAGCCGGGCACCACGAGCATCCGGACCCCGTCGGCGACCCGGTGCCCGCGCAGCACGTCGGCGGCGGCCCGCAGGTCCTCCAGCCGGCCGTTCGTGCAGGAGCCCACGAAGACCACGTCGATCGGCAGCTCCCGCAGCGGGGTGCCCGGGCGCAGATCCATGTACTCCAGGGCCCGACGGGCGGCAGCGCGCTCCGCGTCGGTGGTGAACTCCTCCGGGTCGGGCACCGGCGCGCTCAGCGGCGCACCCTGCCCCGGGTTGGTGCCCCAGGTGACGAACGGCGTGATCCGGCTGGCGTCCAGCGTCACCTCGGCGTCGAAGCGCGCGCCCTCGTCGGTGGGCAGCGTCCGCCACCAGTTGAGCGCCGCGTCCCAGTCGGCGCCCTGCGGCGCGTTCGGCCGACCCTTGAGGTACGCGAAGGTGGTCTCGTCCGGCGCGATCATGCCGGCCTTGGCGCCCCACTCGATGGACATGTTGGCGATCGTCATCCGCCCCTCCATGGAGAGGTTGCGGATCGCCTCACCGCGGTACTCCACGATGTGCCCCCGGCCACCGCCGGTGCCGACCTGGGCGATCAGCGCGAGGACCAGGTCCTTCGCGGTGACGCCCGGCGCGAGCCGGCCGGTGACGTTCACCGCCATCGTCTTCGGTCGGCTCTGCGGCAGCGTCTGGGTGGCCAGCACGTGCTCCACCTCGCTGGTGCCGATGCCGAAGGCGAGCGCCCCGAACGCGCCGTGGGTGGCGGTGTGCGAGTCGCCGCAGACGATCGTCATGCCCGGCTGGGTGAGCCCGAGCTGCGGGCCGATGACGTGCACGATGCCCTGGTTGTCGTCGCCGAGCGGGTGCAGTCGCACCCCGAACTCGGCGCAGTTGCGGCGCAGCGTCTCGATCTGCGTACGCGACGTCGGGTCCGCGATGGTGAGCAGGTCACCACGGCGGGACCGGAACGACGGATCGGCGTACCCGGTCGGGGTGTTGTGGTCCTCGGTCGCGAGGGTCAGGTCGGTACGACGCACCCGGCGCCCGGCGAGCCGGAGCCCGTCGAACGCCTGCGGGCTGGTCACCTCGTGCAGCAGGTGCAGGTCGATGAAGAGCAGGTCCGGCTCACCAGCGGCGGACCGTACGACGTGCGCGTCCCAGACCTTCTCGGCCAGGGTCCTCGGCTCAGGAGTGACTCCCACCATCTGGACATCCTAAATTCTGGGAGGTAAGTTTCGGCTTGTGGGACACAGTATGAGCGGTGTCGGCGTTCTCGACAAGGCGGTGGTCATCCTGGCCGCCTGTGTCGACGGCGCCAGCCTTGCCGAACTCGTTGAACGCACCAAGCTGCCCCGGGCCACCGCACACCGGTTGGCGCAGGCCCTGGAGATCCACCGGATGCTGGTCCGGGACACACAGGGCCGTTGGCGCCCCGGGCCCCGGCTCGGCGAGCTGGCCAACGCCGCACCGGACGTCCTGCTGACCGCCGCCGAGCCGCTGCTCGCCGCGCTGCGGGACGCCACCGGTGAGAGCGCCCAGCTCTACCTGCGCCGCGCGGACGAGCGCATCTGCGTGGCCGCCGCCGAGCGCGCCAGCGGCCTGCGGGACACCGTCCCGGTAGGCTCGGTGCTGCCCATGACGGCCGGTTCGGCAGCCCAGATCCTGCTCGCCTGGGAGCCGCCGGAGGCGGTGATGCCGCTGCTGCCGCGCAGCAAGTTCACCGGCCGCACGCTGGCCGAGGTACGCCGCCGGGGGTGGGCGCAGAGCGTCGCCGAGCGAGAGGCCGGTGTGGCGAGCGTCTCCGCGCCGATCCGGGACCGCACCGGCCGCGTGATCGCCTCGATCAGCATCTCCGGTCCGATCGAACGCCTCGGCCGCCGCCCCGGCGAACGCCACGCCATGGCCGTGGTGAGAGCCGGCCAACGCCTCTCCGGCCTCTAACCCCTCTACCGTCCGTCCCCCACCCTGGGCCCCTCGGTTGATCATGAAGTTATCGCCACCCGCGCCGGCGTGTCGCGCCGCTAACTTCATGATCAACGGGGGCAGGGCCGGTTCTCGGGGGTCCGCCCGCCTGGGTTCCTGGTGATCAAGAGGTTGGCGTCACGACACGCCGTCTCGGTGACGCGAACCTCTTGATCACCGGGGCGGTCCGGACCCTCCGGGGGGCGGAGGCCGGGTGGGGTGGGGGTGGCGGGCCAGGGGTGGGAACGAGGAAGGCTCACCTCGCTGGGCGAGGTGAGCCTTCGGTTGTAGCCCCGACCGGATTCGAACCGGCGCTACCGCCTTGAGAGGGCGGCGTCCTGGGCCGCTAGACGACGGGGCCAGAACTTTCCTGTTCACCACCCTCGCGGGCGGTGCGGCTCGTAGTCTAGCGGCACCGCCCGCGAGGGTGGGAACGGGGTACGGGCAACGGCCGCGTGTGCCACCGCCCAGATCGACTCGGGTTCCGTGAACTCGGCCGATCAGCGGGCTCAGGACACCACGCCTTCCTGCAAGCCGAGTCGATCAAGCAGGGCCGCGAACAGACCCGGCCGAGGACACGAAACAGCCCGCCTCACCGCAGTGAGACGGGCTGTGCACGATGTAGCCCCGACCGGATTCGAACCGGCGCTACCGCCTTGAGAGGGCGGCGTCCTGGGCCGCTAGACGACGGGGCCAGAACAACATTCGCTCCCCCACCCGAACGGGTGGAGGAGCTGCACTCTTCCGAAGACCGCCCTCCGCCCCCGTGGGGACGGAGGAGAACTCCGTCAGAATCCAGCGTCCGGGATTCTCGCGAATCCCAGCTGCGCTGGGGTACCAGGACTCGAACCTAGACTAACTGAACCAGAATCAGTCGGGCTGCCAATTACCCCATACCCCATCGGCCCCTTGCGGCGCCGGGAGTGAACATTACCCTCCCGGTGCCGACAGGCCAAATCCGATCCCCCCGAACCACCCTTGAGCTGCGGAAACAGGGGCATCGGACCGATCAGGCGACAGGCACCACCGGGTTGCTGAGCTCGCCGATGCCCTCGATCCGCACGGTGACCGTATCCCCCTCGACGAGCGGGCTAACCCCCGCCGGCGTGCCGGTGAGCACGACGTCGCCGGGCAGCAGCGTCATCACGTGCGAGATGTACGACACCAGGCCGGGCACGTCGAAGACCATGTCCTTCGTCCGGCCGAGCTGGCGTACCTCCATCTCGTCGGGGTTGCGACCGACCTCACACCGGATCTCCAGGTCGGAGACGTCGAGCCCGGTGGTGATCCAGGGCCCGATCGGGCAGAACGAGTCGAAGCCCTTGGCGCGGGTCCACTGCCCGTCCGTGCGCTGCAGATCCCGGGCGGTCACGTCGTTGGCGCAGGTGTAGCCGAAGATGGCGCGTTCGGCGGCGGCGCGGTCGGCCCGGCGGGCACCCGGGGCGCCGATCACGACGGCCAACTCCGCCTCGTGCTCCACCTGCTTGGAGAAGATCGGCAACCGGATGGCGTCCCGGGGACCGATCACCGAGGTGGACGGCTTCAGGAAGAGCAGCGGCTCCTTGGGCACGTCGTTGCCGAGCTCGGCGGCGTGGTCGGCGTAGTTGCGGCCCACGCAGACCACCTTGCTGGGCAGGATCGGCGAGAGCAGCCGGACGTCGGAGAGGGCCCAGCGGGCCCCACTGAAGGTGAGCTGGCCGAACGGGTGACCCTCGATCTCGGCGATGGTCAGGCCCTGCGGCCCGGCCTCCGGTTCACCCTCGACGGCCCCGAACGACATTCCCTTGGCATGAGCGAAACGAGCGATACGCACCCGGCCAATCTAGCCCCGCGAACGCGTCCACCGGCCACAACGCCGGGCGGGTGTGCGCAACCCGTCACCGGCGCGGCACCCTAGCGCAGGTCGGGACGGCGGAGGCGGGATTCCGCACTTCGTACCCGCACGGAGGCCGGGCCGCCCTAGCGTCGGCTCCGGAGGTTCGTTCGTATGCCTGCATCGACACGACACCACAGAGCCCTCGCAGTGTTCGTACACTGCCTCGGCATCCTCGCCGCCGTGCCGGCCCTGCCCGCGGCGGCCCCGGAGGCGGCGGCCGCGCCACGACCGGCGGCCGTCACGCCACCGCCGACCGTGCCACCACCGGCGGCCGGCACACCACGACCAGCCGCGCCGCCGCCCACAGCCGCGCCGCCGGCGACGACCGGGCCGACGGCGGTCGGACCGGCGGTGCCGGTGGCCGCGCGGGCGACCAGCGCGGAGCCCACGCCGCCATCGGCGCCACCGGCGGTGGCGACGCCCACCCGGGCGGTCGTGCCGGCGCCCCCGCCGCCGGTCACGGTGGCGGTCGCGCCGGAGAGCAGCCCGGCGCCGCGGTACCGGATCCACGTCCGCAACGTGGGCAACTCGCCGGTCGACACCACGGTCCGTCAGGAGCTGCCGTCCGGGTCGTCGGCGACCGCGATCAGCGCGGGCGGACGGTCCAATCGCTCCGGCGGGTCGGCCGAGGTGACGTGGCGGTTGCGGCTGCCGGCGCACAGCAGCACGACACTGGGCACGGCCCTGACCGCGACCGCGCCGGGCCAGCCGCTGACCGCGCCGGCCTGCGCGTTCACCAGTGACGGCAGCCGACCGTACGACTGCGCCACCGCCACCTGGCAGGCGGCGGCCGCCGCACCGGCCGCGGAGGTCACCGAGGCGCCGCCGTGGCGGCGGTACCCGGTGCTGCTGGCCGGGTTGGGGATCCTGCTGCTGATCGGCACCGTCGTGACCTGGGTGTGGCGTCGTCGACGACGCGGACCGCGGGTCACCGCCGCCGCCCTGGCCGGCGGGGCGGCGGACGGTGGACGCGGCACGATCTACCCGCGTCCGGCGACGCCGAGCCCGCGCCGACGTCGGCGTACCCCGCCGGTCTGGCTGCTGGTCGGCGGCGCGGTGGTGGTCCTGGCCGGGGTGATCGGCACGGCCGGCTGGACGGCGACCCGGCAGGTCTCGTCGATCGACACCCAGAAGCAGCCGACCAGCGGCGCGTGGCGGGGCACCGGGGTCTCCGGACCGATGGGCGTGCCGCTGCGGGAGTCCGCGTTCGAGTTCACCGTCTACCGGATGACGTGCGGCGCGGCGGGCAGCGCAGCCACCGCCCCGGGAGCCAGCGCTCCCCCTCCGGGCGCGCGGAGCTGTCAGGCCACCGTGGGTGTGCGCAACCTCACCGGGGCCCAGCAGCCCTGGCACGGCCAGCTGCAACGCGCCTACCTGCCCGGCAACCGGTGGGTGAGCACGGACGAGTCGGCCACCCGGGCGGCCAACCTGGGCCGGGACGTCTTCGCCAACCCGGTGGCGGCGGGCAGTCGGGTGGTGCTCCCGCTGGTCTTCACCGTCGACGGGCGGGACCCGCCCCGGCAGCTCGAGCTGCGCAGCGGGGTGTTCTCCGCCGGCGTCCGGGTGCAGATGCCCTGACCGGTGTGCGGGCGGCGGTCGTACCCTGGGTTCCGTGACCGCCGCCCTCGCCCCCGCCGTGCTCGACGCGGCGACCTGGCAGGCCCGTCGCCGGGCCCACGAGGAGCGGGCGGACGCCTGGCTGACGCCGCACCTGGCGCGGCGGCGTCGGGGTGAGCGGCATCCGGTGGCGGACTTCCTCTTCACCTACTACTCGCACCGGCCGGCCCAGCTACGCCGCTGGCATCCCGGCGCGGGGGTCGAGCTGCGCGACGCCGACCCGGCCGAGTTCGGCCGGGACTACCGCGCCACGTCCGTCGGGGTCACCCTCGACACCGAGGGGGTACGCGTCAGACGCGGCGATTCGATCGCGTGGATCCGTTCGCTGCTGGAGGCCACCGCGGGCCGGGCGCCGCACTTCGGCTGCTTCGGGATGCACGAGTGGGCGATGGTGTACCGGCAGACCCGCGAGGAGCTGCGCCACAACGCCTGGCCGCTGCGGCTGGACCCGGAGCGGACCGCCGCGGTGGTCGAGGAGCGCGGCGTGCGGTGCAGCCACTTCGACGCGTACCGGTTCTTCACCCCACCGGCCCGGCCGTTGAACCTGCTCAACCCGACCCGCGAGACGCAGCACGCGAACGAGCAGCCGGGTTGCCTGCACGCCAACATGGATCTTTACAAGTGGGCGTACAAGCTGTCGCCGCTGGTCCCGTCCGAGCTGGTGGCGGACTGTTTCGAGTTGGCCCGCGAGATCCGCACGCTGGACATGCGGGCCAGCCCGTACGACCTGGCGGCGCTCGGTCACCCGCCGGTGCGGGTGGAGACGCCGGAGGGTCGGGCCGAGTACGCGACGGCGCAGCGCGGTTTCGCCGACCGCGCGGCCGTGCTCCGCGACCGGCTGCTCGCCGCCATCCCCTAGCGGACGGGGTGTCAGCGCGGGCGGGCCCGCAGGCCGTCGAGGAGCAGCGCGACGACCGCGTCGAGATCGTCGTCGAGGCCCGGCTCGTCCCACTCCGGTCGGTGCGACGGGTGGTGGAAGCGGGCGGTGGCCTGGAGCAGCGCGCGGCCGGCCACCGCCGGGTCGGGCACGGTGAACTCGCCGGTGGCCACCCCGTCGGCGACGATCAGGCTGAGCTGACCGGCGAGGACCTCCAGGTGGTTGGCGACCGCCCCCTCGGAGAGCGTGGCGAGCTGGTGAAAGTTGTCGAACAGCTCCGGGTCCTCGCGGGCCATCCGCCGCTTGGTGCCACTCAGTTCGGCCAGCCACCGGCGCAGCCGCTCAGCGGCCGGCCCGGAGCCGGTGGCGACGTCGATCAGCGGGGTCGACACCCGGGCCAGCCAGCGTTCGGCGACCGCCTCGCGCAGCGCGGCCTTGCTGGCGAAGTGCCGGTAGACGCTGCCGTGGCTGACGCTCAGCGCGCGGGCCACGTCGAGCACGGTGGCCTTCGCCGGGCCGTACCGGCGCAGCACCTCCTCGGCGGTGTCGAGGATGCGATCGGCGGTCAGGGCGGTGGCGTCGCTCATCGTCCCAGCCTCCCTGACGCCGCCGCCGGTCGTGGCGCGACCCCCGGGCGAGCGGTCGCGCCACGACGGGACGTTCATGCCCGCTCGCTGTCCAGCATCGCCATCTGCGCCTCGCCGTAGCGGCTGCCGGCCACCGCGTCGGACGGTACGGCGGCCTCGATCGCGGCCAGGTCGGCCTCGGTCAGGGTGACCGTCGCGGCGCCGAGCGCCTCGGTCAGCCGCTCCCGGCGGCGCGCGCCGATCAGCGGCACGATGGTCTCGCCCCGGGACAGCACCCAGGCGATGGCGATCTGTGCCACGGTCACGCCCCGCGCCTCGGCGACGGCGCGCAGGGCGTCCACCAGGGCGAGGTTGCGGTCCAGGTTCGCGCCGGTGAACCGGGGCAGGTCGGTGCGGAAGTCGCGGGCGGTGGTCTGCCGCTGCGGCGTCCAGTGACCGCTGATCAGGCCCCGGGACAGCACCCCGTACGCGGTGATGCCAACGCCCAGCTCACGGGCGGTGGGCAGGATCGCGGTCTCGGGGTCGCGGGAGATCAACGAGTACTCGATCTGGAGGTCGGCGACGGGGTGCACGGCGTGCGCCCGCCGCAGCGTCTCGGCGCTCACCTCGGACAGCCCGATGTGCCGGATGTGGCCCGCCTTGACCAGGTCGGCCAGGGTGCCCATCACGTCCTCGACCGGCACGTCCGGCGCGAGCCGGGCCGGGCGGTAGATGTCGACGTGGTCGGTGCCGAGTCGGCGCAGCGTGTAGGCCAGGAAGTTCTTGATCGCGGCGGGTCGCAGGTCGTGGCCGATCCAGTTGCCGTCGACGTCGCGCAGGGCGCCGAACTTGACGCTGATCACCGCGTTGTCCCGGTTGCGGCCGCGCAGGGCGTCGCGCAGCAGCATCTCGTTGTGACCCATGCCGTAGAAGTCGCCGGTGTCGAGCAGGGTGATGCCGGCGTCCAGGGCGGCGTGGATGGTGGCGATGCTCTCGGCCTCGTCGGCGGGGCCGTACAGGTCGGACATGCCCATCAGGCCGAGCCCGAGGGCGGAGACGGTGGGGCCGGTGCTGCCGAGGGTGCGGGTGTCCATGGGTCTTCCTCTCACGTGGGGTACCCGAGAGACAGTACACCGATCGGCTGACAGATTCCAGATTCTGTCACTCAATAGCGCGCGGATGCCGTCGAGGTGAAGCTCGGTTCCGGCTACTCGCCGTCGACGCGGCGGTCGCGCTTGCGCTGCGACTGGCGCTTCTTCTCAGCCAACCGGCGTTCCTTCGCGCCCCGTGACGGCCTGGTCGCCCGGCGCGGGGGCGGCGGCGGGGCGGCCGCCTCGCGCAGCAGCGCGACCATCCGCTCGCGGGCCGCCTCCCGGTTGGCGAGTTGCGCCCGGTGCTCGCTGGCCGCGATCGTCAACACGCCGTCCACCAGGCGGTTGGCCAGACGCGCCAACGCCCGCGCCCGCAGCGACTCGGGCACGGCCGGTGAGTTCGCCAGGTCGTAGCTCAGCTCGACCCGGGAGTCGGCGGTGTTCACGCCCTGCCCACCGGGGCCCGACGAACGGGAGAAGCGCTCCCGCAGCTCGCCGGCGGGGACGACCCACCGGTCGGTCACCCGCAGTCCGTCGTCCACGTCCCGAGGCTAGCCCGCCGGCGGTCGCACCGGGTCACCGGTGCGACGGCTCACCCCGCGTCGTGGACGAGGTGGGCGCCGGGCCGGCGGTCTCGTCGTCCGAACCCACCGCGGCGTACGCCACCGCGCCGAACAGCAGCAACCCCACCACCGCGGCCTTCACGGCCACCCCGCGGATCAGCAACCACGCGCCACGGCGAGCGCCGGGCACCGAGTTCTTCGCGGTCCGGTAATCGGTCCACCCGCGCCGTGCGCGGGCGTACGCCGACCCCACCGCCCATCCGATGACCAGGCCCACCAGCAGGAGGACCGGAAGAAGAGGACGCTCCACCTCAGCCAGTATCCAGACCGAGCGTCATATTTCCATGGTCCGATGACGTCCGGCCGGATATCCGACACTGGCGGCGGCCGGTGGGGCCATTCGTGCTGCTCAGCCGCCCTTGCCGATGATCGTGTCGGCGGTCTGCTGGACCTGGTCGATGGGGATGGCGAAGCCGATTCCGATCGAGCCGTTGCCGTCGATGGTGGCGATGGCGGTGTTCACCCCGACCACCTCGCCCCGGGCGTTGACCAACGGCCCGCCCGAGTTACCGGGATTGATGGACGCGTCGGTCTGCACCGCCCGATGCCGGTTGTTACCCAACCGCACCTGCCGGTCCAGCGCGCTGACGATGCCCGCGGTGACCGTCCCGGACAGGCCCAACGGTGAACCCACCGCGAGCACCGGCTCACCGACCCGGGTGGCGCCCGGCTTGGCCAGCGGCAACGGCGCCAGCCCGGCCGACGGTGGCACCTTCAGCACCGCCAGGTCACTGCGCGCCTCCCGGCCGACCACCTCGGCCTCGTACCGGCGGCCGTCGGGCAGCTCCACCGTCACCGGCCCGCCACCGCCCTTGGCCAGGATGTGGTCGTTGGTGACCAGGTGCTGCTGGTCGTCAATGGCGAAACCCGAGCCCGTCGCGGACCCGCCGTTCGCGCCGCCGGCGAGCACCGACACCACACCGGGCACGGTCCGTTCGGCGGCGGTGACCAGTTCCGCCGGCACCGGTGCGGCGGACGCGGCGGCGGGCCCGCCGGCGCCGTCCCGGCTGGCCACCACACCCCCGGCCAGCGCGCCCGAGACGGCGGAGACCGCCACGATCGCCAGCGCGGCGAGCAACCGACCGGGCCGCCGCCCGCCCGGGTCACGTCCCGACCCGGGCGCGTCCCACCACCCTCGCCCGTCCGGGTCGAGATCCGGCGAGATGAACCAGGGACCGCGCGGTTCGCCCAGTCCGGTCTGCACTGCCATGCGTACTCCTCACGGTCGACGTCGACGCTGCGGGTCAGGGCAGCCGGGAGAACCAGCGCATCGATCCGGCGGCGGCCCCCATCGCGAACACCAGTCCGAGGCCGATGAACCGCGCCGAGACGTCCTGGCGTTCGGTGCGGTAGCCGACCGAACTGCCGATGTCGTCGTAGACCGCGCGCAGTTCGTCGACGGTGCTGGCCTCGTGGAACATCCCGCCGGTCTCGTCGGCGACGGCCCGGAGCGTCTGCCCGTCGACCGGTACCTGGATCGGCCGTCCGCCCCGGTCCACGAACCCGGACGGGGTGCCGAAGGAGATCGCGTGCACCGGCACCTTGGCCTCGACGGCCTCCGCCGCCGCCTCCATCGGGTCCATTCCCGACGTGTTGGCCCCGTCCGAGAGCAGGATGATCCGGGCCGGCGGTGGTTCCTTCGCGGCCGCGCTGTCCAGGCTCTTCACCGCACCGAGCGAGGTGTTGATGGCCTCACCGATGGCGGTGCCCTGGACCCCGGTCACCCCCTCGGCCAGCCGACCGATGCCCTCGTCCAGGGCGTCCCGGTCGGTGCCCGGCGGCACCAGCACGGCGGCGCTGCCGGCGAACGCGACGAGCCCCACGTTGAACTCGTCGGGCAGGCCGTCGACGAACCGCCGGGCGGCCTGCTTCGCCGCCGCCAGCCGGTCCGGCTCGACGTCGGTGGCGAGCATCGAGGTGGACACGTCGACGGCCACCATCACGGTGGCGCGCTCGCGGGGTACCCGTACCTCGGCGGTGGGCCGGGCGAAGCCGACCACCAGCAGTGCCAGCATGGCCAGGAAGAGCCCGGCCGGTACGTGCCGCCGCCAGGCCGGTCGTTCGGGCGCCACCCGGTCGAGCAGCCGCAGGTTGGTGAAACGGACGGCGTAGCGGGCGCGTCCACGCTGCATCACCAGGTACGCGACGACAAGCGCGAGCACGCCCACCAGCAGCCAGAGCCGCAGCGGGGACTCCCAGCTCACGCGACACCTCCCCGGGCGGCCCCGGCCGGCGCGGCGGCCATCCGGCGCTGGGCGTGCACGTGCCGGACGATGTCCGCGCTGACGTCCCGGTCGGTCCGCAGCGCCAGGTGGGTCGCCGCGCTCCGGCGCAACGCCGCTCGGACCTGGTCCCGCTGGGCGGCGGCAGCCGCGGCGTAGCGCTCTCGCAGGCGGCGGTCCGATGTGCACACCTCGCGGCGGCGGCCGGTCTCCGGGTCGACGAGCGTGATCAGGCCGACGTCGGGCAGTTCCAGCTCGCGCGGGTCGGTCACCTCGATCGCCAGCACCTGGTGGCGCGCGGACAGCCGGCGCAGGGTCCGCTCCCAGGGCGGCGGCTCGTCGGGATCGTCCGGCAGTCCGTCGAGGAAGTCGGAGACCACCACGACGAGTCCACGCTGGCGGGCCACCCGGTGCAGCGCGTCCAGCCCGTCGGCCAGCTCCGGAGCCGGCGTCGCCGACCGAGGCCCCGGCCGGTGGGTGGGCACGGTGGCTCGCGGGGCCGCCAGCAACGCCCGCAGCAGACCGAGCAGATGGGTACGCCCGCAGCGGGCCGGGAAACGGCGCATCCCGTCGGCGCTCAGCACCTGCGCGCCCAACCGGTTGCCGACGCCGGCGGTCAGGAAGCCGACGGCCGCCACCGCGGTCACCGCCAACTCCCGTTTGTCCAGCTCGGCGGTGCCGAACTCCATGCTGGCGCTGGAGTCGACGAGCAGCCAGGTGGTCAGTTCCCGGTCGGCGTCGACCTGGCGGACGTGCGGCACGGCGGTCCGGGCGGTCACCGCCCAGTCCATCCGGCGGACCTCGTCCTCCCCCGGCCGGTACTCCCGGCTGCCGGCGGGTTCGCTTCCCGCCCCGGGCAGCAGGCCACGGTACTGACCGTGCAGCAGACCGTCGAGTCGCCGGGTGACGGTCAGTTCGAGCCGGCGCAGCCGCGCATCGGGGGTCAGCTCGGCCAGGCCGGGGTGGGGCGGGGTGTCCACCGACGGACGGCCGGCGCGCCTCATGCCGCCGCCAGGTCGGCGGTCTGCTGGGGGTGCCCGGTGGCCACCCGGGGCGGTGGCACCGCCTCCACCAGCCGCCGGATGATGCTCTCGGCCGAGACCCCATCGGCCACGGCGTCGAAGGAGAGCACCAGCCGGTGGGACAGGACGTCCACCGCCAACTCCCGGACGTCCTCGGGCAGCACGTACTCCCGCCCGCGCAGCAGCGCCTGCGCCCGGGCGGCGGCGACCAGGCCCAGCGTGGCCCGAGGGCTGGCGCCGTACGCGAGCAGCGGGGCGATGTCGGCCAGGCCGAACCGGGCCGGGTCGCGGGTGGCGAGGATCAGCCGTACCACGTACTCGGCCAGGGCGTGGTGCACGAAGATCCGCTCGGCGAGCCCCTGGAGGTGTTGCAGTCGCTCCGGGTCGAGCACCTGGCGCGGGCTGGGCCGGTCGCTGCTCATCCGGTAGAGGATCGCCAGCTCGTCGGCGTCGCTGGGGTAGTCGACGACCACCTTCATGAGGAACCGGTCGCGCTGCGCCTCGGGGAGCTGGTAGACCCCCTCGGACTCGATGGGGTTCTGGGTGGCCAGCACCAGGAACGGCGCCGGTACCGGCCAGCTGCGCCCGCCGATGGAGACCTGCCGTTCGGCCATCGCCTCCAGCAACGCCGACTGGACCTTCGCGGGCGCCCGGTTGATCTCGTCGGCCAGCACCAGGTTCGCCATGATCGGACCCAGCTCGATGTCGAAGGTCTCCTTCGAGGCCCGGTAGATCCGGGTGCCGACGATGTCGGAGGGGACCAGGTCCGGGGTGAACTGGATCCGGGAGAAGGTACCGCCGACCACGGTGGCGAGGGTCTGC
The DNA here is from genome assembly GCF_057708145.1 of Micromonospora sp. bgisy143. Taxonomy (NCBI): domain Bacteria; kingdom Bacillati; phylum Actinomycetota; class Actinomycetes; order Micromonosporales; family Micromonosporaceae; genus Micromonospora; species Micromonospora sp. bgisy143. The sequence goes on from NZ_JBYIRN010000002.1 coordinate 127,019, forward strand.
GCGGCGAGGGTCTTGGCCACGCCGGGCACGCCCTCCAGCAGGCAGTGCCCGTTGGCGAGCAGTGCGGTGAGCAGACGCTCGACGAGCCGATCCTGCCCGACGATCACGCGTTTGACCTCGAAGAGGGTCTGTTCCAGCTCAGCGCCGGTCGGCTCGGGATCGACCGGGGTGGGCATGCTGGCCAGGGTGTCCGAGATGTCCGTCACGGTGCTTGCTTCCCGGGCGGGACCCCCGACAAACGTCGGATTGTGCGGGCCGGACCGGGCCGGAGCGCCCGCAACGGGCACGGGCCGCGCGAAAGAGTGACGAGCCACGCGAGCCGGTCGCGCGGGGCCGAATCACCCCGGGCTGGCCGGGAGGGCACAGACGTCGACACCGTCCCGGACGGCACAGACGTCGACAGCGTCCAGGGCGCGAACGCGATCCGGCCCCCGCGCGGGTGCGCGGGGGCCGGTCCTCGTCACCTCGCTCAGAAGGTGTGCGTGAGCAGCGTGAAGCCCAGGTCGGTCGGCACGCCGGCCGAGTTGTACGTCTGCACGAAGACCGCGTTCGGGGTGCTCAGCCGCGGGGCGACCGTGGCCTCGCCGGCGGGCGGGACGCAGCAGGCGTTGGCGCTCGAGATGGTCGCCAGGTAGGCGCCGGTCGAGACGTTCACGCCGAACTGGACCTCGTACTGGCCGGCGCCGTACTTGATGACCGTGCCGGTGCCGCGGACCTTGGTGCCGTTGGCGTTGACGACGGTGAAGTAGGTGGCCGTCGCCAGCGTGCTGGCGTCGCCGGCCTTCAGCGCGGCCTTGGCCTTGCGGGCCGACTCCGCCGTCACCGGTGGCTGGGTGTTCGTGGCGCGGGACGCCGGCTGGACGGCCGCCTGCGGCGCCTTCGCCGACGGCTGGGCGACGGCGATGCCCCCACCCGCCAGGGTGAGTGCCGCGACCGCGAACCCGATCGCTGCCGCCTTGCGTCGGAAGGATGTACTCATGACAGGTCCCCCTTGTGTGACCGTGCGAATTCGGCCGACCCGCGGGGCGGGACGGATAACTGCCGACAATGGAAGATACGGTTGATTTTCTCGGTGAATTTAACCGGCTCTGAGCTGGGATTACTACTCAGAGTTGCGTCGTTTCAACCAGATGGAACGTAGCACCGCGCTAAGCCGCAGGTCAATAGTTGATCTCGCATTATCGGCCTGTCGCCCAGCCGTCAGATAATTGTGAAAGATGAACGGAAAGCCATTCACGAAATTGTTCGGGCGGGACGCCGGTTAGGCTGAGCGGCATGATCGTCACCGACGACCCGCCCGCGCCGACCCGCCGCCGGGCGACGCTCCGGACCGCCCTCTGCTGGGTGGTCGTCGGGCCCACGGCGGCCTGGGCGGTCGTCCGCCTGGCCGGGCTGGACCGGGGGCCACTCGTGCAGGCGCTCGCTTTCACCCCGTACGTCGCTGCCGGAAGCGTGGTCACCCTCGGGCTCAGCGTCGCCCTGCGGCGCTGGTGGCCGGCGGCGGTCGCGGCCCTGGCCACGGTGGCGCTGCTCGGCGTGGTCGCGCCCCGGGCGCTGGCCGCGCCGCAGCCGACGGCGACCGGCCCGACGATCCGGCTGCTCACCGCGAACCTGCTCGCCGGGTCCGCCGACGCGTCGGCGCTCGTGGAACTCGTCCGGCGGCACCGGGTCGACGTGCTCACCGTGCAGGAATTCACGCCCGACGCGCAGGCCGCGCTGGACCGGCTCGGCCTCGACCGGCTGCTCCCCCACCGGCAGCTCAACGCGCAGGACGGCACGCCCGGCTCCGGGCTCTACTCGCGCTGGCCGATCAGCGACGTCGGCATCCGGCACAACCGGGGCCAGGGCGGCTGGGGATTCACCCAGGCGTACGGCACGGTCACGGTTCCCGGCGGGCCACCGGTCCGCGTCGAGTCGGCCCACCCCTCGGCGCCGTCCGCGCTGGACCAGGTCGACGCGTGGCGTACCGACCTGACCGCCCAACCACCCGCCACGCCCGACGGTGAGCTGCGGATCCTCGCCGGGGACTTCAACGCCACCCTCGACCACGGTCCACTGAGGGCGCTGCTGCGCACCGGCTACGTCGACGCCGCCGACGCCACCGGAAAGGGGCTGACCGGCACCTGGGGCCCGTACGACGGCGACCTCATCCCCCCGGTCACCATCGACCACGTGCTGGCAGACCGCCGCATAGCCGTCGACAAGGTGCAGGTACTCCCCCTCCCCAAGAGCGACCACCGCCCCGTCCTAACCACCCTCCGTCTCCCCACCCCCTAACCCCGCCCTTAACCCCGCCCCTAACCCCGTCGATCTTGCACTTTGTGTCGACGGTTTGCGGCTTTCGTCGCCTATGCCGCCACAGAAAGTGCAAGATCGGCGCGGGGTGGGGGTGGGGGTGGGGGTTAGACCGGGGTGGGGGCCAGGCCGTAGGTCAGGGCGTCTACCAGGGCGTGCCAGCTCGCCTCGACCACGTTGGGGTGCACGCCCACCGTCGTGAAGTCCCGGCCGGCGCCGTTCGCGGTCTCCAGCAGGACCCGGGTCACCGCGCCGGTGCCGTGGCTGCCCTCCAGGATGCGCACCTTGTAGTCGGCCAGCTCGAAGTCGCGCAACTGCGGATAGTGCCGGGCCAGCCCCACCCGCAGCGCCTCGTCCAGCGCGTTGACCGGGCCGTTGCCCTCGGCCGTGGCGATGACCCGCTCGCCGCGTACCCGGATCTTCACGGTGGCCTCGGAGACGACCGCGCCGTCCTCACGATGCTCCACCAGCACCCGGTACGACTCCAGGGTGAACGGCCGCGCCGGGCCGCCCTCGGGGAGTTCGGAGCGCACGAGCAGCTCGAACGACGCGTCGGCGGCCTCGAAGGACCAACCGCCGGCCTCCAGCTCCTTGACCCGCTTGGTGACCCGGGTCAGCGCCTCCGGACGGCCGGCCAGGTCCAGGCCGAGTTCCCGGCTCTTGAGTTCGACACTGGCCCGGCCGGCCATCTCGGTCACCAGGATCCGCATGTCGTTGCCCACCACCGACGGGTCCACGTGGTTGTAGAGCAACGGGTCGACCTTGATCGCGCTCGCGTGCAGCCCGGCCTTGTGGGCGAAGGCGGCGGCCCCGGCGTACGCCTGGTGGGTGTCGGGGGCGATGTTGGCGATCTCGGCGATGGCGTGCGAGACCCGCACCATCTGCGCCAGGCAGCCCTCCGGTAGGACGGGCATGCCGAGCTTGAGTTGGAGGTTGGCGACGACCGCGAAGATGTCGGCGTTGCCGGGGCGTTCGCCGTACCCGTTGGCGGTGCCCTGCACGTGGCGGACACCCGCCTCGACGGCGGCGATCGTGTTGGCGACCGCGCAGGAGGTGTCGTTCTGGGCGTGCATGCCGAACAGCGCGGCGTCGACGCCGAGCCGGTCGGTCAGGTCGTTGATCGCGGCGGTCACCTGGGACGGCAGCATGCCGCCGTTGGTGTCGCAGAGGACCATCCGCTCGGCGCCCGCGGCGAGCGCGGTCTGCACCACGGCGGCGCCGTACGCGGGGTCGTGGCGGTAGCCGTCGAAGAAGTGCTCGCCGTCGACGAACACCCGGCGTCCCTCGGCGACCAGGTGGGTGACGGTGTCGTGGATCATCGCCAGGTTCTCCGCGCCGGTGGTGCGCAACGCGCGCTCCACATGACGGATGTCGGCCTTGGCGACCAGGGCCACCGCCGGGGTCTGCGCGTCCAGCAGGCCGCGCACCTGGGGGTCGTCGGCGACCGCGACACCGGCCTTGCGGGTGGCGCCGAACGCCACCAGCACAGCGTGGCGCAGGGTCAGCTCGGTACGGGCGCGACGGAAGAACTCGGTGTCCTTGGGCACGGCACCCGGCCAACCGCCCTCGATGAACCCGACACCGAACTCGTCGAGCAGCCGGGCCACCGCCAGCTTGTCGACCACCGAGTAGGTGAGCCCCTCGCGCTGGGCGCCGTCTCGCAACGTGGTGTCGTAGACCTGGAACGTCATCAGGATCCTTTCTCGGAGCAACAAAAAGACCCCCCGCGGGATGCGGGAGGTCTGCGCGCTCGGCGGAGGGGAGAGCCGGCGCGCTAGGTCGCAATAATCAGGGCGGTGCTGGTCACGATCGCCACTCTGCCACCCACTCCCGCTTTTGGGAGAGACAATCCATATGGTGGGACATCCCGGCCCTGGCCGGCGAACGTAAGGAGCCTGACCCGTGGGACTGGACACCGTCCGGGCGGCCCTGCCCGGTTACGCCACGGACATCGCCCACAACCTCGACTCCACCATCGGCGCGTCGACACTGACCCCGGCACAGACCTGGGGTACGGCCCTGGCCTGCGCGGTCGCCGCCCGCAACCCACTGGTGCTGCGCGAGATCGCCGCCGAGGCCCTGGAGCATCTCGGGCCGGACGGCGTCGCGGCGGCCAAGGGCGCGGCGGCCGTCATGGCGATGACCAACATCTACTACCGGGCCACCCACCTGGTGGGCGACGAGGAGTACGCCTCGATGCCGGCCCGCCTCCGCATGCAGATCATCGCGCGACCGGGCGTGGACAAGGGCGACTTCAAGTTGTGGTGCCTCGGCGTCTCGGCGATCCACGGCTGCGAGATCTGCCTCCAGACGCAGGAGAAGGCGTTGCGCCGCCGTGGCTTCGGGCGCGAGCAGGTGCACGAGGCGTTGCGGATCGCGGCCGTCGTGCACGCGGCGGCGGTCACGCTGGACGCCGAGGCGGCCCTGGCCTGAGGGTCCGTCCCCCGGCCCGGGGCCGTGAGCACGGTGCTCGACGCGATCGACCCCCACCCCGACCTGCCGCCGCCTCCCGGGCGGTCGCCGTTTCCGAGGGCTCGCCGCCGGGTAGCCCGTCACGAGACACCGACACCGAAGCCGAGACGATCGGCGACAGTCAGGAGTGAACGGCATGGACAGGATCGACCCGCACGCCGCCCACGCCGGGCCGGACCCGCTGCGCGGCGGCGACCAGGGCGCGGTGCCCAGCGGAGCGCCGGCCGGCACGTTCGACCCGTGGCGCTACCGGGACACCGCGGGCGTGGCCGACGCCGACCTGGTCGGCTACAAGGTGGAGGCCACCGACGGCGGTGTCGGCAAGATCGACAGCGCCAGCCACGAGGTCGGCGGCAGCTACCTGGTCGTGGACACCGGGCCGTGGATCTTCGGCAAGAAGGTGATGCTGCCCGCCGGCACGGTCAACCAGGTCGACCACGACCAACGCACCGTCTCCGTCGACCGCACCCGCGACCAGATCAAGGCCGCCCCGGAGTACGACGAGACCAGCCACAGCGACCCGGCGTACCGGGACCAGCTCGGCGGTTACTACGACGAGACGTACGGCGCCATCCCCCCGGGCACCGCGCGCTGACCGATCCGACCCGACGGCCGGTGGGACACGAGCCCGCCGGCCGTTACCGTGGGCACGTGGACGCCATCGACGACGAACGTCACATCACGCTGCCCGCGACCTTCAACTTCCGGGACGTCGGCGGCTACCTCGGCCACGACGGCCGCACCGTACGCCGTGGTCGCCTCTACCGCTCCGACTCCCTGCACCGGCTCGACGAGCAGGACCGGGCGGCGTTCGCGGCGATCGGCATCCGCACCGTCATCGACCTGCGCCGCCCCACCGAGGTGGAGCGCGACGGCCGGGTGCCGGCGTATCCGGGGCTGACCTACCGGCACATCCACCCGGAGCACGCGGACTGGTCGCTGACGCCGCACGAGGAGGGCACCGACCTGGCCCGCTACCTCGCCGACCGCTACGCCGACCTGGCCCAGACCGGGACCGTCGGCCTGGGCGAGGCGATCGGGCTGATCGCCGACTCGGCGAACGCCCCGGCCGTCGTGCACTGCGTGGCCGGCAAGGACCGTACCGGCATCGTGTGCGCCCTGACCCTCGCCGTGCTGGGCGTCGACGACGCCGACATCACCGCCGACTACGCCTTGAGCACCGAGGCGTCGGCCCGGTTCAGCGCCTGGCTGGCCGCCACCATGCCGGACGCCGCAGAGGTGCCGGCGCCGTTCCTGGCGTCGCCCGCCGAGGCCATGCAGATCTTCCTGGACGAGCTGCGCGCGGGGCACGGCTCGGTCGAGGCGTACCTGCGGCATGCCGGGGTGACCGACGAACAGCTCGCGGCCCTGCGCGACCACCTGCTCGACGACGGTCAGGTCGGCTGACCGGCCCGTCGGGACGGGCCGGTCAGCCGAGCGACGTCAGAGGACCTGCCGGACCCAACCGTGCGGGTCGGCGGCCTTCCCGCGCTGGATGTCGACCAACTGCTGGCGCAGTGACATGGTGACCCGGCCGGGCTCGCCGCCACCGATCAGGAACTCGCCGTCGGGGAAGCGCACCCCGCCGATCGGGGTGATCACCGCGGCGGTGCCGCAGGCGAAGACCTCGCGGAGCCGGCCGCTGGCCGCGTCGGCCTGCCAGTCGGCGAACGAGACCGGCCGCTCCTGCACCCGGTGCCCGGCCTTGTCGGCCAGCGTCATGACCGCGTCCCGGGTGATGCCGGGCAGGATCGTGCCGTTCAACGGCGGGGTGACCACCGTGTCGTCGTCGTAGACGAAGAAGACGTTCATGCCGCCCAGTTCTTCGACGTAGCGGCGCTCCACCGCGTCGAGGAAGACCACCTGGTCACAGCCGGCGTCGATGGCCTCGGCCTGGGCCGCCAGCGACGCCGCGTAGTTGCCACCGCACTTGGCCGCGCCGGTGCCGCCGGGCGCCGCCCGGGTGTAGTCCGGGGAGACCCAGATCGTGACCGGCTTGACGCCACCGGTGAAGTACGCGCCGGCCGGCGAGGCGATCACCAGGTAGAGGTATTCGTTGGCCGGGCGGACGCCGAGGAAGACCTCGCTGGCGAACATGAACGGCCGCAGGTAGAGGCTGCCGTCCTCGCCGGTCGGGATCCAGTCCCGGTCGATCTCGATGAGCTTGTGCAGCGAGTCGACGAACACCTCGGGCGGCAACGCCGGCATCGCCATCCGCTGCGCCGACTCGACGAAGCGGGCGGCGTTGGCGTCCGGCCGGAACATCGTCACGCCACCGTCGGCCGTCCGGTACGCCTTGAGCCCTTCGAAGATCTCCTGCGCGTAGTGCAGCACCGCGCTGGCCGGGTCCATCGGGATCGGCCCCCGCGCCTCCACCCGGGCGTCGTACCAGCCCTTGCCCTCCGCGTAGCGGATGGTGACCATGTGGTCGGTGAAGACTCGGCCGAACCCCGGGTTGGCCAGCAGGGCGGCCCGGTCGGCGGCGGATACCGGCGCGGGATTCGGACGGATCTCGAAGTCGAGCTTGTCACCACCGCTCATCGCGCTGACCTCCCTGCGGGACAACGGCGTGCGGGACCGCACGCCGACATGGCTGTGCCAGAAACTTACCCCGAACGGTCGTTCAGAAGGTAGCGCCGCTCGGGACCGGGTGGACTGCCCGGACAGGCGGAATCCGCCCCGGCCGTGAACCGGCCGGGACGGTCAGGCTACGGCGTGGGCGGCGAGCCGGTCGCCCACCTCGGCCGTGCGCAGCGTCGTACCCGGGGTACGGCCGGCCAGCTCGGCGGCGACCGCCGCGTTGACCCGGGCCGCCTCCTCGACGTGCCCGAGCTGCTCCAGCAGCAGCGCCACCGAGAGCACCGCGGCCACCGGGTCGGCGACGCCCTGCCCGGCGATGTCCGGCGCCGAGCCGTGCACCGGCTCGAACATCGAGGGGTACGCGCCCTCGGGGTTGATGCAGCCGCTCGCGGCCAGCCCGATGCCGCCGGTGACGGCGGCGGCGATGTCGGTGAGGATGTCGCCGAACAGGTTGTCGGTGACCACCACGTCGTAGCGCTGCGGCTGGGTCACCAGGAACATCGCGGCAGCGTCGACGTGCTGGTACTCCGTGGTGACGTCCGGGTGCTCGGCGGCGACCGCCGCGAAGGCACTTGACCACAGCGACCCGGCGTGGGTCAGCACGTTGGTCTTGTGCACCAGCGTGACCTTGCGCCGCTCCCGACGACCGGCCCGCGCGAACGCGTCGCGGATCACCCGCTCCACGCCGTGCCGGGTGTTCAGGCTCTCCTCCGTGGCAACCTCGGCGGGCGTGTCACGGTGCAGCGTCCCGCCCGCGCCGGCGTACAGCCCCTCGGTGCCCTCGCGGACCACCACCAGGTCGACCTCACCGGGCTTCACGTTGCCCAGCGGACCGGCGACGCCGGGCCAGAGCCGCGAGGGGCGCAGGTTGACGTACTGGTCGAAGGCGAACCGGAGCTTGAGCAGCAGGCCACGCTCCAGAACCCCTGGCGGCACCGTGGGGTCACCCACCGCGCCGAGCAGGATCGCATCGTGCCCGGCCAGCTCGGTCAGCACCGAGTCGGGCAGGACCTCTCCGGTACGGTGCCAGCGGGCAGCGCCGAGGTCGTACTCGGTGGCCTGCACACCGGGGAGCACCGCGTCGAGGACCTTGCGGGCCTGCGCGACCACCTCGGGCCCGATGCCGTCCCCGGCCACCACCGCGATCCGCGCCACGCCCGCTCTCCCCACGCTCGACTGCCCTGTCCGGCAACGGTACGTCGCCGTCCCGCCCCCCGGTACGATGCTTCCACCATTCGGGACGGGCGAATGCACAGCACCCTCTCAGCTGGGACTCATGTAGCGATCATGTGCGCTGCCTACGGTAGGGGGCAGCGGGTCAGGGGGCCCGCGAGCAGTGGTCGTGACGACGCGACGTCAACGGCGAGGGGGGCAGACGCCATGCGCATCGACGAGCAGCCACGGACCCGCTGGCCGGATCTGTCGACGTTCCGGCACCGCAGGCCGGACCTCCGCCTCGGCAGCCGCCGTCGTCGGTTCGACCCCGCCGGCGCCGCCCAGGGTCGCATCGCCGTGCAGCACACCGTACGCACCGCCACGGCGGAGTACACGCTGCTGCTCAACGCGTCCGAGCGGCTCGGTCGTCGGGGCGTCGGCGAAGCACTGCGGGACGCCGTCGCCGAACTGCGCGCCGTCGACCTGACGTACGGACCGAACCGCCCGGAGAGCCTGGTCTCCCGGTTGCGTCGGGACGAGGTCAGCCCCGAGTCGTACCCCCCGCTGGCCGACCTGGTGGACCGCTGCGCGGCGATGCGCGCCGCCACCGACGGCTGGTTCGACGCCTGGGCGGTGCCCGGCGGCTTCGACCCGGGCGGGCTGCTGGGCGGCTGGGCCGTCGAGCGCGCCGCCGCCCGGCTGCGCGCCGCGGGCGTGCACGACTACGCCGTCCTCACCGGCGCCGACCTGGTGGTCCGGGGCCGCGCGCCGCACGGCGGACCGTGGCGGGTGGCGATCCACCACCCGACGGCGCCGGACCGTGCGCCGCTGGTGCTGGAGATGACCTCCGGCGCGGTCGGCACGTCCGGCGTGTCCGGGCGGCAGGGGCACGTGGTCGACCCGCACACCGGTGAGCCGGCCAACCACCTCGTCGCCGCGACCGTCGTCGGCCCGGACCTGACCGTCGCCGACGCGTACGCCACCGCGCTGTACGCCGCCGGCCCCACCGGGCTGGCCTGGTTCCGGGGTGGCTCGGAGTACCGGGCGCTCTTCGCCCACCGACGCTGACCGCCGCGACAACTCCGGACGCTAGCGACCCGTGCTGGGGTCCGGCACGGTGACCCGCGCCGGGGTCCGCGCCCCGAAGACGGTGGCGACCAGATCGCTGACCGTGTGCACCCCGACGTCGATGCCCTTGCCGGGTGGCAGCTGGTACATCACCGCGACGACGTAACGCTGGTCGTCGCCGGCGAAGCCCACCGTGTTGGTGACCCAGTGCTCGCCTCCCGGATCCGGCTCGATCGACCAGCCGTCCTTGGTGCCGGGTCGCTGGTCCGCCCCCGCCGCCCAGACACCCCAGCGTTGGATCGAGCCGACCGACCGCATCGCGCGGACCAGGTAGGCACGGTCGGCCGGGTCGAGGTCGTCCAGCACGTACGACATCAACCGTTGCAGGTCGTCCGCCGTGCACTTGAGGTGCCCCCAGAAGCGCGAGTATCCGGCCACGGTGGTCAGCCCGGTCATCCCGTAGCGCTGCCGGAAGCGGTTGAGCTGCTGGTCACGGCCGTAGCGATTCCACAGGGCGGTGGCCGCGTCGTCGGAGGAGAAGTTCAACATGTCGGCGATCTGTCGACGCGCGGTGGCGTCGAGCGTGATCTCGCCTGCACGGGACCGCTCCAGCAGCCCGACGGCCATCGCGAGCTTGATGGTCGAGGCCGTCCAGATCGGGTGGTCGGTGGTCCCCGCCCGCCAGAGTTCGCCGGTGCGCCGGTCCCGTACCAGGATCCCGAGGACTCCCGGTTTGCCCTTGAGCAGGGCGGCGGTCGCCGCGAAGCGTCGGCGTTGCGCCTCGTCGGCGCTGACCGTGCCGGCTTGCCGGCCGCCGGCCGGGCCCAGCCCGCTCGTCGATCGCGGTTCGGTGGCACCGGTGGACACCGCAGAGCCCTCGGGCGTCGTCGGACCGGTCGAACAGCCGGCCGTCACCAGCACCGCCGTCAGAGCCGCGAGGAGCAGGCGCGGCCGCACCCGTCGACCGCCCTGCCGGGTGTCGCCGTCGCCGCGCCGAGTGCCTGTCACGGCGGCCGATCATAGCCGCCCGACCGGCCGTGGAGTCACAGGTGAGAGCTGCGTCGAGCGTCCGTCGCCACCAGGATTGCGATCGGCCCCCACCGCCTCGGCAACGGCTGTGGGGGCCGATCAGCGACGAGTGCGCGTGGCTCGCACAATCGAGGGGTGCGGACCGGTCGGGCCGGACGTCGGCCGCGCCACCCGAAGACGGGCCGGCGCCACGGCCTGGCGGCCAGTAACCGCAGTCGTACGCTAGCGAATCGACGCAACTCGACGCAAGAGTCTCCACAGCGGACTCCTTCGGACGCCACCGCAGTGGCTCCACGATTGGCCTGCGGCGAGGCAGTTTCGACATGGTGAACGACGGATGGCACGCTGTCCGCCGTGAGTTTCGATCTGAGTGTGTGGGCCCTGGAGGACGGGGCGACGCCCGAGGACGTGCGGGCAGCGGTCGAGGGTTGCCGGCAGGGGCGGCACGTGGACCGATACCCGGACCCGCGCGTCGTCGGCTTCTACCGGGCGATCACCGCGTCCTATCCGGACCGTCACCCCGGCCCGGACAGCCCCTGGGCGGTCGCGCCGCTGCACGCCGCGCACGATCACGTCGAGCTGAACCTGCACCCGACCTGCCCGGACCAGGTGCTGCTGGACATCGAGCGGCTGGCCGGCGAGCACGGGTTGATGCTCTTCGACCCCCAGGACGGCTCGGTCTACCCGCCCCCGGCCCGGCTGCCGAACTGACCGTTCCCGGGGCGGAACACCTCCCGGCGTACGACGAAGGGGCCCGGCGCTGTCGCCGGGCCCCCCGTGGTGCTGCCGTCCGTGCCGCCACCGCCGGTCGGGCGGCGGCCGCCGACTACTCGTCGCGCAGATCCGCCGCGCTGGCCGCGGTCGCGCCGATCGAGTCGGCCGCCGAGGTCAACAGGTCGGCGCCGAGCGCCTGGTCGACGGTGAGGGTCATCAGCGTCTCGCCGCCCGCCTCGCGCCGGGCCACCTGCATCGCGGCGATGTTGATACCCGACTCGCCGAGCAGCGTACCGACCGTGCCGACGACGCCCGGGCGGTCGGCGTACCGCAGGAACAGCAGGATGCCCTCGGCGCCGATCTCCACGTCGAAACCGTCCACCTCGGTCAGTCGCGGAACGTCCCGGCCGCCCGAGTGGGTGACCGTCCCGGAGACGCTGACCGCCCGGCCGTCCGGCAGTGCGCCGCGCACCGTGACCAGCAGGGGCTGGTCGGCCGTCTCGACCTGACTGTCCAGAGTGACCTCGACGCCGCGCTCGGCGGCCAGGTGCGGGGCGTTGACGTAGGTGACCTGCTCCTCGACCACCGAGCTGAACAGGCCCTTCGTCGCGGCCAGCTTGAGCACCGACACGTCGTGGCCGACGACCTCGCCGCGTACCTCGACGGTGACGCTGGCCGCGACCCCGCCGGCGAGGGCGGTGAAGGCCCGGCCCAGCTTCTCGGCCAGCGGCAGCAGCGGGCGGACGTCCTCGGCGACCACGCCGCCGGCCTGGACGTTGACCGCGTCCGGCACGAACTCGCCCTGCAGCGCCAGCTTCACGCTCTTGGCGACCGCCAGCCCGGCCTTGTCCTGCGCCTCGTGCGTCGAGGCGCCCAGGTGCGGGGTGGCCACCACGTTGTCGAAGGCGAACAGCGGCGAGGAGGTGCAGGGCTCCTTGGAGTACACGTCGACGCCGGCGCCGGCCACCCGGCCCTCGGCGATGGCGTCGGCGAGCGCCTGCTCGTCGACCAGGCCACCGCGGGCGGCGTTCACGATGCGGACGCCGGGCTTGACGAGCGCCAGCTCCTTCTCGCCGATCAGGCCGACCGTCTCCGGGGTCTTCGGCAGGTGGATCGAGATGAAGTCGCTCTCGCGCAGCAGCTCCTCCAGCCCGACCAGACGTACGCCGAGCTGCGCCGCACGAGCCGGCTGGATGTACGGGTCGTACGCGATCAGCCGGGTGCCGAACGCGGCGATCCGCTGCGCGAAGAGCACCCCGATGCGGCCGAGCCCGACCACGCCGACGGTCTTGCCCTGCACCTCGACGCCCGTGTACTTGGACCGCTTCCACTCGCCCGCCTTGAGCGCCGCGCTGGCGCTGGCGGTGTTGCGGGCGACGGCGAGCAGCAGTGCGACGGCCTGCTCGGCGGCGGAGACGATGTTCGAGGTGGGCGCGTTGACGACCATCACACCCCGCGCCGTGGCTGCCGGCACCTCGACGTTGTCGAGCCCGACACCCGCGCGGGCGACCACCTTGAGTCGCGGAGCGGCGGCGATCGCCTCGGCGTCGATCTGGGTCGCGCTTCGCACGATGACGGCGTCGGCCTCGGAGAGCGCCGAGAGCAGGGCCGGACGGTCGGTGCCGTCGACGTGACGGACGTCGAAGTCGTGGGCGAGCACCTCGATGGCGGCGGGGGCGAGTTCTTCGGCGATCAGTACGACAGGATTCATCGGTCCTCGTAGAGGTCGTGTTTGCGATCGGCGCGGGTGGCGGGGCGCCGCACTGCACCCCGTGCTGATCCGTGCCGTGGCCGTCAGGTGCCGGCGCAGCGCACCTACCCGCGATCGTAGGGGCCGCGCTGGCCGGCGTGTTCCGGTCTGCGGGGTGAGTGCCCTCACAGCCCGGCCAACCGACCGACATCGACCGTTCACCACCCCGAAACGCGCGGCACCTCACCCCCACCGCCGCGATCTTGCACTTTCTGCTGCGACCTAAGGGGCCAACCCCCACAAATCGCCATCCCAAAGTGCAAGATCGGCGAGGGGTGGGGTGGGGCGGGGGCACGAGCACGGCCCCGGGCGCGCGCTGGGGAGGGAGAGCGCGCGACCCGGGGGCCGCAGGACCGGGTTTTTCGGGTGGGTCAGGCGGTCTCGGTGATCGGGCGGTCGACCCAGCTCATCATGCCGCGCAGCTTCTTACCGGTCTCCTCGATCGGGTGCGCCGCACCCTCGGCCTGCCACTTGGCGAAGTTGGGCCGGCCGGCCTCGTCCTCGGCGACCCACTCGCGGGCGAACTCGCCGGACTGGATCTCGCCGAGGATCTTGCGCATCTCCTCCTTGACCCGGGAGTCGATGATGCGCGAGCCCCGGGAGAGGTCGCCGTACTCGGCGGTGTCGGAGATGCTGTACCGCATCTTGGCGATGCCGCCCTCGTACATCAGGTCGACGATCAGCTTCAGCTCGTGCAGGCACTCGAAGTAGGCGACCTCCGGGGCGTAGCCGGCCTCGGTGAGCACCTCGAAACCGGTCTGCACCAGCGCGGAGGCGCCGCCGCAGAGCACCGCCTGCTCGCCGAAGAGGTCGGTCTCGGTCTCCTCGGTGAAGGTGGTCTTGATCGCGCCGGCCCGGGTGCCGCCGATCCCCTTGGCGTACGCGAGGGCGAGGGCGAACGCGGTGCCGGTGGCGTCCTGCTCGACGGCCACCAGACAGGGCACGCCCTTGCCGTCGACGTACTGGCGACGCACCAGGTGGCCGGGGCCCTTGGGGGCGACCATGGCGACGTCCACCTCGGCCGGCGGCTTGATCAGGCCGTACCGGATGTTGAAGCCGTGGCCGAAGAAGATCGCCTTGCCGGGAGCCAGGTGCGGCTCGATGGACTCGGCGTAGATCTTGCGCTGGGCGGTGTCCGGCGCAAGCACCATGATCACGTCCGCCTCGGCCGAGGCCTCGGCCGGCGTGAGCACCCGAAGGCCCTGCTCCTCGGCCTTGGGACGGCTCTTCGAGCCCTCCGGCAGACCGATCACCACGTCGACGCCGGAGTCACGCAGCGACAGCGCGTGGGCGTGACCCTGGCTGCCGTAGCCGATCACCGCGACCTTCTTGGCCTGGATCAGGCCGAGGTCGGCATCGTCGTCGTAGTACACCTCAACGCTCATGAGAACTTCCCTTTCGTACGACGGCCTGAGTGCCCGTCGTGGTCTGTGCGGATGGGTCAGGCGGCCCGCAGCGCGGGACCGGCGGTGATCGAGCGCGAGCCGCGCCCGATGGCCACCAGCCCGGACTGGACCATTTCCTTGATGCCGAAGGGCTCGAGGTCGCGCAGCAGCGCGTCGAGCTTGTCCGGCGTGCCGGTGGCCTCGACGGTGAGCGTGTCCGGTGCGACGTCCACCACGCGGGCGCGGAACAGGTTGACGGTCTCCAGCACCTGGGACCGGGCGGCCCGGTCGGCGCGGACCTTCACCAGCAGCAACTCCCGGGCGACCGAGACCTGCGGATCCAGCTCAACGATCTTGAGTACGTTGACCAGCTTGTTGAGCTGCTTGGTGACCTGCTCCAGCGGGGACGAGTCCGCGTTCACCACGATGGTGATCCGGGAGACGTCCGGGTTCTCGGTCTCGCCGACGGCCAGGCTGTCGATGTTGAAACCGCGTCGGGAGAAGAGGCCGGAGACCCGGGCCAGTACGCCCGGCTTGTTCTCCACGAGCACGGACAGAGTGTGCATGGTCATGATCAGATGTCATCCTCGTCGAAGACCGGGCGGACGCCGCGGGCGAACATGATCTCGTCGTTACTGGTGCCGGCGGCGACCATCGGCCAGACCATGGCGTCCTTGCCGACCACGAAGTCGATCACCACCGGGGCGTCGTTGATCTCCATGGCGGCGGCGATGGTCTTGTCCACGTCCTCGGCGGTCTCGCAGCGCAGCCCGACGCAGCCCAGCGCCTCGGCGAGCTTGACGAAGTCGGGGATGCGGTGCTTGTGGGTGCCCAGCTCGGTGTTGGAGTAACGCTCGTTGTAGAACAGCGTCTGCCACTGCCGGACCATGCCGAGGTTGCCGTTGTTGATCACGGCGATCTTGACCGGGATGCCCTCCAGCGCGCAGGTCGCCAGCTCCTGGTTGGTCATCTGGAAGCAACCGTCACCGTCGATCGCCCAGACCACCGCGTCCGGCTTGCCGACCTTCGCGCCCATCGCCGCCGGCACCGCGTAACCCATGGTGCCGAGACCGCCGGAGTTCAACCAGGTGTACGGCTTGTCGTAGGAGATGAACTGGGACGCCCACATCTGGTGCTGCCCCACCCCGGCCACGAAGATCGTGTCGGAGCCGACGATCTCCCCCAGCCGCTTGATCACGTACTGCGGGGCGAGCGTGCCGTCGGACGGCTCGTCGTAGCCCAGCGGGTAACGGTTGCGCAGGTCGTCGAGCTGGGACCACCAGTCACCCAGGTCGGTGACCCGCCCCGCCGCACGCTCGACGGTGACCGCCGCGATCAACTCGTCGATGACGTGCTTGGCGTCACCGACGATCGGGACGTCCGCGTGCCGGTTCTTGCCGATCTCGGCGGGGTCGATGTCGGCGTGCACGACCGCCGCGTCCGGGGCGAACGAGTCGAGCTTGCCGGTGACCCGGTCGTCGAACCGCGCGCCCAGCGCGACGATCAGATCGGCCTTCTGCAGGCCGTACACGGCGGCGACGGTGCCGTGCATGCCGGGCATGCCCAGGTGCTGCGGGTGCGAGTCGGGGAACGCGCCGAGCGCCATCAGCGTGGTGATGACCGGGATGCCGGTCAGCTCGGCGAGCCGACGCAGCCCGTCGGTGGCGCCGGCCTTGAGCACCCCGCCGCCCACGTAGAGCACCGGCCGCCGGGCGCCGGCCAGCAACCGGGCCGCCTCGCGAATCTGCTTGCCGTGCGGGTGCAGGGTGGGCCGGTAGCCGGGCAGGTCCAGTGTGGGCGGCCAGGTGAAGGTGGTCGACGCCTGGAGCACATCCTTGGGGATGTCGACCAGCACCGGGCCGGGCCGGCCGGTGCTGGCCAGGTGGAACGCCTCGGCCAGCACCTGCGGGATCTCCTCGGCGGTCTGCACGAGGAAGTTGTGCTTGGTGATCGGCAGCGTGATGCCCTGGATGTCCGCCTCCTGGAAGGCGTCGGTGCCGATCGACGGGCGGGCCACCTGACCGGTGATCGCCACCATCGGGACCGAGTCCATGTACGCGTCGGCGATCGGCGTCACCAGGTTGGTCGCGCCCGGCCCAGAGGTCGCCATGCAGACGCCGACCTTGCCGGTGGCCTGCGCGTACCCGGTCGCCGCGTGACCGGCGCCCTGCTCGTGGCGGACCAGGATGTGCCGGACGGCGGAGTCGTAGAGCGGGTCGTACGCCGGCAGGATCGCGCCGCCCGGGATGCCGAAGACGACGTCGACGCCGAGCGCCTCGAGGGACCGCACCAGCGAGCCGGCGCCGGAGACCTGGGCCGGGGCGGGTGTCCGTACGGCCGGGGCTGCCGGCGTGGCGGCGGCGCGGGCGGGGTCGGCGGCGCCGGCCGGGTCGGCGGTCGCGCGGGCCCGGCGGGCGGTGTGGGCGAGGGTCTCGGGCGTTGGTCTCGTCATGGTGGTTCTGGCCTTCGGCTGGAGTGGCTGGGGCTTGTTCAGCGATGCGACGTGGGCGTGGGCCCGTCGCGACAGATTCCGACGGCAATAAAAACGGCCCTCGTGCAGATGCACGGGGCCAGCGCACTCTCAACGGAGGAGAGTGCGCTCAGATAAGTACTCGCAGCGACCGGTACGACGACATGCGGCTAAGCCTGACGCATCTCACGCGATGAGTCAACTGATCCCACATGTTGGTTAACGGATGGCGGCGCGTCGGCCGACGCCGCGCCGCTGACAGGCGGCATGACCTGCCCGGACCCGCCGGTCGCCCGACGCTGCGCGGGCACCGGACCGGGTCGGGCGCCCGGCGAGGTGGCCGCCTCCAGCATCGCCTCCAGGTGCTCGGCGGGCACCCCCCAGCCGAACAGCGCCCCCTGACCGAACCGGCAACCGGCGGCGACCACCGCGGCCAACTCCGTCGGCGTGGTGACGCCCTCGGCGATGACCTCCATGCCCAACTGGTGGCCCAGCCGCATGACGATGTCGACCATGGGCGCGAACGCCGGACCGTCCTGGCCCACCGGACGGACCGGCTCGTGCTCGGCCACCAGACTGTGGTCGATCTTCAGGATGTCGATGGGGAGCCGGCGTAGCTGCCCCAGGGACGAGTACCCGGCGCCGAAGTCGTCGAGCGCGATCCGGACGCCGGTCAGCCGCAGCGCCGTCAGCCGACGGATCAGCTCGTCCAGGTCGGTGGCGACCGCGTGCTCGGTGACCTCCAGCACCAGCCGCTGCGGCGGTACGTGGTGCGCGCGCAGCGCCTCGGCGACCTGGACCACGTACTCCGGGGCGTGCAGCTCGCGCGGCGAGACGTTCACCGAGACCCAGACGTCGTGCCCGTCGGCCAGCCAGCGGGAGAGCTGGTAGCAGGCCTGGTGCAGCACCCAGGCGCCGAGCGTGGAGATCATCCCGCACTCCTCGGCGAGGGGGATGAACTCGTCCGGACGGACGTTGCCCAGCTCGGGGTGGTGCCAGCGGAGCAACGCCTCGGCGCCGACCGGCCGTACCGACGGCAGCGACGCCACCGGCTGGAAGGCCAACCGCAGCTCGTCGCGGTCGATCGCGCCCCGCAGCTCGTGCTCGACCGTCGTGCGGCGACGCAGCAACTGGTCGTACGCCGCGTCGTAGCGCTCGATCCGGTTCTTGCCGCGTTGCTTGGCGTAGCGCAGCGCCAGGTCGGCGTGGCGCAGCAGCAGCTCCACGTCCGGCTCGGTGGTCCAGCCGGCCACGCCGATGCTCACGGACAGGAAGACCGGGCCCTCCGGCTGGTCGTACGGGCGGTTCAGTACCCCGAGCAGCCGCTCGGCCACCCGGTCCGCCTCGGCGGGTCGGGCCGGCATGAGCACGGCGAACTCGTCGCCGCCGAGCCGCGCCGCCACGTCGCCCGGACGCAGGTTGCCGCGCAGCCGCCGGCCCACCTCGGCCAGCACGGCGTCACCCACGTCGTGCCCACGCATGTCGTTGACGTTCTTGAAGCCGTCCAGGTCCAGCCCGAGCAGGACACACGGCGTACCCGCCGCGGCACCGTCGTGCAACGCCCGCAGCAGCCCGCGCCGGTTCGCCAACGACGTCAACGGGTCGGTGTGCGCCAGCTCACGGAAGTGCGCCTCGCGCTCGGCCAGCCGGCCGGCGTAGTCGCGGACGTCCTTGAGGGTAAGGTACTGCCGGGCCACCAGGGCGAAGCCCTCCACGCTGCCGGCGAGGATGCCCGGGGCGGTGAAGCGGCCGTCCTGGAGCAGGTGGTACATCGCCGAGGCCGCCATCGCCAGCATCGGGGCAAGAGCGTACTCGCCGTCCCGACCGACGAGGTCCAGCGCGATCTCGCCCGGCTGGTCGGCCCGGCGTACCTCGATCGCGACGGTCAGCAGCCCGGCGGCGAGCAGCGTCGCCCCGGTGAGCGCCATGGTCGGCCCGGCCTGGCAGAGCCCCGCGCTGAGGCCCAGCCCGCCGCAGCTCACCGCCGTGCTGCCGGTCGCGAGCACGGCCAGCCGGCGACGCGGCGCGGCGGCCCGGAACACGACGATCACGGCGAGGCCGGCGCCGAGCGCGGCGCTCACCGTCGTGACCAGGATCGCCGGGCAGGCCATCGGGGTGGCGGCGCCGAGCAGGCGGGTCGGCTCGGAGAAGAGCACCCAGCCGACGAACCACAGCGCCGCCGCCACGGTGACGCCGTCCAGCGCGAGCCGGGCGGTCCCCGCGGCGGTGGCGGCGACCCCCGGCAGCCGGAGCAGCCCGGCCGCGAAGGCCAGCCCGGCCACCGCCATACCGACCGCCACGGCGGTCGCCCATCCGGTCCGCTGCCCCTGCTGGTGAGCCCAGTGGTCGCTCGCCGACAGCACCGCCGCCACCCCGGCCAGCAGGCTGACCAGGGACACCCCGGCGGCCGCGGCGAGCAGCAGGTGCGCCGGTCGACGCGGCCCGGTCCGCCGCCGGGCGGCCACGGTCAGCAGCGCGGTGGCCACAGCCGCGACCAGCCCGCTCAGCGCCGCGACGGCGACCATGCCCGGGGGGAGATGCACGACAACAAGAGTGCCGGATGAGCGCACGTCGCGGGAGACCGGATGTGCATCTGTTGGGACACGCCCCTCTCCCGCAGGGCCCTTCGCGGCGGCGGTGTCATGCTGGTACGCATGCCTGAGCTGCGATCGAGGACGTCCACACACGGTCGGACGATGGCCGGCGCCCGGGCCCTCTGGCGGGCCACCGGGATGACCGACGACGATTTCGGCAAGCCGATCGTCGCCATCGCCAACAGTTTCACCCAGTTCGTGCCGGGTCACGTACACCTCAAGGACATGGGCGGCCTGGTCGCGGACGCGGTGGCCGAGGCCGGCGGCGTCGGGCGCGAGTTCAACACGATCGCGGTCGACGACGGCATCGCGATGGGGCACGGGGGCATGCTCTACTCGCTGCCCAGCCGCGAGTTGATCGCCGACGCGGTGGAGTACATGGTCAACGCGCACTGCGCGGACGCCCTGGTGTGCATCTCGAACTGCGACAAGATCACCCCAGGCATGCTGCTGGCCGCCCTGCGCCTCAACATCCCGACCGTCTTCGTCTCCGGCGGCCCGATGGAGGCCGGCAAGACGGCGGCCATCGAGGGCATCGTGCACAGCAAGATCGACCTGATCGACGCGATGATCGCCTCGTCGAACGAGGCCGTCACCGACGACCAGCTCGGCGAGATCGAGCGCTCCGCCTGCCCCACCTGCGGCTCCTGCTCCGGGATGTTCACCGCCAACTCGATGAACTGCCTCACCGAGGCCATCGGGCTCGCGCTCCCGGGCAACGGTTCGACGCTGGCCACCCACGCCGCGCGCCGGTCGCTCTTCGTCGAGGCCGGCCGGACCGTCGTGGAGATCGCCAAGCGCTGGTACGACGGCGACGACGACTCGGTCCTGCCGCGCACTGTCGCCTCCAAGGCCGCGTTCGAGAACGCCGTGGCCCTCGACGTGGCGATGGGCGGCTCCACCAACACGGTGCTGCACCTGCTCGCCGCCGCCCGCGAGGCGGAACTGGACTTCGGCGTCGCCGACATCGACGCCATCTCCCGGCGGGTGCCCTGCCTGGCGAAGGTCGCCCCGAACTCCCCGAAGTACCACATGGAGGACGTGCACCGCGCCGGCGGCATCCCCGCCATCCTCGGCGAACTGGACCGGGCCGGGCAGCTCAACCGGAACGTGCACGCCGTGCACTCCCCCTCGCTGGCCCAGTGGCTGACCGACTGGGACGTGCGCGGCGGGTCGCCGACGCCGGAGGCGGTCGAACTGTTCCACGCAGCGCCGGGCGGGGTGCGTACCGTCGAGCCCTTCTCCACCACCAACCGCTGGTCGTCCCTGGACACCGACGCCGCCGAGGGCTGCATCCGCGACCGCGAGCACGCGTACTCGGCCGACGGCGGCCTGGCCATCCTGCACGGCAACCTGGCCCCGGACGGCTGCGTCGTGAAGACCGCCGGAGTGCCGGACGACTGCCTGACCTTCCGCGGCCCGGCCAAGGTGTACGAGTCGCAGGACGACGCCGTCACCGCGATCCTCGCCAAGGAGGTCGTCGCCGGGGACGTCGTGGTGATCCGCTACGAGGGCCCCAAGGGCGGCCCCGGCATGCAGGAGATGCTCTACCCCACCTCGTTCCTCAAGGGACGCGGCCTCGGCCGGTCCTGCGCGCTGCTCACCGACGGCCGCTTCTCCGGCGGCACGTCCGGCCTCTCCATCGGGCACGCCTCCCCCGAGGCCGCCTCCGGCGGGCTGATCGCGCTGGTCCGCGAGGGCGACGAGATCGTCATCGACATCCCGGCCCGGTCGATCGAGCTGAACGTGCCCGCCGACGAGCTGGAGGCGCGGCGGGTGGCGGAGGAGAAGCGCGACAAGCCGTACACCCCGACCGACCGGCAGCGCCCGGTGTCGGCGGCGCTGCGCGCGTACGCCTCGATGGCCACCTCGGCCAGCGACGGCGCCTACCGCCGCGTCCCCGAGTAAGCCTGCTTGATCGACGCGACTTCGCCGATGTCGCGGTGTCCGCTCGACGGGATACCGCGACATCGGCGAACTCGTGTGGATCAAGGCCGCCGACAGTCCTCATAAGCACCACAGGTCGCGCAGGTCGGGAACTTGGGCGAGGAGGCGTACGCCGTCGGCGTCATGGCGATGCACGGCGCAGCCGGCGCGGGTGAAGCGCACGGTGACCGCCTGCCCCGCGTGCCGGGCGGCGAGTCGCAACAGGTCCGGCTCGGGGTCGATGACAAAACCGTACGCGCCGGAGCAGGGCACCGGTATAGGTGTCGCAGGGTCGGCCGGGACGGCCCCGGCGACAGCATCGGTCAGGCTTTCGACGCACCAAGCAAGGGCAGCGGCCAGGCTCGGCTGGTGCGGCAGGTCGTCGGGATGCGGGGGTGCATCGCGCGGTTCCACCTCGACCGACCAGCGCAGACCGTCAGCCCGCAGTGGATCGCCAGCGTTGTGCCGCAGGTCCCACACGGCCACCGCGAGGGCCAAGTCGAGGCCGAGGGCGAGTCGCAGCACCTCGGGCAGCGGCGGCGCTTCGGGGCGTGCCGCCACGACGATCAGCCGACCGGCAGGCGCGCCTCGCCCGGCGCTGCGCACGTACTCCCCGACCGGGTCGGCACCGGCCCAGGGGAGGGTGACGTACCCGTCGCGCAGGTTCCGGTCGATCTCGAACCCGCCGTCGGCGTCGGCGAGGTCTTCGGGTCGCCCGTCGAGGACGGCCGCCCATGAGCCGAGCCGGTAGCGGTCGGGAAGCTGCACGACGGGCTTGCCGCCGGGTTGGGTGGCGACCAGCGGGGCGACCTCCAGAGTGCCGGCCTGCCAGGTCAGGTGCACCACCCGGTGTCGCAGGTCAGTGACGGTGATCGACACAGTCCGATACAGACGGTGGGTGCCGCCGCAGGTGAGGCAGCGCAGCGCGGACGGGCGGAGACCGGCCCCGCAGCAGTGCGGACAGTCGGGGTCGGCCGGGTGACCACCGACCCGGCAGTCGCAGGCACGCAACCGGCTGTCTGGCTGGCAGTCGGGGCAGGGCCGCCACTCGACGGCTTCCCCCAGCCAGGGCGGAGCCGGTGGCTCGTAGCCACGCGTCAGCGGCACCCGTACGCGGCGGACCACCTGACCGGTGGGCTGCTCCGCCAGGACCTCCACCGGCTCGCCCGGGCGCAGGGTGCTGTACCACCACCGGCCGTCACGCCAGATGGCCTGCGCGCCGGGCAGGTCGTCGCCGCTGGCCGGATCAACGCAGTCGGCGAGGATCCGGCGCTCGAGCTGATCGACGTCGACGGCAGCGACGGCGAGCGGGCGCGGCGAGTCTGGTCGCAGCCTCCGGGCGGGCACGGCCAGGCCACGCTCGGTGAGGCCGGTCAGCGCGCCGGCCACGTCACAGCGGGACAGGGCCTCCGCCAGGCTGAGGTACCAGCCGGTCGTGCCGACCGGCACGGGGGTGCCGGGCACCTCGTACCGGATGTCCCACCCGAAACCCGCACCCTGCCGGCGGGCCTCGACGACCAGGTCGAGCAGCAGCAGATCGGCCAGCGCGCAGAGCCGGGCCAGCCGAGCGGCCGGGTCGACCACAGGCACGGCCACGGACCGGCCCAGCACCAACCGCCAGGGCGCGTGATCGGCCCGCAGGATGGCCTCGGCCTCCAACTCGTGCCGCCGCGCGGCCGGCAACTCGGGTCGCCACTCGGCGGTCAGCCACAGCGACGGCAGGTCGGTCTCCGACACGATCGCGCCGACGTCGGCGGCGAGGTCACGTACCCGATCGGCCAGGTCGACCACCCACGCGCCCGCCGGGTCGCGGCGGGGTTCGAGGCCGCCGGGCACGACCTGGTGGGACGCGACCGCGCCGGTGTCCAGGTTGGCGACGGAGACCACGAGCTGCGCCCGCCGCCGGCCGCGCCGACCACAGCGGTGACAGGGGTACGCGACGCTGCCCGCGCCGCGACACTGCTCGCAGTTCCGGTACGCCTCCCGGCGTGGCCCGAGCACGTCGTCAGCGGCGACGAGAAACCGATCGCCGTAGGTGGTGCACCGGCACGGTTCCAGCGTGAAGGTCATCCCGTCGCAGTCGGGGCAGGTGACGACGGGGTTCACCCGCGCCGCCGGGCCGCGCAGCCACCGTCGTGGTCCACCCGCCGCACGCACCGCCGGCCGCCGTCGAGCGGCAGGTCGCAGAAGACCCGATGGCGTAGGCCCTGGGCGTCCTCGGCGGACACGGTGGTCTCCCCCGGGTCCACCTCGGACAGGAAGCTCAGCGAGCGGGCCAGGGTGCCGGCGAAGTGCTGGG
The DNA here is from genome assembly GCF_057708145.1 of Micromonospora sp. bgisy143. Taxonomy (NCBI): domain Bacteria; kingdom Bacillati; phylum Actinomycetota; class Actinomycetes; order Micromonosporales; family Micromonosporaceae; genus Micromonospora; species Micromonospora sp. bgisy143. Next base: position 150,756 of record NZ_JBYIRN010000002.1, read on the forward strand.
CGGCCGGCAGGTCGGCGGCGGTGAACGGCAGATGCGCCACCCACCGGGCGCTCACCGGCGGGCCGCCAGATGACGGAGAAATGCGCGCACGAGGCAGCACCACCCTTCCTCGTAATTGTTCGACGTTCGGCGGCGCGGGAATTGCGCGTCCATCGCCCTTGTCGGACCAATCTTGTAAGGTCGGAAGCACCATCGCAATGAATGTCGACCCACACTGTTCCGCTATTTGTGCGCAACATTCCTCTGTTGCAGTACGGCTGTCGGGATGTTGCAAAACTCAACAGGAAGGAGAGCCGGGTGACCGATGACATGGGCTCGACGGTGCCCCGACGCCAGCTCGGCAGGGCGCTGCGTGACCTGCGCACCGAGGCGGGGGCGACCCTCGACGCGGTCGCCGAGGCGCTGGAGTGCAGCCGCCAGAAGGTGTGGCGGATCGAGAGCGGGCTCGGCTCGGTGCGCGGCGTCGACGTCCGAGCGATGTGCGAGCTGTACGGGGCGACGGGCGAGCTGACCCGGGCGCTCATCTCCCTGGCCGGCGAGACGAGAGCGAAGGGCTGGTGGCACGCGTACGGCGATGCCGTCCCCGAATGGTTCGAGCTGTACGTGGGCCTCGAATCCGCTGCGTCGAAACTCCGCTTCTACAAGAACAGTCTCGTGCCCGGCATCCTTCAGAGCCGGGACTACGCCCGAGGCATCTACCGCATCGACCAGCCCGACATGACCGACGACGACCGGGAGCGCGCAGTCGACCTTCGCCTGCAACGACAGTCCCTGCTGACCCGTCGCCTGCCACGGGCTCCGCAGGTGCAGGTGGTGCTCTGCGAGTCGGTCCTGCTCCGGCCGGTTGGCGACGCCGAGACCATGGCCGGGCAACTCCACAACTTGTTACGACTGTCCCGCTTGCCGAACGTCTCGATACGCGTGTTGCCGCTGACCGCAGGGCCGCATCACGGCACTGTGGCGGGCGAGTTCGTACTCCTTGACTTCCCGCTCGGAAACCGAACCACCCCCGAGCCTCCGTTGGTTTACAGCGAGGCGATTACCGGCGCGCTCTACCTCGACCGGCCTCACGAGTTCGCGACCTACGAGAAGGTCTGGTCGAGCCTGCTCTCACTCACTCTCGATGAGGGACAATCGTTCCAACTGATCAATAAGATCATCGGGGAGGTTCACCGTGGTTGACCTGACCGGCGCCCACTGGCGCAAGAGCACCCGCAGCGCGGGCAACGGTGGCGAGTGTATCGAGGTCGCCGACAACCTGCCCGGTGTGGTCGCCGTACGCGACAGCAAGGACCCGCACGGCCCGGCTCTCGCCTTCACTCCCGCCGCCTGGGCCACCTTCGTCCAAGCGACCGTCACCTTCCGCTGAGGCTTCGGTGGGTGTCCCCAGCCGCCGCAGGGAACACCCACCGACTCCATAGCCGCGGACAGGCACGCCGCAGCGCCGCCCGGTAAGCGGGAACTCACCTCAGCGCGCCAGCACCTCAACACCCACCCCCGACCCTCGAATGCATCAAGATCCGAGCAACTTCCCTGCTGTTGCTGCCTGCGGCGGGCGCGAGGCAGCAACAACCCTGATGTTGCGCGGATCGACTGAGGGAGCTTCCCGATTAAGGTGGCCCGGATCGTCACCTACGACTCGCGTCCAGCTTTCCGGCGTTCAATCGCCCTCCACACTGAAATCGGAGGCATGAAACGGACGCCAGCACCTGTGAGCAGCGGGGCTGCGCCCCACCTTCATCTCCGATAGTGTCCGTCCGACCACGCAAACGTGAACTCGTTGCGCGATCGGCAGACGGAGGCGGCATGGCCAGCATCGAGGAAGTCAAGGCGGCGCTGATGCAGGCCGCCGAACAGGGCAACGTCTCGGTCAACCAGATCCGCGCCGCCGCCGAGAACACCGAGCAGATGCTGGCCCGGCTACGCGCCATCGCCGCCGGCACCGGACACCCGACAATCGCCGAAGCCATCGCCCGGGGCGAGCAGAGCAAACAGCGTCTGGCCGAGGCCATGACCCTGGTGCAGGGCAGCGCGGAAGCGGCACGCCGCTACATCGCCGTGCTCGGCTGAACACCCAACCGCCACGATGAGCGTCGGCGAGGTCAAGGAAGCCCTTCGTGCGGCCATCGAAGCGGCCCTCCACGGCAGGGACACCTTCGATCGGGCATCCGCCGGGGCGAACGCAGCGAGCGCGGCCGCAGAAGCCATCCTCAACGGCAGCCAAAACGAGGACGTGAGCGCCGCTCAGCAGGCACTCCACACCGCGAGGGCCGAGGTTGAGCCGACCCGCCGCCGATTCGTCAACATCGCGGAACACACAACTCGATACCTTAATCAACTCGGATGAGCGGCAGCATCGGCGAACTCGTCGCGCGGCTTCTCGCCGTACGCGGGCAACTCGACGCCGCCGCCGTCAGGGCCTTACGCGCCCGCGCGGACGCGGAGCATGCCTTGGCCCTCCTGAAGGATGTCCGGCGGGGTAGCAGCGACCCGCAGTTGCGGGAGGCCGCCACCGATGCCGAGGTGGCCCGGGACAAATCCGAGCGCTATGCCCGCCTCCTGTCCAAAGCGTCCCGGCACATCACCCTCTACATCAACACCATCGCCCCCGGCGCCGCGACATCCGGGCCAGACGATGTCGCATCACCGTCGGGCGAACGGCTGGTGGAGGAAGCCGAAGGCCGCAGCAGCAAGGCAGAGGCGTTCCTCCGTCGTCACGTCAAGAAGGCGGACGACTCCGAGGACACTCTCAAGCAGACCGAGCAGTCGGTCACCGCCGGCCTTCGCGCACTACAGAAGAGTCTGAAGGGCTCGGGGTCGACTGGCAGCACGACGTCGACCTCCGCAAACCCCGGCACGCCGGCTGATCGTCCCCAGTTGGAGCACCCCGTCACATCAGTCATCATGGCTGCTGGCGCGGTCGTCGTAGGACTTCGAGGGGTCTGGAACATGGCAAAGAAGCGCCGCGAAAGGAAGCGAGCTGATGAGCAGCCCTGAGATGGTCGACTACATCCGGACGATGATCAGAGGTGACCACGAGGCCAACGATCGGGCCGAGGCCCGCCTTGACGAGCTTGGCTGGGATGGTTTTCCGACCCTGCTGGGCGCTGTCTTCTACTTCGCGGTCAACCGACGCTTCGACGAGCAGACCGCCCCTGGTGAGATCGTGCGGTTCGTGGCCGACATGCGGGCAAGCACACCGGCCGACACACCAGAGATCGACGCCAACGCGGCCGAGCGGCTAATCCACGCTGCACTGAACCCGGACATCGAGACAAACATCGATCCGGAGATGGCCGGACGAGTCCAGGGTCTGGTGATCTTGCAGATTCTGGGTCACGGTGCTGCCACCTCGGACGAAGATCTGGACGCGCTCCTCGCCGAGGCGGCAGACCTCGCCAGCCGGGTGTGAGCTGCTCTTGAGGGCGAAGGCGGAGTTCGGCGACCTGATCCGCGCCATGGCGAGGCGTGAATGGGGCGCGGTGCACCAACTCTTGGACGGGTTGGAGACTTCCGGCTGGCGTGGTGGTACCCAGGTGATCGGCGCTGCGTTCGCTATCGCGGTCAACGACCGCTTCGCCACCGACCACTCCCCAGCCGAGGTCGCCCGCTTTGTCACCGAGACGTGCACACAGTTCCCCGGAGCCCAGTCGCTGCCCACTCTGCAGATGGAAGGTCTCGTCCGCGCGGCCCTCGGCGAAGTCGGCCTCATCGACAATCTCAACTCAGAGACAGCGCTCCAGATGCAGATCGTCTTCCTCGGCAAGCTGCTTCAGGACCGCGACCCCAACGAGGCGCAGTTGGAGGAGTTCGTCGCGGACGTGCAGCGGACAGCCGCCGAATACCTCTAACCCCGCGCCCTGAAGCGAGGTCGTCAGTAGTACTCGCGGATGTAGCCGAGTGCGCGCTCGTACACGTCGTTGTCGCGGATCTTGAATTTCGTCCAGAGCGTCTTGCGGAGGGACTGCTGGACGAGGCGGTCTCCCTCGCGGGTGTCCTGCCAGCCGGTAAACCGCACCGCTCGAACGACCTCGTCGACCTCGTCGACGATCTTCTCGGCGATGATCGGCGTTCCGTTGCCCTTGAGTGACTGAAACAGCTCCGTCAACGCCGCCCTGCCCTGGTCCTCGCGGGGCACCTCGGCGGCGGCCTTCTCTGCGGCCACGGTATCCCGGGCGAGAGCGAACAGCTCCTTGAGGAAGTCCAGGCTGGCCTGCTGGGAGTGGACGTACTTCTCCCGCAGGGCAGTCAACCGCTTGCCGAGTTCGATGAAGACAGGATTACCGATGTGCCTGGCGATACGGGCGGTAATCCACTTCTCGACCTCGACCGGGTCGACGTCCTTCCGCCGGCCCGTCATGAGGTCTTCGATCACCTGGGCGTCGAGGACGATCATGTCGAGGTCGCTGCGGGGCACCTCGACCGTGACGTGCTCGTTTATGAGTTCCAGCGTCTTGGCGCCAAGGGTGTGCCACACCAGCCGACCGGCGATGTCCGGCGGCCGAACCGACTCGTACACATCGGTGAGCCACCGGTAGTCGGTGGCATGAGTCGAGAGGATCGGGTCCGGGCTGAGGGTCTCCCAGAGTTGGGCGACGACGCTGAAGGCTGCCGCGAAGTGGTCGCGTGCATCGTCACTGCTGATCGCGGTTTGAGCGGCGATGAGCCCCTCATAACCGCCCACGGTCCGGTCGACGCCGGGAAAGAAAGCTAATGCGGTCTCGATGGCCGGTCCGAGCTGAGTTCGCAGCACGTCGATGTTGCTGATGACCTGCTGGACGCTCTTCTCGTCGAAGGCGAACGCCTTGGCGACGTCGTCGAAGATGCCCAGGTAGTCGACGATCAGCCCATGCGTCTTGGTTGGCGGGTAGACCCGGTTGGTGCGGGTGATCGCCTGGAGCAGGTTGTGCTCCTTGAGCGGCTTGTCGAGGTACTGCGCATACAGGATCGGCGCGTCGAAGCCGGTGAGCAGCTTGGCCGTCACGATGATGATTTTCAGTGGGTCGGCCGGGTCGTTAAACCGGGCAGTGATGCGCTCCAGCTCGTCCCGGCCGGGAGTGTATTCCTTCCACTCTTTCGAGTCACCGGCGCTCATCACGACGGTCGACGCGTCCGGTCCGAGGATCTTGTCGAGTTCCGCCTTGTATGCGACGCAGGTCGCCTTGTCGTAGACGACCACCTGCGCCTTGAGCCCTTGCGGCTCGACCTTGGTGCGGAAGTGTTCGGCGATGTCCGCGGCAATCCTGCGAACCCGCTCGTCGGCCTTGATCAGCACCTCTAGCGAGGCGGCCCGCTTCGACAGCGTCGTCTTGTCGGCCTCGGTGAGCCGGTGCTGCTCAGCCAGCTCGGCGAAGGCGGCATCGATCGCGGCCGCGTCGAGGTGGATTTCCGACAGGCGCGGCTCGAAGTGCAGCGGCAGCGTCGCCCCGTCTCGGATCGAATCCTGGAACGAGTACCGGGAGAGATAGCCACCCTCATCCTGCGTAGACCCGAACCACATGAAGGTGTTGCGGTCTCGCCTGTTGATGGGGGTACCGGTCAAGCCGAAGATGAAGGAGTTCGGCAGGGCCTCGCGCATCTTGCGCCCGTAGTCGCCCTCCTGGGACCGGTGGGCCTCGTCAACCATGACGATGACGTTGTCGCGGTCATCCAGCACCCCGGGCGCTTCACCGAATTTGTGCACGGTGGTGATGATGACCTTGCGAGCGCCGGCTTTGAGGAGCACTTGCAACTCCTTGCGGCTGTCGGTCGAGACGAGGTTCGGTACGTCCGAGGCGTTGAAGGTACCGGTGATCTGGGTGTCCAGATCGATCCGGTCCACCACGATGATCACTGTGGGGTTCGTCAGGCCGGCCGTCGCGCGCAACTTCTGCGCGGTGAACACCATGAGCAGCGACTTGCCCGAACCCTGAAAGTGCCAGATCAGGCCCTGCTTGATCTCGCCGTGCAACACCCGCTCGACGATGAGGTTCGTCGCCTGGAACTGTTGGAAACGCGCAATGATCTTGATTTTCCGGTGCTTCTTGTCGGTGGCGAACACCGTAAAGAACCGCAGGAAGTCCAGTACCGCCGCCGGCGACAGCACGCCCTTCACGGCCTCGCGCACCACCGCTAAACCGATCCGCGCCGGTGCGTCGTCGTCGGTCTCTTCCCGCCACGGCCCCCACAGGTCGACCGGCATACCGACCGAGCCGTACCGGAATTCCTTGCCCTCGGTGGCGAAGCTGAACACGTTGGGGACGAAGAACGCCGGGACGTTGACCTCGTAGTCCTCATTGATCTGCGCCGCCGCGTCGATCCATGTATATGCCGGCCGGACCGGCGACTTTGCCTCACCGACGACCAGCGGAAAACCGTTGCACCACACCACCAGGTCGAAGCGACGCTCGACCTGCCCGACTCGATACGTCACCTCCGTGGAGACGATCCACTGGTTGGCGCTCGGCTCGGGATTATCGAGGTCGATGAGCCGGATGGTGACGTGCTCTCCGGCCGGGCCGAACGGCATCGACTTCTGCCCGGTCAGCCACGCGGCGAACTGCTCGTTTGCCACCACGGGATTCGGCGTACGCCGAGCGGTCAGAATGACCGCCCGCAGGTGGTAGATCACCTCGTCGGCCAGCCGAGGGTCGGCCTCGATAACCGGGTTCAACCGCTTCAGGGCCTCCTTGACTGACCCGTCCAGCAGCACCTCGTCCTCCCGACGCGGCAGCTCCTTGCCGGGCACGAATTGGATGTCGGGCGACTTAACAAGGTCCCGCACGAAGTCTCGAACGGTCCTGCCCTCGGCGAACTGAGCCATCACTCTCCTCCGAAGACGTCAGTGAGGAGGGAGGACCGCATGCCCCGCGTGGCAGTGAGCTCCTCGTGACCTGTCGCCAACATTTCTCCAATGGATTTCATCATATCGACAACTGCCTGCTGTTCGACCATCGATGGACAAGGCATCTGCATTGCTGAGAAACGGACTGCAGTGAGGTGGGCCATGGAAGTTGTCCTGTTGGCGACTTCAGCAAAGTTCCCGAGGTGGAAACAACGACGAAACCAGGCAAGAGCGAATTCGGGAATCAGGTCAGGGCCTGCCCGGAAACGAAGCAGTGTCTTCTGCATGTAGCAGTCGGGAATCTCGCCCCGAAACATCGCACAGCGGCCGACGAGCTCGATGCTCTGCCCTTCGTTGAGCAACACGTCGCCGGGCTCCAGCCGGAACCGCTCGGCGCCGGAATCACTGAAGTCCATACTGGCCACATCATCCAGGTTCAGATGGTTATCCCCAACGTTAGCAACCCGGAGATACGGGCGCACTTTTGAACCCGTCCGATATTTTGGATGCAGTTGCTGGCCCAGTTGAACGTCGCCCAACTCAGCGACCGTGACGTAAGGCCAATGCGAACTAAAAGCGTCTTTCAACAGCTCCACCTCCGCCGCCTGACCAGCTTCCAGCAGGGCAAGGCCCGACTTTTGTGTGGCCTCTACCGCCCACAAGAGATCAGCAAGACGCCTCTGCTCGTCGAGGGGGGGCAGGGTGAACTCCATGGCAGCCAGTGGGCGCCAATTCAAGAACTTGTTTACGGAACCGGAGAAATTGGCTCGGAAATACCCTTGCACGGCTTGAGAGCTCAGGAGCCAGGGAATGAATCGCTGATCCAGAACGTCCGGGTCGATCGTCCGGAGAACGAAAAGCTTTTCGCCGGTGACACCGCGACGATCGACGACTCCAATCTTCTCAATACCGCGCGAGTGAAGAAGAACGTCACCCGCCCTGAATAGCCTTCTGAAAGTCGGCGGAAAATCCTCATCGGCCGTCGATCCATATCGACGGATCGGTAGGTATCTACGGTCAATATGAGGACCAGCAACATATGGCAGCGTGCCATCTCTGTTCGGATCGAAGTAATCATTATGATTCTTGACCACCTCACCGAGGGTGATTCGCTTCCATGCAGACTTGTCTAACTTAAAGGTCACCGTCCCACCTCCTGGCGGACGCAGGAAAGCGCCTTATTGATTGCAATGTCCGTCTTACGTGCAGTCAACCGCCATGCCTCAATTGATTCGACCACGCTCAAGCCCACCCGGTCGATCCTTGCTTTCACACCAGCCGCGTAATGCTGAATCGCGAGATTGTACTGATTGCTGGCAATATGGTCGATGCCAACAACGGCGGCGAAATTGCCATCCCCACTGAATGATTCGTACGCTGCAAGGATCCTAAGCTGATGCTGCTCGCGGAGGTACGACTGACCTTGCTCGCGGGCAACTTCATTTACCCCGTTTATAAAAAGAACCCGGCCACGCCGCTCGGCGGGCTTATTGGCGCGCAGTGTGACGACCACAGCTTCCATGGGCGAATTGTAGAAAAGACCTGCTCCGAGCCCGATAACGGCTTCAAGCATATCCGATTTTACCAATTTTTCCCGTAGTCCGCTCTCCTCATGACGGAACAGAACGCCATGAGGAAAGAGGATTGCGGCCCGCCCCCTATTGGGATCGAGGCTGGCGGCGATGTGCTGGAAGAAGGCATAGTCCGCGCGGCCCTGCGGCGGAACGCCCCACATGTTGCGACCGTAAGGATCGTTGATGAACGCGCTTCGGTTCCACGCCTTGATGGAGTACGGCGGGTTGGCAAGCACCACATCGAAGGTGCGCAGCCGGGCACCGTCGAGGAAGGCTGGCTTGGTGAGCGTGTCGCCGTGCGCGACGTCTCCGTCGGCGATGCCGTGCAGGAACAGGTTCATCCGGGCGATGGCCGACGTCCCGTAGTTCAGTTCCTGCCCGTACAGGCGCAGGTTGCGCCACTCCTTGCCCTGCCGGCGCAGCTCGGCGGCCGTGGAGATGAGCATCCCCCCGGTGCCGCAGGTCGGGTCGTAGATCGACTCTCCTGGCTCAGGCTTGAGCATCATCGTCATCAGGTGGACGAGGGTGCGGTTGGTGTAGAACTCCTGCGCGGTGTGGCCCGAGTCGTCGGCGAACTTCTTGATCAGGTACTCGTACCCCTGGCCAAGTTCGTCCTCGGGGAGGTTGGCCACCGAGAGCGTCTTGGTGGAGAAATGCTCGACGAGTTCCTTGAGGGTCCGGTCGGGCAGCAGATTCTTGTTGCCCCAGTCGCCGTCACCGAAGACGCCGGTGAGGGTATCCGGGTTGGCCGACTCAATCGCCCGCATGGCAGCAAGGATCACCGCACCGACATTGCTGCCGGCCTCGCGGACGTCCTGCCAGTGAGCGCCGTCAGGAATGGCGAAGCGGTGGTTCTCCGGCAGATCGGCCAACTCGTCGTCACCGTAGATGGCCAGTGCAGCGGAGTGTTCCTCGTCGTACACGTCGGAGAGGCGCTTGAGGAAGACCAACGGGAAGATGTACTGCTTGTAGTCCCCGGCATCGATGAGGCCGCGCAGCACGACGGCTGCGCCCCACAGGTAGGACTCCAGCTCGCGCTGGGTAATGCGGGCGTTCACGCCGTCACCACGCTCGGGCTCAGGCCCCACTTGGCAAGTTCGACTTCTAGCGCGGCGCGGGTCTCGCGGGAGGCGGCGTGGGCCACTTCGAGGTCAGTCAGGGCCTGCTCCAGCGTCCGGTGTTCGCCGTCGTCGACGGGTGCGACGTACAGCGGGATGTTCAGGTTGAAGGTGTTGTTCTTGATGTCGTCAAGCGTGGCGACCGCCGCCAGGCCGGGTGCGTCGGCGAATGTCTGAACGGTGCGCAGCAGGGTGTCGAGGTGCTCGGGTTCGAGACTGTTCTGGTTACGGCCGCGCTTGAACAGCGTTCCGCCGTTGACGAAGAGCACCTTGCCTTGGCGATCGTCGGCCTTGCGGCGGCGCAGGATCAGCACGCACGCGGCCAGGCCGGTGCCGTAGAAGAGGTTGGGCGCCAGACCGATTACGGCCTCGACCAGGTCGGTCTTCAGGATGAACTCGCGGATGCGCCCCTCAGCGCCCTGACGGAACAGCGCGCCCTGCGGGAGCACGACGGCGACTCGACCCGTGCCGGGCGCTGCTGAGGTGATCATGTGCTGGACCCAGGCCCAGTCTGCGTACCCCTTGGGCGGCACGCCTCCGAGCCGGTTACGTCCCCACTGGTCGGTGCTCCACGCCACCTCGCCCCAGTTCTTGAGCGAGAACGGCGGGTTCGCAATCACGCAGTCGAACTGCGTGAGGCGCGGGCCGGTGAAGAACGCGGGAGCGCGGAGGGTGTCGTCATGAGCGATGTCGAAGTCGTCGACACCGTGCAGCAAAAGGTTCATCTTGGCGAGTCCGGAGGTGGCGAGCACCTTCTCCTGGCCGTAGATCTTGCCCAAGAGGGTCTGCGGTCGGCCGCCCTGGCGCTTCACATGCTCGATGACCTCGATGAGCATGCCGCCTGTGCCGCAGGCCGGGTCGTAGACCGTCTCGCCCTCCTGCGGGTCGAGGATGTCGACGAGCAGTCGCACCACCGAGCGTGGCGTGTAGTACTCACCGGCCTTCTTGTTGGACTGGTCAGCGAACCGCTTGATGAGGTACTCGTACGCCTGCCCGAACACGTCCGGCGGGACGGCCGCGTTGCTCAGCGTCCGCGTCGAGAAGTGCTCGATGAGGTCACGCAGCTTGGCGTCGGGCAGCTTGTCCTTGTTCGTCCAGGCCGCGCTGCCGAAGATGCCGTACAGCACGTCCGGGTTGACCTTCTCTATTGCCCGGAAGGCGGTCACCAGAGCCTGACCGATGTTCTCGGTGCGCGCGCGTACGTCTTCCCAGAGGCTGCCGATGGGGATACCGAAGCGGTGGTTCTCGGCGAACGAGGCGTACTCGTGGTCGCCATCTGACTCCGCCAGCGCGCGCTGGTACTCCTCGGTATAGACGTCGCTGATCCGCTTGAAGAACATCAGCGGGAAGATGTAAGCCTTGAAGTCCGCCTGGTCGATGCTTCCGCGCAGCAGATCCGCCGCCCTGGCGAGATACTGCTCCAACTCCGGCAGGGTGAGCGGGATGGGCAGCGTGTCACGGGCGGCGGCGGAAGCCCGTGCATAACGATCAGTCATGCGCGGTCCGGTCATAGGTCATGCTTGGTGCTGTCTCCTCGTGCGCGACGGTCAGGTATCCGTACCGCCATCACCGTAGTCGCCACTTGCCGCACAAGGGTTCCCAGCATCAGGCGATTTCCGTCTGCCACAGGGCACCGGCACGCCACCACCTGATCCCACCCAAAGAGCAGCAGCAGTCGGTTACCGGACAGAACCACCAACAAGGGCCGAACCGGCGACGCCCGCATCTCCGTCCGGCAACCCCTGCTCAACCTAGGCGGCTTCCCCTGACAACCGACCGGTCCACTCTCTTGGTCGAGCATGCGTCCGTCGATCACCCACCAGGGGAGGCCGGAGCGCGCGTACCGCCGCCCGGGCTTGACCGGCGGTGCGTTCGACGAGCGGCGGGTCTGCAGGAGACTCCTCGGTCAGACCCTCTGTTCGCCCGGGTGGGCCGTCGCGGAGAGCGCGACCGCGCGGGCGTGCCGGATCGCGGCCGGGGTGTCGGCGAAGACCAGCCCTTCGCGGCGCAGGTCGTCGACCACGCCGAGGGTGGCCAGGACCTGGTCGTGGGCGGCGGTGATGCCGGAGAGCAGGACGGTGATCCCGCGTCCCCGTAGCCGCCGGATCGCGTCACCGAGGACGTGCGCGCCGCTGGCGTCCATGGTGGTCACCCGGGACATCCGCAGGATGACGACGCGGACGTCGGCGACCTCGGACAGTTCGAGCAGAAACGTGTGGGCCGCGGCGAAGAAGAGCGGCCCGTCCAGCCGGTACGCGACGATGTGTTCGGTAAGCAGCGCGTACTCCTCGGCGCTGTGTTCCCCGGGGTCGAGGGGCACCTGTTCCAGCCGGGCGCTGCGGGCGACCGCGCGCAGGGCGAGCACCACGGCGACGCCGACGCCGACCGCGACGGCGGTGACGAGGTCCCACATCACGGTGACGGCGAAGGTGAGCACCAGCACGAGCGCGTCGCCCCGGGTGGCCCGCGCCAACGCCCACAGCGAGCCGGCCTCCACCATCCGGACCGTGGTCGCCAGCAGCACCCCGGCCAGGGCGGCGAGCGGGATCCGGCCCACCAACGGTGCGGCGACCAGCACGATCGCCGCGAGGGCGACGGCGTGGGTGAGGGCCGCCAGCTTCGAGGCCGCTCCGGCGCGGACGTTGACCGCCGTACGGGCGATGGCTGCGGTCGCGGGAATGCCGCCGAAGAGCGGGGCCGCGAGGTTGGCCAGCCCCTGACCGAACAGCTCCCGGTCCGGGTCGTGCCGTTCGCCGACGGTCATGCCATCGGCGACCGTCGCGGAGAGCAGGCTCTCCAGGGCGGCGAGCGCGGCCACGGCGAGCGCGCTGGGCAGCAGCACGCCGAGCGCCCCGAGGTCGAGGAAGCCGAGCGAGGGCGTGGGCAGGCCCTGCGGCAACGCGCCGATCCGCACCAGTTCGACCGGGGTGACCTCGGCGAGGACCGTGGCGGCGGCCACGCCGAGCAGCGAGAACGGCAGGCCGGGCCGCCAGCGGGCGCCGAGCAGCATCAGCGCCGCCACGGCGAGGGCCACCGCGAGTGCGGCCGGCTTCGGGTGTACGACGAAACGGGCGACCGCGTCGGCGGCGACGGCCCAGACCTTCTCCCCGTGTGCGTCGGTGACACCGAGCGCGGCAGGCACCTGTTGCAGGGCGATGACCACGGCGATGCCGGCGGTGAAACCCTCCAGCACCGGGGTGGGCAGGTAGCGGACGTATCCTCCGAGGCGGGCCACGGCGAACGCGATGAGCAGCAGGCCGGCCATCACCCCGACCATGAGCACGCCGGTCGCCCCGAACTGCTGCACCACCGGCACCAGCACCACGGTCATCGCCCCGGTCGGCCCGGAGACCTGGAGGTTGGAGCCTCCGAACACGGCGGCCACCGCGCCGGCGACCACGGCGGTGATCAGCCCGGCCTGGGCGCCCAGCCCGGAGGTGACGCCGAACGCCAGGGCCAGTGGCAGCGCCACCACCGCCACGGTGAGCCCGGCCAGCAGGTCCCGGCGCGGTGATCGGTGGACGGCCGCCCAGTCGGCCCGGCCGGGTAGCAACCCGAGAAGCCGCGCACGGACGACAGGGACGACGCCGCTCACCTGTCCCCGCCGGTGGCGCGCAGCTCGTCGAGGAGTCCGTCCCGATCGGTGAGGACCGCCCCGAGGATGCGCCGACCGGCGGCCAACAGGTCGGCCACGTCGGGGGTGCTGAGCGCGTACATGACGAGGGGACCGTCGCGGTGCGAGGTGACCATTCCGGTGCGGCGCAGCACGGCGAGTTGCTGGGAGAGGTTCGATGCCTCGACATCGATTGCGGCGAGCAGGTCGCGTACCGGCTTCGGACCGTCCTGGAGAAGCTCCAGCACCCGGATGCGCACCGGATGCCCGAGAGTACGGAACAGTTCCGCCTTGGCCTGGTACAGCGGCACCGACATGAACACCCTCCCCCTCGACACGAATACTTTATCACTTGAAGAAGTCTTCAACTGCTGTCATGGGCGCGCAGGGCTCCGGGCCATCCTCGCCATTGAGGATGATCGTGCTTGAACGTGGAAGTAGTGGCCTCCTCGTCGACAGGAGGCCACTACTTCATGGATCGAGCGCGATCGTGGAATGTCAGGCGATGTCGTTCACGCAGCGCAGCACCGGGCGCGACGTCAGCGCGTCGGCGTCCAGCGCGGCCTCGGACCGCACCGTGAACGTGGCCGACTCACCCGGTAGCAGCGTGACCAGGGCCTCGTCGACGGATGCCGAGGCGTCCAGCCGGTCCGGGAAGAGGGTCAGGTCGCGCAGCACCGTGCGCGCGGTCACCCGAACCCGCTGGCCACCCTCGACCGGCTCGACCGTCGCGTCCCAGGCCGCCGCCGGCCAGTCGACCTCCCGATCCTCGGCGAAGAGCCACAGCGCACGCTCCGCCGTGTCGCCGGCCTCCGCGACCAGCAGCTCACGGCGGCTCTCGTCCGGCCGCGCCAGCTCCGCCGGCAGCGCCAGCACCACCGAGGAGTACGGCGGGACGTCGAGGTCGACCGAGGTCTTCGCCCTCGGCTCCCCGGTGAGGGTGACCCGGGTGACCGTGGCCGGCGCGGTCCACGCCTCGGCCGTCTCGTTGACGGCCACCAGGGCCAGCCCGCCGTCGCGGGGTTGCACGGTGAGCAGCCGGTCGGCGTACGCGTGGCGCAGCGCGTACCACAGGGGTTTGCGGCGGCCGTCGCCGTCGACGGCCGACCAGGAGGTCACCGGCCAGCAGTCGTTGAGCTGCCAGACGATCGTGCCGGCGCAGACGTCGCGGTGGGAGCGGAAGTGCTCCACGCCGAGCTGGATGGCCCGCGCCTGGTTGAGCTGCGTGAGGTAGTGCCAGTCGTCGAAGTCGGCCGGTACCGGCAGGTGGGCGTCGAGGCCGCGCCGGAGTTTGGCGTCACCGCCGACCGCCTTCTGGTGGTGGGCCATGCCCGGTGAGTCGGGCGCGAGCGGTTCGTCGCTGAGTGCCCGCCGCAGGGTGGCGTACGCGGGTGGGCCCTGGTAGCCGAACTCGGCCACGAAGCGCGGCACGTACTCCCGGTATTTCGTGTAGTCGTCGGTGTTCCACACGTCCCAGATGTGGGTCGTGCCGTGCGCCGGGTCGTTGGGGTGGATCGCCTCGGTGCCCGACCAGGGGCTGCCCGGCCAGTACGGGCGGGTCGGGTCCAGCTCGCCGACGATGCGTGGCAGCACGTCGAGGTAGTAGCCGCGCCCCCAGGTGCGCCCCGCGAGGGGTTCCTGCCAGTCCCAGTCGTGCCAGCCCCAGATGTTCTCGTTGTTGCCGGTCCAAAGCACCAGCGACGGGTGCGGCGTCAGGCGGGTCACCTGCTCGGCGGCCTCGGCCGCCACCTCGGTGGCGAACGGCTCCTCCTCGGGGTACGCGGCGCAGGCGAAGAGGAAGTCCTGTTGGACGAGCAGGCCGCGTTCGTCGGCGAGGTCGTAGAAGTCCGCCGACTCGTACCGGCCGCCGCCCCAGACGCGCAGCAGGTTGACGTTGGCGGCGGCGGCCTGGTCGAACCGCTCGGCGAGCCGCGCGCGGGTGATCCGGGTGGGGAACGTGTCGTCGGGGATCCAGTTGACGCCCCGGACGAAGACCGGCACGTCGTTGACCGAGAGCACGAACGGGGTGCCGTGCGCGTCGGGGGTGGTGTCCAGCCGGACGGAACGGAAGCCGATCCGCCGGTCCCAGGTGTCCAGGGTGTCCCCGCCCGGCGCGTGCAGGCTCACCTCGAGCAGGTGGCGGGCCTGCTCGCCGTACCCCCTGGGCCACCAGAGCGCGGGCTCGCGGACGGCGAGGGTCAGCACGGCCGTGCGCTGGCCGGTCTCGACGACCGTCTCGGCGCGGACGCCGCCGATGGTGGCCCGGACGGTCAGCGGGACGTCGGCGGCCCGTTCGACCTCGACGTGCAGCTCGACCCGGCCGTCGCGGCCGTCGAGGGTGACCAGCGGGCGGACGGTGGCCAGCCGGGCGGTGGACCAGGCGTGCAGGCCGATGTCCTGCCAGATGCCGGCGGTGACCAGTGTCGGTCCCCAGTCCCAGCCGAAGTTGCAGGCCATCTTGCGGACGAACTGGAAGGGCTCCGGGTACGCGTTGGGTCGGTCGCCGAGCCGGTCCCGTTGCGCCTCGGCGTAGCGGTAGACGGAGTCGAACGCGACGGTCAGCTCGTTGTCACCGGCGCGCAGCAGCGCCCGGACGTCGAACCGGTAGCCCCGGTGCATGTTCTCGGTGCGGCCGACGTCGGCCCCGTTGACGCTGACGGTGGCGACGGTGTCCAGGCCGGCACAGACCAGGTCGACCCGGTCGTGGTGGCCGGCCGGCGGTCGGAACGTCGTCCGGTAGCGCCAGTCGGTGCGGCCGATCCAGGCGAGGGACAGCTCGTTGTCGTCGAGGTACGGGTCGGGGATCAGCCCGGCGTCGAGCAGGTCGGTGTGGACACACCCGGGCACGGTCGCCGGCATGGTCCGGTCGGCGATCTCCGACGGCACCTCCGCCCCCGAGGTCGCGCGCAGCGTCCAGCCGTCGTGCAGGGCCTGTCGGCTCACGATTCACCGCACCTTCGTGATCGAGACGTTAGCTGAACCGGATAAGCTCAGCCACCGTACGATCCGACCTCTGGGGTGTCAAAGCCCCTGAACGGCTAAGGAGCACGCCGGTGAAGCGGCCGACCATCGCGGACGTCGCCCGACGCGCGGGGGTGTCCAAGGGCGCCGTG
This sequence comes from Micromonospora sp. bgisy143, assembly GCF_057708145.1. Classification (NCBI taxonomy): domain Bacteria; kingdom Bacillati; phylum Actinomycetota; class Actinomycetes; order Micromonosporales; family Micromonosporaceae; genus Micromonospora; species Micromonospora sp. bgisy143. The sequence goes on from NZ_JBYIRN010000002.1 coordinate 166,997, forward strand.
TCGTACGCGCTGAACGGGCAGCCCGGCGTCTCCGAGGCCACCCGGCAGCGCATTCTCGCCATCGCCACCGAGATCGGGTTCAGTCCCAGCAGCGCCGCGCGGGCGTTGTCCGCGGCCACCGCCAAGGCCGTCGGCCTGGCCCTGTGCCGGCCGGCACGGACGCTGGGCGTCGAGCCGTTCTTCATGGCGCTGATCAGTGGCGTGGAGGCCGAACTGTCGGCCCGCTCGTACGCGCTGACGTTGCAGGTGGTGGCCGACCACGACGCCGAGATCGCGGTCTACCGGCGGTGGTGGGGCGAGCGTCGGGTGGACGGGGTGCTCGTCTGCGACCTGCGCACCGACGATCAGCGCATCCCCGCCCTGGAGCAGCTGCGCCTGCCGGCGGTGGTCATCGGCGGGCCGGGCGGCACCGGGGAGCTGGCCAGCCTCTTCTCGGACGACGCGGCGGCGCTGACCGAGGCGGTGGAGTACCTGGTCGCGCTCGGACACCGCCGGATCGCCCGGGTCGGCGGCCTGCCCGACCTGCGGCACACCGAGATCCGTACCGAGGCCTTCACGGCGGTGTGCCGGCGTCTCGGTCTGGCCGAGGCGGTCACCGTCTTCTCCGACTACACCGGCGAGGAGGGCGGGCGGGCCACCCGCCGGTTGCTCAGCGCCAACCCCCGGCCGACCGCGGTCATCTACGACAACGACGTGATGGCCATCGCGGGGCTGTCGGTGGCCCAGGAGATGGGGCTGACCGTGCCCACCGACCTGTCCATCGTGGCCTGGGACGACTCGCCGCTGTGCCGGCTGGTGCACCCGCCGTTGACGGCGCTGGGCCGCGACATCTCCGCGTACGGCGCGCACGCGGCCCGCCACCTGCTCGGCGTCATCGCGGGCGAGCCGGCGACGCGGGTACGCGACGAGACCCCGCAGTTGACGCCGCGCGGCAGCACCGCACCGCCCGGGCAGAGGTGAACCGGTTCATTAACGGTACGCCGAGGGGAACTCCTCGAAGTACGCCTCGACGCGCTCGGCGGTGGCCGGTCGGGACAGCGCGAAGCCCTGCCCGTACCGGCAGCCGGCCCGGTGCGCCCCCTCGACCTGGATCGGCGACTCCAACCCCTCGGCGACGATCTCCACGCCCAACCGCTCACCGACGTTGACCACCACGTCGATCAGCGGCGGCTGCCCCGTCGGCTCCGCCCCGACCAGGTCGGGCCCCACCTTGAGCAGGTCGATCGGCAGCCGGCGCAGGTGGGCCAACGAGGCGTGTTCGGGCCGGAAGTCGTCGAGCGCGGTGCGTACGCCCAGGGACCGCAGACCCGCCAGCCGGGCGACCACCGTCGACAGGTCGGCGGCGACCCTCGGCTCGGCCACCTCCACCACCAGGCGCTCCGGCGGCACCCCGTACGCGGCCAGGACCGCCGCGGCGCGCTGCACGAAGTCGGGCGTGGTCAGTTCCCGGGTGGTCACGTTGACGGCCATCCACAGCTCCCGGGAGCCCGCCGACCAGGCGGCCAACTGCCGGCAGGCCCGGTCCAGCACCCACCACTCCAACTCGCCGACCAGATCCAGATCCTCGGCGACCGGCAGCAGCTCGGCCGGGAGCACCGTACCGAGCACCGGGCTACGCCAGCGCAGCAGCGCCTCGGCGCCCACCGGCTGCCGGTCGGTCAGGTCGAGCACCGGCTGGTAGACCAGGTCCAGTTCGCCCCGGGCGACCGCGCCGGGCAGCTCGCGTTCCAGGTCGAGCCGACGGACCAACTGCTCCTCCAGGAACGCGTCGTACCACTCGACCCGGTCCCGGCCGAGCTGCACCGCCCGCCGCCGGGCCAGCTCGGCCTGGCGGAGCACGTCGGCCGGTTGCGCGCCACCCACCTCGGCCAGCCCGATGCTCGCCTGCACCCGCAGCACCGACCCGGCCAGCCGGTACGGCGAGGTGAGCGTGCCCAACAGCCGGGTGCCCAGCGCGTACGCCAGCACCGGCCCGGCGCCGGTGACCACCGCGAAGCCGGGGCCGGCGCAGGTGGTCACCAGGTCGCCGGGTGCGACGACCGCCCGGGCCCGCAGGGCCGCCTCGGCGAGCGCGTCCTCGCGGGCCACCGGGCCCAGCCCTTCGATGCCGTGCAACTCCACCAGCAGCAGCGCCCCGGCCGGCGCGGGCACGTCGCCGATCGCGGCGAGGGCCGCGAGCAGGGCGGACCGGTCCCCCGGTCCGTCGCCGGTCGGGCCGACGCCCGGGCCGGACCAGGCGACACCCGAGTCGGGCCAGGTCGGGTCGACGTCGGCCGCGGGAGCCCACGACTCCGCTGTCGCGGCCTGCCACGGCGGTTGCTGCTCCCGGCCGTGGATCGTGTGGTCGGCGGCCCGACGGTGCGCGGCGGGCCGCTCGGTGCCGCCCTCGGCACCCCCACGCAGCAGTTCCCGCAGGACCAGGGGCGGCACCGCCGCCAGGGCGAGCAGCAGGCTCGTCCGGTCCGGGGTGCGGCCGGAACCGAGGTGCAGGCCCGCCGCGAGCAGCAGCACCGACGCCGGGAGCACCGCCCGTGGCCAGGTCGTGGTGGGCGGACCGGGCGGCCGCGTCGCGCCGGCCGTGGTGACCGCCGATGTCGCGCCGAGCGCGGTCAGCAGCATGCCGAGCACCAGCGGCGGCACGGCGACGAGGGACGCGCGCCCGGTCGACGCGGGCGGGAGGATCGTCAGCAGCGCCAGCCCGGCCAGGGTGAGCAGGACGCCGCCCCGGCAGGTCGGGTGGCCCGGGTGCCGTCCGGTGCCGGTGAACGCGCCGAGCGCGGCGATGCCCAACCCCGCCAGCACCGCCGCGCCGACCAGCCGGGCCGGGGCGGGGAGCGCGTCGACGGGCAGGAGCAACCAGCCGGCGAGGGTCAGACCGACCGTCGGGCCGGTCGCCTCGACCAGCTCCCGCAGTCGGGCCGGCGCGGAGGGCCGCGCCGGGAGCCCACGCAGCCCGGCCACGGACAGCACCGCGACGGCAAGCGATCCGAGCAGCGCGACCACGCGTTGCCCGGCGTCGACAAGCGGCTGCACGGCCGCGACCCAGCCGGCCGCCACCACCGCCGCGTCGAGCGCGATCGTCGGCAACCGCCACGAGGCGCCGGTCGGTGGTGCGGTGGGACGGCCGGCGGCCAGCCGGGAGAGTCGGACGCCGGCGAGGGTGGCGCCCGCGCCACCGGCCAGCGCGATCACCACCGGGGTCGGGACCAGCCCGGCCGCGCCGGCGAGCACGAGCAGCGCCACGGCCGTGGACACGGCGGCCTCCGGGGCCGCCCGGCGGGGGACGAGAAAACGGAACGGGTACGCGAGGAGCACGGCGGTCGCCTTCGTGAGGGGGCACGGGGCGGTGCGGCGGTGCGGGTGGTGCGGTGGTGGTGCGGGACGGCGGATGTTGCGAGTCCGCTGCCCAACACTGGGAAACGACCGGTGACGAAATTGGTTACGCGTCGGTCATCGGCACGAAGCAGTGACCCCTGTCACTGTACGGCGTCCGGCCGGCGTGACGCCGCCCGCCGCGACCCCCGCCGACCAGGGGTGGGATCATCGCAGGGTGAGTACGCCCGACACGATCCGCTTCCGGTTCAACCAAGCCATCCTGGCCGCCGCCGTCATCGCCTTCATCGGCGCGCTGCCGCTGGCGAACGCCCGGGCGTACCTGCTGCCGGTGCTGCTCGTCCCGCTCGGCGTCGGGGTGTGGGCCTGGCGGGCCGGCACCGACGCCGACCCTCGGGAGCTGCGCCTGCGGGCGCTGTTCGGGCAACGCCGGATCGGCTGGGAGCACGTCGTCGAGTTCGCCACCGACGCACGCGGCCGGGCCGTCGCCCGCCTCGACGACGGCCAGCAGGTCGTCCTGCCGGCGGTACGCGGCACGGACCTGCCCCGGCTGGTCTCGGCCACCGGCCAGACCCTGCCGGACGAGGCAGCCGGGACGCCCGGCGCGTAACCCACTTCGGGACCGCCCGGCGGCTCAGTAGCCGTCGACCACCCGGTTGATGAGCGGTTCACCGGCGGCGAACCGCCGTACCTGCTCGCCGACGAGCCGGTACGCCCGCGGCAGCAGCCCTCGCACCGACCCCGCCACATGCGGCGTGAGCAGCACGTTCGGCATCGTCCACAGGGGAGATTCGGCAGGCAGCGGTTCCGGATCGGTGACGTCCAGGGCGGCCGAGATCCGACCGGTGGCCAGTTCGGCGACGAGCGCGTCGGTACGGGCCACCGGACCTCGGGCCGCGTTGACCAGCAGCGCTCCGTCGGGCATCGCGGCCAGGAAGTCCTTGTCGATCAGACCGCGGGTCTGGTCGGTGAGCGGCACCAGCACCACCACCACGTCGGCGTCCGGCAGCAGCCGGGGCAGCTCCGCGACGGCGTGCACCGACTGCTCCGGCCGGGCGCTGCGGGCGACCAGGGTGAAGCTCACCCCGAACGGCGCGAGCCGGTCGCGCACCGCCGTGCCGATCGAGCCGGCCCCGACGATCAGCACCCGCTTGCCGGTCAACTCATCGGTCGGCGCGTTGCCGTCGTACGCCCAGCGCCGCTGCGCCTGCGCGCGGGCGAAGGCGGGGAACGCCCGGAGCTGGGCCAGGATCGCGGTGACCACCCACTCGGCGGTGGACGGGTCGTGCACCCCACGGGCATCGCAGAGGGTGACCCCGTCGGGCATCCGGCCCGCCCAGGCGTCCGCCCCGGCGGAGAGCAGCTGCACCACCGCCAGGTCGGGCAGCTCACCGAGCAGCGCGGTGGCGTCCGAGCCACTCAGGAACGGCGGCACCCAGAAACGGACGTCGGCCACGGCGGACGGCAGGCGGTCGGCGTGCTCGGCGACCTCCAGCGTCACGCCCGGGGGCAGCTCACCGACGAGGTCCAGGCCGGCCGGGTGCGGAATCCATACCTTCACGTCCGCCGACGATAGCCGTCGCCACGACGGTCGGCGCGGGCACGCCCGGAACCTGCGCCCGGGCGAGACGCGACACACCGGTTTTGGACCCGGCCACGGCGAGGTATAACCGAGGGTCGGGGGCCCTCTCGGCCCCCACCCCGGCAGACAGGTGCTCGATGACCGACGGCTCCCCCGCCAGCGCGCGACGTTCGAACGCCTCACCTCCGGCGCTCGGCGACGCGGCGCGGCTGCGCGCGCTCGCCGACACCGGGCTGGACGCGGCTCCGGACGAGGCGTTCGACCGGTTCGCCCGACTGGTCAGCGACCTGCTGGAGGTGCCGGTCGCGCTGGTCTCGCTGGTCTCCGCCGACCGGCAGTTCTTCCCGGGGGCGGTCGGTCTGCCCGAGCCGTGGTCGCAGCGGCGGCAGACCCCGTTGAGCCATTCGTTCTGCCAGCACGTGGTGGACATCGAGGTGCCGATGGTGCTGCCGGACGCCCGGCTCTACCCCCGGGTCCGGGACAACCTGGCCATCGACGACCTCGGCGTCGTCGCGTACGCCGGGATGCCGTTGACCGACCTCTCCGGCCGGGTGCTCGGCTCGCTGTGCGCCATCGACAACAAGCCCCGGGCGTGGACCGCCGGACAACTGCGGACGCTGTCCGACCTCGCCGCCGCCTGCTCCTCGGAGTTGCGCCTGCGGATCGCGCTGGACGGCGCTCAGGAGGCGCACCAGCGACTGGAGCTGCTGGCCGGGGTGAGCGAGACGCTGGCCGGCACGTTGGACGTGGGCACGTCGCTGCGCCGGCTCACCGCCGCCATGGTGCCGCTGCTCGCCGACTGGTGCGTGCTCATCCTCGTCGGGCCGACGGGACAGCCTCGGGAAGTCGTCGCGGCGCACCAGGACCAGGCTCGGACGCCGGACGTCGACCGGTTCGCCGCGTTGCTGCGGACCGGCCTGAACCAGGAGTCGGTGATCCGGTCGGTGCTCCGGACCGGTCAGCCCCGGCTCGGCGGGGTCGCGTCGCCGGACGACGTGGCCCGGGGCACCACCGGTCCGGAGCTGCCGGCGATCGCCGAGCGGCTGGGCATCGCGTCGTACCTCAGCGTGCCGGTGCGGGCCGCCGGGGGCACCGTGTTGGGCGCCATCACCCTGGTCAACGCGCCCGGCCGCCAGCAGTTCGACGACCGCGACCTGCTCACCGCCGTGGACATCGGCCGCCGCGCGGGGCAGGCCATCGGCAACAGCTCGATGTACGGGGAGCAGCGGCACGTGGCCGAGGTCCTGCAACACAGCATGCTGCCGCGGCTGCCTGCCGTGACGGGGCTGGATCTGGCCGCCCGCTACCAGCCGGCCGCCGACCGGGTGGAGGTCGGCGGCGACTGGTACGACGCCTTCGTGCAGCCCGACGGTGACCTGATCGCGGCGATCGGGGACGTGGCTGGGCACGACATCGAGGCCGCCGCGACCATGGGCCAGCTCCGCAACCTGGTACGCGGCAACGCGTTCGGCCGGGATGACGAGGTCGGGAAACTGGTGAGCCACCTGGACGACGCGATCCGCGGTCTGCGGCTGCCCATCGCGGCCACCGCCACGCTGGTGCGCATCCGCCCGGAGCGCTCCGGTGTCCGGGAGGTGACGTGGTGCAACGCCGGACATCCGCCGGCCCTGGTGGTACGTGCCGGCGGCGCGGTGGACGTGCTCGAGGCGGCGCCGGAGCCGCTGCTCGGGCTGGCCCGACCCACGCCCCGGACCAGCCGGTCGACGAGCCTCGCCACCGGTGACACGCTGCTGCTCTACACCGACGGGTTGGTCGAGCGTCGGGACCGGTCCATCGACGACGGGCTCGCCGAGTTGGTGGGCCGGTTGACCGGTACCGACGGGCTGCCCCTGGACGAACTGTGCGACCTGCTGCTCGCCTCGATCGACCGCCGCGAGGACGACACGGCGCTGCTGGCGGTCCGGGCCCGCTGAGCGCAGCGGGTCCGGCCGGACCGCGCGGCGGGCTACCCTGGGCCGGGTGAGAGCCCGTCCCCCGTACCCTCGCGTCCGCCGTCTCCGGACGGTCCTCGCGGCGTCCTGCGCGGCGCTGCTGTTCGCCTCGGGTTGCAGCTTCGGCGAGCCGGAACCCGACCCGGCGGGCGAGCCACCCAACCTGCCGACCCCGTCGGCGTCGCCGAACGCCGGCGGCGCGGGCCAGCAGGCGGTGACGACCGTGCTGGCCAAGGGGCTGCGGGTGCCGTGGGCCATCGCGTTCCTGCCGGACGGCGGCGCGCTGGTCACCGAGCGGGACAGCGGCCGGATCCTCCAGGTGGGCCCGGAGTCCGGCCCGGACGGGCTACGGGTCCGGGTGGTGCAGACGATCAACGACGTGGCCGCGGCGGGTGAGGGCGGCCTGCTCGGCATCGCCGTATCCCCCGACTACGCCCAGGACCGGACGGTTTTCGTCTACTACACGGCCGAGCAGGACAACCGGGTCGCCCGCCTGCAGATCGGCGGGCAGCCCACCCCGATCCTCACCGGCATCCCGAAGGCGAACGTGCACAACGGCGGCGGGTTGGGCTTCGGACCGGACGGGCAGCTCTACGTCAGCACCGGTGACGCCGGTGAGCGGCCCAACGCGCAGGACACCAAGAGCCTCGGCGGCAAGATCCTGCGGATCACCACCGACGGCAAGCCCGCGCCGGGCAACCCGTTCCCCGGCTCGCCGGTGTGGTCGTTCGGCCACCGCAACGTGCAGGGCTTCGCCTGGGACGCGGCCAAGCGGATGTACGCCGTCGAGTTCGGCCAGAACACCTGGGACGAGATCAACCAGATCACCAAGGGCGGCAACTACGGCTGGCCGGAGGTCGAGGGGCGGGCCGGAGACAAGCGCTACACCGACCCGATCACGCAGTGGGCCACCTCCGACGCGTCCTGCTCGGGGTTGGCCGCAGCGGACCGGCTGCTGGTGACCGGCTGCCTGCGCGGCAAGCGGCTCTGGGTGATGGAGCTGACCGACACCGGCACGCTGCTCGGGCAGCCCAGTGAGCTGCTGACCAACCGGTACGGGCGGCTGCGTGCGGTGGCCGCCGCGCCCGACGGCTCGCTCTGGGTGAGCACCTCCAACCACGACGGGCGGGGTGATCCGGCGGCCGACGACGACCGCCTCCTGCGGGTGGTCTTCGCCGGCGGCGACGGCGGACGCAGCTGACCTCCGTCACCTTCCGCCCAGGTTTGCCAAGATCCCTCGACGGGCAGGTCAGAATCTCAGCATGGACGGGCAACGCGACGAGCAGCACGGCGACGCCGAGGACCGGGACGACCCGGTGACCGGCGGCGCGCCGTCGCGCCCGGCCCGCCGACGGCTCGGCCGCCCCGGCGGGCCGGTACGGCGTACCGGCATGATCCTCGCCGTCCTGGTGGTGGCCCTGGCCGGGGCGGCACTCGGTGTGCTGGCCGGCGGCCGGGTGAACACCGACATCGGGCCGTTCCGGGCGAACCTCACCCTCTCCCCGGCCAGCGAGGGCGGGACCACCATCGACGTGCCGCCGCTGGGCGCGCTGCTGATCGACAGCCACAGCGGGCCGACGCACCTCACGGTACGACTCGGCGCGCTCGACCAGGGCCGCACCGAGGCGCTGCTGGACGACCCGGCGAGCATCAGCCGGGCCAGCCAGAGCGCCGTGGAGGACGTGCGTTCCGGGGTGATGCGGCTCGGCCTGCGTACCCTCGCCTCGGCGGTGCTGGTCACCCTCATCCTGGCCGCGTTGGTCTTTCGGGACGTGCGGCGGACGGCCTGGGCGGGCGGGTTGGCGCTGCTGGTCACCGCCGGCAGCCTCGGCACGGCCGCCGCGACGCTGCGCCCGCAGGCGATCGAGGAGCCGCGCTACGAGGGGCTGCTGGTGAACGCCCCGGCGATCGTCGGTGACGCGCGCCGCATCGCCAACGACTACACCAAGTACGCCGAGCAGCTGCAACGCATCGTTGGCAACGTCAGTCAGCTCTACACGACGGTGTCGGCGTTGCCGGTGTTGGATCCCGCGCCGGGCACCACCCGGGTCCTGCACGTCTCCGACATGCACCTCAACCCGACCGGCTGGCAGCTGATCCGTACGGTGGTGGAGCAGTTCGGCATCGACGTGGTCATCGACACCGGCGACATCACCGACTGGGGCAGCGAGCCGGAGGCGTCGTTCGTCGGCTCGATCAGCCTGCTCAAGAAGCCGTACGTGTTCATCCGGGGCAACCACGACTCGGGCAAGACCAGCGCCGCGGTGGCGCGTCAGCCGAACGCGATCGTGCTGAACAACTCGACGACCACGGTCGCGGGGTTGACCATCGCCGGCATCGGCGACCCGCGCTTCACCCCGGACAAGAACACCTCACCGGCCGGCAGCGGGTTGACCCAGGAGGTGGCGGACCAGGTGATCGGCGCGGGTGAGCAGCTCGCCACGACGATCCGCAACTCGCCACGGCCGGTCAACATCGCGCTGGTGCACGACCCGGCGTCGGCCGGGCCGCTCGCCGGCACCTGCCCGCTGGTGCTGGCCGGGCACACCCACGCCCGGCAGGTCGCCAAGTTGCCGCAGGCCCCCGGTCAGCAGCCCACCGCCCTGTTCGTGGAGGGCTCGACGGGCGGGGCCGGGCTGCGCGGCCTGGAGGGTGAGAAGCCCACCCCGCTGTCGATGACCGTGCTCTACTTCGACCAGCAGAAGATGCTCCAGGCGTACGACGACATCACCGTCGGCGGCACCGGCCAGGCCCAGGTCAACCTGGAACGCCACATCGTGCAGGACCCGAACGCCGGCGCGCCCGCCTCGGTCACCCCCACCCCGACCCGCTGAGCGCGGGCTGCCGTCGGCTCACCACCGACTCGGCGGTCCCGGCCCACCCAGCCGAGCCCGCGCCCGAGCCGGAGCCGGAGCCGGTGCCGGTGCCGGAGCAGGAGCAGGAGCGGGAGCGGGAGGTGCGTGCGCAGCCTTTGCTCTGCTTCAACGGACGCAACAGTTACGACGGGTTACTCCGCTTCCGGTGTGCGCACCCGAATTTCCGCAGCTCAGCGCGGGTGTTGCGTATGTTGAAGCAGAGCAAAGGGCGAAGAGAGCCCGGTAGGTAGGCGGACGCCCCGCACTGTCAGTCGCGGCGGCGGTGGGACGCGAAGGCCGGCGTACGCAAGCCGGCACACGCGAGCCGGCAGACGCGAGCCGGCAGACGCGAGCCGGCAGGCGGGGAAGAGCCCGCCCTCGCGGGCGCGGTCAGCGCAGGGCGAGCGCGGCCAGGGCGGCGTTGACGATGCTGCCGGGCAGCAGGTCGTGCAGCTCGTACAGGTCGGCCACGCTGCCGGACTGGCCGAACTCGTCCACGCCGAGCGGCACCGCCGGGGCGCCGACCGCCGAGCCGAGCCAGGCCATCGCGTGCGACGCCGCGTCGTGCACGGTCACCACCGGCACCCGGTCGGCGAACGCGGACCGCAGCGCGCCGGGCACGCTCGGCACGGTGGCGGTGCGTACGCCCTGACGCAGGGTGCGCTGCCACGCCCGGTAGAGCCGGTCCAGGCTGGTCACGTCCACCACGTGCGCGGCGATGCCCTCCTCGGCCAGTTCGGCGGCGGCGGCCAGCGTCTCGGGGAGCACCGCGCCGGAGGCGGCGAGTTGCACCACCGGCGCGTCGGCCAGGTGCGGGTACGCCTGGTGCGCGTCGACCAGCCGGTACGCCCCGGCGACCACCTGCCGGCGCAGCACCGCGTCACCGAGCCGGGCCCGGGCCGCCTCGAACGGCGCCTGGTCCAGCGGCCGGGTGCTGAGCCGGAAGTAGTACGCGCCGTCCTCGGCGGGGGCGGCGGTCGCGGCCGGGGCGGCCCCGCCGGCGATCTGCCCCAGCGCGTCGCAGAGCAGCCAGTCGAGGCTGCCCGCGTACGCCGGCTCGACGAACGTCACGCCGGGCAGCTCCAGGCCCACCGACGCGGTGATCGTGGACTGGTGGGCGCCGCCCTCGGGGGCCAGGGTGATGCCGGACGGGGTGCCGGCCACCACGAACCGCGAGCCGGAGTACGTGCCGTAGAGGAACGCGTCGAGGCCGCGCAGCACGAACGGGTCGTAGACCGTGCCCACCGGCAGCAGCGGCTGCCCGGACAGGTCCCACGACAGGCCGAGCTGGCCGAGCAGCAGGAACAGGTTCATCTCCGAGATGCCCAGCTCGATGTGCTGCCCGGTGGGGCTCTCGGTCCAGCGCAGCATCCGGTCCTCGGTCCAGGACCGCTGCTCGGTGGGGGCGAAGACTCCGGTCTTGTTGATGAATCCGGCGAGGTTGGTCGAGGTGGCCACGTCCGGAGCGGTGGTGACCAGGTAACGGCCGACCTCCCGGTCCCGCGCCAGGTCCACGAGCACCCGACCGAACACCTCCTGGGTGGAGATGGGCTTGTTGGCGCGTACTCCGGTGCTCTCCGGAACGGTGACCCCGAGCGCGCGCTCGCGCGGCGCGCGGGACAGTGCCTCCCGGCGGGCGCCGGCCCGGATGCCGGCCTCCGACGCCGGGTCGAGGCGGTCCCACTCGGTCTCGGCGGTCAGGCCGTGCGCGCTGCGCAGCGCGTCGATCTGCTCGGTGCTGAGCAGCGCGGAATGGTTGCGCGGATTGCCGGCGATGGGCAACCCCCAACCCTTCACGGTGTACGCGAAGACGACGCTGGGCCGGTCGGTGACCGCGTCGCACTGGGCGTACGCGTCGAGCATCGCGGACAGGTCGTGCCCGCCCAGGTCGGTGACGAGCGGACCCAGATCCTCGTCGCTCACGCCCTCGATCAGTTCTGCGATGCCGGCCGGCGCGCCGTCCAGGAACTGCTTGCGCAGTGCCGGCCCGGTCAGCCCGAACAGTGACTGGTACTGCTCGTTGGGCATCGCGTCGATCCAGTCGCGCAACGCCTCGCCACCCGGCCGGGCGTACGCCTCGGCGAGCTTGCGGCCGTACTTGACCTCCACGACGTGCCAGCCGGCGGCCTCGAACTGGCCCCGCCACTGGTTGATCCGGATGCCGGGCACCACCCGGTCCAACGACTGCCGGTTGAAGTCGACGAGCCACATCACGTTGCCCAGGCCGGTGGTCGCCGGGTCGGCCACCGCCTCCCAGATGTTGCCTTCGTCCAGCTCGGCGTCACCGATCAGCGCCACGAACCGGGAGTGCGGGCGGGCCCCGAAGTGGGCGTCGACGTAACGGCGGGTGGCGGCGGCGAAGAGCGGCGCCGCCGCGCCCAGGCCGACCGAGCCGGTGGAGAAGTCCACCTCGTCCGGGTCCTTGGTGCGCGACGGGTACGACTGGAGGCCGCCCCGCGCCCGCAGCCGGGGCAGGTAGGAGCGGTCCAGGTTGCCCAGCAGGTACTGGATGGCGTGGAACACCGGGGAGGCGTGCGGCTTCACCGCGACCCGGTCCTCGGCGTCCAGGTGCGCGAACCACAGCGCGGTCATCGCCGTGACCAGGGACGCGCTGGACGCCTGGTGCCCGCCGACCTTGACGCCGTCGCCGGTGGCCCGGTCGTGGTTGGCGGCGTCCACGATCCGGGTGGCGAGCCAGAGCACCCGCCGCTGGATCTCGTCGAGAACGTCAAGGTCGTGCTGGGTCACGGTGGCTCCATCCGGGCGTCGACGATGACGCCCTCGACGAGGGGTGCGGGGTGGCCGCGTGGTCGACAGAGGTGAGGAGAAGGCCGCCGCCGGGTCGCGGCGGCGGCCTGTTCCGAACGGGGTGTCAGCCCTGGACGCCCAGGCGCTCCAGGATCAGCGTGCGGACGGCGGCGGCGTCGGCCTGACCACGGGTCGACTTCATCACCGCGCCGACCAGCGCGCCGGCCGCCGCGACCTTGCCGCTGCGGATCTTGTCGGCGATGCCCGGGTTGGCGGCGATGGCCTCGTCCACGGCGGCGGTCAACGCGCCGGTGTCCGAGACGACCTCCAGGCCCCGACTGGTCATGATCTCGGTGGGCGAGCCCTGACCGTCGACCACGCCCTCCAGCACCGTACGGGCCAGCTTGTCGTTGAGCTTGCCGGCGTCGACCAGGCCCTGCAGCTCGGCGACCTGCGCCGGGGTGGCCCCGACGTCGGCCAGCTCCACGCCGGTCTCGTTGGCCCGGCGGGACAGCTCACCCAACCACCACTTGCGGGCCGCCGCCGGGGTCGTGCCGGCCGCCACGGTCGCCTCGATCAGCTCCACCGCGCCGGCGTTGAGCACCGACTGCATGTCCAGGTCGGACAGGCCCCACTGCTGCTGGAGCCGACGCCGGTGCACCCGGGGCAGCTCCGGCAGGGCGGCCTTCAGCTCGGCGACCCAGGCCGGGTCCGGGGCGACCGGCACCAGGTCCGGCTCCGGGAAGTACCGGTAGTCGGTCGCGGTCTCCTTCGAGCGGCCCGGGGTGGTGTCGCCGGTGTCCTCGTGGAAGTGCCGGGTCTCCTGGGTGATCCGCCCGCCCGCGTCGAGCACCGCCGCCTGCCGCAGCATCTCCGAGCGGACCGCCCGCTCCACCGACCGCAGCGAGTTGACGTTCTTGGTCTCGGTGCGGGTGCCCCACTCCTGGCCGGGCAGGTTGAGCGAGGTGTTCACGTCGCAGCGCAGCGAACCCTCCTCCATCCGCACGTCCGAGACGCCGAGGGTACGGATCACGTCACGCAGCTCGGCGACGTACGCCCGGGCCACCTCGGGGGCGAGCGCGCCGGTGCCCACGACCGGCTTGGTGACGATCTCGACCAGCGGGATGCCGGCCCGGTTGTAGTCGACGAGCGACTCAGTCGCGCCGTGGATCCGCCCGGTGGCGCCGCCGACGTGCAGCGTCTTGCCGGTGTCCTCCTCCAGGTGCACCCGCTCGATCTCGATCCGGACCGTCTCGCCGTTCACTTCGACGTCCAGGTAGCCGTCGACGCAGATCGGCTCGTCGTACTGGCTGATCTGGAAGTTCTTCGGCATGTCCGGGTAGAAGTAGTTCTTCCGGGCGAACCGGCACCACTCGGCGATCGAGCAGTTCAACGCCAGACCGATCCGGATGATCGCCTCGATGGCGGCCTTGTTGGCCACCGGCAGCGACCCGGGCAGGCCCAGGCACACCGGGCAGACCCGGGTGTTCGGCTCGCCACCGAAGTCGGTCGGGCAGCCGCACCACATCTTGGTGTTCGTGCCCAACTCGACGTGGGTCTCCAGGCCGATCACCGGTTCGTAGCGCGCGACGACCTCGTCGTACGCGGGCAGCGTCGTCGTCATCTGGGCTCCTGCCTCACAGTGCCGGTGGGGTGAACGTGCCGACCGCGGACTCCAGCGCGGCCGCGACCCGGTACATCCGGTCGTCGGCCATCGTCGGGGCCATCACCTGCAGGCCCACGGGCAGCCCCTCGGAGAGACCACACGGCACCGAGATGCCCGGACCGCCGTACAGGTTGGTCGGGATGGTGAACAGGTCGGCCAGGTACATCTGGTACGGGTCGGCGGTGCGCGCGCCGATCGGGAAGGCCGTGAACGGGGTGGTCGGCGAGATCAACGCGTCGACCCGCTCGAACGCGGCCGTGAAGTCCCGGGTGATCAGCGTACGGACCTTCTGCGCCTGGCCGTAGTACGCGTCGTAGTAGCCCGACGACAGCGCGTACGTGCCGATCATGATGCGGCGCTTGACCTCGGGGCCGAAGCCGGCCTCGCGGGTCAGCGACATGACCTCCTCCAGCGACCGGTTGCCGTCGTCGCCGACCCGCAGGCCGAACCGGACACCGTCGAACCGGGCCAGGTTGGAGGAGCACTCGCTCGGGGCGATCAGGTAGTACGCCGGCAGCGCGTACGCGAACGTCGGGCAGGAGACCTCGACGACCTCGGCGCCCATCTTGGTCAGCGCGTCCACCGACTCGCGGAATGCCGTCATCACGCCCGGCTCGGCGCCCTCGCCGACGAACTCGCTGACGATGCCGAGCCGTACGCCGGTCAGGTCACCGGTCGCGCCGAGCTTCGCCGCCGCCACCACGTCCGGCACGGGCTGCGGGATCGAGGTCGAGTCACGCGGGTCGTGCCCACCGATCACCTGGTGCAGCAGGGCCGCGTCGAGCACGTTGCGGGCGCACGGGCCGGGGGTGTCCAGCGACGAGGAGAACGCCACCAGGCCGTACCGGGAGGTGCCGCCGTAGGTGGGCTTCGCCCCGACGGTGCCGGTGACCGCGCCGGGCTGGCGGATCGAGCCGCCGGTGTCCGAGCCGATCGCCAGCGGCGCCTCGTACGCGGCCAGCGCGGCGGCGCTGCCCCCACCCGAGCCACCCGGGATGCGGCTCAGGTCCCACGGGTTGTGCGTCGGGCCGTACGCCGAGTACTCGGTGGAGGAGCCCATCGCGAACTCGTCCATGTTCGTCTTGCCCAGCATCACCGTGCCGGCGTCCCGCAGCCGCTGCACGATCGTCGCGTCGTACGGCGGGCGCCAGCCTTCGAGGATCTTCGAGCCGACGGTGGTCGGCACGCCACGGGTGGCGAGCACGTCCTTCACCGCGACCGGCACGCCCGCGAGCGGGCCCAACTCCTCGCCGGCGGCCCGGCGCTCGTCCACGGCGCGGGCGGCCGCGAGGGCGCCGTCGGTGTCCACGTGCAGGAAGGCGTGCACCTGGTCGTCGACCGCGGCGATCCGGTCCAGGTGCGCCTGGGTCACCTCGACGGCGGAGGTCTCCCCGCCGGCGACCAGGGCGGCGATCTCCGTCGCGGTCATTCTGGTCAAATCGCTCATGACGCCACGTCCTCGCTCAGAATCCGGGGTACCCGGAACCGCTGCTCCTCGGCGTCGGGCGCACCGGACAGCACCTCCTCGGGGGTCAGGCACGGCGTGACGACGTCCTCGCGGAAGACGTTCGTCAGCGGCACCGAGTGCGAGGTCGGCGGGATGTCCGCGGCGGCGACCTCGCCGACCTGGGCGACCGCCTGGAGGATCACGTCGAGCTGGCCGGCGAACGTGTCCAGCTCCTCCTCGGTGACGGCGAGCCGCGACAGGCGCGCCAGGTGCGCGACCTCCTCGCGGGAGATGGCGGCCATCCGTGCCCCCTTCTGATGTCCTGCTGGTCGGGCGTTGTGCCGGCCGCGCGGCGGATGCAGTGTGACGCGCGGTGACCGGAGCGAGTCTATTGTTCCGCGCCCCGCGCCGGCTGCTCGGGTCGGTCAGCGCGTACGTCGGCGACCGGCGTCCGGCTCCGGGCCACCGCTGGGGCGCACCGGCCGGTACCGGGCCAGCCAGGTGACCAACTCCTCGGCGGGCATCGGACGGGCGTAGAACCAGCCCTGGGCCGCGTCACAGCCGGCCGCGTACAGCATCCGCCAGGTCCGCTCGTCCTCCACGCCCTCGGCGACCACCCGCAGGCCCAACGCCCCCGCCAGCTCGATCGTGGAACGGACGATCGCCGCGTCGTCGGCGTCGTCCGCCATGCCCAGCACGAACGACCGGTCCACCTTCACCTCGGACAACGGCAGCCGACGCAGGTGCTGCAACGACGAGTAGCCGGTGCCGAAGTCGTCAAGCGCGATGGCCACCCCGATCTGGTGCAACCGGGTGATCGTCGCCAGCACCCGGCGCGGATCGGCCATCAACGCGCCCTCGGTGATCTCCAGTTGCAGCCGCTCGGCCGGCACCCCGTACCGGGCCAACCGGTCGGCGATCTGGTCGGCGATCTCGCCGGTGTGCAGGTCACGCACGCTGACGTTGAGCGCCGCGCGCAGCCCGATACCGGCCGCCGACCACTTGGCGAGCTGCTCCACCACGTCGTCCACGACCCGGCGGGTGAGCAGCCGCATCACCGCGCTCTGCTCGGCGACCCGGATCAGCTCCTCCGGGTCGACCATGCCCCGGCGCGGGTGCCGCCACCGCAGCAGCGCCTCGACACCGACCACCTCGCCGGTCGCGATGGCGATCTGCGGCTGGTAGTACATGGTGATCTCACCGGCGTCCTCGACCGGCTCGTCGCCGTCGCGTACCCACCCGGTCGGCGCGACCGTCCGCCCGCCCGCGGCGGACCCGGCGTCGCGCCCCGGACGGCGGTCGCCCACCGGCGGCAGCACGCCCCCGTTCGGCGAGCGCCGCCCGTGCCCACCGGCACGCCGGTCCCGGCTCGGGCCGGGCCGGGTGCCGGGAATCGTCGCGCGACTGTTGCGACCCCGGATCGGATCGGCCCCGGTGGCGATCCGGTTGATCAACTCATCGGCGTGCGCCACCTCGTCACCGGCCCGGCGACGGCGACCCCACCACCGCCCGCCGGTCGCGGTCGGTGCGGCGATCACCGGCGCGGCCCCGGCCGGCAGCGCGGCGCCGTCACCGCCGCGCACCTCGGCCTCCACCGCGAGGGGTACGTCTGCCGTCCGCTCCGCCCCACTCCGCTCGGTGTGCCGGGCGCGCGTGGCCTCCCCTGCCCGCACGACCTGCTCGGCCTCGACGGCGTGGCCCGTCTCGGCGGCGTGGCTGCGCCCGACGGCGGGGGTCGCCTCGACGGCGTGGGTCGCGTCGACGGCGTGGTCTACCTCTGCGGCGTGGGTCGCGTCGTCGGCGGACGCGCCGGCTTCGAGCACCCGCCGGAGGTCGGCGAGAAGTCCGAGACGCTCGGCCGAGTTGTGGTCGGACTCCGGGGCGTACACGGCGACCGTGTCGTTGCGGTGCTTGGCGTCGTACATCGCCACGTCGGCGTGCCGCATCAGGGTGGCGAAGTCCTCGCCGTGCTCGGGGAAGAGGGCGATCCCGATGGAGCCGCCGACGTCGAGCGGCAGGCCGTCCAACGCCACCGGCTCGGCCAGCGCCGCGACCACCCGGTCGGCCAGCTCACGCGCCTGACCGACCTCGGTCAGCCCGGTCATCACGATGGCGAACTCGTCCCCGCCCAGCCGCGCGATCATCTGCGGCCGGGGTTCCACGTCCACCAGCCGGGCGCTGACCTCGACCAGCAGCCGGTCGCCCACCGCGTGCCCGAGCGCGTCGTTGACGTTCTTAAAGCGGTCCAGGTCGATGAGGAGCAGCGCCAGATGTCCGTCGGGCTCGCCCCGGGCGGTCCGCTCGGCGTGCAGGTGGACCTGCTCCGCCACCTCGGCCAGCAGCGCCTTGCGGTTGGGCAGACCGGTCAGCGGGTCGGCGGCCGCGAGGTGCTGCTGTTCGACGGTCAACCGGGCCATCCGGTACACGGCGAACAGCGGCACCAGCACCAGCGGGATCAGCGCCGCGCTGAGCCGGGCGGCGGCGACGAGAACCGGCGCGAGCAGCAGCAGCGAGCCGGTGGAGAGCAGTTCGAACCCGACGCCCCGGCGGACGGTGGGCCACCAACGGCCGCCGAAGCGCAGTCGTACCGCCCAGCTCACCAGCCCGTAGTTCACCACGAACCAGGCGAGCGTCGCGCCGCCGACGGCGGCCACGTCGGTCCAGTGCAGGCGTCCACCGGAGAAGATCGTGCCCGGCCCGAGCCGGATGACTGCGTACCCGGCGGCGAGCGCACAGGCGTACTGGCCGACGTTGAACGCGGTCCGCCAGGCGGCGTTGCCCATCCGCCAGCCGGAGACGATCACCCCGACGGCCTGCACCGCCACCGCCGGGCCCAGCCCCCAACCGAGCAGGATCGCGAAGGTGAAGCAGGTGGACGGGAAGACCGCCGAGGTCTGCCTCCGCCCGGGCGGGACGAACGGACGCGCGTCGCAGATCACCGCGAGCGCGGCCATCGTCCAGAACGCCGCCGGCAGTTGGGACAGGTCCCCGGGAAGCGTCGTGAGTGGACCGGCGGCGGTCAGCGCCGCCACCACCAGGATGCCGACGACGAAGGTGGCGAACGGCCTCACCCGCCCAGGTGGGAGGGAGTTACGCGGGTCGGCGACCTCCATCACACCTCCCGAGGACGGTCGACGTGTCGGTGAGCACGTCGTGACCCAATGAAACGCCCTCGGCCCCGGGTTTCCCGGTATGACAGTCACGAATCGGTAGTAGTCGTAATTAAGTTGGTATACGCGGCGGCCACCTCGGCGACGTACCGGCGTCAGCCCTCGACGCGGGCGACCTCCCGCGCTGCATCCGGACCCGCGTCCAGCAGCAGCCGGAACCCGTCCTCGTCCAGCACCGGCACCTTGAGGCTGGCCGCCTTGTCGGCCTTGGAACCCGGGTTGTCCCCCACGACCACGAAGCTCGTCCGCTTGGAGACCGAGCCGCTGACCTTGCCGCCCCGGCTCTGCACGGCCTCGGCGGCCTGGTCACGAGAGAAGCCGGCGAGGGTCCCGGTCACCACGACCGTCAGCCCCTCCAGCGGACGCGGGCCCTCGTCGACCGCCTCCTCGGCCATCCGTACGCCCGCGTCGGCCCACTTGCGGACCACCTCGCGGTGCCAGTCCACGGCGAACCACTCCCGGATGCTGGCCGCGATGGTCGGCCCGACCCCGTCGACCGAGGACAACTCCTCCTCGCTGGCCGCCTCGATGGCCTCCATCGAGCGGAAGTGCCGGGCCAGCGCCTGGGCGGCCGTGGGACCGACGTGCCGGATGGAGAGCGCCACCAGCACCCGCCACAGGTCACGTTCCCGGGCGACGGCCAGGTTGTCGAGCAGCTTGACCGCGTTGCTGCCGAGGCTGCCGTCCTTGTTGACGAAGAACGGCAACCGGGACAGCTGATCGGCGTCGAGCTGGAAGAGGTCACCCTCGTCGGCGATGATCTCCGCGTCCAGCAGCGCCGCCGCGCCCTTGTAGCCGAGCACCTCGATGTCGAACGCGCCACGGCCGGCGAGGTGGAACACCCGCTCGCGGAGCTGGGCCGGGCAACTGCGGGTGTTCGGGCAGCGGATGTCGACGTCGCCCTCCTTGGACGGCGCGAGCGGGGTGCCGCAGGACGGACAGGTCGTCGGCATCACGAACGGGCGGGCGTCGGCGGGCCGCAGGTCGACCACCGGACCGAGCACCTCGGGGATCACGTCGCCGGCCTTGCGCAGCACCACCGTGTCGCCGATCAGCACGCCCTTGCGCTCCACCTCCCGGGCGTTGTGCAGGGTGGCGAGCGCGACGGTGGAGCCGGCCACCCGCACCGGCTCGAGCACGGCGAACGGGGTGACCCGACCGGTACGCCCCACGTTGACGTCGATGTCGATGAGCTTGGTGGTGACCTCCTCCGGCGGGTACTTGAAGGCGATCGCCCAGCGCGGAGCACGACTGGTCGAGCCCAGCCGGCCCTGGATGGAGACCGGGTCGACCTTGACCACCACACCGTCGATCTCGTGCTCGACGTCGTGCCGGTGCTCGGCGTAGTAGGCGATGTACTCCGCGACGCCGGACAGGTCCGGCACGACCCGCCACCGGTCACTGGTCGGCAGCCCCCACGCCTTCAGGGCCGCGTACGACTCGGACTGCGCGACGGGCTGGAACCCCTGGCGGGCGCCGATGCCGTGCACCACGAGACGCAGCGGCCGGGAAGCGGTGACCCGAGGGTCCTTCTGCCGCAGGCTGCCGGCAGCGGCGTTACGCGGGTTGGCGAACGGCGCCCGGCCCTGCTCGACCAGACCCGCGTTGAGGTCGGCGAACGCGGCGACCGGGAAGTAGATCTCGCCGCGGACCTCCAGCAGCTCGGGGATCGTCGGGAACTCGGCGGACGGCGTGAGCTGGCCCGGCACGTCCCGGATGCTGCGCACGTTGGCGGTGACGTCCTCGCCGGTGCGGCCGTCGCCCCGGGTGGCCGCCCGGACCAGCCGACCGGCCTCGTAGGTCAGGTTGATCGCCAGACCGTCGACCTTCAGCTCGCAGAGGTAGGGCACCGGACCGCCGGCGTCCCGCTCGACCCGCTCGGCCCAGGCCGCCAGCTCCTCGTCGGCGAAGGCGTTGTCGAGCGAGAGCATGCGCTCGGCGTGGGTGACCGGGGTGAAGTCGGTGGAGAACGTGCCACCCACCCGTTGGGTCGGCGAATCCGGCGTACGCAGCGCGGGAAACTCCTGCTCCAACGCCTCCAGCTCGCGCAGCTGCTTGTCGAACTCGGCGTCGGTGATGATCGGCGAGTCCAGCACGTAGTAGCGGTACTGATGCTCGGTCAGCTCACGGCTGAGCGTGGCGTGCCGCTCCCGCGCCTGCGGCGTCGGCTCCGCGCCGGCCGCCGCCTCCTGAGCCGGGCTGACCTGCTGACCGATCTGCTCCTCGGACACCCCGCCACCTTCGGACACGCCTGCGACCTCCCTGATCACGCTACTAAGGCACGGTATCGGTCCGGGCCGACAATCCGCCGCCCACCCGCACCGACGATGCGGCCCCACGCGCCCGACCTCAATGCCACGCTGCGTGTCGCCACCGAACTCGCCCGTCTTGATCGAATCCACATCGCCGATGTCGTGGGTGTCCCATCGTCAGCACGCCCCCAGATCGGCGAAGGCGGCCCGGCCACCCCAGGCCCGTCGCCGAACTCCCGCCGATCTTGCAGTTTCTGTCGTCGATAGAAGGCGGTATGCCCGGAATGCCGCAACAGAAAGTGCAAGATCGGCGCGGGTGAGGGTCGGCCGGGCCAGGGGCGGGACGCGGGAGGGCTGCTTGAGAGCGTGGCGGTCCGCACCGCCCCGGGGCGCGGGGGGCGGCGAGGGCTTTGACGTGCGAGGATCGCCGCACGAAGCGGCCGGTGTGCCGCCCTGACACGGAGGTGGCGATGACCGAGGCGCTGCTCTGGGCGGCGGCGATCCTGCTGGCGGTGGCGGCCGGCTGGGCATGGAACAGCTGGCGGCACCGGGCGGCCGCGCGGCGCTCGACCGACCGGCGCGCGACCGACCGGCCCGGTCGAAGTGCCACGACTCGCCCGGGTGACCGACGTTCCGCGCCGCCGAGGCCGCGGGGCACCGATCGGTCGGACGCGACGCCCCGCTCCCGGGGCACCGATCGGGGCACCGACGCTCCGGCGGCGGGTGAGATCTGGTGGGCCGACGTGCCGTACGCCGACGGCAGCGGCTCCAAGGTCCGCCCCTGCCTGGTGCTACGCGCCGACTCGCGGGGCGCAGACGTCCTCAAGATCACGAGCCAGGACAAGAGCGACCGGGACGACCACGTCCGGATCCCCACCCGGGACTGGGATCCGGGTGCCGAGCACGACAGCTACCTCAGCCTGACCGAGCCGGTCCGGATCAGCTCGGCGGACTTCGCCGACCGCGCCGGCCGCTGCGACGCCGACCTGTGGCGCACGGTCCGCAGCCTGCGCCACCTGCCCACCGGCTGAGCGCCAGGCCGGGCGAGGTCACCGGGGCCTACTCCGTGATCCACTCGACATCCCGGAAAACGGCCCGTCCACCCGCCAGTAACACCCCGACTTCCAGAAACCCGAGTCGATCACCGCCGACTGGCCGCGCCACCGGGCCGGGCCGCGCCAGGGCAGGCCGCGCCGGGACGGGCGGTCAGTCCCAGCTCTTGCCGAGGGTGGCGAGTCGGTCGGCGTACTCGATGCGCTCGGCCCATTCGGACGGCCAGGCGGCCATGCCGACTGCCGCGCCCACGAAGGCGCCGGCCAGGGCGGCGATCGAGTCGGAGTCGCCGGCGGTGGTCGCGCCCCGGGCCAGGGCGGCGACCGGGTCGTCGGCGTGGCGTACGGCGCAGAACAGCGCGGTGGCCAGCGCCTCCTCGGCCACCCAGCCTTCCCCGGTGGCCCGGCACGGGTCTCCGCCGTCGTCCGGGGCAGCCAGGGCGGTGGTCAGCCGGCGCAGCGCCGCCAGGCACTCGTCCCAACCGCGAGCGATGAACTCCTCCGGCGTGTCGACCCCCGGACGGCGCCAGAGATCGCCCAGCCAGTCCTGGTGGTAGACCCGGCGCTGGGACCGCGCCCGCTCGGTGAGCACCGCCGGCAACTCGGGCAGGCTGACGCCGCCGCGCAGGGCGACGACCGCGTACGCGGTGAGTTCGCTGGCGGCCAGACCGGTCGGGTGGCCGTGGGTGAGCCCGGCCTGCAGCTGGGCCAGACCGACCATCGTGTCGAGGTCGACGTCCAGCAGCCCCACCGGCGTGACCCGCATGTTCGCGCCGCAGCCCTTCGAGCCGGCAACCGTCGCCTCCTGCCAACGCAGCCCTCGGCCCAGGTCGGCGCAGGCGCGCAGGCAGGTCATCCCGGGGGCGCGGTTGTTGTCCGGGCTGACCGACCAGGCGACGAAGCGGCGTCGCAGCAGCGGCTCCACCACCTCCGGGGTGAGCCTCGACGCCTCGTGCAGCGCTTCACCCACCGCCAGCGCCATCTGTGTGTCGTCCGTGACCAGCGCCGGGTCGCCGGTCAACTCACGCGGGCCGGCCGGACCGTAACGGCGTTCGATCTCGGCGACGGTCAGAAACTCGGTGGGCCTGCCCAGCGCGTCGCCGTAGGCGAGACCGAAGAGCGAACCGGAGGCGCGCAGCACGGCGGTGGAGGTCACGGCGGCCATCATGCCCGGCCGCCGCAACCACCCTGCTGCGCGGTCAGTCCCAGCAGAGGCAGAACGGGTGGCCGACCGGGTCCGCGTAGACCCGGAAACCGTCGCCCTCGCCGGGCAGCCGCCGCGCACCGAGCGCGAGCGCCGCCTTCTCGGCGGTCTCGATGTCGTCGACCGTCACGTCGATGTGGAACTGCTGCGGACGCTCCGGATCCGGCCAGGCCGGCGGACGCAGGGTGAGCGCACGCTGGAACGCCAGGCGGGGCTGATGCCCGGGCGGGCCGCCCAGCACCACCCACTCATCATCGGCCTCGCCCTCGTTCTCGTACAGCGGGATGCCGAGCAGTTCGGAGTAGAACCCCGCCAACGCCCGCGGGTCGGGGCAGTCGATCACCACTGAACGTAGCTGTCCAATCATGACGGTCATCCTGCCCAGCGGGTACGACAGGAAAACGTCACTCCTCGGTGAACCGGCGGCCGGCGTCCCGGCAGGCCGCGAGCACCGCCCGGGCGTACTGGGGGGTGGCGCCGGCCAGGCCACACGCCGGGGTGACGACCACCTGCCGGGCGAGCTGCCGGCGCGGAAAGCCGAGGCGGTCCCAGACCCGGCGTACCCGCTCGGCGATCTGCCCGGAGGTCGGTGCGCCACCGGCCGACGGCGGCCCGGCCGGCGCGGCGCCGGCCAACAGCCCGAGGCCGGCGTCGATCGCCTCGCCCAGCGGATCCAGGTCGGTGACGAGGTCGAGGTCGAGGGCGACCGCGACGGCGCCGGTGGAGCGGATCAGCTCCAACGGCACGTCCGGGGCGCAGCAGTGCACCACGGTCGGTACGGCCACCGCGTCGACGACCGTGCGCAGCAGGGCAGCCGCGTCGGCCGACTCCACCGCCCGGTACGCGCCCAGCCCGCTCTCGGTCGGCACCCGTCCGGCCAGCACGGTCGGCAGCGACGGCTCGTCCAGTTGCAGCAGCACCGACGCCTGGGGCAGCCGACGCGCGACCGCCGCCACATGCTCGCGCAGCCCTTCGGCGAGCGAGCCGGTGAGGTCGCGCACGGCGCCGGGGTCGCGCAGCAACCGGCCACCGATCGGCAGCTCCAGCGAGGCGGCCAGGGTGAACGGGCCGCCGGCCTGCACCTTGATCGGACCGGCGTACCCCTCGGCCTGCTCGGTGAGCTGGTCCAGGTCACGCTCCATCAGGTCCCGGGCCCGGCGCAGGTCACGGCCGGGGCGGGGGGCTACCCGCCAACGCCCGGCGTACAGCTCGACGGGCAGCTCGACCAGCAGCCCGGCGCTACGGCCGATGAGGTCGGCGCCGGGGCCACGGGCCGGCAGCTCGGGCAGGTGCGGCAGGTCGGGAAGCTCGCCGAGGACCACCCGCTGGGCCTCAGCGATGTCGGTGCCGGGCAGCGAACCGATGCCGGTGGCCGCGCCGGCCGGCCAGGGCCACGCCTGATCTGTCACGGCCGAAGGCTATCCCGGCGTCCAGGCCGGCCGTGCGACGACCGTCCGACATCCACCGCGGGCCAGGAGCCGCCCGCTCAGCCGGCGATCGTGGCCGAGCCGAGGACGATGTCGCCGGCCGGGTCCGGCCGGTACGCCACCAGTGCCTGACCGGCGGCGACACCGCGGACCGGTCGGCGCAGCTCGGCGTGCAGCGCGTCGCCGTCGAGGTCGACGGTCGCCGGCACCACGTCGCCGTGCGCGCGGAGCTGCACCTCGCACTCGACCGGCGCGTCCGGCCGGGGACCACCGGTCCACACCGGGCGGGTGGCCCGCACCTGGGAGACCTCCAGCGCCTCGGCCGGACCGACCGTCACCGTGTTGGTCTTGGGCGTGATGGAGAGCACGTAACGTGGCCGACCGTCCGGGGCGGGCCGGTCCAGGTGCAGGCCGCGACGCTGGCCCACCGTGTACGCGTACGCCCCGGTGTGGCTGCCGACCACCGCGCCGGTGCTCGCGTCGACGACGTCACCGGGCGTCTCGCCGAGCCGGCCGGCGAGGAAGCCACGGGTGTCGCCGTCGGCGATGAAGCAGATGTCGTGGGAGTCCGGCTTCTCGGCCACCGCCAGGCCGCGCTCGGCGGCCTCCGCGCGGACCTGGGCCTTCGTCGAGTCGCCGAGCGGGAACATCGACCGGTCCAGCTGCTCGCGGGTGAGGACCGCCAGCACGTACGACTGGTCCTTGGCGATGTCGACGCTGCGGCGCAACAGCCCGTCCGGGCCGAGCCGGGCGTGGTGACCGGTGACCACCGCGTCGAAGCCGAGCGCGATCGCCCGGTCCAGCACCGCCGCGAACTTGATCTTCTCGTTGCAGCGCAGACACGGGTTCGGCGTACGACCGGCGGCGTACTCGGCCACGAAGTCGTCCACGACGTCCTCGTGGAACCGGTCCGCCATGTCCCACACGTAGAACGGGATACCGATCACGTCGGCAGCCCGGCGGGCGTCCCGGGAGTCCTCCAGCGTGCAGCATCCGCGCGCGCCGGTCCGGTACGTCTGCGGGTTGCGCGCCAACGCCAGGTGCACGCCGGTCACGTCGTGCCCGGCCGCCACCGCCCGCGCCGCCGCCACGGCCGAGTCAACCCCGCCCGACATCGCCGCCAGAACTCTCACCACAAACCCCCTCCCCGCCAACCCTATCCACCGTCCCGGACCGACCCCCACCCCCAACCCTGCCCCGCCCGCTCCGCACCCACCCCCGGCACCCCGTTGATCATGAAGTTATTGCCACGACACGCCGATCCGCAGGGCAATAACTTCATGATCAACCCGGCAAGGCGCGGCGAGGCGAGGCGCGCGGGTGGTGGTAGGGCGTCAGCGGGGGGTTCGGGGGGAGGCTGCTCGGCGGGCTCGTTCCACCGCTGCGGGGAGGGCCGCCACCAGGGCGTCGATCTCGGCCTGGGTGCTGGTGTGACCGAGGGTGAACCGCAGCGAGGAACGGGCGCGGTCGTCGTCGGCGCCCATCGCCAGCAGAACGTGCGACGGCTGGGCGACACCGGCCGAGCAGGCCGAGCCCGTCGAGCAGGCGATGCCCTGGGCGTCGAGCAGGAGCAGCAGGGCGTCGCCCTCACAGCCCGGGAAGGAGAAGTGCGCGTTGCCGGGGAGCCGGTCGGTCGGGTCGCCGTTGTAGATCACCTCGGGCACCGCGTGGCGGACCCGCTCGATCAGGTCGTCGCGCAGGGCGGCCACCCGGGCCGCGTACTCCTGCTGGCCCTTGACCGCCGCCTCGACGGCGACCGCGAAGGCGACGATGCCCGCGGTGTCCAGCGTGCCGGAGCGGACGTCGCGCTCCTGACCGCCACCGTGCAGCAGCGGTACGGCGGCCACCTCCCGGCCGAGCAGCAGGGCACCCACCCCGATCGGGCCGCCCAGCTTGTGGCCGGTGACGGTGAGCGCGGCGGCCCCGCTGGCGGCGAAGTCGACAGGTACCTGGCCGACGGCCTGGATGGCGTCGGTGTGGAACGGCACCCCGTGCTCGGCGGCGACGGCGGCCAGCTCGGCCACCGGCTGCACGGTGCCGACCTCGTTGTTGGCCCACATCGCGGTGACCAACGCCACCCGGTCAGCGTGCGCGCTGAGCTCGGCGCGCAGGTCCGCCGGGTCGAGCCGGCCGGTGGCGTCCACCGGCAGCAGGCCGACCTCGGCGTTCTCGTGCTCGGCCAGCCAGTCGACCGAGTCGAGCACGGCGTGGTGTTCGACGGCGCTGGAGATCACCCGCCGGCGGTCGGCGTTGGCGTCCCGGCGGGCCCAGAAGATGCCCTTCACCGCCAGGTTGTCGCTCTCCGTGCCACCACCCGTGAAGATCACTTCGGACGGCCGCGCGCCGAGCACCGCGGCCACCCGCTCGCGCGACTCCTCGACCCGGCGACGGGCACGACGACCCGCCGCGTGCAGGGAGGACGCGTTGCCGACCTCGCGGGCGGTGGCGACGTACGCCTCCAGTGCCTCGTCGAGCATGGGGGTGGTAGCCGCGTGATCCAGGTAAGCCATCACCCCTCAGCGTACGGCCGACCGGCCGGGGACCGGAGAGCGGAGTGGACGCCGCGTCTCGTGCCGGGGCGCGGAGAGCACCCCGGCACGAGACGAACCCGGCCCGGTCAGGCGGGCACCGCCGTGACGACGATGTTGTCGCGGTACTTGCGGGCCTTGGCGTCGAACGGCCCACCGCAGGTGATCAGGGTCAGCCGCGGCTTGCCGTCCCGGGCGAAGTACCGGTCCAACGGGATCTTGGTCTTGGCGTACTCCTCCCGGGCGACGACCTGGTACCGCCGGGCCTTGCCGTCGCTGCCGGTCGCGGTCAGGGTGTCGCCCTGGTCCAGCTCGCGCAGCCGGAAGAACGCCCCCTTGCCCTGTTTGGCGCTGTCCACGTGACCGGCGATCACCACCGATCCGGCGTCCGCCTCCAGGCCGGGGCCGTACCGGTACCAGCCGATCTGGTCAACGCTCGGCGGCACCTCGAACTCGTTGGTGCGCTCGTTGATGCCGACGGCGTTGACCGTGGCGGTGACGCCGATCTCCGGGATGACCAGCCGCACCGGAGGCACGGTCTCCGCCCCGACCGGCAGGTCGCCGGCGGTCACCGGAACCGACGGGACGGCGGCGGCCGACGGGTCGGTGGCCGGTGCGGCACTGGCCAGCGCGGTCGCCTCCTCGGTGCCGACGTTCTCGGCCGGCTGGGAGTTGCACGCCACCAGGGTGGCGACGGTGAGCGCGGCAACGCCGGCGGCCAGGGCCGCCAGCGCGCCGCGGTTGCGCACCGTCACCTGCGGCCGGTCCGCGCGGTCGCCATCCGCGCCCCGCCACCGACGAGCAGCAGGACGCCGGCGCCGGTGAGCACGTACCACCAGGTGTTCACGCCGGTACCCGCCTGGCCACCGTCACCGCTCGGCACACCGCCCGGGGCGGAGTGCAGGCCGGTGATGGTCTGGGCCACCACGTCCAGGTTCTTGCCCTCGGCGGAGCCGATCGCGTAGACGATCGTCGCGGTGCCCTCCTTGAGGTTCAGGTCCGCCGGGCCGATGGCCACGGTGTCGGTGCCGGCCAGCACCACGTCCGCCTTCACCTCGCCGGCGTCGACGTCGCCCTTGGCCTCCTTCGGGTTGGTCAGGCCCTTGAAGACCGGGGTGCCACCGGCGCGTACGTCGACCGCCGGGGCGGCCGCGGTGTGCCGGACGATCAGGCGGGCCTTGCCGGCGTCGACCTTGGAGACGTCGTTCACGAAAGGCGTGATCTTCGGCTTGCCGGCGGCGTCGAGGTGCGCGGCGATGCTGATGTTCGCCCCGCCCGGCACCTTGGCGTCGTCGACCTTGAGGATCGCGCTGCCGACCGGATCGCCGGGCTTGGTGAGGGCGATGTCGTACTCCCCCTCGGCCAGGTTCAGCGGGCCGGCCACGTCACCGGGCTTGAAGTTGTCGAGCGTCTTCTTGCCGTTGACGTAGACGTCGACCGGGGTGTCCGGGATGCCGTGCACGACGGAGACCTTCGACGTGGCGGCGTACGCGGGGGTGGCGGTGAACGCGCCGACACCGGCGAAGGCCAGCGCGGCGACCGCGCCGCCCGCGGCGACCCGACGGAAGTACGAGAGCTGCATGTCTGCCTCCTGGTGATTGGTGCTGATTCGTCAGGCCTGGCTTGCAGAACGGGTTACGCCGGCTCCGATGCGGGTGGATGCGCTCTCAACGCGTTTTCTTTTCTCGGCGCCGGCCGCATCCAGATCACCCTCGGCAGACGAAGAGCAGGTGAGATGACTCTGACCGGGGAAGTGGGGCGAGGGCTGTGGGAGTTACAGTCGGGCATGCCCCAGCGAAGGTGGGCCGCCCCATGACGGCGCTGCCACCGCAACCGGACCCACCGACGGACGACCTGGCGGCCCGGTTCCGGGCCGGCGACGAGGCGGCGCTGCGTGAGGCGTACGACCGTTACGGCCGCGCCGTCCTGCACCTGGCGACCTCCATGCTCGCCAACCGGGCCGACGCCGAGGACGTGACCCAGGCGACGTTCGTCGGCGCGTGGCTCGGCCGGGACACCTTCGATCCCACCAAGGGATCGCTGGTCGGCTGGCTCCTCGGGATCGGCCGGCGCAAGGTGATCGACCGGATGCGCGCCTCGGCGCGGGAGACCCGGGTGGTGGAGACGGTCCGGCAACTGCCCGAGCCGGCGCAGACCGGCCCGGACCCGGACCGGGTGGTGGATCGGCTGGTGATCGCGGACGAACTGGCACGCCTCCCGGACGACCAGCGGCGCATGTTGGAGTTGGCCTTCTACGACGACCTGACACACCAGCAGATCGCCGCGGTGACCGGGGTGCCGTTGGGCACCGTGAAGAGTCACATCCGACGCGGCATGGCGAGCTTGAAGCGCAGATGGGAGGTGGATGGTGCAGCACCTGGAGCACGAGCGGCTGGTCTTTCTGGCGCTCGGTGAGAGCGAGGCGGACGACGGGGAGCGCACCCACCTCGACACCTGCGCACACTGCCGGGCCGAACTGACGACCCTGCGCCAGGTGGCCGGGCTCGGCGCCGAGACGCAGGGCCTCGGTGACCTGCCCGACCCGCCGGAGCACCTCTGGCAGGGCATCGAGGCCCAGATCCGGGCGGCCGAGGGCACCGCGGCTCCCGCACCCGTGGCGGTGCTGACCGGCACCGATCGGCAGCAGGTGCCTGGACAGACCCGCGGGACGGAGACCGAGGCGGTCACCCGGCTCGATCCGACGCGTCGGTCCCGCCGGAGCCGTGGCTGGTCCCGCTGGGCGGCCACCACGGTCACCGCGCTCGCGGCGGCGGCGATCGGTGTGGTGGGTACGGTCACGGTGCTGCGGCCCACCGAACCGGAGCCTGCGAAGACGCCGACGGTGCTGGCCAGCGCGCCACTGGCGGCGTTCGGCTCGACGCCGAAATCGGCCCAGGGCGACGCGCGGGTCCTCCAGGGCGGCCAACTGCATCTGCATGTGGCGAATCTCCCGCGCGTGCCGGGGTACTACGAGGTCTGGCTCATCAATCCGACGACGATGGAGATGTTCTCGATCGGCACCCTCGGTGGCGACGCGGACGCTCTGCTGCCCCTGCCCCCGAACGTCGACCTCAAGAGCTATTCGGTGGTCGACGTGTCCGCCGAGCAGTACGACAACAACACCCGCCACTCCGGCGACAGCCTGTTGAGGGGCACCCTGACGGGCTGATCGGCGGGCCGGCTCAGCTCCCCGGCCCGCCGATCAGCTCCCCACGAAAGAAGTGGCCGCCCGTCACGACGGGCGGCCACTTTCTGCGTCACACGGTCACTTGCGCTTGCGGATCTCCTCGGCGGCCTGCGGGACGATCTTGAACAGGTCGCCCACCACGCCGAAGTCGGCCAGCTCGAAGATCGGCGCCTCGCCGTCCTTGTTGACGGCGACGATCGTCTTCGAGGTCTGCATGCCGGCCCGGTGCTGGATGGCGCCGGAGATGCCCAGCGCCACGTAGAGCTGCGGGGAGACCGTCTTGCCGGTCTGGCCCACCTGGAACTGGTGCGGGTAGAAGCCGGAGTCGACGGCCGCGCGGGACGCGCCGACGGCGCCGCCGAGCAGGTCGGCCAGCTCCTCGACCAGCTTGAAGTTGTCGGCGTTGCCGACGCCACGACCGCCGGAGACGACCACGCCGGCCTCGGTCAGCTCGGGGCGGGAGCCCTTCTGCTCGGCGACCCGCTCGACCACCTTGGCCAGCTTGTCGGTGTCGGTGACCGACACGGTGAGCTGCTCGATCGCCGGGGTGGCGGCGGCCGGGCTCGGGGTGACCGAGTTGGGCCGGACGGTGACCAGCGGCAGGCCCTTGGTGACCTTGGACTTGACGATGGTGGAACCGGCGAAGGCCACCTGGGTGGCGGTGCCGTCGGCGGCCAGGCCGACCACGTCGGTCAGGATGCCGTTGTCGAGCTTGACGGCGAGCCGGGCGGCGATCTCCTTGCCCTCCTGGGCCGACGCCAGCAGCACGGCGGCCGGCTGCACCCGCTGGACCAACTCGGCCAGCACGGTCGCCTTGGGGGCCACCAGGTAGCCGTCGATGTCGTCACCCTCGGCGGCGTAGATCTTCTCCGCGCCGTACTCGCCCAGCTTGCCGCTCAGCGCCTCGGCCGCGCCGGGGCCGCCGAGCACCACGGCGCTCGGGGTGCCCAGCTCACGGGCGAGGGTGAGCATCTCCAGGGTGACCTTCTTGACGCCGAATTCCTTGGTGGCTTCGACGACGACGAGAACCTCAGACATGTCGTAAAGCCCCTCTCACACGAACTTCTCGGTGGCGAGGAACTCGACCAGCTTGACGCCGCCCTCGCCCTCATCGGTGATCTTGGCGCCGCCGGAGCGCGGCGGACGCTTGGTGTGCTCGACGACGGCGCTGGTGGCACCGTCGAAGCCCACCTCGGTCGGCGCGACGCCCAGGTCGGCCAGGGAGTACGTCTGCACCGGCTTCTTCTTCGCGGCCATGATGCCCTTGAAGGAGGGGTAGCGCGGCTCGTTGATGGTGTCCCACACGGAGACCACGGCCGGCGTGGAGGCCGTGACGACCTCGTAGCCCTCCTCGGTCTGCCGCTCGACGGTCAGCGTCGCGCCGTCGACGGTGAGCTTGCGGGCGCCGGTGAGCGCCGCGACGCCGAGCCGCTCGGCGATCATGTGCGGCATCACCTGGACCCGGCCGTCGGTGGACTCCGCGCCGCAGATCACCAGGTCGGCGTTGAGCTGCCCGAGGGCGGCGGCGAGCACCTTGGAGGTGGCCACCGCGCAGGAGCCGTGCAGGGCGTCGTCCACCACGTGCACGGCCTTGTCCGGGCCCATGGAGAGCGCCTTGCGGATCGACTCGGTCGCCCGGTCCGGACCCATGGTCAGGATCGTGACCTCGCCGCCGTGCGCCTCCTTGATCTTCAGCGCCTCCTCGATGGCGTACTCATCCATCTCGTTGATCACGTTGTTCGCCGAACCGCGGTCGACGGTGTTGTCGTCATTGCGCAGGTTGCGGTCCGCGCCCGAATCAGGCACCTGCTTGACGAGTACGACGATGTTCATCGCGCTTCGACGACCCTCCTGTGTGGTGTTGCCCTTGGCTCGCCCGGTCTGGGCCGCAGCCTCGCGTGTCGGTCGACGCCCGGTCAACCGCGGGCTGCTGTGCAGTTGCCCACGCGGCCATGTTACCTGCCAGTAGGTTACCGTCGCCGGGCACGCAGAGTGACACAGGTCACCGGCGCGACGCAGGTCAGACGGGTTCGGCCAGCGCGTCCCGGATCTGCTCGATGGCGGCGGCCTCGGCCGGGGCCACCCCGTCGTGCGCGCGGGCCACCCGGTCCGCCGCGCTCAGCACCACCGACCGGTACGCCTCGACGTCGGCCGGCGACTTCTCCCGCAGGATGCGTACCGCCCGACCGAGCGCCGGCAGCACCACCGACTCGATCTCCAACTGGGAGTCCCGGGGCAGGCGGGGCAGCGGGCCGGTGGTCAGCGCCTCCTTGACCACGCCGCTCGCGTCGGCGAGCGCGCCCGAGGCGGCCACGCTCTCGCGGATCACGCCCAGCATCCCCGGGTCGGCGTTCGAGACCAGGAAGACCGCGCCGAACGCGCCCGTCTTGAGGGTCAGGCGCTCCTCGTCCGTCAACCGCTGCTCCATGATCACGGAGTGTAGACGTACGGCGTGGTGGTGGTGACGGCGACGAGACCGAGACGCTGCAGGATCGGGCGACTGTCCTCGGAACAGTCGACCTGCACGAGCGTGCGACCCCGCTGCTCGGCCAGCCGCGCCCGGTAGTTGACCAACGCCCGGTAGATGCCCTTGCGCCGCCACTGCGCCAGGGTCGAGCCGCCCCAGAGGGTGGCGAAGCCGGTGTTCGCCGGGAACCGCACCCAGCCGGCGCTCACCACCGCACCGTCCGCCTCGGCCACCACCACGGTGATCGAGTTCGGGTCGGCGTCGATCTCCTTGGCCAGGCCCCACACCAGGTGCGAGCGGTCCGCCTGCCAGACCTCCTCCTCCATGGCGGCGATCCGCTCCAGGTCCTCCCGGGCGGTCACCTCACGCAGGCGTACTCCCTCGGGGGTCACCGGCAGCGCGGCGGCCAGCGGCGCGACCGGCCCGACCACGACGGTCTCCCGGTCCTCCGGCACGAAGCCGGCGGCGCGCAGCCGGTCGGCCAGGTCGGCCGGCTCGTCGTGCTCGTTGAGCTTCCACTCCACCGACTGGCCGCGCTCGCGGAACAGCGCCACCTGCCGGGCGATCAGCTCGTCCAGCGCGTCGCCGGTCAGCCCGCCCAGGTCGCGGTAGGTGAGGAAGCCGCCCGCATCGAGTCCGGTGATCCGCACGAGCGGGCCGTCCCGCTCGACGGTCACCCCCGCCGGAACCGGGTCGGGGATCTCCGGGCGGAGCTGGTTGTCGTAGGCGGCGCGCAGCGTGTTCACATCAAGATCGGTCACCTGACCAGGCTAAGGCTCCGGGGAAGCGGATAATCTCCCAGCGTGTGGGAAGCGATCAGGCGCTGGTTCGACCCGGCGGAGGCGCGCGCCGTCGGTGAGACACCGGACTACCGGTTCTCCCTGGCCAACGAGCGGACCTTCCTCGCCTGGCTGCGCACCGGGCTCGCACTGGTCGGCGGCGGACTGGCCGCCGCGCAGTTCCTGCCGCCGCTGCCGATGAGCCACCTGCGGGAGATCATCGCGGTCGCGCTGCTGCTGCTCGGCGGCACCGTCGCGATCCGCGCCGTGGACCACTGGGCGCGTACCGAACGGGCCATCCGGCTCGGTCAGGAGCTGCCCGCCTCCCGCTTCCCCGCCGTCCTCGCCCTCGCCGTGGGTGCGGGGGCCGTCCTGCTGGTGTTCGCGGTCCTGGCCCGGGCGGTCGGGGAACGGTGAACACGGGACGCGATCCGGGGTTGCAACCGGAGCGGACCCGGCTGGCCTGGCGGCGCACCCTGCTGACGCTGACCGTGGTGACCGCGCTGGCCGTCCGGCTGGCGGCGGACGGCGGCGTGTTCGGCGCTCTCGTCGTCGGCGCGGCCGTGCTGGTCTGGGGTGGCCTGCTCGTGCTCTGCTGGCCGCGCGCCACCGGCGTCGGCGCGGCCCGTACCGGTGGCCGGACGCTACCGCTGGTCGCGCTGGGCTCGGTCGGGCTCGCGCTGCTCGGCGTGCTGCTGACGGTTCGCGGACTACGCTGACGCGACGCCGTGCGCCATGATGGGTGCATGGCCCGGCTGTACGTACTCCTCTTCCTGGCGCAGATCGTCCTCGCCGTCTGCGCGCTGATCAGTTGCCTGTCCGCCGAGGAGGGTCAGATCCGCGCCCTGCCCCGGATCGCCTGGGTGCTGATCATCCTGTTCTTCCCCCTGGTCGGGTCGATCGCCTGGTTCGTGGCCGGACGCGAGCCCGGCACCTCCACACCTAGGGCGTGGCCGGGCGCCGCCGAGCGGCAGCAGCGCCGTCCCCTCGCTCCCGACGACGACCCGGAGTTCCTCCGCTCGGTGCAGGACCGCGCCAAGCAGCAGGACGCGGAACTCTTCCGCCGCTGGGAGGAGGACCTGCGTCGGCGCGAGGACGACCTGCGCCGGCGCGACGGCGAGCCGCCCCGTGAGGGTGACCGGCCGGAGGTGTGAGCGCGCCGCCGTCGCCCTCCGAGGAGCGGCGACGGCGGCGGGTGTGACTCAGGCCAGGTTCGACGAGCGGGGGTACGCGTCGGTCGGGTCGGTGAGCACGTTGACCAGGTACGGCACACCGGAGTCGAAGGCCCGTTGCAGTGCCGGCGCGAGGTCGGCGGCCTTGGCGACCGTCTCCCCCGCCCCGCCCAGCGCGCTGACCACCGTGTCGTAGCGCAGCTCCGGCTGGAGGTCGGCGGCGACGTCGTAGCCGTACATGGCGCGCATCGGGTGCTTCTCCAAGCCCCAGATGCCGTTGTTGCCGACGACGATCACCACGGGCAGCTTCTGGCGGACCAGCGACTCGACGTCCATCAGCGAGAAGCCGGCCGCGCCGTCGCCCATCAGCACGCAGATCTGCCGGTCCGGGTGGCTGACCCGGGCGCCCATCGCGTAGCCCATGCCGGTGCCCAGGCAGCCGTACGGACCCGGGTCCAACCAGGTGCCGGGCTGCGACGGCTCCAGGTAGCGCCCGGCGTACGAGACGAAGTCACCGCCGTCGCCGATGGTGATGGCGTCCGGGGCGAGTGCCCGGCGCAGCTCGCCGTAGATCCGGGCCGGCCGGATCGGGTCGGTCTCGGCGGCCATCTCGGCGGCGTCCCGGGCCTTCGCCGCGTCCTCGGCGACCCGCAGGTCGGCGATCCAGTCGGCGTGGTCGGCCCGGTCGCCGGCGTGGTCGGCCAGCGCGGAGAGGATCAGGCGCAGGTCGCCGGCGGGGGCGACGGCTGGCTGGACGTGCGTGGCGCGCTGGCTGGGCGCGTCGACGATGTGCACCACCTTGGCGTCACCGAAGTCGCCGAAGCTGAGCCGGAAGTCCAGCGGCGTGCCGACCACCACGACGACGTCGGCGCCGGAGAGCGCGGCGCGGCGGGCCTTGGCGAAGGCGAGCGGGTGCTCCGGCGGCAGCGAGCCACGGCCCATCCCGTTGGTGAACACCGGCACCTGCAACGCCTCGGCAGCCTCGCGCAGCGCGGCCACCGCGTCACCGGCGTACACGTCCGAACCGGCGATGATGACCGGCCGCTGCGCGCCGGCGATCAGCGTGGCGGCCCGGCTGACCTCGTCCGGGTCCGGTTCGACGGCGTCGACGCCGGACGGCGTGGGCAGGTCCGCGTCGGCGACCGAGAAGACCGTCTCCAGCGGGAAGTCGAGGAAGACCGGGCCCCGGTGCGGGGTGAGCGCGGCGGTGAGGGCGGCGTCGACCGCGCGTGGGATGTCGTCGGTGCTGAACACCGTCTCGGCGTGCTTGGTGACCGGGGCGACCAGCGGCAGGTGGTCCATCTCCTGGAGGCTGCCCGAACCCCACCGGAATGCGGGGGCCCGACCACCGAGCACCAGCACCGGGGAGGCGTTGAAGAAGGCGCTGGTCATGCCGGAGATGCCGTTGGTGACACCCGGGCCGGCGGTGAGCACGGCGAGGCCGGGGCGGCGCTGGAGCTTCGCCACCGCCTCGGCCGCGAAGACCGCCGACTGCTCGTGCCGGACGTCGTAGATCGGGAAGTCGGTCTTGTGGGCGGCGTCGTAGAGCGGAAAGACGTGGCCACCGGAGAGGGTGAACATTTCCCGCACGCCGTGCGCCCGTATGGCCGCGAGGGCCAACTCCCCGCCGTGACCTTCGATCCGCTCCGTCATCGCCGCTCCTTTGGTCGCAGATGGCCGACGTCACACGTTACTGGCCGGTAGGCAGAATGTGAACCGTTCTCGGTTCGGCCGTTGGCGGCTGCCGACGGCCGGCCGCCCCGGGCCGTCAGCGGCCGGTGAAGTCCGGCTTGCGCTTCTCCACGAACGCGGCCATGCCCTCGCGCCGGTCGTCGGTCGCGAACAGCGCCGCGAAGAGCTGACTCTCCCAGGCCAGGCCCGAATTCAGGTCCATGTCCAGGCCGCCGTCGACCGCCAGCTTCGCGGCGCGCAGGGCCTGCACAGGCCCCTTGAGGTACGGCGTGACGAGCGCGACGGCCGCGTCGTACACCTCCGCGGCCGGTACGACCCGGTCGGCGAGGCCGATCCGCAACGCCTCCTGGGCGTCCACCATCCGACCGGACATGATCAGATCCTTGGCCCGCGCCGGACCCACCAGACGGGCCAGCCGCTGCGTCCCGCCCGCGCCGGGGATGACGCCCAGCTTGATCTCGGGCTGGCCGAGCTTGGCGTCCTCGGCGACCACCCGCCAGTCACAGGCCAGCGCCAACTCACAGCCGCCACCGAGGGCGTACCCGGTGATCGCCGCCACCACCGGTTTCGGGATGCGGGCGATCGCGCCGAGCGCGCTGGACAGCGCCGCCGCCCGGTCGGCCATGTCCACGTAGGACATCGCGGCCATCTGCTTGATGTCCGCCCCGGCGGCGAAGACCTTCTCCCCGCCGTACACGATGACGGCGCGGACCTCGGGATCGGCGGTGGCCGCCGTGGCGGCGGCGCGCAACTCCTCCTGCACCTGGGTGTTGAGCGCGTTCATCGGCGGCCGCTCCAGCCGGATGGTGCCGATGCCGTCAGTGGTCTCCAGCCGAACGAACTCGCCCACGCTGCCCTCACTTCCTCGTCGAAGTCGCGTGCCAACCTTACGACCCGGCTCGTTGGGGTAAGTACTGTG
Source organism: Micromonospora sp. bgisy143 (assembly GCF_057708145.1). Lineage (NCBI taxonomy): Bacteria > Bacillati > Actinomycetota > Actinomycetes > Micromonosporales > Micromonosporaceae > Micromonospora > Micromonospora sp. bgisy143. The sequence continues at coordinate 204,429 of NZ_JBYIRN010000002.1, forward strand.
GTGTCAGCGCCGCGGGCGGGAGTCCAACCATGATCACTTTCTACGACGACAGGTCAGTACGGGTCACCTCCACCGCCGTCCAGGTCGACGGGCGCAGCTACCCCTTGGCCGAGATCACCATGGTCTGGCACCGCCGTGGCAGCCGCTCCTGGCGGGTGCTCGCCGGGCGGGGCGCGATCGGCGCCGCCCTGGCCGGTCCGCTGGTGGCGGCGGTGATCGGCATCGGCGTGGCCGTCTGGCTGCACCGCTCACCCACCGTGACGATCGCGATCGTCGGCGCCTCGGTGCTGGTCGGGTTGGCCGTCGGCCCGGTCGCCGACTTCCTCTTCGAACACCTCGACCGTTCGTACGCCAGGGGCAGTCGCCAACTGGAGATCTGGGCCCGCTGGCGGGGTCAACCGGTACGACTGCTGCGCACCGGCGACGCGCTGCGCTTCGGCCAGATCTACCGGGCGGTCCAGCGCGCCATGGACGCGACGCAACCGGCCCGCCCCGCCGCCCGCCGCTAGCCCCACCCCTCCCGCACCCGCCCCGCACCCCCACCCCACCCCGTCGATCTTGCAGTTTCTGTTGCCAATAAGGGCGTCTATGCCCCGTTATGTCGCAGCACAAAGTGCAAGATCGACGAGGCAGGGGGCACGCAGGGCGCGCCGGGCAGGGGCGCGGGGTTGCCTTGCGGTGGTTAGGCTTAGTGATGACCCTCTATTACCGGGACGACGCGGTGCAGGTGACCTCCGAGTCGATCCGGGCGGGCGGTCAGGTGATCGCCCTGTCCGACGTGACGTTCGTCTGGCACCAACGGGGACCGAAGACCCTCGCCGTACGCGGCCGGGTGCTGGGTCGCGGCGTGCTGGTCCTGCTGCTGTCGCTGCCACCCCTCGTGGCGCTGGTCTGCGTGGTGTCGCTGGCCTGGTCCGCCCAGGACCGGGGCAACTGGCAGTTGGCGTTGATCATCCTCGCCGCCTGCGCGGTGGGGGCACTGGCACTGGCCCCCTTCCTGGAGATTCCTCTCGGCTGGCTGGACCGCTCCTACGAGCGCGGCAGCCACGTGCACGAGCTGTGGGTGCAGCACCACGGGCAGGAGCACCTGCTGCTGCGCACCCCGGACGCGCTGCGGTTCGGGCAGATCTACCGGGCCGTGCAGCGCGCCGTCGAACAGCAGGGCGACCATCGGTGACCACCCCCGCGCCGTCAGGTCAACGGCAGGGTGGTGGCGATCGGCCAGCCCAGCAGGGCCGCGCCCACCAGGGCCGGTAGCCAGCGCGGGCTCGCGTACCGGCGCAGCACCGCCGCCCACAGCACATGCCAGCCGAGCAGTACGGCGAACAGCGGCACCACCAGCAGCACGAACCCGGGTGCCAGACCGAAAACCACCGCCGCGCACAGCGCGACCACGGTGACCGCGACGGCCAGCAGGCGACGCCACGTCCGGCCCGCCGCGACCACCTCGACGCCGAGCAGGAACACCAGGCACGCTCCCACCACCAACGGGAGCAGCCACCAGCGGGCGCCGACCGGCCGCGCCCAGGTCAGTCCGAGGTGGATCGGCAGCGCCACGGCGAGAATCGCGTACGCCGTCAGCGCCGACGCCGCGACGGTGGTCCGGGTCGGCGTGCGGCTGCCGACCTGCTCCTCGACCACCTCGGGGGCACGCGTCGCGGCGGGCAGCCAGCGGTGACCGACGATCGTCAGTAGACCGGTGACCAGCAGGAAGCCGGTCACGTAACCGCCGACCGCGAGCGGAAGGCGGCTGGTCGGCAGGACGGTGGCGACGCCTGCGGCGAGACCACTGGCGACGACGACCAACCCGAGCAGGGCCGGACCACGCAACGCCGGCTCCCCCGCAGCCCGCCGGCCCGCGGCGGACGTCGGGGCAGGCCGGCGGCCCAGGAGCAGCGCCGCCAGCGGCACCAGGCCGACGGCGAACGCCACCAGCAGCAGCGCCGCGCCGGCGAGACGGGCGAGCGGTCGGGGCGAGGCGTTCCCGTCCGCGCTGGGCAGCCAGTGGAGGATTTCCTCGTGGGTGCGCGGGGCGAAGAGCACCGAGATGTGCTCCACCCCCGGCACCACGACGGCGGGCCGGCGACCCACCGTCGCGCCCCGCCGCGCGGCGTCGTCGGCGGCCCGCCGGAACCCGGGGAACTCCGCGCCTCCCACGATCAGCAGCAGTTCGGTCGGACGCCCGGGCGGCAACTCGCCGGCCTCGGGCAGCGAGATCGCCACGGTCCTTGCGATCTCGGGGTGCTCGACCGCGTACCGGGTGACCGCGCCCGCGCCCATCGAGTGCCCGACCAGCATGATCTGGGCCGGGTCCACATCCGGCTGGGACCGCAGGAATCCGACCGCGACGTCCAGGTCGGCGGCGAGCGTCACGGATGACATGCCGGTACCGAGCCGGGCCGGGTTGGCACCGTGCCCGGCGAAGTCGAACACCAGCGCGACCGCTCCCCGACGGGCGACGGTGTCGGCGATCGGGCGCATCAGCCGTGCCGAGCCGGCGAAGCCGTGTGCGATCACCACGCCGGGTCGACGGACCTCCGGGTTCGGCGGACCGGCGCGCACCTCGGTCATCGGTACGCCGTCGACGGTGACGTGACGCACGGTCAGGCCGGCGTCGGCGCGTACCAGCACCGTCGCGCCGAGCGCGGCGGTGACCGTCGCGAGCACGGCGAGCAGGACGGCGATCCGAGGGCTCGGTGGGTGGCGCGGCGGTGCGGCCGACATGCCGGCACCCTACCGTCGGGCGTCCCGCGACGGACCGCTCCGGCAGCGCTGGACGAGCGGTTGTGGCAGGACCGACGCACACTTGGTGCCATGGCGCTTCCCCTCCCCACACCCACCGCGGTGGTCGGCCTGACCCGCTCCGCCCTCGACCAGGCGCTCGGCTCGGCCGCCTCGTTCGCCGCCGTGCCCGCCCGCGCCTTCGCGGTGTTGGACGGGGTGGAGGTGCTGCTGGCCAGGATCAACGGTGTGGTCGACCGGATCGAGACGACCCTGGACCGGACCGACGAGGTGCTCACCGACGCCGAGACGGCGGTCCGCGAGGTGGCGGTGATCAGCGCCGCCGCGACGGCCGCCGTCGACACGGCCACCGAGGTGGCCGCGGCCGCCGCCGTGGTGGTGAACGAGGCCGACAAGGTCGCGCGCGTCGCGGGCACGGTGGTCACCGAGGCCGACGCGGTGGCCGGCAACGCTGCGGTCACCGTGCAGACGGCCGCACAGGCCGCGGCCACCGCGGCCGAACTGCTGGCGGCGTACGAGCCGGCGCTGCGCCGGGCCGCGCCGATGACCGGCAGGTTCGTGCAGGAGTTGAGCCACGAGGAGATCACCGCGGCGATCCACCTGATCGACGAGCTGCCGAAGCTCAAGGAACACCTGACCGCCGACATCCTGCCGATCCTCGCGACCCTGGACCGGGTCGGGCCCGACCTGCACGACCTGCTCGACGTCACCCGTGACCTCAAGCTCGCCGTGGCGGGCATCCCCGGCCTCGGCATGCTGCGTCGCCGGGGCGAGAAGCTGACCGACGAGCCCGCCGACTGACCCGCGCGCAGACGGCCGGATCAGCAATCGCAGGTTGCCGTCGTGGGTGCGGTCAGGTCGTCGACGGGACGTCGGGTCAGCCCACTCTCGGTCTCCACCGGCAGCCCCTCCCGTACCCAGTACTCGAATCCGCCGAGCATCTCCTTGACCGCGATGCCGAGCCGGGCGAACTCCAGCGCCGCCCGGGTGGCGCCGTTGCAGCCCGGCCCCCAGCAGTAGGTGACCACGGCGGCACCGGCGGGGATCTTCTCGGCTGCCCGGGCGGCGATCTCGGCGGTGGGCAGGTGCACCGCACCCGGCAGGTGACCCTGCGCCCAACCGGCCACCCCCCGGGAGTCGACCACCACGAGCCCGGGGGTACGGGCGGTCAGGTCGGCGTACACGTCACTGACGTCGGTCTGGACGCTGAGTCGGGCGAGAAAGTGGGCGGCCGCGACGTCCGGAGCGGCTGGCGGGACAGCGAAGGTGAAGGTCATGCCACTGATCGTGGTCGGCGGGGCGGGCCGGGACGAGTGGCGGTAACGACGTCCTGCGCTAACATCCCGCCATGTCGAGCAGTGCGGTGGGTGGCCGTCCGAGGGCGCTGCCTTCGCCGCGACAGCCGGCCGCCGGTCACCGCGTCGCGGTGCTCGCGTACCCGGGGATGTCGGTGTTCGAGACCGGCATCGTCACCGAGGTGTTCGGGCTGCCCCGCCCCGAGTTCGACGTCGACTGGTACGACCTGGTGATCTGCGCCGAGAAGCCGGGGCCGGTGCCGGTGGTCGGCGGGGTCAGCCTGCACACCCCGTACGGTCTGGCGGAGCTGGCGGCGGCGCGGACGGTGATCGTGCCCGGTGTGCCGGACGTGACCGCCGACCCGTCGCCCGCGTTGGTGGCGGCGCTGCGGACGGCGCACGCCCGCGGCGCGCGGATCATGTCGATCTGTTCGGGCGCGTTCGCGCTGGCCGGCGCCGGGCTGCTGGACGGACGGCGGGCCACCACCCACTGGCGGTACGCGGAGCTGCTGGCACGGCGGTACCCACGCGTCGAGGTGGACCCAAACGTGCTCTACCTCGATGATGGCGACCTGCTTACCAGCGCCGGCAGCGCAGCCGGGCTCGATCTCAGCGTGCACGTGGTGCGGCCTGACCACGGCGCGGCGATCGCCAACGCGGTCGCCCGCCGACTGGTCATCCCTCCGCACCGTGACGGCGGACAGGCCCAGTTCGTCGAGGCGCCGGTGACCGCCGACCCGGCCGACGACCGGATCGCCGCCAGCATCGACTGGGCGCTCGCCCACCTCGCCGAGCCGCTGAGCGTCGCCCGGCTCGCCGGGCGGGCACACATGTCACCGCGTACCTATCTGCGGCACTTCACCCGGGCCACCGGGACCAGCCCGATCCGGTGGCTCATCGACCAGCGGGTCCGGGCCAGTCTGGCGCTGCTGGAGGAGACCGACGCCGCGATCGAGCAGATCGCCGGCGCGGTGGGCTTCGACACCCCGGTCACCTACCGCCACCACTTCGGACGGATCATGCTGACGTCGCCGTCGGCGTACCGGCGGGCCTTTCGGACGGACGCCGGCAGGCCGACGTGACGTGGCCGGGCAGGTCGACGTCGGGGCGCTCGACGTCGGATCAGCCCGGCGCGTACAGCGCGTCGATCTCGGCCCGCTGCGGCAGGGCCACCGAGGCGCCGAGCTTGCGGACACAGGCCGCGCCGGCCGCCGCCGCCCAACGTACGGCGTCGACGACGTCCCGCCCCTCGCCCCAGCCGACCGCGAGCGCGGCGGTGAACGCGTCGCCGGCCGCGGTGGAGTCGACCACGTCGACCCGGACGGCGGGGACGTGCACCTCGGCACCCTCCCGGTCGACGTACCAGGCGCCGGCGTCACCGATGGTGAGCACCGCGCGGGGTACCAGGTCGAGCAGCGCCTTCGGGTCCTCCCGGCCCCGGCCGGTGAACGCCTGCGCCTCGCCCTCGTTGACGACGAGCAGGTCCACGGCGTCGAGCAGTTCCGGCGGGAGGTCCCGGGCGGGTGCGGCGTTGAGGACGACCCGGGTGCCGGCCGCGCGGGCGGCCAGCGCGGCGGCGGTCACCGTCCGCACCGGGATCTCCAACTGGGCGACCAGGACGTCCGCCCCGCGTACCGTGGCCAACTCCTCGTCGGTGAGGCCGACCAGCGCGTCGTTCGCGCCGGGGGTGACCACGATGGCGTTCTCCCCCTGGCCGTTCACCATGACGAGCGCCACGCCGGACGCGCCGTACACGACCCGCAGGTGACCGGTGTCCACGCCGGCGGCCGTGATGCGGGCGCGGAGCGTCACGCCGAACGCGTCGGAGCCGATCGCGCCCAGGAAGGCGCAGGAGGCGCCGGCCCGGACGGCGGCGATGGCCTGGTTGGCGCCCTTGCCGCCGGGCACCATCACGAAGTCGGTGCCGAGCATGGTCTGGCCCGGTCGGGGCAGCGCGGGGGCCATCGCGACCAGATCCATGTTGGCGCTGCCCACCACCACCACCCGGGTCTGCGGCATGGTCACCCGCTCAGGCGGCGCGTGCGGTGTAGCGGTCGCCGGAGCGCTCGACCACCAGCGGCAGACCGAAGGTCTTGGAGAGGTTGTCGCCGGTCAGCGTCTCGGCGAGCAACCCCTGCGCGACGACCGCGCCCTCGCGCAGCAGCAGCGCGTGGGTGAACCCGGGCGGGATTTCCTCCACGTGGTGGGTGACGAGCACCATGGCGGGGGCGTCCGGGTCGTACGCCAGCTCGGCCAGCCGGGCAACCAGGTCCTCGCGGCCACCGAGGTCGAGCCCGGCGGTGGGCTCGTCGAGCAGCAGCAGCTCCGGGTCGGTCATCAGCGCCCGGGCGATCTGGACCCGCTTGCGTTCACCGTCGGAGAGGGTGCCGTAGCGGCGTTCGGCGAGGTTGCCGACGCCGAGCTGACTGAGCAGCGCCCGCGCCCGCGCCACGTCGCCCTTCTCGTAGGTCTCCCGCCAGCGGCCGACCACCGACCAGGCGGCGGTGACCACCACGTCGCTGACCTGCTCGTCGGCGGGCACCCGGGCGGCGAGCTCGGCCGTGGTGAGCCCGATGCGGGTGCGCAGCTCGGTGATGTCGGTGCGGCCGATCCGCTCGCCGAGGACGTGCGCGACGCCGGTGGTGGGGTGCAGCCGGCCGGCGGCCAGGTTGAGCAGGGTGGTCTTGCCCGCGCCGTTGGGGCCGAGCACCACCCAGCGCTCGTCCAGCTCGACGCGCCAGGTCAGGTCCTGCAGCAGGGCGTTGTCGGAGCGGCGTACGCCCACGCTGTCGAGGCTGACCACCAGATCCGGGTCCACGGGTGCGGCGGCAGGCGCGGCGCCGGCAGCGCCGGGGAGCAGGTCACCAGTCACCCGCCCATCCAACCACGCAGCGGTGGTGCGCCCCCCATGGGCGGCGCTCTGGCCCTAGGGTGAGGCACCGTGTCGTTGATCACCACACCCGAGGGACGGCCCATGCCCGGTCCAGGTTCGGAACCGCGCGGATGAGCGCGGTCATCGAGATCGAGGGTCTGCGCAAGACCTTCCGCAGCGTGCGCAACGGCAAGCGGGTGGCGGTCGACGGGTTCGACCTGCTGGTCGAGGCCGGACAGATCCACGGCTTCCTCGGGCCCAACGGTTCCGGCAAGACCACCACGCTGCGTGCCCTGCTGGGGTTGGTCCGCGCCGACGGCGGGCAGATGCGCGTGCTCGGCGAGCCGTCGCCGGAACTGCTGCCCCGGGTGGCGGGCCAGGTCGGCGCCATCGTGGAGAGCCCACAGTTCTTCGGCAACTTCACCGGCCGGCGCACGCTACGGCTGCTGGCCCGCGCCGGCGGGGTGCCGATCTCCCGGGTGGACGAGGCGCTGGAGCTGGTGGGCCTGCGCGACCGGGGCGACGAACGGGTGAAGGGCTACTCGCTGGGCATGAAGCAGCGCCTCGCGGTGGCGTCCGCGCTACTGAAGGACCCGCGGCTGCTCATCCTCGACGAACCGGCGAACGGCCTCGATCCGGCGGGCATCCGCGAGATGCGCGACCTGATGCGTTCGCTCGCGGCGGCCGAGGTGACCGTGCTGGTGTCCAGCCACATCCTGGGCGAGATCCAGCTGATCTGCGACCACGTCACGATCATTTCGCGGGGCCGGCGGGTGGCGGCCGGCCGGGTGGACGAGGTGCTGGCGGGTCACGACCGGCACGAGTTCCTGGTCCGGGTGGCCGAGCCGGAACGGGCCGCCGACCTGCTGCGGGCGGCGGAGCTGACGGCCGCCGTCGAGGGCGAGACGCTGGTGGTCGGCGGGGCGACCGACCCGACGGTGATCAGCCGGCTGCTCGGCGAGCAGGATCTGTGGGTCGCCGAGCTGACCCCGCTGCGACCCGACCTGGAGAGCGTCTTCCTGGAGCTGACCGGGGCCGGCGAGCACCCCTCGGTGCCCCGCCAGGTCGACGAGGCGGCGCGACCGGTGGGCGCCGACGGCGCGCCGGTGATCGATCTCGACGTACGGGGAGTGGACGCGTGAACCTGGTCCGGGCCGAGTTGGAGCGGCTCTCCGCACGCCGCTTCGTGCAGCTCATGGTCGTCCTGCTGGTGCTGGCGTTCGGGGTCACGGCCGCGACGACCCTGGCCGGGTCGCACCGGCCGACCGCCGACGAAGTCTCCTCGGCACGGCAGAAGGCCGTCGAGGCGCGGCGGAGCATGGAGGTCAACTACCAGCAGTGCCTGGCCCAACGGGACGGGATCTCGACGCCCGACACCCAGGACTATCTGCCCCCCGTCTGTTCCGAGATGGACCCGGCCCAGCAGGACCGGTTGCCGGTCGCGTCCGACTACCTGGAGGGGGTGTTCAGCTTCGCCGACCAGGCCAAACCGCTGCTCTTCTTCCTCATCACGTTCCTGGTGATGTTCGGGTTCCTGGTCGGCGCCTCGTACATCGGGGCGGACCTGAACTCCGGTGGGGTGGTGAACCTGCTGCTGTGGCGGCCCCGCCGGCTGACGGTGCTGGGCGCGAAGCTGGGCACCCTGCTCGGCGCGGTGCTGGCGCTGTCGGTGGTGGCCTCGGTGGTCTACCTGGTCACCTTCTGGGTGATCGGGCAGACCGCCGGGTTGGCCGGTCGGCTCGACGGTGACTTCTGGAGTTCGCTGGGCGCCATCCACGGCCGTGGCCTGGTGCTGGTGCTGCTGGCCACCGCGACCGGCTTCGCCATCGCGACGCTGGGCCGGCACACGTCGGCGGCGCTCGGCGCGGTCGCCGCGTACGCGGTGGTGTGGGAGCTGGGCGTCCGGCTGGTGCTGGCGATCGTCGACGCCCGGCGACCGGAGCAGCTGATGCTCTCCACGTATCTCGGGGCGTGGCTCAACGGCAAGGTGCCGATCTGGGACTCGCAGCTCTGTCGGGACAGCTTCAACGACATGTCCTGCCAGGGCTTCTACACCCTCACCTGGAGACCGTCGCTGGTGGTGCTGCTGGCGGTAGCCGGTGGGTTGACGGTGCTGGCCTTCGCCGCCTTCCGCCGCCGCGACCTGAACTGAGGCGGCCAGCGGCCGTCCGGCTGAACTGAGGCCGCCCGCGACCCCCAGCTGAACTGAGGCAACCCGCGACCGCCCGGCGGCAAGAGCTTGCAGCCGGGCGGTCGGCGGTGAAATATTCCTTCACATGACCGCCCCAGCGGGCTCAGCCGACGGTGGAGCCGAACACCTCGTCGCGGACGGCGTTCAACGCGGTACGCAGGGCGCCCCGCAGGATCGGCTCCTCGGTGAGACCGGTGGGCACCACCCGCGGGCGGACCAGGGTGATCGCCGCCACCTCCCGCTGCACCCGGTCGGCGAGCGCCGCGCCACCGGCCTGGCCGACCTCACCGGCCAGCACGACCAACGGCGGGTCGAGCACCACGCAGGTGCTGGCCACGCCGAGCGCGAGCCGGCGGGCCAACTCGTCGAGCATCGGACCACCGGCGGTGCCGGCCGCGACCGCCGCCCGTACCGCACTGGCGGCGTCCGGCGCGGAGAAGCCGTGCTCGCGGGCCACCGCGCGTACCGAGTCGCCGCCGACCACCTGCTGGAAGGCGGGCTTGGCGCGCCGCGAGACGTCCCGCGGGATGGGTGCGCCGGGCACCGGCAGGTAGCCGATCTCGCCCGCCGCTCCGCTGCTGCCGTGGTGCAGCCGGCCACCCAACATGATCGCCAGACCGACACCGGCACCCACCCAGACCAGGACGAAGTCCGCCACGCCCTGCGCGGCACCGGACTGCGCCTCGGCCACCGCGGCCAGGTTGACGTCGTTCTCGAAGACCACCGACGTGTGCAGGTCGTCCCGCAGCGCGGCCAGCAGACCGCTGTGCCAGCGCGGCAGGTTGAACGCGAAGGTGATGTCCCCGGTCTGCGGATCGACCAGACCCGGCGTACCGAGCACGATCCGTCGGACGCTGCTGAGCTGCGCCTGGGCGCTGCTGGCGGCCTGCACCACGGCGTTGTGCACCACACCCACCGGATCGTCGGTGTCCCGCGTCGACTGCTCCACCCGGCCGATCACGGCACCGGTGATGTCGGCGCAGGCGGCGACCACCCGGTCCGGCCCGACGTCCACCCCGACGACATGCGCGCTGCTCGGGCGTACCGCGTAGAGCTGGGCGTTAGGCCCCCGCCCGCCGGCCTGCTCGCCGACCCGGCTGACCAGGCCGCGCTCCTCCAGGCGCTCGACGAGCTGCGAGGCGGTGACCTTGGACAGGCCGGTCAGCTCGCCGAGCCGGGCCCGGGTGAGCGGTCCGCGCTCGAGGAGCAGTTCCAGCGCCGCACGGTCGTTGAGCGCCCGCAACAGGCGGGGGGTGCCGGGCAGCCGGGTCGCACTCATGCCACGTCCTCTAGTTTTAGTAAACTTTGCTAACTGTAAACCGACCTGCGAACGGGTAGCCGTAGCGTATCGGCCACCCGGAGGCAGAGTGCTCGGCCGACCCGGCAGGGCGATGACCACCGCGGGTACACGTTCGTACCCACGGGGAGTGAAGGGGGAGATCTCGTGGGGCTCGATCCAGGACTGCGCCGGCTCGCGCTGGGCACGTTGCTCGCCGCGTACCCGGGAGCGGTCCCGCCGGGGTGGGCGGTCGACCTGGTGGCCGACGGGCTGGCCGGGCACACCCTGTTCGGCACGAACGTGCACGACCCCGCGCAGGTGGCGGCGAGCACGGCGGCGCTGCGCGCCGGCCGGTCGGACGTGCTGATCGCCATCGACGAGGAGGGTGGCGACGTGACCCGGCTGGCGCACGCCACCGGCAGCCCGTACCCCGGCAACGCCGCCCTCGGGGCGGTCGGCGACGTGGCGCTCACCCGCCGGGTCTACCAGTCGATCGGCGCCGAACTGGCCGCGCTGGGCGTCACCGTCAACCTGGCCCCCACGGTCGACGTGAACACCGCCGACGACAACCCGGTGATCGGCACCCGCTCGTTCGGCGCCGACCCGCTGCGGGTCGCCACGCACTCGGCCGCTGCCGTCAGCGGCCTCCAGGCCGCCGGGGTCGCCGCCTGCGCCAAGCACTTCCCCGGTCACGGCGCGACGGTCACCGACTCCCACCACGAGCTGCCCACGGTGGACGTACCGCTGGACGTGCTCCGCCAGCGCGACCTGCCGCCGTTCGCCGCGGTCGTGGCGGCCGGCACGCAGGCCGTGATGACCGCGCACATCCGGGTGCCGGAGCTGACCGGCGACGGCCCGGCCACCTTCAGCCGGGCTGTCCTGGTCGACCTGCTGCGCGACGAGTACGGCTTCACCGGCACCGTGATCACCGACGCCCTGGAGATGAAGGGCGCGGCGGTGGCCGCCGGGGGCGTGGGGCCGGCCGCCGTGCGGGCGCTGTCGGCCGGCGCCGACCTGCTCTGCATCGGCGCACAGGTCGACGCCGCCCTGGTCGAGCGGGTGGCCGCCGAGATCGTCGAGGCGACCGCCGACGGTCGGCTGCCGCTCGCCCGGGTGGAGGAGGCGGCCGGCCGCGCCGCCGCGCTCGCCGCCTGGACCCGGGCCGCCGGCCGGTCGTCGGCCACCCCCGACCCCGATCTGGGGTACGCGGTGGCCCGCCGGGCGGTACGGGTCGAGGGGCTGCTCACCGGCCTGGACCAGCCGCTGGTGGTGCAGTTGCACACCGAGTCCACGATGGCCGAGGGCCGGGTGCCGTGGGGCCTCGGCCCGCACCTCGACGGTGGACGCGAGATCCGGGTGGTCGCCACCGAGACCGATCAGGCGGCCCTGCGCGAGGTGGCCGGGGATCGGCCGATCGTGCTGGTCGGGCGGCATCTGCATCGGTTGCCCGGCGGCCCGGAACTGATCGACGCGCTGGCCGCCGCGCACCCGGTGACCGTCGTGGAGATGGGCTGGCCGGGAACGTGGCGACCGTCCGGCGCACGGGCGTTCGTCACCACGTACGGCGCGAGCCACGCCAACGGCCGGGCGGCGGCTGAGGCGCTTGGCCTGACGGGTTGACCCTGAGTCACTGATCGGAGCACCAGCGCCACCGCGCTTTGTCCCAGGTCAAGTCCACAATTCGACACTCCGACTCGACACCTCGCATCTTGCAGCTTGCAGTTTCGATACGTAGCGTGATCGATATCGGATCGGCCCGCCCAGCGACGCGGCCGATCTCGCGAGACCGGGACCTGGGGGCAGGTTGCGGACCGTGGATCCGGCCCGGGATCCACGGTCCGCGCACTGAGCCCGGGCGGGCGCCCCGGTCAGCGCGGATACACCCCGTACGCCCGCCAACCCCGGTCCGGAAAGCCCGCCGCCTCCGCGACCCGGGCCGAGGCGTGGTTCTCCTTCTCGTGCAGGTACGTCGGCACCGCGCCCTCGTCCAGGACCCGCCGCGCCGCCTGCGCCACCAGCCGACGCGCGAGACCGCGACCACGGGCCGCCGGCACGGTGCCGACGGCCAACTCGTGCCCGTACGCGTCGTGGCGCTTGATGGCGGCGCCGGCCAGGTAGCCGCCGTCGGCATCGCGCACCACGAGCACCGGCCGGTCGAAGAGCCGCAGCCAGGGCGGCAGTCCGGGCGTGGTCGGCGCGATCCACTCCCCTACGTCGGGCAGGGGCGCGGGGGCGCTGGTCCAGCGAAACGGACCGTCGTGCACGCAGAAGGTGGGGTGGCCGACGACCTCCGGCAGCGTCGCGAGCATCCGCTGCGGCGTGCGCTCGATCAGTGCCCGGACCGCGGTGACCCGGTCCGGCGCGACGGAGAGCACCGCGCTCCGGCCGGTGTCCACGGCGAGGGCCGGTCGCAGTCGGCCGTCCCAGGCCGGCCGGGCCCGCCGATGCGAGGCGACCACGTGCAGCCCCGAGGCGGCCGGCCACTGACCGAGCCAGGAGGCGAGGTGCAGGTGCAACCGCCGGTCGAGCATGCGCACCTCCCCGTCACCCCAGCCGTCGTGATCACCGTACGCCTGGACCGCCCGACCGGGCGGGCCATCGCGCCAGCGTGGGACGCCGCCCGAGATCTGGGATTCGGCTCGCCATATCGACCGTCATAGGTATTTCCATATCTGGACACCTTTCTCTGCGACGGTATGGGGCATGCCGATTCAGCCGAACGACCGCTTCCACCAGCACCCCGGGCGACTCTGGCGAGCGGCGGAGGCCGCCACGGACGCCCCGACGCAGGCGCGCTACCGGGTGGTCCGAGCGGCGGGCGGGCTGCCCTGGGCGAGACTGAACGAGCTGCCGGCCGGCTCCAGCCGGCACGGCCTCGACCGGCACTGAACGCCGACCCGGCACCCGAGCGCGGCAGGGGTCGGGGACGACACACCGCGGGCGGACCAGCGACGGCTTTCGCACACCTGTCGGGTAATTTCTTCGAGGTCCGGCAACCCGGCCTACGACAGGAGAAGCTCCGCGCATGGGCAAGAAGACGATTCACGTCTCCGACTTCACCGGCACCGTTCTGCAGCAGGACGACGAGGTGGTTCGTGTCGTCGTCCTGGAGCACCCGGACCTGGTCGCCGGGCCCGTGCAGCTCGACGCCACCCCGGGCGAGGTGGAGGACATCGACGACGCCGCGCTCGACGTGGCGGTGGTCGAGATCCACGACCGGCACGGCGGGGGTGAGCCTCGGCGGGTCGTCCTCACCGCGAGCGAGTTCGACGCGATGGCCACCGACGTCCCGATGGCGCAGTTGTTGAAGACGGCCGAGCGGGTCCGCCCGCCCAAGGCCCGCAAGAGCGCCGAGAAGATCGACTACGGCACGCTGGAGCACGCCGGCAAGCCGCACCGGGGCCGGGTCACCGAGGAGGAGGCCCGACTCGTCCGCGAGCAGCTCGACGAGGTCAACAAGCGGCTCGCGGACGCGGGCGTACGCCAGATCGACCCCACCGATCCGGAGCACGCCCTGCGCTACGGCTTCCCCGAGGCGCCCTGACCCCGGTCCCTACTTCTGCGCGACGGCGGCGGCGAGGGCGGCGGACAGGTCGGCCTCGACCGCCGCCTTCTCCAGACCGAGGTCGGTGAGCACGCCGGCACCGTCCTCCTGCTCCAGCAGGGCGAGCAGGATGTGCTCGGTGCCGATGTAGTTGTGCCCGAGGCGCAGCGCCTCCCGGAAGGTCAGCTCCAACGCCTTCTTGCCACGCGCGTCGTACGGGATGAGGTCCGGGACCTGGTCGACCCGCGGCGGAAGAACGGCACCGACGGCGGCCCGCACCGCCTCGGGGGTGGCGCCCCGACCGACCAGCACCCGGGCGGCCAACCCCTCCGGCTCCGCCAGCAGCCCGAGCACCAGGTGCGCGGGGCCGATCTCGGAGTTCCCGGCGGCGCGGGCCTCCTCCTGCGAGGCCATCACCACGTTGCGGGCCCGCGGGGTGAACCGGCCGAAGCCGGCGTTGGGGTCGAGCGCCGCCGCGTCGGTGGAACCCTTCGCCACGAAGCGCTTCTGGGCGGCCTGCTTGCTGACCCCCATGCTGCGACCGATGTCGGTCCAGGAGGCGCCCGAGCGACGGGCCTGGTCGACGAAGTGCCCGATCAGATGGTCGGCGACCTCACCAAGATGGTCGGCGGCGATCACCGCGTCGGTGAGCTGGTCGAGCGCGTCGGTGTGCGCCTTCTTGATCGCCTGGATCAGGTCGTCGAGCTTGACGGGGTTGCTCATCTGGAAAGGTTCGGTCATGCGTCAACCATAGGTTGACGCATGCATCTCGTCAACCCGTGGTTGACGAGAGCCCGCTCGCGCAAGCGGATACCGTGGGCGCGGCGTCAACGCGGGAGGAGAGGCGGGCATGCGTCTGCACGTGGGCTGCGCGATGTGGAGCCACCGGTCGTGGCCGGGTCACTCGCTGCCGTCCGGGGAGCGCCTGCGGCACTACGCCAGCTGGTGCGATGCCGTGGAGGGCAACACCACGTTCTACGCGACGCCGGCCCGCGACACGGTGGCGTCGTGGGCGGCGCAGACGAATCCCGAGTTCCGGTTCGTCCTCAAGCTGCCCAAGGTGGTGACGCACGAACGGCGGCTCACCGACGCCGGCGAGCCGTTGCGCGCCTTCCTGGACGCGATCGAACCGCTCGGCCCGCGCGTCCACGCCCTCTGGATCCAACTGCCGGGGTCGTTCGCGCCGGCCGACGTACCCACGCTCGGCCGATTCCTCGCCCAACTCCCGGGCTCCCACCGGTACGCCGTGGAGGTCCGCCATCCCGCGTTCTTCACCGAGCCCCGCGCGACCCGGCTGCTCGAGGAGACCCTGACCACGGCGTCGGCCGAGTGGATCCCCTTCGACACCACCGCGTTCTTCAGCCGCCCGCCGACGAGTGACGCCGAGCGCGACGCCTGGATGAAGAAGCCGCGGGTGCCGCTGCGGTCCGTCGCGCTGACCGACCGCCCGATCGTGCGTTACCTGGGCCGCGACGACGACACCCGCACCGTCGAGGGCTGGCAGCGTTGGGTCGAGGTCACCGCCGGCTGGCTGCGCGAGGGACGCTCCCCCACCATGTTCGTCCACACGCCGGACAACGCCGACGCGCCCGGGCTCGCCCGCCGGTTCCACGACGAGGTACGCGCCCAGGTGCCGGGCCTCGACCCGCTGCCGGACCCGATACCCGTCGAGCCGCTGACCCTCTTCTGAGCACCCGTGTCACGGCTCTCGGTCGAGCAGCGCGTTGAGGTGGTGGGCCGTGCTGATCAGCGAGAGGTGACTGAACGCCTGCGGGAAGTTGCCGATCTGCTCGCCGGTGGGGGCGATCTCCTCCGAGTAGAGCCCCAACGGCGTGCTGTAGGTCAGCATCTTCTCGAACGTCAGCCGGGCGTCGTCGAGCCGGCCCGACTGGGCGAGGGCCTGCACGTACCAGAAGGTGCACATGCTGAAGGTTCCCTCGGAGCCGGCGAGCCCGTCGGGCGAGGCTTCCGGGTCATAGCGGTAGACGAGACTGTCCGACACCAACTCGTTGTCTATCGCCCGCAACGTCGACAGCCACATCGGATCGTTCGGTGCGATGAAACCGACCCCGGGCATCGCGAGCAGTGAGGCGTCGGTGATGTCGGTGCGGTAGTGCTGCACGAAGGCCTGCCGTCCCGGA
Organism: Micromonospora sp. bgisy143; assembly: GCF_057708145.1. NCBI lineage: Bacteria > Bacillati > Actinomycetota > Actinomycetes > Micromonosporales > Micromonosporaceae > Micromonospora > Micromonospora sp. bgisy143. Next base: position 220,493 of record NZ_JBYIRN010000002.1, read on the forward strand.
TGGAATCCCCGAGCTATGACCTGCTCGTAGACGGCGTTGCGTTGGTCCGCCCACCGGGTGATGCTCGCGGGACGCCCCCGGGCGTGCGCGATGCGGATGGCACGGTCGAACGCGAGCCAGCACATCATCCGCCCGTAGGTGAAGTCCTGCCGGCCGGACCGGGTCTCCCAGATGCCGTCCTCGGGCTGGTCCCAGTGGTCGCAGAGCCAGTCCATCAGGCCGGCGGTCTTGCGCCACCCCTCGTACGACGTCATCAGCCCGCTCTGGTCGGCGAGATGCAGCGAGTTCAGCGCCTCGCCGTAGATGTCCAGTTGCAGCTGGCCCGCCGCGCCGTTGCCGATCCGCACCGGCGCCGAGCGACGGTACCCCTCCAGGTGCGGCAACACCTCCTCGGAAAGGTCCGGCGAGCCGTCGATGCGGTACATGATCTGCAGCGGCACGTCACCGTCGTGGGCGTCCCGGATGCGCGCCTCGAGCCAGGCCAGATACTTCTCGGCCTCCTCGGTGAAACCGACGCTGAGCAGCGCGTGCACCGAGAACGAGGCATCGCGGATCCAGGTGTAGCGGTAGTCCCAGTTCCGCGGCCCGCCGATCTGCTCCGGCAACCCCATCGTCGGCGCGGCGACCAGGGCGCCCGTCGGGGCGTACGTCATGAGTTTGAGCGTCATGGCCGACCGCTCGACCATCTCCCGCCAGCGACCGGTGTACGAGGTTCGCAGGGCCCACCGACGCCAGTGGTCCCGGGTTTCGGCGAGCAGTTCGCAGGCCTCCTTCGTGGTGAGGGCCCGGGGCGCGTGGGGGCAGGCCGTCTCCAGCACGACCCCACCGATGTCGCCCTCGTGCAGCACGTTGCGGAAGCAGACGCCCTGTTCGTCGCGCTGGACCAGCCTCCGGTCGACGAGCCGTTCCGAGTCCTTGAACGGGGTCAGGGTGAGCGAAAGGGTAGAGCTGCGAAAGACGTCCCCTTCCGGATGGACCTCCAACTCGTACGGATCTCGCCCGTAGTTGAACCGCGGCCGGCAGTCGAAGCGGAAGGGCATGGTCCCCCGGACCATGCGGACCATCCGCACCATTCGGTGCCGGTCGGTGGCCTCTTCGCCCGTGACGGGCATGAAGTCCAACACCTCGCCCACGCCTTCGGCGCTGTGGAAGCGGGTGATCAGGATCGGCGTGCCAGGAAGGTAGAGCTGTTTGCTCGAATACTCGATACCGTCGGGCGAGAGCTGGAAGTGCCCGCCCTTGTCGCGGTCGAGCAGGGCGGCGAAGACGCTCGGTGAGTCGAAGCGCGGCGCGCAGAACCAGTCGATCGTCCCGTGCTTGCTGATCAGCGCGGCGGTCTGCAGGTCACCGATCAGGCCGTGCTCCTCGACCCCCGGATATCGTGTCTGCACACCGACCCCCCTCGTCAGGCTGACGGCGACTACCCCGGAAACCGCGCGCTACACGAACGCCGGCCCCGAGCCCGGGGCGAGGGTGTCGGTGGCCGCCGATAGCGTGCGCGCTGGACGACATCGACGGAGGGACAACTGATGAGCCTGCGCGGATTCGCCACCTTGAACATCTGGGCCGACGACGTGGCAGCCGCCACCGACTGGTACGCCCGATTCCTGGGCCAGGCGGCGTACTTCTCGCGGCCCGGCCCCGACGGGCGTCCCGCCTACACCGAGTTCCGCCTCGGCGACTACCAGGCGGAACTGGGCATCATCGACCGCCGCTACGCGCCCCCCGGCGCGGCGAGCGGGCCCGGGGGCGCGGTCATGCACTGGCACGTCGACGACCTCCGCGCCACCGTGGACCGGCTCCTGGCGCTGGGTGCCACGGAGTACCAGCCGATCACACCCCGCGGAGACACGGGTTTCGTGACGGCGGCCGTGGTGGACCCCTTCGGCAACGTGCTGGGCGTCATGACCAACCCGCACTACCTCGACATGCTCGCCGCACATCGCACGGTCTGAGGTCGCCGTCCCCGTTTCCGCCGCTCGATCCTGTCAGTGCTGGTCCACTGCCTGCCGCACCAGCGCCGCCGCCATCTCGGTCTCCAATCCGCTGGTGATGAGCAGGTCGTGGGCGGCCGCCCGGTACTCCCCCACCGCGACCAGCCCGGAATAGCCGAGACGATGGATGTGCGGGCGGGTCGGGTCCCCTACAAACCCCTGCGCACGCCCGACCAGCTCGACGCCCGCCAGGATCTTGTCGCGGGCCTCCCGAGGCTCCCGACCGACCTGGACCGCTCGGCGCAGCGTCGGCAGCGCGTCGGCCAGCAGATCAATGGCCTGCGGAAACTCCTCGGGAATCGGCTCGTCGTCCTTCAGGGCAGTGGTCAGGCGCCGGCACAGTGACCGGCAACCGTGCAGGCTCCGTTCCAGGTGGTGGATCGCCGTGGTGTGGAAGTCCAGGGAGTCGCGCTCACGCCACCGCAGGGGCGCCAGCCGCGTCACCTCCTGGGCCGCGCTGAGCCCGTCGTCGAGAGCCGCCAGGCGGGGGTCGAGCCCTCGCAACCGGCGCAGGCTCCGTTCGGCGTCCCCGAGATCGCGCGTGCGCAGCGCCGTCGCCAGGTCGTGCATGATGTCGGCCGCCGGCCCGACCACCGGCTCGGCCAGCCGCAGCAGCGTCCGCTGCGGGTTGATGGGCGCCACAAGCAGACCGACCCCCAGACCGACCAGCCCACCGACCGCCGCGTCGACGAAGCGGGGGATGGACAGTTCGCGTAGCGGCGGCTCCAGCGTGGCGATCAGCACCGCGGTGCCGCCGGCCTGGGTGAGCAGCGAGCCACCTCCCTTGAGCAGGATGGCGACCCCGATCGCCAGCACGACGACCACACCGGTCTGCCAGGGCCCGATGCCGAAGAACGGCATCAACGTGTCACCGACGGCGAGCCCCAGGGTCACCCCGGCCAGCAGCTCGATGGTCCGCCGCAGGCGTGACCCCATCGAGGCGGCCACGATGCCGACCGCCGTGGTCGGCGCCAGGACGGGGGAAGGATTGCCCAGGAATTGGTACGCCACGAACCAGGCGATCGCCGCGGCGATGCCGGCCTGCACCGCGAGCAGGCCGAACAGGCGTATCCGCCAGGCGCGCGAGCGCAGCGCGTGGTGGGCCCGCGCTCGGAGGCGGTCGATCCGGGACTTCCGGTGGTCCGTCGGTTCGCCGCCGGCCTGCGACTCCTGGTGGGCAGACATCCGCGCCGCTTACCCGACGTGCGGAAACCTATCCGGCGCTGCGCCCAGACGTACGGAATCCATGCTTGTCAACGTCTGCTGTACTCGACAGCGAGGATTCCCCCGGCCCTCGTCGAAGGAGGCTCCGTGCCATGTCCAGCTCCGAGTTCAGCCCCGACAGCCTGCGTACGCTGATCCGCGCCGGCGCCTGGATCGACCGTCCGGACACCCGCAAGGCGGCGGTGCACCTGTTGACCTTCACCAAGCTGCCGGACCAGCCCGGCTTCGCGGAACTCATCGAGGTCGTGCAGATCCCCGAGTACGACGACGGCCACGACATCCAGGTGGCGGTCATCCGCGACTGGGCTGCACTGCTCGCGCTACCGGCGGTCGAGCAGCTGTCCGCCGACGATCAACGGCTGCTCGCCCTGGCCGGCAGCCTCGCCACCGGGCAACCCGTCGACCTGGCCGCCAACGCCGCCGTCAAGGGCCACGAGCACGCGGCGAAGGTCGCCGAGGCGATGGTGATCGCCGCCGGCTACCACATGAAGTACGAGGTCAAGGCGACCCCGCGACTCACCACGAGATTCGCCAAAGCCTGAGAGCTTTGGGGGCACCACATCAAGGGGTACGACGCTCGCCCGCATCGCGGGGCAACCACCGCAGCGCGGCGTCGGCGGTGTCCACCGGGCTGCCGTTGAAGGCGATCGCCGCGCCGGGCGCCCACTGCCGGACGAGGTTCACCACCTTCTCGAAGAGCAGGAGCAACGGCTCGTGCTTGCGGAGGCCACCGCCAACCACCACACAGGCGTACTCCTTGCGTCGTAATGCCTCGACGACAGCGGACTCGGCGTCGTCGTCGGGTGCCACCAGACACAGGTCGGCTTCGACGCCATGCTCGACGAAACGGGCCTGACCCTGTGCTATCGCCGCCACCACCGGCGCCGGATCCCAGCCCGAGATCCGTTCGGGATCAAGACCAATCACCAGTACGGGACCCAGCGCCATCCGCACTCCTGTTAAGCGGTCCACCTTCGTTCAACACGGTCGATGCTGCCACAGCTGGCAGCGGTGCGGCGCACGGCGACACCGGAAGGCGGCCGGGCAGCTCTACCGGTCGTCGTCGCATCCGGTCTGGGGCAGCCCGGCGGCAGCGGCGATGGCCTCGACGGCCTCGTCCAGTCCGGTCGTCTCGGGCAGGACGAGTTCGTCGGGCCAGCCCAGGACGTCGTGACCGGCGTACCAGCCGCTCATCTGCTCGGCGGTGAACTCACTGACCTGCGGGCGGCTGAGGTGCCGGCGCAGGGTCTCGGCCAGCGACACGTCCAGGTAGCAGAACAGCGACCGACCGCGATGGCCGTCCCGCAGCGCGGTCAGCATGCCTCGGTAGCGGCTGGTGTGCATGATGCCTTCCATGACCACGTGGTAGCCGTGATCCAGCGCGAACCGCACGGTCTGCCCGATCAAGGCGGGCGCCGCCCCGCCGGGCTTGTCCCGCTCGCGCAGCAGGATGCGGCGCAGGTAGTCCTGCTCGACGAGGGCGCAGCCCCGGCCGTGCCGGCGTCGTAGCTCACGGCCGATGCTGCTCTTACCCGAGCCGGAGTTGCCCCGGATGCAGACGAGGATCGTGTCCGGGCTGCCGGTGGGCTCCGCGACCACGATGCCTCCTCGGCTCCTTAGGTCACTCCCGGATCTCCATCTCGGTCACCAGACCCCTGTCGAAGCGGTACACATGCGTGACGGTGTGGTCGGCGAGTTTCGCTCCGGTCTTGTCGTGTACCACCTGGTGAACGGTCACGGCAATACGACCGTCGCCCTCCGTACTGAACGCCGTCGGCGTGACGGTGGGATCAAGCTGCTCCCACTGTCGACGCCAGTAGGCACCCACCACCTCCCGGCCGTGGAGCACACCCCCTTCCCAACCGTTGGGCCAGGAGACGTCCGGCGTCAGGGCCGCGAGCAGGGTGGGGACGTCGCGCTCGTTGAAGGCCGCGTAGAGGTTGGTGAGCAGAGCCTGTTCTGGCGAATCCATCGAGCCAGCATGGCCAGTGGGCGAGACCTCAGGACGCCTTCTTCGCTGTCGGCAGAAGGGCGCGTGCCTTCAGCGCAGAAGCAGTCGTTCCAGACGCTCGACCGCACCCAGGGCCTCGCCTCGATGCTTGGCCTGCTTCAGCCAGCCAGGCAGTCGGGACACCACTGAGGCGTTCGCCGTGCTGTGCCTTTCTCGCAGCCCGGCCCGCAGGAACTCCTTGAGGTAAGCGAGGTGGCGCGGGTTGAAGGCCCACAACGTGTGACCGACGCACGGGGTCTGCAGCCACAGCGGTAGACCGAAGCAGTTGTCCACCAGGGCGGCCGGCACCATGACCGGGCGCAGCTCATAGCTTGCGTTGGTCGCCGCCCCGCAGCCATCGCAGTGCAGGACGACGAAGCGGTGCTGCGGTGCCGCCTTCGCCCGTCGCTCGGCACGCATCCGGCGACCGCACTGCCTGCACCGTTGTGACACGGTGATGACCACCGGCCCAGCCCAACTGGTGGGGAGCTGACGTCGGCAGCGGCCGCATTCACAGCCCGCAGGCCTGTGTTGCCGGCGGGAGAAACCGCAGGTCACGCAGGCGACTGTCGCCGGCCGCCAGGTCCGCCTGACACCGTCCCAGTCCCGCAGGACCTTCCCTGCCGCGCCGCACTGTGGGCACCGCACGATGAACTCACCGGAGAACGCGGCCAACCGCCGTCCGTTGTCAACGAAGCGCCCCGTCATCACCGGTCGAGTCTAGGCGGCAACTGGGGCACGGCCTGCAGACTTAGTCGCACGGTCCGTACCGCCCGCGGCCGGCCGACCAAGTCCTTGCGTCTGAGGGCGCGTCAGGGCGAGGCCCTTGCCAGTCGCGGAATAGGCAGGCCGCCGAGCCTCTTACCGGCTGAGAAGATCGTCCTCGCCGTGAACGCCCCACCAGCTCAGTGCGTGCCGGCGCAGCGTTCCCGAAAAGCGAGTCAGCAGCAGCCAGTCGGCGTCAAGGATCAGCGCGGCGTCCTCCGACCGCTCGTCCAGCACCCGGGCCACGGACGTGAGCATCTCCCGCGTCGCCCGGTCGGAGGATTCGTCCTTCCCCAGCCGGAAGCCGATGGTGACGTACCGATCCGGTTCCCACTCCCACATCGAGCCGTCACCATCTTCGGCCTCGAAGTAGCCGTGGGATCCGGCGTGGATGTTCACCGTGTAACCACACCGATCGCTGAGGTCCGCACTCAACACCCGGGGCCTGCCATCTACCGCCGACTCCTCGGCACCCTCCGGAGCGACGACACTGGCCAGCACATCGAGCGGAACGTCGCCGGCCAGCGTCAAGCGGTACTCGGTCGCCATGGGTAGCCCTTCAGTCTCGTCGCAGGATCTGGATTATCGCCCCGCTTCGCGTCACCGCCACCAGTTCCTTCAACCCTGCGATCGGCCAGTCGTCGAACTGTCTCTGCAACGCCCCGAGATCGCCACGCCAGTCGTGCAGGTTCACCACCACCCGTTGGGTCTGCTCGCTGGTGACCTTGTCGGATACCCCGCTCCACACGCCTCGCACGCTCTTCGCCGGCATCGGGGAGTAACAGTCGAAGACGTGTCCCTCGATCAGGTAGTCGGGATCCTTGCCCGGTTTCCCGGAATCACCGGTACCGAGCCGGGCGTCAGCGATCTCCTGCCGGGTCGGGTTCTGATGGAGTCGGTACCCCTGGGCAGCGACGGTATCGGCGCACTGGTTCTCCAGTTCCAAGGAGCGCCGCACGCGTTCGTCCTCTCTCGGAGGAATCCGGGTACGCCGACCAGTCGGCGAACCACCCCGCTCTCCGGTCGGCTTGCGCGTCCACGCCGTCGCCACGCCCCCGCCAGAGGGCGAGGTGGAAACCGAGGCAGGGCTGGTCGGTACGGCACCGCCAGCCCCGCTCAGTTTCCCAACTGTCGTGCCTCGGCGATCGCCGCGTCAACGGCCTGGCGGGTGGTGGCGGTGCGCTGAACCAGCAAGACAAGCACCTGTTTGATGCTCTCCAGGGCCTGCAGCAGCGGGCCCGGCTGTCCACCTTGCAAGACCCCGACGACAAGCTGCTGTGCCTCACCGACCTGGGTGACAGTGGCGGCCGTCTGGTCACGGATGCCGTCGACCGCAGTCTGCAGCGGAGTCAGCCCGCTGATGGTCTCTCCCGGACTGGCCTGCTCCGGGACACCAGCGGCCACCTTCGTGGCATCACCGACAGCCCCGGTCAGACCACCCAGTCCACCCCGGACGGTGGCGATGGCTCCGCGCACCCGCGCCATACCGGCAGCGACCGCGGCGAACCCGGCCCCCGCCGCGCGCAGCGCGATCTCCTGCGCCTGCTGATCAGCAGCGGCAGCCAGACCGTCTGCACGTTCAACCCCGGCCGCCAGCGTACGGAGCTCTGTAGTGATCTTCTCGACGTGCGACACGCCGCCGGATCCCTCCACCTGACCGCGAGAGCTCTCAGGAGGGTTGAACCTACCGGCACGGCACCGACGTCACCAGACGTCACGGAGGAGTCAGTGATCAGTGGTCACGGCCGAGAAGGCGGTAGAAGGAGAGAGCGGTGAGACGACGGGAAACCGCGGTCAGCGCGGCGATTCAGTCACTCTCACCAGCCGACGCCACGCCGAGAGATTCCGCGACCGCGTACGGCGGGAAAGACAGCCGGACATCGCGCCGCCAGGGACTCGAACCCCGAACCCGCGGATTAAGAGCCCCGCCTATGTCGTGTTCATGGGTCCCACGTGGCATCGACCGTCCCACGTGCCCGTGCTGATCCAGCGTCTGGGGCCGCTGGGTGCCAACCGCTAGCTACCTGTCCCGGCGAGCGAGCGCCCGACGAGCACCCGCACATCGTGGCGGACCCGACACGGAAGCCAGCCGAGTTGGCCGGCGGTTGGACTTCGACCTGGTCTTCACAACCGGCATCGATACCCCATCGAGCCGCGGAACCTGAACCGGCACTTCGTCCGGCTCATGGCGCTGGCCGGAAGGGGTCAGGCCCGGTCCAACCGGACCGGGCCTGACCCCTGAACCCCTTACTTACCAGAGTCTGAGCTTTGCGTGTTCTCTGCGAAGACCTGAGCCGCGACCTGGTAGCCGTCGAACGCGCGTGCTACGCCAGCGTAGGCCGCGACCTGAAGAAAGACTTCGGCGATCTCTTCCTTGGCGGCGCCGGCGTTGAGCGCGATGCGAAGTTGACCACGGAGGGGCTCCAGGACGCCGAGTGTCGCCGCGATGGTGACGGACACCAGTGCTCGCGTCCGTGTATCCAGGTGCTCGGTGCGCGGCCAGACGTCGCCGAAGGCGTGCATCGTCGCGATCCGTTTGAAGTCTGCGCCGTTAGCTGGCTCACCAGGCGTGGCACCAAGAAAGCGCTCCAAGCGGAAGCCCAGCAGACGCTCAGCCGTGTCCAGCGCGGCGGCGTACCCCGGGTCTGTCTGATGGTTCGTCGTCACGATAATCACTCTTCCATCTCTAAGGACAAAGGAGGCGAGATCCGGCATTTGGAAGGTGACTGAGGATCGTCACCTCAGTCGAACTGATCAAGTCGCATGTCGGGACCGGGCAGCGTCTCGCTGTGAGAGCCATGGCTGACGGCCGCTGGCCGGCCCCGGTGGCGGTTGCCGGGATCAGCCAGCCGACCGAGCCGCCTGTTACCCGAGAGGGAGTCAGCGCATGGTCAGGAGATCTGCCAATCGATCGGATGCTCGCCCGGGCGCGGGATCAACGCAGTGAACAGCGGGCTGGGCTCCGCGAGGACGGCGGTACGGAACTCCGCCCAGTAGCCGTCGGTGCCCAGGATCTGCTTGGCCCTGGGAATGGCGGCCGAATCCGGTGCGGAGTAGTAACGCACCTTGGTGTTGTCCCCGTCGACGGCGGCTCGGTACACGACGTCGGCGGTAATCGACGGGTCGGAGCCGGTTGGCGCGTTCTTGGAGAAGAACGCATCGATTCCAGCCTGATAGTCCGCAGGGACGTCCTGCGCAATGTCGATCTTCGTGAAGATGCGGGTGGAGTGCTGTCCGGGCAGGACGGCCTTGACCGCGATGCCGAAACCGGCCACCTCCAGGCTCATCCCCTCACTCAGGGCCGCCACGGCTGCCTTAGAGGCAGCGTAGACGGCGCTGTACGGATAACCCTGCTCGGCGGTCAACGAGGAGATGTTGATGATCGTTCCGGAGCGCTGGGCGCGGAAGATCGGCAGGAATGCCTGGCTGAGCGCGATCAGTCCGAACACGTTGGTCTGGAACTGCCGGTGGATCTGGTCCATGCTGCTCACCTCCACCGGCCCCATCTGGTAGAAACCCGCATTGTTGACCAAGACGTCGACCTGTCCGAACTGCTCCACCGCGGTCCGCGCGAAGGGCCCTGCCGCCTGCTCGTCATCGACGTCCAGCAGCAGCGTCCTGACCCGCTCCAATCCATCGTGCACCGTCAGGTCGGCCTCCTTGCGGACCGTCGCGACCACGTTCCAGCCTTCGGCGGCGAACTTGTCCACGATGGCCCGGCCTATTCCAGTTGCGGTACCGGTCACCACGATCGTTTTCGACATGGAGGGCTTCCTCTCCCATTAGTCCCGGCCCGGACATCCGTGCCCTCTATTGGCGTTGCTGCTGTCCGGGCAAGTAGTGGCTCGCTGATGCGCCCAAGTGTCATCGCGGTTCATCGGGCCGGCCAGGTTCGGTTCTTCAGGGGAAGGTTCATCATGGGAAAGACAGTCCCAGGTATCCGCCGAGGCCCGGGGGTAGATTGGGTTTCATGTCCAAGCGCCCGGAGTTCAGCGTGAGCAATCCGCTTGCTGAGTTTCTGCGGGCCAGTCGTGCACGTATCCGGCCGGACGACGTCGGCCTACCCGACGGCGGCCGGCGGCGCCGCGTTCCCGGGCTGCGCCGTGAAGAGGTCGCCCAGCTGGCCAATGTCAGCGCGGACTATCTGGCCCGGCTCGAGCAGGGACGCGTCACCACTGCGTCACCCGAGGTCCTCGACGCCCTCGCGGACGCGCTTGGCCTCGACCGCGACGGCCGAGAGTACCTGCACTCGATCGCAGGGCCGAAACAGCGCCCAGGATCACGTACTCAGACCACATCGCGAGTTGACCCGCAGACTCAGCGATTGCTCGATAGCCTGTACGAAGTTCCCGCCTACGTATTCGGCCGGAGACTGGACATCCTCGCCTGGAATCCCCTGGCCGCTGCCTTGTTCACCGATTATGGGGCGCTGCCGGAGCGGCACCGCAACCTTCTCTGGCTCACTTTTCTCGATCCGGGTTACCGGGAATTGAACACCGACTGGGCCAGGGCCGCCCAGGAATGCGTCGCCTATCTACGTATGGAGGCCCGGAACTACCCGAACGATCAGCGCCTGGCCGAACTTGTCGGGACTCTCTCCGTCAAAGACGCGGACTTTCGCACATGGTGGGGCGGCCACCTCGTGACCGGCGCCACGCTGCGCCGCAAGATCTACCAGCATCCGCTGGTCGGCCCACTCACCCTCGATTCGCAGCAATTCGACGTCAGCGGCAAGTCCGACCAGCACCTCGTGGTGTTCACCGCCGAACCAGACAGCTCATCCCACGAGGCACTGAAGTTGCTCGCCCAGTGGGCGAACGCGCCGGTGGCTCCGAGCGGCACCACGACCTGAACAGCTCCGGCGATCTCGAACGACTGCTCAACGAACACGGCGCCCTACTCAAAGACGTCCACCAACGCAGGCCCTGTCGCTCCAGGCACGGAGCGGTCCAACGGCTGCCGAGCACCCGGCTATGGCCACAGAACATGAAGGAGGCCCCGAACCAGGTGGAAACCCGGGTCAGGGCCTATCTCAGTGGTGCGCCGCCAGGGACTCGAACCCCGAACCCGCGGATTAAGAGTCCGCTGCTCTGCCAGTTGAGCTAGCGGCGCTCGCTGACAACGACGAGCACGCTAACACGCCCGCCAACGGTCTCTCGGACCGGCCGGCCCCCGCGCTCAGTGCGCGGGGTTCGGGGTGTGCGGCAGTTTGCCGAGTTGCTTCCAGTTCGTCTCGGCGACCTCGACGCCGTAGTGCTTGGCGGCGGCGAGGATGTTCTGGAAGGCCAGGTCGCGGTCTGCGTCGGTGACGCCCTGCACCTGGTCGAAGCGGGCGATGGCGTTGCGGACGTGGCCCGCGTCGGTCATCGGCTCCTTGCGCTTGCCGGGGAACGCGAAGACGGTCTCCGGCAGCTCGCGCTTGTCCTTGTCGGTCAGGCCGCCGTGCTTCTCGTGGGGTTTCCAGGTCGACTTCATCGCCCACCATTACCCATTTTTCGTCCAGACGTACGCGCGGACCGGCTCGATTAAGAGTGTTTAAAGACCCTGTCCGGTACGGCCGGCGACTGCCTACCATACGGCGGCCGTGACCGTCCGGGTCGGCCTGTCGTCTGTTCGTTGGGAGCGACCCGTGTCGTACGAAGGCCCGCCGCCGTCACGTCATCGTCGCCCGGGGTGGGCCACCCACAAGAGACTGAGCGTCGCCGCGGGCGTGGCCGTCGTGCTCGTCGTCGCGGCCGGGGCCGTCTACCTGGGCAACGGCTCAGCGCAGCCCGAGCCGTCGAACGCGGCCAACGCCCTCGGATACCCCCCGACGTCGGCTGGACAGGCGGAGTCGTCCGGGCCGGCGATGTCGGCCTCCGCGACACCTTCGGTCTCCACGACTGCGTCGACAGGCGCGACGCCCTCCACCACTGCGGCGCCGAAGACCCCCGTGACCGGCTGGGTTCCGGTCGACCGTGCGGCCTGGAAGGCGCAGGCCGACGCGTACCGGGCGCTGAAGATCGACCCCGTCCCGGCCGGTGTGGGCGACCTCCCGGAGTTCCGGGCGGACTGCCAGTACAGCCACCGACTGCCGGATGACCCGATCGTCGCTCCCGGTCTACCGGGCGCCTCGCACATGCACTCCTTCGTCGGCAACAAGGCCGTCGACGCGAACACCGTCGCCGGGGACCTGACGAAGTTCACGGCCACGTCCTGCAAGCCGGTCCAGGATCACTCCGCGTACTGGGTGCCCACGCTCTACGACAACGCGACCGGTAAGCCGGTCGAGACCAGCGGCTTCCGGGTCTACTACCGCTCGCTCGCGAAGACCTCGACAGGCCAGATGCCCATGCCCAACGGCCTGCGCATGATCTCCGGGGACGCCAAGAAGAAGAAGCCGACGCCGCGCGGCACACCTGGCCAGTTCTACTGCGCCTTCTACGGTCCCGGCGACCTCGACGGCATCGCCCGCAGCACCAACGGCAACTGGCCGATCTGCGGTGGGACCGCGACGCTGCACTTCATGCTCCAGTTCCCGGACTGCTGGGACGGCAAGCACCTGGACAGCCCCAACCACAAGGACCATGTGGCGTACGGCAGCGGCAACACCTGCCCGACCAGCCACCCGGTACGGATCCCGGCGATCACCTTCGACATCCAGTACCCGGCCAGGGGCACCCCGGCGGGCTACTACCTCTCGTCCGACAAGGCGGGCAAGAGCGCCTCGTCGATGCACGGTGACGCGTTCGTCATGTGGGACGTCAACACCATGAACAAGCGCACCAAGAACTGTGTCCTGGGACGCCGGACCTGCGACAACTACGGCTACCAGAAGTAACCGGGGTCGGACCGAAAATCGGCCCGACCCCGGCTGACAACCACCTAGCTGCGCAGACTCCACCGCTGGTTGGCGCCACCGTTACACGACCAGAGGATGATCTTCGTGCCGTTGGCGCTGGCCGCGCCGTTGGCATCGAGGCAGAGCCCGGACTGGCCGTTCGTGATGGTGCCGTTGGCGTTGATGTTCCACTGCTGGTTGGCGCCGCCGTGGCAGTCCCAGATGATGACCTGGGTGCCGTTGGCCGTGCCCGCCCCGGACGCGTCCAGGCACTTGTTGCCGTACACCATCAGCTGCTTGCTGGAGGTGGCGGTCCACCGCTGGTTGGCGCCGCTGCCGCAGTCCCAGAGCTGCACCTGGGTGCCGTTCGTGGTCGACGAGTTGGGCACCTCGATGCAGCGGCCGGACTGACCGCCCACGAGCTGCCCGCCCTGCTGGGTGCCGCCGCCGCTCTGCTGCCGGACGAGGGAGGTCGACTCGGCCGACCGGTTGCCCTGGGCGTCGACGACGTAGAGGCGGTACTCGCCCTGGGTCGCCGGCACGGCGATGGACGTGGCGTCACCGGCCGCCCTGGTCATCGTCGCCCCGGCGGTGAAGGTGGTCGTGCCCAACGGTGCCAGCCAGACCGACTTGGTGGCGTCGCCGGTACTCCGGATCGGGATCGTCGCCGTGGCGCTGGTGACGTACGTGCTGGCCGGCAGCACGTAGTTCGGCGCGGAGAACCTGCTGGCCGGGATGATGTCCCGGTAGGCGTCCTCCAGGCCGGAGTTCACCGCGATGCCGTACGCCGCCGCCGGCCAGACGTAGTCGGAGGAGACGAGGATGTCGGCGACCGTGCTGTTCGGCAGGTTCTTGTTCGACACCTTGTTGATCGGGCCGTAGATCTGCGTGATGCTCAGGTCGTGCTTCCGACCGAAGTCGTCGGAGTTGATCATCCAGGTGACGTTCTTGTCGATGCTCAGGACGTTGTCCCGGAAGGTGATGTACGCCGAGCCCTCGTCGGGGTGGAGTCCGTACTTGTGACCCGAGGGCACGCCCTGGAGGTAGTTGTTGGTGATCGTGGTCCCGGGCTGGCTGCCCAGCGTGTAGATGGGCGCCGTGTCGCTGAGGCGCTGGACCGTGTCGATGATGTGGTTGTAGCTGATGGTGTTGTTCCGCGCCGTCGTGGTCGGCCGGTTGGGCGCGATCGAGCCCGACGACCCGTCGAAGTTCCACCAGCCCCAGCCCATCGTGATGCCCGACCAGGGGGCCTTCTCGATCCGGTTGCGCTGGATCGTCAGGGTGTCGACGAAGTACGCCGAGATGGGGCTGTGCCCGTTGAACAGCACCGCACTGTCGTACAGGTAGTTGTTCTTGATCTCGATGTTCTTCGGCAGCCCCTCGACCTGCGGGAGGTACTTCTCCCGGTTGCTCGACGTGCCGTCTCCGATGAAGACGTGCTGGGGATGGCCGACGTCGATGGCGGACCCGGCGATGTCGTTGGTGTAGTTCCCGATCAACTGCGAGTTCTGCACGTCGTTGACCATGCTGATGCCGTCGGCGCCGGTGTGCTGGACCCGGTTGCGTTGCAGCAGGATCCCGTCGGCGTTCTGCACCTGGACGACGCCGGGCGTGACGTCGACGTTGCGGTAGTAGTAGACGTGGAAGTTGCCCTTCGCGTACGCCTGCGCGCCGAGGTTGCCCTGCTGCGCCTGCTTGAACGACGAGCCGGCGACGTTGAACAGGTTCCAGTCGGAGTGCTGCACGGTCAGGCCGGCGAACGTGATGTTGCGCGCGTGGCTGCTGGTCGAGGTGCCGGCGACCCGCAGCACGGTGGTGACGTTGTTCGGCGCGTAGACCGACGCGGTCGTCATGTCCTCGGAGCTGGCCTTGTAGTAGTAGACCGTCTGGGTGCCCTTGTCGAAGTAGAACTCACCGGGCGCGTCCAGGAACTCGTACGCGTTCATGAGCTTGTGGCTGCCGTTGATCTGGGCGTTGCCGTTGAACGCGCCCTGCGCGATCGCCGCACCCGGCTGCTGGAACAGGGCGACCCGGTTCGAGCCGTCGGTGGTCACCTGACGGACCCCCACGATGGCGGTGGTCCAGGTCGTGCCCGTCTCGATCTCGATGTCGTCCTGGTTGCGGGGGATGGCGGGGAAGTCGTTCTGGCTGTACTTCGCGCCGTCGCACTGGGAGCCCGACTCCCACGCCCAGGACGCCTGACCGGCGGTGACGTTGTACGTCCCGTAGCAGCCCGCCGAGTTGACCGTCTTGGTGGCCATCTGCGCGCGCTTGTCGTTGACGTAGAGCGTGCGCAGCTTGGTGCTGCGGTTCAGCGGCGCCTTCCAGATGTTGCCGCTGTGCTGGGTCCACCCGGTGACCGGAACGCCGCCGTCGAGGACCGGCGTCTCGCCGGGGTAGGCGGCGTAGCTGATCCGGTACCCGTTGGTGCCGGAGTCGCTGGCGCCGAACTCGACGGTGCTGGTGACCGGATATCTGCCGCCGCGCAGGTAGACGTTGATGTCGCCGGACATGTTCGCGTTAACAGTACGGACGACGTCCCGGGCGCGTTGCACCGTCTTGAACGGTGACGCCTGGGTGCCCGCGTTGGAGTCGTTACCGTCGGGGGCGACGTAGTACGTGGCCTGGACCGCGGCCGAGGCCGGCGTTTGACTGATCACCACGGCCGGCAGCGTGGCGGCGACGAGCGCCGCCGCGAGCAGGGCCGTGCGGGTGGTGGATACGGCTGATCTCACGTGCTGTCCTTTCTCACTTGTCGTCGACGTGGTGCCTGGGACGTGCATCGAGCGACGAGCAGGGAACAGCGACGCCACCGAGGGTCGGCGGGGGGACGGGGGATGCCGCCCCACCGCACTCTTTTGCCAATCGCTACGAAGTCTTGAGGCGGAGCGTATGTCAGACGTGTGACGAATGCAATACGAGATTGGGTCCCATCTATGCCTAAAGCACTATTAAAGCCGCGAATCAGGCACAGGGCACGAAGCTTGATCGTCAATCATCTGATGAATCCGGAAACGGCTCGGGCCGGGGCGCACCAGCACCCCGGCCCGAGCCGTCCGGATCAGCGCAGCGAGAAGTCCGCCAGCCGCAGTGGAGAGTCGAACACCAGGTAGACGTCGTGGGTGCCGGCGGTCCGGGCCAGCTCGGCCCGGACGCTGACGTACCGGTAGTCGTCACCGGTGCTCGGCACGGTGGCCGTACCGAGCAGTCGGCCGGTGGGCGAGCCCAGCCGGACCTGGATCGTGCCGGTGCCCGCCGTGGCCTTGGCGACCCGCGCCGAGAAGGTGCGGCTGTCCGGGCGGAGGGCGGACTTCGCGAAGGAGATCCACTGGCCGGCGGCGGTGGCGCCCACGGCCGTACCGCGTACCTTCGTCTCGTCGACGAGCCGGACCCCCGCGTACCCGTCGAAATTCTCGGCGCGGGTCGTCCGGGACAGGTCCCGGGCCGGGATCGTCTCACCGCGCACCGCGACCGCCGTCCGGGCCCGGACGTCCCCGGCGCTCGCGCCGACCATCAGGTCGTACGTGGACGACTCCACCACCCAGCGGCTCCGGGTGACGTCCCAGTTCGCGAGGTCGGCGGCCCGCACCCGCAGCGTCACGGTACGAGTCTGCCCGGGGGCG
Organism: Micromonospora sp. bgisy143; assembly: GCF_057708145.1. Taxonomy (NCBI): domain Bacteria; kingdom Bacillati; phylum Actinomycetota; class Actinomycetes; order Micromonosporales; family Micromonosporaceae; genus Micromonospora; species Micromonospora sp. bgisy143. Next base: position 236,909 of record NZ_JBYIRN010000002.1, read on the forward strand.
AGCTGCACCCGCTCGAACGACTTGAGCGCCCGGATCGGCGTCTTCACCCGCGAGGTGCGTTGGTGGGTGTAGAGCTGGACGACCTCGGAGCCGGCGCGGGTGCCGGTGTTGGTCACGTCGACGCGGGCCGTGATGGTGCCGTCCGCCGCGACCGACCGGGCGTCGGCGCGGAGCTGGCCGTATCGGAAACCGGTGTACGACAGCCCGTGGCCGAACGGGTAGAGCGGCTTCGCGCTGCTGTAGAGGTAGGTCTGCCCGGACGAGATGATGTCGTACTCCAGCAGGTCAGGCGGGAGTTGTCGGTCCGAGCGGTACCAGGTCTGGGTGAGCTTGCCGGACGGGTTGCGGTCGCCGAACAGCACGTCCGCGACGGCGTGACCGGTCTCCGCGCCCGCGTGGGTGGTCCACACGATGGCCGGCACGTGCTCCTGCTCCCACCCGATGGTGACCGGGTAGCTGGTCTGGAGCACCAGCACCGTCCGTGGGTTGGCCTTGGTCACGGCCTTGACCAGCGCCTCCTGGCTGGCGCTCAACGCCATCGAGGTACGGTCGTGCGCCTCGCGCCCGTTGATGAACGGGTTGCTGCCGACCACCAGGACGGCGGTGTCGGCCGCCTTGGCCGCCGCGACGGCCCGGTCGACCCCGCTGCTGATCACCTCGCGCTGGAAGTGGGTCGCGTCCGCGGCGGTGGACGCGCCGAGCTTCAGGGCGCCGTCGTCGCCGACGGTGAGGTAGGTGTTGACGCCGAACCAGCTCTCCGTCGTCTCGTAGCCGGCGTAGCGCACCGCGACCGTCCCGTCGGCCTGCGGTTCCAGCGAGAACTGCTGCTGGACGTACCAACCGTTCGGCTGCTCGTCACGGGTGACGAACGGCCCCCAGTTGTAGCCGAGGTAGCGGCCGTTGGCGGCGTTGCGCAGCGTCACCACGTTCTGTCCCCAGTCGACGCTGTCGAACTGGGCCGCGAGCGAGGCGTCGGTGCCGGTGACGGAGACCGGGTCCGCGTCGGTGATGCCGGTGGCCGTCAGGTACCGGCCGGTGGACGGGTCCTTCAGGGCGATCCGGTCCGCCCCGTCGAGCCCGTCGACGCTGGCCGAGCTGCCCAGCCGCTCGCGGATGCCGTCCAGCGCGGTCACCTGGTACGGCAGGTCGGCCCCGTACCAGTCGGTGTAGAGGGTGTCGGCGAGCGGGCCGAGCACGGCCACCTTGCGGGTCCGGGCCGGGTCCAGCGGAAGGGCCTGCCGCGAGTTCTTGAGCAGCACCATCGCCTCGCCGGCGGCCTGACGGGCCAGCCGCTGGTGTTCCGGGCTGTTGATGACGTCCGGGGTGATGCCGCCGTACCGGCCGCCGCCCGGGTCGAACTCGCCGAGGCGGAAGCGCAGGTTCAGGATCTCGGCGATCCGGGCGTCGATGTCCGCCTCGGTGAGCAGACCGCTGGCGAGGGCCTGCTTGATGGCGGTGACGGTCGGCTGCGCGTTGGTGTCGTCGGTGATGAAGCTGTTCAGGCCGGCCTTGACGATCGCGGCGTTCCCCTCGGCCTGGGTCGGGTAGTACCCCTGCGAGGCGACGAGGTTGTTCGGCGCCCAGGCGTCCGTCACGTTCATCAGGGGCTGGTCGGTCCAGCTCCGCACCACCGTCGCCAGGTCCGGGTCCACCGTCGCGGGACGGCCGTTGACCAGGTTGTACGAGGCCATCACGCCGGTCGCCGCGTCGGCGGCGATGGCCGGCTTGAAGGCGGCCCGGTCGTACTCGTTGAGCACGCGCGGCGGCACGTTCGACGAGGTGACGTCGCGCCGGACCTCGTTGTTGTAGGCCAGGTAGTGCTTCAGGGTCGGCGCGCTCTTCAGGTGGTCCGGGTCGCCGCCGGTCATTCCCGAGCCGTACGCGGTGGAGATCTTCGCGGTGAGCAGCGGGTCCTCGGAGTAGCCCTCCTCGTTCCGACCCCAGCGCGGGTCGCGGAGCAGGTTGACCACCGGCGCCCAGAGGTTGAGACCCCAGACCCGCGGGTTCTGCGCGTGGTAGCCGCGCGCCTCGTCACCCACGGCCGAGCCGACCCGCTGGATCAGATCCGGGTTCCAGGTGCTCGCCATGCCCACCGGTTGCGGGAAGGACGTGCCGCGGGCCTTGACCACCGCGCCGTTGTTGTCGATGTCGGTCGACCAGGCGACGCCGTGCAGCGCCTCGGTGCCGGTCTTGAACAGGCCGATGCCCAACCGGGGCACGGCCGGCTGGTACTGGTGCAGCCAGGAGATCTTCTCGTCCAGGGTGAGCCGGCCGAGCAGGTCGTCGACCCGGACCTGGACGGGCAGGCTGGGGTCACGGAACGGGTAGGCGGGGTCGGCGTGTGCCGTGCCGGGAACGGTCGGCAGGGCGAGCAGGGCGAGCGCGAGCGCGGTGATTCCGCGCCGAAGGCGCCACTTCCGCATGCGGTTCTCCTCATGTCGTACGACAGGCGCGATTCAGCGCCAAGACCGGCGTGGCCAGGCTCGACACCCGGCTGACGGGCCTGAACGACGAATCGTCGAAGCGCTTCGACGACCTACCGCGATGACCACGGCCATGAATGTGGTGATCGCGCAACTATAGAAGCGCACCAATGCTCGGGCAAGGCCGGACACGCGCGACGGGTCCCCGTGCTCCGGTGACGGGTAGGGTCGATACGAGATCCACGCGCCGATCCAGGGGGACGACACCAGGTGAGCGCCCATTCGATGGTGTTGTTCGTGCTCGCCGCCGTGGCGGTCATCGTCGCCGTCCGGTGGGTGGCGGCCCGCACCGGCCTGCCGGCGGCCGCGCTGCTGCCGCTCATCGGCATCGTGTACGCGCTGCTACCCGGCCCCAACGTCGGCCTCGATCCCGAGCTGGTGCTCATGGTCGTGCTGCCGCCACTGCTCTACAGCGCCGCGTTGGACTCCTCGCTGCTCGACATCCGCCGGAACCTGCGGATCGTGGTCAGCCTCTCCGTGGTGCTGGTGCTCCTCACCGGGCTGCTCGTCGGTCTCGGGTTCCACCTGTTCGTGGCGGGGGCGACGCTGGCCGCCGGTATCGCCGTCGGCGCCGCCATCGCCCCTCCCGACCCGGTGGCCGCCCTGGCGGTGGGCCGACGGGTCAGCCTGCCGCCGAAGATCGTGACGATCATCCAGGGTGAAGGGCTGCTCAATGACGCGACCGCGCTGACGATGCTCAGCGTCGCGGTGGCCGCCGCCGTCGGTGGCACCTTCTCGTTCCCCGCCGCCGTGGCCCAGTTCGTGCTGGCGGCGGTCGGTGGGGTGGCCGTCGGGGTCGCCGTGGCCTGGGCGAAACGCCTGGCCCGCCCGCTCACCGCGGACCCGCTGCTGTCCAACGCGATCTCGCTGGCGACACCGTTCGTGGCGTACCTGCTGGGCGAGGCGTTGCACGTCTCCGGGGTGCTCGCCGTGGTGATCGCGGGGCTGATCGTCGGCCACCAGACGCCCCAGGTCGGGTCCGGGGCCGCCCGCCTCCAGACCAGCGCGGTGTGGCGACTGGTCGACTTCCTCCTCGAAGGCTTCGTCTTCCTGCTGATCGGCCAGCAGCTTCCCGAGGTCGTGAAGGGTTTGCGCCAGTACGACACGTCGACGATCGTCATCGCTGTCGCGGTGTCCGTGGGCGTGGTCCTGCTCCTGCGTCCCGCCTGGCTGGTGATGACCCAGTCGCTCCCCCGGTCCCTGCACACCCGCCTGGGCGGCATCTCCGAGCAGGACGACGTCGACGAAGCCGGCAGCGCCCGGCAGGTCGCCCGGGCCGACCGCAACGCCCGCCGGCTCAGCTCCCGCGAGGTGGTGGCGTTGAGCTGGTCCGGCACGCGCGGCGTCATCAGCCTGGCCGCGATCTTCACCCTGCCGTTGACCACCGACGACGGGTCACCCTTTCCCGACCGGGACCTCCTGCTGTTCTGTACCTTCGTGGTCGTCCTCGTGACGCTCGTCGGGCAGGGTCTGACCTTCGCGCCGCTCGTGCGCAGGCTCGGCCTGCGCGCCAACGCGACCGACCAGGCCCGCGTACGGAACGAGGCCCGCTCCGCAGCGGTCGAGGCGGCGCTGGCCCGGCTCGACGAGGTCGCCGCCGCCGAGCCGGACAGCGCGGTGGCCGTCAACACGACGCGTACCCAGTTGCTGGCCCGCCTCGCGCGTTACCGTGGCCGACTCGATCTGCTCGAACAGAGTGGATCGACGGAGTTGCCCACGTCACCGCAGTACGAGACGGCGCTGCGGGTCCGTCGTACGGCCCTGGACGCGCAGCGCGAGGAGTTGGTGCGCTGGCGCGACTCCGGGCGGCTGCCGGATGAGGAACTGCGGATCCTGGAGCGGGAACTCGACCACGAGGAACTGCTGCTCCCCAAGCGGCAGTAGCTGCGCGCCGATGGTCGGCCGACGGCCCGGGCCTCGCCCGGCCGGCCCGACTACGAGCCGGCACCGACCGGAGGCATCGGCCGCACGGACGCCTCGGTGGCCAGCCGTGCGGCCAAGCGCTCATCGAGGTACGCCGTCACCCGGGCGTCCTCAGCCGGCGTCAGTGTCGTCCGGCACAGGTAGCGGGGCTGCTGGTCCGCGCAGTCCAGACGGTACGCCTCCCGCATCCGAACGGCGTGCCTGATCGCCGTCCAGGGCAACCGCAAGGCCGCATGGGCGGTGTGCCACTCGATGGCCTCCGCGGTGAACACGTACCGCACGGGCGCGCTCAACTCGACGTGCCGTCGCAGGTACGCCGCGCCGTTGATCAGCCCCGCGATGAACCAGACCACCCCGAACGGGAGGCCGAACAGCCCGGCGAAGAGCCAGCCACCATCGGCCGTGAACGTACCGAGACTCGTGATCGACAACAGCAGGCCCGAGATGACGAACAGGAAACTCAGCCGCCGCATCTCCCGTCGCAGCAGTCGCGTGTACCGGACGTCGGGGGTGACCAGCAGGTCGAACCCGTCCCTGACACCCGCATCGTCCAGCTTCTCGTCGCCCACCCCGTACCCCCGCCGTCGTCGACACCAACCGCGAAGAACCTAGACCCGTGCCGCCCGACGAGTCGATCGGTGGCTGCTCAGCAGCACGCCGCCCAGCGTGTCGTATCGCTCGGCAGCCACCGATCACCGCACCGCCAGCGTGACCCGGCCGGTCGCGGGCCCCGAGGGATCGACAAGCAACGTGTACTCCCCCGCCGCCGGCAGCGTGGTCGCGGTGATGCCGCCGGTTCCGTTGATCACGCAGCCGGTGGCGAGGGTGCTGCCGTCCGGGGCGCGCAGCACCAGCACGCCGCACTGGTCGGGCAGGGTGGCGGCGGTCGCGGTCACCGTCACGGGGGTGCCGGCGGTCGCGGTGAACCGGTAGCCGGTGACCGCGCCGGGGCGGTCCACGTCCGCGACGATCGGCGGTCCGCCGAGCGCGATCGTCGCGTCCCGGTCGCGGCCGACGACCAGGCGCAGCGTGGCCGTGCCGGTGCCGCGTTCCACCGGGTCGACAACCACGGTGTACGTCCCGTCGGCGGGCAGGAGCGTGCCGTCGACCTCTCCGACACCGTTGATCACGCAACCGCTGCGGACCAACTGCCCCTCGGCGTCGCGCAACTCCAATGGGGAGCACTGATCGGTGAGCGTGCTTTCCGGCACCTCGACGTAGACCCGCTCCCCCTGCCGCCCGGTGAACCGGTAGCGCGCCCGCGCGCCGGGCTGCTCGATCGAGGCGGTCACGGTCGGACCGTTCGGTTGCAGCGCGCCGCCGCTGTCCCGGGCCGCGTAGACCCGGACGGCGGCCCGGCCGGTGTCCCCGGGGGCGGCGGTGACCCGCAGCGCGTAGGTGCCGGCGACGGTCAGGTCCACCCGGTCGACGTAGCCGACGCCCTTGATGACGCAGCCGCTGGCGATATCCCGCCCATCCGGGTCGACGAGCACGTACGGCGAGCAGCGGTCGGCCATGCCCGGCGCGGTGACGTCGACGAAGACGGAGTCCCCGGCGCGGCCGCTGAACGTCAGTGGCTCGCCGCCCGGCGTGAGGCTGGCGGTCGCGAACGGTACGGCGGTGATCGACGCGCCGGTCGGCGGGGCGATCCGTTCGGTGGTGGCCCCGGCGACGGCGAACTCACCACGTCCGCTCACGGCGACGTCGAAGACGCAGTCGGCGAGCGGGCCTGCGGTGGTGACGCCGGCCCACCGGCAGATCCGTTCGGCGGCGGCACGTTGGGCCGGGTCGAGGTCGGCGACGGTCACCTCCCGCTCTGGGAAGGTCCGGTCGGTGAACGAGCCGGTGTCCTCCCCGTCGCCGTAGGAGAACAGCGAGCGGTCCGGGGCGATCCGCCAACTGTCCGCGTACGCCGGGTAGAGCGCGGCGAACGGCACGGGCTGGGCGAGGGCCGCGCCGCCGGCGGGCGCGATGTCGTCGGCCGGGTCGCCGTCGAAGTCGCCGAGCAGGCCGCGTACCTTCCCGGCCCGGCCGTCGGCGAGCCGCACGAGCACCCGGTAGCCGTAGCGGCCGATCTGGTCCACCGCCGCCGCCGAGCCGTCCGGCCACGTCACGTCGTACCCGTCGGTCTCGCCCGTGTCGGACGGGCGGCGGGTGAGGTTGCCGCCGGCCAGGTCGGTCCGCTCGGGCGGCGCGGCGACCGGCGTGCCGTCGACGTGCACCCGGGTGGTGCCCTCGGTGAGGGTGAGCGCGACCCGGTGGGCGCCGATCCGGAACGCGACCGCCGAGTTGACCGAGGCGGAGCGGGAACCCGCCATCGGCGACTGCCGGACCTGGACCTCCAGCGGCTCACCGCCGGTGGCGGCGACCAGGGTGAACTCACCGACGGCCTGGAAGTCGTAGGCGACCCGGTCGAAGGTGACCAGGTGCGGGTCGCCGTTGCTGCCGCCGCAGTCGGCGCCGTCCTCGCAGAGCTTCACCGGCCCCTTCGGCGGGGGCGTCTTCTTCGGCGGCTTCTTCTTGCACTCGTCGAGGCTCTTGGGCAGCGGCTTGCCCTTGTACTCCGTACGCGGCGGTAGGCCCTTCGCCACCCGGTAACGGTTCTCGGCCAACGTCGCCCGCACCTCGGCGGTCGGAATGCCGGTGCTCCCGCACTCGCCGGCCGGCACCGCGTCGCGGGAGATGTCGTCGGCGTGGTTCAACTCGTGGTAGAGCGCGGCGCAGGGGTCCCGGGCCACCCCGTCGTCGTACGGGTCGGTGGAGGTCGGATTCCAGGTGACAGTGGACGAGCCCTTGCCGTCGGGGCTGTCCGGCGTCTCGAACGCGCCGGAGCCGCCCGGGGTGGGGATGATCCGCACCTTCGGGCTCTTCTTGTCCTTGAGTCGGGGCAGCAGGCCGGACGGGTCACCGCCGGGAGCGGCGAACCCGCTCAGGCAGCCGTCAACAGCGGCCTGGAAGTCGACGCCCTTGATCGGCACACCGGAGGTCGGGTCGACCGAGTAGTCGGCCCGGGCCGGGCGGGCCCCGCCACCGACCAGCGCACCGACCGCCACCAGCAGCAGGACCACGGCGGCGGCGGTCGGCCGGCGGCGTATGCGCCACAGGATCACCAGCGCGACCAGGAGCAGTACCAGCAGCAACGCGCCGGCCGCCGCCCAGAGCCAACGTCTGCCGGATCCGCCGCCGTCGCCGTCACCGACCGTGAACGTGGTGGTCCGCAGGGCCGTGGCGCCCGGACAAGGGTCGACCGCGCCGGTGACCGACAGTGGCACGTAGCCGGCCGTCACCTCGTACCTGCCCGGAGCGCCGACCGGCCAGAGCGAGTCGAGACCCCCGCCGTCCCCGGTGGCGGCCACCGAGCGGAGCACGACGTCGCCGGGCGCGTGACCCAGCCGCACCCCGGTGAGCGTCACGATCGCGGTCGCTCCGGGCTCCACAGTGGTCAGACCGGCGGTGGCCGCTGCGGCGATCCCGTCGTCGTGAAAGCTGCGGGCGAGCGTGGGCGTGAGGTCGCGCCCGTCCCGGCGTACCCCGGCGATCTGGACGGTGCCGACGGCCGTGGTGGGCAGCGCGCAGGCCGACCCGGTGGAGTTCGTGACGGTGAGGTCCAGGCGGACCTGGTCACCGGCGCGGTAGTCGGCCTGCCCGGGGCGCAGAGCCAGGCCCAGGCCGCCGTCGTCGGGCGCCGCGGCGGCGCTCGCCGCCCCGGCCACCAGGGCCGTCACGAGTACGACGAGTCCGGCAGCCGAGCGCAGCGTCCACCTCATGGTGGGGACTGTAGGGGCGCGCGGACGGGATTCCCGCGCTCTGTCGGGGACCGGTCGCTGCCGGGGTAGGGCCTGCCCCACCTACGACGGTCCCGCTCACCGGCTGTCACCTGGGCAGGCCGCTTCCTAGCCTACGAATACGGTTCCTGTCGATTACGGGGGTGGTCGCGTGGCGTTCTCCAGGAAAGACCCGCCAGTCATCGTCGAACGGTCACCCGGGGCGGTCTCCCGGATCGCCGGCGTCGACGCCCTGCGCGCCGTGGCCCTGTTCCTCATCCTGGTCGTCAACATCGCCTACTTCGCCTCCGGCTACTCCTTCCACCTGGTCCCCGACCCCGCGCACGACTCGTGGGGCGACCAGGCGGTCGGATGGACGGTCGAGGCGCTGGTCACGATGAAGGCGTACCTGCTCTTCGCCTTCCTGTTCGGCTACAGCTTCACGCTCCAGCTCGACTCGGCCGCCCGGCGCGGCGTCGACATCGTCCCCCGGTTCCGGCGACGGCTGGCCGGGCTCTTCGTGCTCGGCGTCCTGCACGCGGTACTGCTGTTCCAGGGCGACATCCTGACCACGTACGCATTGCTCGGTCTGGTCCTGCTCGCCATGCGGAGAGTGCGCGTCGAAACCGCCGTCCGCGTCGCCGTCCTGCTGACCGGTGCGATCGGCTTCGTCCTGGCGCTCGCGGCTGTCGGCGGCACCCAACTGGTCACCGATCCGGCGGCGGCGCTCGCCGCGGGGCAGCGGTCCACCGAGGCGCTACAGGGCGGGCTCGGAACGGTGATCGCCGAGCACGTACGTCAGCTGCCGGCGATGATCGGCGCGCTCGTCGTGCAGGGGCCGCTCGCCCTCTCGGCCTTCCTCGTCGGGTACGCGGCGGGACGTCGCCGGCTGCTCACCGACGTCGCGGGGAACCGGCAGCTGCTGCGCCGGGTGCAGCGGGTGGGCTATCCGGTCGGCCTGGCCGGCGCGGTCGTCTTCGCCTCGGGCGGCGGCACCGCCAACCTGACCGGACTGACGGTGGGCGTGCTCACCGCGCCGCTGCTCGCGGCCGCGTACGCCGCCACCCTCCTCGAGTTCTTCGAGACGGACCGGGGACGGCGGGTCGTCGCCGTCCTCGCACCGGCCGGACGGATGTCCCTGTCGAACTACCTGGGCCAGTCGTTGCTCTGCGTCCTGGTCTTCACCGGCGTCGGCCTGGGTCTCGCCGGTGCCGTCGCACCGCCGGTCGTGCTCCTCGTCGCGGTGGCGATCTACGGGATGCAGGTCGCGGCCAGCGCGGCGTGGCTGAGCCGGTTCCGGTACGGGCCGATGGAGTGGCTGTTGCGGGCCTGGACCGAGCAGCGGTGGCGGTGAGAGCCGCGAGCCGTCACCAGGGCACCACACCGGCGTCCTCGAAGAACCCGCCGGTGGGGCCCCCGTCGGGCAGTGTGGCCAGGCGGATGGCGGTCGCCGCGCCCTCCTGGGGAGTGCGCACGCCGCGGAAGCCGTTGAGGTCGGTGGCGACGAAGCCCGGGCAGGCGCAGTTGATGAGGATGTTCGTGTCCGCCAGTTCCCGGACGTACTGAAGGGTCACCGCGTTCAGGAACGACTTGGAGGGCGCATAGGCCACCGCGACCGGACCCGTGGAGGTCTCACCACCGGGGCCGGACTGTCGGGTCAGGGAACCGACGCTGCTGGACATGTTCACGATGCGCGGCGAGGCCGACCGGCGGAGCAACGGCAGCATGGCGTTCGTCACCCGGATGACGCCGATGACGTTGGTCTCCACCACCGTGCGGATGACGGCCGGATCGACACTGCTTGGCTGCTGCGGCCTGCCCCCGGTGATGCCGGCGTTGTTGACCAGGGCGTCGAGGCGTCCGGCGCGTTCGGCGATCAGCTCGGCTGCGGCGGCGGCACTGCTGTCGTCGGTGACGTCCAACGGGACACCGAAGGCGTCGACCCCGGCGTCCCGCAGTCGTGCCACCGCCGCGTCCCGCCGGGTCTGCTCGCGCGCCCCGACACCCACGCTCCAGCCGAGCGCACCCAGGCCTGCCGCGATCTCGTACCCGATGCCCTTGTTGGCCCCGGTGACCAGGGCGATCTTCTTGTCACTCATGTCTTCGACTGTGAGTCACGGACCGTAAGGCGTCCAAGACCACCTGAGTCATGAGCGATACCCGCACGGTATTGCTGCACCTCTGTTCCCGGCTAGGCTCCACAGGTGGAGACACGGGAGCTGCGGTACTTCGTCGCCGTGGCCGAGGAGCTGCACTTCGGCCGAGCGGCCCAACGCCTGGGCATGGCCCAGCCGCCACTGTCGCGGGCGATCAGTCAGCTCGAACGCCGTCTGGGCACCGCCCTGCTGAAGCGGGACAGCCGGTCGGTGAGCCTGACCGAAGCCGGTGCGGTCCTGCTGCACGAAGGACGAGCGGCGCTGGACGCTGTGGAAGCAGCCGAACATCGCACCCGCCGCGCAGCTCTCGCCGTCACCGGTCAGGCCGGAGTCGTCCTGGCGACCAAGGCTGGAGCGTCCGGCGAGCTGCTCGCGAAGCTGCTGGACGCCTATGCCGCCGAACCTGGATCGGTCGACGTCGACGTGGTGCTGTGCGGCCCCGGCGAACAGGAACGACTGTTGCGGACCGGCCGTGCCGACGTCGCGATCCTGCACCACCCGTTCGACGACCTGAGCGGGTTCGACACCGAGGAACTGCGCACCGAGGGCCAGGTCGCCATCCTGCCGGCCGGTCATCCCCTCACCACGCGCAGCAGTGTGCGGTTGAGCGAGGTGACCGAGCTGCCCGACCTGCCTCTGCCGCGTTGGCCCGGGAATGACGGCACCTATCCCGACGGCCCAGGTCCGGAGGCACAGAGCCACTCACAGCTCTTCCAGCTCACCGCCCTCGGCCGGACCGTGCTGGTCGTGCCGGACTCCGCCCGATCCCAGCTGAACGACGATCTCGTCGCCGTGCCGATCGTGGACGCGCCGGAAGTCACCACGGTCATCGCCTGGCCCCCGCACAGCCGTTCCCGAGCCGTCGCTGATCTGGTCCGAGCGGCACTGCGCCTCTAGGGCATGCATCGCACCTCGTCGCCCCGCCGTACGCGAAAAAGGCCCTGACCGGCAGATATCTGCCAGTTCAGGGCCTTGCTCGTTGGTGCGCCGCCAGGGACTCGAACCCCGAACCCGCGGATTAAGAGTCCGCTGCTCTGCCAGTTGAGCTAGCGGCGCTCGTCGGCAACGGAGAGAACATTAGCACCCCGCCAACCCGGGCTCCAATCCGGTTACCCGACTCCCCCCTTCGGTCGAGCTTAACGGGCATACAGCCACAAATTGATCGTCCCGCCTGGGACGGGGGCGTGGGTCCGGGCACTGATACGGCACGATGTCCGCCAGGTACGCGAGAACAGAGGTGGGGATGGCACGGTTCACGCGAGCCGGGGCGGTGGTGGGCGCGCTGACCTTGGCGATGTCGCTGGCACTGACCGGGTGCGGCGACGAGCAGAAGAAACCAGAATTCGTCGGCGGGACGTCGGCGGACGCCAGTGCCGCGCCCGACTCGGCCGAGCCGTCGACGTCCGGTGCGCCGAGCGCGCCCAGTGGTCCGGCGCTGACGCTGAGCCCGGCCGACGGCACGAAGAACAAGCCGGTCAGTACGGAGATCAGCGCGAAGCTGCCGGACGGGGCGAAGGTGTCCGCGGTCACCCTGACCGCGGCCGGCGGGGGCACCGTGCAGGGCAAGCTCCGTGCCGACGGTTCGGCCTGGGTGCCGTCCACGCCCCTGAAGTGGGGTACGAAGTACACGGCCACGGTGACGGCGAGCACGCCGGACGGCACGAGCAGCCAGGGCACCAGCACCTTCACGACGATGGCCAAGCCGAAGTCGACCATTGGTTCCGGCCTGTACCTGTTCGACGACAAGAGCTACGGCGTCGCCATGCCGGTGGTCACCGAGTTCCACCCGGGCATCCCCAAGAAGGACCGGGCGGCGGTGCAGAAGCGGATGTTCGTCAAGACCGATCCGCCGCAGCCGGGTGCCTGGCACTGGGTCGACAACGGCACGCAGGCGTACTACCGGGCGCCGGAGTACTGGAAGCCGGGCACCACCATCAGCGTGCGGATCGCGTTGGCCGGGGTACCGCTGAGCAACGGCAGGTACGGCGACATGGACCGCAAGGCCACCGCCAAGATCGGCCGGTCGTTGGTGATGAAGGTCGACAACGCCACCAAGAAGATGTCGGTGTACGAGAACGGCGCGCTGACCCGCACGATCCCGGTGAGCCTGGGCAAGAAGAGCACCCCGTCGTCCAGCGGCACGATGGTCGTGATGGAGAAGAAGGAAGCCACCGTCTTCGACACCCGCGACGATCCGGACCCGGCCAATCGCTACGTCACCGACATCCAGTTCGCCCAGCGGCTCACCTGGGGCGGCGAGTACATCCACGCCGCGCCCTGGTCGGAGCACGTGCAGGGGCGGCAGAACGTGTCGCACGGCTGCGTGAACGTGTCGATGGCGAACGCCAAGTGGCTGTTCGACAAGACCCGGATCGGTGACCCGATCACGATCAAGGGCACCGAGCGCAAGATCGCCGCCGGTAACGGCTGGACGGCGTGGAGCCTGAGCTGGTCGGAGTTCATCAAGGGCAGTGCGCTGCCGGTACCCCAGGGCGGGTCCGGCCCGGCGCTCTGAGCGCCCGGCGTCGTCGCGCCGGCCCTGCCGATGGCACGGGCCGGCGCGTACCCTTGCACTGCCCGCGACGTGACGGCGGCGACGACCCGTCGACTCCGACCGGAAGACGAGCCTCAATCACGAAACGCCGGATAGTAACAAAAATCCGACATCGCGGTCGGCGTGTTCCTGCCCACCCTCGGCAACCAGGACCGGTTCTGGCACGTCTTTAGGAGACGATGGGTCAGCGACCACGACTGTGAGGACATCATGCGAGCTAGCCAGGACCAGCTGATCCGGCCCCGTGGGCGACGCCGCGCGCTCGCGGCGGGGCTCCTCGCCGTGGCGCTGGCCTTCACCTCGGCCTGCACCGACGGCGACGGCGGCAAGCCGTCCTCCTGGCAGGGCGGCGCCGAGACCCCGGCCCCCAAGGCGTCGGCGACCATCAGCGAGCCGGCGGCCGACGCCAAGGACGTCCCCGCCTCCACCGGGATCACCTTCGCCGCGAAGGACGCCCAGGAGACCACCGTCGAGCTCAAGGACGCGGCCGGCAAGGCCGTCGAGGGCAAGCTCGCGGCGGACGGCAAGTCGTGGCTGCCGAGCGGCGCCCTGGAGTACGGCACCAGCTACACCGCCACGGTCACGGCCACCGGCGACGACGGTCGGCCGGCCACCGCGACCAGCACCTTCACCACCATGGCCAAGCCCGACAAGCAGATCCGGGTGAGCAGCTTCCTCGGCGACAACCAGCAGGTCGGTGTCGGGATGCCGCTGATCGTGAAGTTCAGCCGGGACATCCCGGAGGACTACCGCGACGACGTACAGCGCCGCATGACGGTGACCTCGACGCCGGCCCAGGAGGGCATCTGGCACTGGGTCAGCCCGACCGAGATCCGGTACCGGCCGAAGGAGTTCTGGCAGGCGAACAGCAAGGTGTCGTACCGCGTCCAGGCGGGTGGCCTGCCGATGGGCGACGGCTACTACGGCCGTGCCGACCTGTCGGTGGACATCAAGATCGGCCCGAAGCTGATCATGACGGTCGACAACAAGACCAAGCGGATGACCGTGACCCGCGACGGCAAGGTGATCAAGACCATCCCGGTCAGCCTGGGCAAGAAGAGCACCCCGTCGTCCAGCGGCACCATGGTCGTGATCGAGAAGCTGCGCAAGACCGTCTTCGACACGTTCGAGGAGCTGGGCCCCGAGGACGGCTACCGCACCAAGATTGACTTCGCGCAGCGCCTCACCTGGGGTGGGGAGTTCATCCACGCGGCCCCCTGGTCCGAGGGCCAGCAGGGCAGCGTCAACGTCTCGCACGGCTGCGTGAACGTGTCGATGGCGAACGGCGACTGGCTGTTCAAGAACACCGAGGTCGGTGACCCGATCACCGTCAAGGGCACCGAGCGCAAGCTCCAGAACGGCAACGGCTGGACCGACTGGAACATGAGCTGGGACGAGTACGTCAAGGGCAGCGCCCTTCCGTACGACCCGGATGCTCCGGCGGCGGGCGCGGACGACGCGGCCACCCCGACGCCCACGCCGACCGCCTGACCCAGACCGACCCGGGTTCCAGGAATCCGGGGTGTCCCCGCCGACGGGACACCCCGGATTCCTGGAAACGGAGTGGATCAACCCCTACGACGACGCAGGCCCCCTCCGGAGAGGGGGCCTGCGTATTGGGGTGACTGATGGGAATTGAACCCACGACAACCGGGACCACAACCCGGTGCTCTGCCAACTGAGCTACAGCCACCATGCCTCCGACACCAGGTCTGTCGCCCCGGGCGTCGTGCGGACCAATAATAGCCCCACCACCGTGCACGGCGTCCAGCGGGTTCCCCGCCGGCCGGACGGCACCGGGTCAGAGCTCGGCGGCGATGCCCTTGGCGGTCTCCACGTCCGGGCCGGGCAGCGGGACGAAGATGGTGCGCCGGTAGTACTCCAGCTCGCGGATGCTCTCGCGGATGTCGGCGAGCGCCCGGTGCGCCAGGCCCTTCTGCGGCTGGCCGAAGTACACCCGGGGGTACCAGCGCCGGCAGAGTTCCTTGATCGACGACACGTCGATCATGCGGTAGTGCAGGTGCGCGTCGAGGCGGGGCATGTCCCGGGCGATGAAGCCGCGGTCGGTGGCGATCGAGTTGCCGCACAGCGGCGCGGTACGCGGGTCCTTGACGAAGGTGCTGACGTACTCCAGCACCCGGTCCTCGGCCTCGGCCAGGGTGACCGCCGACCGACGGACCTCCTCGGTGAGACCGGACTTGGCGTGCATCGTCTGGACGATCTCCGGCATCGCCTCCAGCGCCGCCTCGTCGGCGTGGATCACCACGTCGACACCATCACCGAGCACGTTGAGATCGGGATCGGTGACCAGCGCCGCGACCTCGATCAGCTTGTCACTGCCGAGGTCCAAACCGGTCATCTCACAGTCGATCCAGACGAGGAGATCAGCCACCGGGACAGCCTACGCGCAGCCCACGCCCCGCTGCTGCGGGCTCTGGAGCGGGTGGACCGCTAGGGTTTCTCAAGTGCCAGCCGAACCCATCGCACCGCCCGCCGTCACCGACGACGATCCCGGCGGCCGTACGGTCCGTCGGCTGGTCACGATCGTGGCGCTGCTCGCCGTGCTGCCGGCGCTCTACCTGCCCGGTCTGGTGCACAACTTCTTCGACCTGAAGATCTACATGTCGGCGATGGACTGGTGGACGGCCGGTCATCCGCTCTACGACTACGTCCAGCCGGACCGGGTGCAGGGGGAGTTGTACTTCACGTACCCGCCGTTCAGCGCCCTCCTGCTGTGGCCGTTCGGCCTGCTCCGGCTCGGCGCCACCGTGGCGATCTTCACGGTGCTCACGGTGGCGGCCGTGGTGCTGACCACCCGGTGGCTGGTGCTGCCCGTGATCGCCCGCCACGCCCTGCCCCGTACGTTCACGCTGACCGTCGCCGTGCTGCTGGTGCTAGCCGTGGAGAGCACCCGCGAGACGATCACGTTCGGGCAGATCAACATGCTGCTGGTCGTGCTGATCCTGGCCGACCTGTTGTTCGCCGTACCGCAGGCGCGGCGCTGGGCCGGGGTCGGCGTGGGGCTGGCGACGGCGCTCAAGCTGTTCCCCGGCATCTTCATCGTGTACCTGCTGGCCACCCGCCGCTGGCGGGCGGCCGTGGTGGCGAGCGCGACGGCGGCGGCGGCGACCCTGTTGGCGGCGGCGGTCGCGCCCGGGGACTCGTGGCGGTTCTGGACGCAGGAACTGTGGGACAACGACCGGGTGGGACGCACCGACTACACCGGCAACCAGTCGCTCTTCGGCCTGCTCAGTCGCCTCACCGCGCCGGAGAAGCCGGACCGGCTGCTGTGGCTGGTCCTGGTCGCGGTGGTGGCCGGGTACGGCCTGTGGCGGGCGGTCCGGGCGGCGCGCGCCGGTGACGCGCTGACCGGCCTGACCCTGACCGGCCTGGTCGGCGCGCTGGTCAGCCCGATCACCTGGACCCACCACATCTACTGGTTCGTCCCGGCGGTCGTGCTGCTGGCGGACGCGGCGTTGAGCGCGAACTCGCCGGCCGAGTTCCGCCGACGGAGATGGCTCGCCGGGCTCGCCATCGGCACGGCCGCGTTGATCATCTACGGCGTGGTGTCGTTCCACGACTGGGGTGTGGCGCCGGTCCGCACCGACGACCCGGTCGACTTCGTGCTGCGCAACGGCTACGTGCTGCTCAGCCTGCTGCTGCTGGTGGTCCTGCCAATCCGGGTCACCCAGCCGGCCACCACCACCACTGAAAAGTCGCACCAAATGGACACAACTCCCCAGTAACGACCATCGGCGCTAATCTGGACCCACCTACCTCAAGCGTCGCTCGGGTAGCACCGCTCCCCCGGTGAGAGTGGCCCTCCGCGTCGGCAGCGCGGAGGGCCACTTGCCGGGTCAGTCCTCCGGCGTCGGCCGGGCCGGCGCCGCGCCGATCGCCGACCGGGACCACTCGGACGCGCCGGAGCCGACCGGGGCGAGTTGCCGCGCGGTCGGCACCGACCCGCCCGGGCGGGGGTCGCGGACGCCCAGACCGCTGAGTGAGGTGACCCCGAGCCGGCCGGCAAGGACCGGCACCTGATCCGGTTCGACCACGAAGACCACCTCACGCGGACGCGGTGGACGCAGCAGGAGCAGCACCGCGCACGCCACCAGCAGCACCCCTGCCGCCAGCAGGCCCCAGGTGGCCGGGCCGACCCAGCTCGCGCGCAGTTCGGCGTGCAGCTCCAGGGTCTCGAACCGGGCGGCGAAGGTCCCACCGGGATCGGCGTGCCGGGCGACCAGCCACAGCCCACCGCCGGCGAGCAGGGCCGGAATCCCGATGGCCAGCAGCAGCATTCCGGTGATCACCCGCACGAACCGCATTCGCACCGTCCCCCTCCGTAGCCAGATACCCGGCCGACCTTACCGATGTAGGCGTGCTGATCAGGGGATATCCACGGCACGGCCGCCTTCGGCCGCAGGAAGCACACTGGCCCGCCGGATGTTCCGGCGGGCCAGCGGGGGAACGACCGGATCAGGACCTGGCGACCGGGGTCTGACGGGTGCGGGCGAACGCCAACCCGCCCAGCACCAGGCCGGCCAGGCCGGCGACGAGACCCGCGACGCCGAGGCCGATCGCGGCGCCGTTGCCCTCGTCGTCATCGTCGTCCTTCGCGGCGACGGCCGCGGCGGACGGGGCGGACGACGCCGACGGCGCGGCGGCGGTCAGGGTGAGCACCGGAGCCGGCTTCTCCGGCTCCTCGCCGCCCGGCTGCGGCTCGTCGATCCAGCGCGCGACGTTGCCGTCGGAGTACGTCTGGAGGGTCTTGAAGACCATCGACTCGACCTTCGGCAGCGGTCCCATCGAGACGCCGAACTCCTGGAACTGCCCCGGCTTGACCGCCGCGTCACCCGTGGCCGTCCAGGTGATCTTCGAGACCGCCTCGGTGAGCTGGCTGCCGTGCACCTCGATCGGCGGGTCCACCTTGCGCTTCTCCGTGGCCACGGTCCAGCCCGGCACCGGGATGGTGGACACCGAGCCGACCGGGGCGTTCTCCGGCAGCACCACCTCGAGCTTGGTGGTCGAGGCGGTGTCGCTCTCGTTGGGCACCCGGAACGCCACCCGGGCGTAGCCGCCCTGGGTCGCCTCCTTCGGGTTCACCGTGACGTGGGCGGAGGCCGGCCCGGCGAAGCCGAGCACGGCGGTGGCGACGGCGGTGATCGCCAGGGCGGCAGCGGCGGATGCGGTACGCCGGAGTCGGGTCATGGGTGTCGTGGGCCTCTCTAACGGATGGGCACGGTGGCGGTCACCGTGGCCTGGTCGATGTCGGTCGTGCGAGCGGTGATCTTCAACTGCCACTCGCCGGCGGCCGGCAGGCTGATGTCGCCGTAC
The DNA here is from genome assembly GCF_057708145.1 of Micromonospora sp. bgisy143. Lineage (NCBI taxonomy): Bacteria > Bacillati > Actinomycetota > Actinomycetes > Micromonosporales > Micromonosporaceae > Micromonospora > Micromonospora sp. bgisy143. Next base: position 255,123 of record NZ_JBYIRN010000002.1, read on the forward strand.
GCGTGGTTGTCGGTCAGCGGCAGCAGCGGCACGTCGATGGGCTCGATGCCGGCCGACGGCAACGCGGCGGTCGCCCGCCACTCCTTCACCGGCAGCGGCAGGTTGTCCTTGCTGTACGCGTACAGGTGCACCGAGTTGTTGCCCCGCTCGGCCGGGCTCAGCTCGACCTGCATGGTGAAGAGCGAGCTGTTCAGGGTGGTAGTGAAGAGGCCGGCCTCGACGCCGGACGACTCGGCCGCCGCCGTGCGGGCGGGCGTGGTCTGCACCAGGGTCGCGGACACGGCCAGCACCACGGCGGTGACGGCCAACTCCACCAGGACCGCCCGGCGCACCGGCACCGGTCGCTGCGCGGCCACCCGCCGACGGACCAGGTGCCGGGAGTACGCGGCCACGGCGATCACGATCGCGAAGAGTCCGATCTTGGCGAGCAGCAGCCGCCCGTACGTGGTGCTGACCAGGGCGTCGAGGGTCGCCACCTCGATCAACGCCTGCACGGTGCCGGCCAGCAGCAGCGCCGAGACGGCGAGCGCCGCCCAGCGCGACCAGATCGGCAGGATCGCGCTCAACTCCCGCTCGTCCGCCTGGCGCAGCAGGAAGACCGCGAGCATCAGCAGGCCGCCCAGCCAGACCGCCATGCTGCCCAGGTGGACCGCGTCGACCACCACGGACACCGCCGGCGCCGGGGAGGCCGCCGGGTGCCCGGCCAGCGGCCAGGTCAGCAGGGCGGCGCCGCCGAGCACCGCCAGGATGATCGCGTCGGTACGACCGGCCGGCCGGTCCAGCAACGGCCGCAGCAGGAACGCCGCCGCGGCCAGCAGACCGAGCCGGACCAGGTGGGCGGCACCGAAGGTGCTACCGAAGACGCTGCCGAACCCCGCGCCGGTCACGTCGAAGAGGCCACCGCCGGCGGTGTAGGGCACCTGCAACCACAGGTCGGCGAGGGTGGCCAGCGCCGTCAGGCCGAGACCGGCCCACGCCAGGCGGCTCGGCCCGCGCCGGGAGAGCCGCTGCGGCCACAGCGCGGCGAGCACCAGGACCGGCCCGACCAGCAGCACCAGACCGGCGTACCCGAGGAACTTGGCCACCTTCACGGCCGTGCCCACCACCGGGTTGGCCCGGCTGTCGCTGCCGGAGTCAACCGGCGGCGTCGAGGGCGCGCCCACCGAGTAGGTGAACGCGCCGGAGACCGGGTGGCTGTCGGCGGAGATCACCCGGAAGCTCACCAGGTAGGTGCCACGGCCGGCGGCCGGGTCCACCGGGATGGTCACCACGGCGCCCTCGAACGACGGCTCCCCCCGGTCGGCCCGCGAACCGTCCGGAGCGATCACCCGGACCTTGTCGGGGACCTTGCGCACCGACTCGCTGAAGGTGAGCACCACCTCGGACGGGTTGTTCGGCACCACCGAGGAGGCGGCCGGGCTGCTGCTGGACAACACCGCGTGGGCGCTGGCCGGAGTGGCCGGCGCGATCAACAGGGCGACGACAGTGACCAGGAGGCCGGCGGCGGCAGCCAACCGGGCGGCCCAGCGGCGGGGGGCGACAATCATGCCTGCCATGGTCGCCGACCCCACTGGATCTCGGCGAGCCGAGTCGGACGGGCGGCTCAATTCCGCTCAGCCGCCAGCGCCGCGCGGGCCAGGTCGCGTGTCATGAGCAGGTAGTCGATCGAGGACGGGGAAAAGTTCCCGACGTGTTGCAGACCATCCAAGGGCCGAAGGACCCTGACGTCACACCCGGCGCCGCGTAACCTGGTGTGTCGTGATCCCCGTCCCGCGTGACACCGGCCCCGCCGGCCCCAGCGGTCCCGCTGGTCCGTCCGGTGACGCCGCCCCGGACCCGGCGACCCGGTCGGCGCTGAGCGCGCGCGACGGCGACCCCACCGCTCAGGCCGTGTTCGTGCGGTCGACCCAGGCCGAGGTCTGGCGCTTCGTCGCCGCCCTGGTCGGCCCGGAGAGCGCCGACGACCTCGCCCAGGAGACGTACCTGCGGGCGTTCAAGGCGCTGCCCGCGTTCGAGGGCCGGTCCAGCGCCCGTACCTGGCTGCTCGGCATCGCCCGGCGGGCCTGCGCCGACCACCTCCGCACGGTGATCCGCCGCCGTCGCCTCGACGAGCGGCTGGCCGCGAACGCGCACACCGACCGTCCGCACCCGGATCCGGCCGGGCAGCTCGGCGCCAACGACCTCGTGCGCCGGCTGAGCCCCGAGCGACGGGCGGCGTTCGTACTCACCCAACTGCTCGGTCTCTCGTACGCCGAGGCCGCCGCCGTCGAGGGAGTGCCGGTGGGCACCATCCGGTCCCGGGTCGCCCGGGCCCGCGACGAGCTGGTCGAGGCCGTCGACGACGCCCGCACCGGCTGAGTCGGGAACTTCCGGCGGAGACGGGACGACAAATGAGCGTGACTGCACCCCCCACGCGGGTCGGCCGGTGGGCGGCCGTCCGGCCGTGGCTCGGCACGGCGGCCCGCCTCGGCCTCGCCGCCGTCTGGCTGGTCGCCGGGGCGTCGAAGGTTGGCGACCTGGCCGCCTCGGGTCGGGCCGTGAACGCGTACCAGGTGCTGCCGTACGACGCCGCCACCGTGCTCGGCGCGGCGCTGCCCTTCGTCGAGCTGGCCCTGGGCCTGCTCCTGCTGCTCGGGCTGGCCACCCGGCTCAGCGCAGCCATCTCCGCCGCCCTGCTGCTGGTCTTCATCGCCGGGATCTCCTCGGCCTGGACGCGTGGCCTGGCCATCGACTGCGGCTGCTTCGGCAGCGGCGGGCAGCTCGCCGAGGGGCAGGCACCGAGTTATCTCCCGGAGATCCTGCGGGACCTGGGATTCTTGGTACTGGCCGGATTTCTGTTGATCTGGCCGCGTACGCCCGTATCAGTGGACGGGTGGCTGTCCGCCGAACCCGCCGTGGAGGACGAGGATGAGTAGTCGCAAGGGTCAGCGGGACGCGGCCCGGGTGGTCCGCGAGCAACTGGCCCGCGAACGACGCCGCCGCCGCACGATCTGGGTGTCCGCCGCCGCCGTCGCCGTCCTGGTCATCGCCGGCCTGATCGGCTGGGGTGTCTGGTCCAGCCAGCGCTCGGACAGCTACACCACCCCGCCCGGCGCCAACGGGCCGGGCACCGGCATCGTCACCGGCGGCGGGCCGGTCACCGTCGACGTCTACGAGGACTTCCTCTGCCCGGTCTGCAACCAGTTCGAGCAGAGCAGCGGCCCGACGCTGGAGCAGTTGGCGTCCGAGAACAAGGCGAAGGTGGTGTACCACCCCGTCGCGTACCTCAACCGCTTCTCCAGCACCCAGTACTCCACCCGCTCGTCGGCCGCGTCCGGCTGCGCGGCGGCCGGCGGCAAGTTCCGCGAGTACGCCAAGGCGCTCTTCGCCAAGCAGCCGCCCGAGGGCAGCGCCGGGCTCAGCGACGACGAACTGATCGACATCGGCGTCGGCGTGGGACTGGACCGGGGCTCGTTCGGCACCTGCGTGAAGGACGGCACGTACAAGACGTGGACCGAGCACGTCACCGAGGAGGCCAGCCGCAGCGACGTCACCGGCACGCCCACCATCCTGGTCAACGGTCAGCCGCTCGCCGACCGCACCCCGCAGGGCCTCACCGCAGCCGTGGCGGCGGCCGGCAAGTGATCCGTACCGCCCTGGCGCGCGCCGGCCTCGTCGCCGCCGCCGCGTGCGCGGCAACGCTGCTCACCGCGGCGCCCGCCGCCGCGCACGGGGCGGACGCCCCGGACGGCACCGACTACCGCGCCCGCGTCACCGGCGTCACGCCCGCCCGGCCCGGCCTGACGGTACGGGTCATCGAGGCGGGCGCCCGCCTGGAACTGACGAACGACACCGGCCGGGCGGTCGAGGTGATCGGCTACTCCGGCGAGCCGTACCTGCGGATCGGCCCCGACGGCGTCTTCGAGAACACCCGCTCCCCCGCCACGTACCTGAACCGGACCCTCGCCGGTGACACGGCGCTCCCGGCCGAGGCCGACCCGGCCGCGCCACCGACCTGGCGGCGCATCGCCGACGGCGTGACCGCACGCTGGCACGACCAGCGCGCGCTGTGGCCGGAGTCGACGCCACCGGCGCAGGTCCGCGCCGCGCCGGAGCAGGAGCATCGGGTCCGGGACTGGACGGTGCCGCTGCGCGACGGCACCGACCCGCTGACGATCGGCGGCACCCTGGACTGGGTGCCGCCGCCGGACGCGTACACCTGGTGGGCGGTGAGCATCGTCGGACTCCTCGCGGTGGGCGCGCTCGGCCTGTTCGCCGCCGCCGCGCCCGCCGGCGCCCGGGCACTGGCCACGCTCGGCGCGCTGCTCGTCGTCGGCGGCGCGGTCGCGGTCGCCTACCCGGTGGGACGGGAGATCGACGCGGGCGCCCAGGGCGTCGGCGGGGTGCTGGCCGGGCTGCTGTCCGGGCAGATCTGGTCGCTGCTCACCGGTCTCGGCGCGGTCGCCGCCGGCTGGTACGCGCTGACCCGCCGCCCGGCAGCCGACTTCGCGGTGGCCCTCGCTGGGGCGTGTCTGGCGCTCTTCGCCGGGGTGGCGAACGCCGCCGTGTTCGCCCGGTCCGTCGCCCCGGTGCCCTGGTCACCCCACCTCGCCCGGGTCATGGTGGCGGTGGTCCTGATCACCGGCGTCGGCGCGACGGCCGCCGGCGTCCTGCGGCTGCACGCGGCCTCCCGGGCCGCCGCCCGCTCCACCGTGCCGGCCCCCTGACGTCCCACAGACGTTCGCCGGTGTACGGCGATGTACGGATTACCGGACCTCCGGAAGACCGCCCGGGCCAGACTGCCCGCGGCAATCGATTCTTCTGGAGGTATCGATGAGAACAGCGCCGTCGAGATGGCTCGCCCGCCTGGGCGTCGGACTGCTCCTGGCCGCGGGCACGGCCCTGCCGGTCAGCCCGGTGGACGCGGCACCCGCGAAGGTGGAGGCGCCCGCGGGATGCACCGCCTCGGGAGCACCGGACGGGACCCTGGGCTGCCTCCGGCTCGGGGTGAGCCCGCCCGCCTCCGCCCGGACGAAGGCCGCGTCCGCCGCAGCGCCGGCGGGCTGCGGCAACGGCGCGTGGGCCAACCTGTCCCGCTTCGTGATGTGCAAGGCGTCCAGTGGCGTCTACCAGGTGATCCTGACCCAGGGCGGCACCGTGGTGGGCGAGATCTACTTCAACTACTCCAGCATGGTCACGCTGCAAGCCAGAGAACTGCGGTGGACGCAGTCCTTCGACTACACCCCGACCTACGCCTGGGGAGTGCTCGGCACGCCGACGCTCTGGTCCGTCCCCGACTGCATGTTCAACTGCTCCCTCGTGGGTGGCACCCCGCCGACCGGCAGCCCGTTCAGCAGTCTGTCCGGTACGGCGACCTTCACCTCGACCAGCCTGCCCGGCCAGGTCTGGGGCGCCAGCTCGGACTGGGGGTTCTGGATCGTCAACCCGGCGACGGCCAACAAGGTGACCCTCACCCTCTGGACCAACTACCCGGGTCACCGCTGCGACGACGCGCTGCCGGGTGGCGCTGCGGGCTGCGCCAACCAGGACTTCGTCCCGACCCTCGACGTCCCCGAGAGTCGCTACCCGATGTACGCCGCGCACGTCCGGAACGCCATCCACACCACCGACCTGCCGTCGCTGCTCACCCGCACGACCGACAGCGCACTGAGGGATGCCAACCGCCGTGTCGCCTGCCCCGAGGGCGCGAGCTACCCCCGCCCGACCGGCTACACCTGCGACGAGTACCCCTTCGCCGTCACCACCCAGGGTGCCGCCGCCAACCCCGCCGGGTTCACCTTCCGCTTCGACACCAAACGGCTGGGACGGCTCAACTGCCAGGTGCCCTGGCTGGAGGAACACCGCAGCACCACCAACCGCGGCTACAGCGCGTGCATGATCCCCGCAGCCGAGAACAGCCTCGGCGGCTCCGACCTACAGTCGTTCTTCCTCGACAACCGGGTCATCGACCGGGACAGGTTCCAGGTACGCGCCTAGGGATGCGCGGTGAAGCCGTGCGGAAGCTCCAGGCGATGCTTCGCCAGCAGGGGGGCGTCGCCGAGCAGCGCGCCGGTGGGGGCGTCGGCGACGATCCGGCCGCCGTCCAGGATCACCGAACGCTCGCACAGCTCCGCCGCGTACGGCAGGTCGTGAGTGACCATCAGCAGGGTCACCGGCAGGTCCCGCAGGATCTCGGCCAACTCACGGCGGGCCGCCGGGTCCAGGTTCGACGAGGGCTCGTCCAGCACCAGGATCTCCGGGTGCATGGCCAGCACCGTCGCCACCGCCACCCGGCGGCGCTGCCCGAAGGACAGGTGCTGCGGGGCCCGGTCCCGGTGCTCGCTCATCCCCACGGCGGCCAGCGCCTCGTCGACCCGGTCCGTCAACTCCGCGCCGCGCAGGCCCAGGTTGGCCGGCCCGAACGCGACATCCTCCGCCACCGTGGGCAGGAAGAGCTGGTCGTCCGGGTCCTGGAAGACGATCCCCACCCGGCGGCGCACCTCGGCCAGCGTCGCCCGGTCCGGGGTGACCGTCAGGCCACCCACGCTCACGCTGCCCTCGGCCGGGGTGAGGATGCCGTTGAGGTGCAGCACCAGCGTGGTCTTGCCGGCCCCGTTGGGACCGAGCAGCGCCACCCGCTCGCCGCGCGGCACCGCCAGGTCCACGCCGTGCAGGGCCACATGCCCGTCCGGGTACGCGTACCGGAGGCCACGAACGTCCAGCGAGAGGGCGGTCTGCACGACCCCGATCATGTCAGCACGACGGCGGTCGCGGCGATGGAGGCCGCCACCACCGGCACGGTCGCCGCGACCAGCCACTGACCGGCGGTCGCGGCGCCGTCGCCCTGCCACACGGCGGGCATCCGCCCGGTGTAGCCCCGCGACAGCATCGCCAGGTAGACCCGCTCACCCCGTTCGAAAGCGCGCAGGAACAGCGCGCCGATGCCGGCGGCAAAGCCACGTAGCTGCCACAGGAAGCGCGGGTCGTCACCCCGGGAGATGCGCGCCACCCGCATCCGCCGCGCCTCGCCCACCAGCACGTCGAGGTAGCGCAGCATGAACGTGGCGATCTGGGTGAGAATCTGCGGGCAGTGCAGCCGGTCCAACCCGACGATCAGATCCCGGGTGGTGGTCGTCGCGGCCAGCAGCAGCGACGCGAGGACACCGAGGGTGCCCTTGGCCAGGATGTTCCACGCGCCGTGCAGGCCGTCCTCGGACAGCCGCAGACCCAGCACCTCGACCCGCTCGCCCGCGCCGAGGAACGGCAGCGCGACCGCGAACAGCACGAACGGCAGCTCGATCAACGCACGGCTGAGCAGCCAGCGTGGCCCCACCCGGGCCAGCGCCGCCACCACTGCCACCAGCAGGGCGTACGCCCCGAAGGCCCAGAACGCCTCGCGCGGGGTGGCCACCACGGCAACCGTGAAGACCACCATCGCCACGATCTTGACCTCGGGCGGGAGCCGGTGCACCGGCGAGGTCGACTCGCGGTACAGCACGTGCCCGTGACCGGCGCCCATCGCGTACCCCCGGCTCAGTCGCTCGTGCCGGTGCTGCCGCCACCGGCGGCGACCGCCGTGCGCTCGGCGGACGTGCCGCCGTCGCCCGTGTCCGACCCGGTGTCCCGGCGGCGCAGCAGCCAGAAGCCGCCGAGGCCGATGGCGAAGGTCACCAGCACGCCGAGCACCCCGGAGAGGCCGGTCGAGAGGAAGCTGTTCTCCACGCCCCGCACGCCGTAGTCGGCCAGCGGGCTGTCGCCCAACTCGTGGTCCTTGGCCTGCTGGGCCGGGCAACTGCCACCGACGATGGTGTCGTCGGCGTCGACGGTGCACCCCTTGAGCAGGGACGAGTCCAACCCGTCCGGGTGCGACGAGGCGTAGTTGCTGACCACGCCGGCGAGCAGCAGGGCGACCAGCAGGCCACCGGCCAGGAAGGCCCAGGAACGGTTCTTCATCGGACACCTCCGGAGACCGGGACGGCGGGCGTGGTGGTCGAGGTACGCAGGGACCGCAGCGCGTACACCAGGTCGGGGCGGACCTTCGCGACGGTGAGCACGGTGGTCGCGGTGATCAGGCCCTCGCCGATGCCGATCAGCAGGTGGACACCGGCCATCGTGCCGGCCAGACCGGCCAGGTTGCCGCCCAGGTCGGTGGTGCCGCCAAGCCAGTACTGCAGGACGAAGCCCTGGGACGCGACCACCACGCTGACCAGGGCCGCGACGAACGCGGTCACCCCCAGGCCCGCCCGCGTGCGGGGCAGCACCCGCAGCAGCAGCGAGATCAACAGGTACGCGGCGGCGGTGCCGAGCAGCGCCATGTTGGTGATGTTGAGGCCGAGCATCGCCACCCCACCGTCACCGAAGACCAGAGCCTGCACGACGAGGACCACGGCCACGCAGAGCGCGCCGACCCACGGCCCGACCAGCATCGCGGCGAGCGCGCCACCGAGCAGGTGACCGCTCACCCCCGCCGTGAAGATCGGAAAGTTGAGCATCTGCACGGCGAAGATGAACGCCGCCACCAGGCCGGCCATCGGAGCGAGCCGGTCGTCCAGGTCCCGCCGCCCGCGCAGGACGCAGTAGGTGAGCGCGACGAGCGCGAGCGCGGCGAAGACCGCTGCCACCGGACCGTCGATGATCCCGTTCGAGATGTGCATCGCCAGTGTTTCCACGCGACCTCCCACGCGTCAGCGGACCCGTCCGGACCCGGCGGGGGTCAGCCTATTTCCTACGACTTGTTGTTGCCAGAGTCTGGCAACAACGCATGGCCTTGATCACCTTGACGGCCCGGTTTCGCTGACCTCGGGGTGTCCACGGCTCCGGGACACCCCGCTTTCCCGGACGACGAGCCGGCGCGCGCCGCCGACGCCGACACCGGCACGCCCGGCGGTAGGGTCGGGGCCATGACCGCGCCCGATCGTCTCTCCCCCGGTGACCCCGCGCCCGAGTGGACCCTGCCCACCGACACCGGCGACCAGCTCTCCCTCGCCGACCTGCGGGGCCGCAAGGTGGTCCTGTACGCCTACCCGGCCGCGATGACCCCTGGCTGCACCAAGCAGGCCTGCGACTTCCGCGACTCGCTCGCCTCGCTCCAGGCGGCCGGCTACGAGGTCGTCGGCATCTCCCCCGACAAGCCGGAGAAGCTGGCGAAGTTCCGCGACCGCGACGCCATCACGTTCCCGCTGGTGTCGGACGTGGACAAGACGGTGCTCACCGCGTACGGCGCGTACGGCGAGAAGCAGCTGTACGGCAAGACCGTCACCGGCGTGATCCGCTCCACGTTCGTCATCGACGGCGACGGCAAGATCGAACGGGCGCTCTACAACGTCAAGGCCACCGGGCACGTCGCCAAGCTCCGCCGCGACCTCGGGCTCGACTGAGACCGTCACACCGGGCCGCTACCGTGCGTCAATGGTCCGATACAAATACACACCGGAGTTGCTCGCCGAGGCGGCCGCCGCCGCCCGCAACATCACCGAGGTGATGCGGATGCTCGGTGTGCGCGTCAGCGGTGGCTCGCACGCGCACATCAGCCGTCAGCTCAAGAAGTTCGGCATCGACACGTCGCACTTCACCGGTCAGGCACACAACCGCAGCGCACGGCGGACAACATCAGCACAGTTGCTGATTCAGCTGCCGCAAGGATCCCGGCGGACGCCCGGCGTGCGCTTGAAGTGGGCCCTCGGGGAGCTCGGCGTGCCGGAGGAGTGCGAGGGATGCGGAACGGGGCCTTTCTGGCAAGGTGCCGCACTCACCCTGCACGTCGACCACATCAACGGGGACTTCCTCGACAATCGGCCGCCCAACCTACGACTGCTCTGCCCGAATTGCCACAGCCAGACCGAAACCTTCGCCGGCCGAGGGAAGCGGGTCCGCAGTCTGGCCGTTTCCGCGTTCAAGGCGGACAGCGTCGAGGAACGCCCCGGGACAGCTGGTTCCGACCGCCGGCCGCCGACGCGGCAGGAACTCCTCGAGATGTTCGACCGAATCGCCGCGCAGCAGATCACCGCCTCGGAGGCGGCACGGCAGTTGGGCTGCCCCCCGGCATACCTGCACAAGGTCCGGCGACTACTGGAGCAGGAAGGCGTGTTGACGCCGCGTCCGGACCGTAGCTGGCGTTCGAGGGCTCATCGGGACGCGGTGACACAGCAGGCGCTGGCCAATCCGGACGTCGGTCCGAAGCGGCTCGCAGAGATCCTGCGTAACGTGCCCAACGGGACATGCCGGGTGGGTCACGGCACGATCTCAGCCATCCTGAAGGAGGCCGGGCTCAACACCGTCGAAGCCAGACGCTCTAGACTCAGCGAGTTGGCGGGAGTGGCGGAACGGCAGACGCGCAGGTCTTAGGAACCTGTATCCGGAAGGATGTGGGGGTTCGAATCCCCTCTCCCGCACCAATGAACGACCACCGCGTGCGCGGGAGCTGGGTGTCGACCGCCTCACGGTCGTAGGCCATGAGCGCGATCGAGCAGCCAGTATGGGCACCGTGAGTTTGCGCTTCGTCCTGGATCCCGAGCTGACCCCGCGCCTGCGCGCCGACATCGTCGCCCTCTGGGTGGACGTCAGCAACGCCGGTGGCGCGGTCGGTTTCGTCCCGCCGGTCACCGCCACCGACGTCCGTACGATCGCCGACCCGACGTTCGCGGGCATCGCCGACGGACCGGACCGGCTGCTGGTCGGGTACGAGGGTGACCGGCCAGTCGCGGTGCTGATCTTCTGCGACAACCGGTTCGGGCTCAAGGCGCACTGGTGTGTGCTGAAGCGGGTGATGGTCCACCCGGACACCCAGGGCGCGGGGTACGGGTCGGCGCTGATGCGCGAGGCCGCCCGGCTGGGCCGCGAGTTGGGCCACGAGGCGCTGCACGTGACGGTGCGCGACGGGTTGGGGCTGGACGGGTTCTACGGCCGCCTCGGGTACCGGGAGATCGGCCGCCTGCCGGGCGCGCTGCGGGTGGCGCCGGGCGACGACCGCGACGAAATCCTCATGTGGCTCGACCTGACGCCGGCCGCCTGACGAACGACTAGCTACCAGGCCGGGCCGCCAGGAGGCCAGGCCGCCAGGAAGCCAGGCCGGGCCGGCAGGAGGCCGGGCAGGGCCGCCAGGAAGCCGGGGCGCCGCCGCGGGCGACTCAGCCGCACCAGCGGGCGGTCGCGCCGGCCGGGCGGGTGGCGGGTTTGTCGGCGGCCGGCGTGGCCGGCGCGCTCGCCACGGCCACCTTGTCGGAGCGGCGGGCCGGTGTCGGAGTGCTGTTGGGCCGGGCGGCCGGCGGGCGGGCCGTCGCGGGCGGACGCGAGGTGGGGGCGACGACGCCCCGCTCGTACATCCGCACCACGCTCGTCTGCACCTGGCCCGGTGCCATCCGGATGCCGGACACGGTGACCTGGTGTCCGTACACGTCGCTGACCCGCACGCTGTACGGGCCGGGGCCCGCCCCCGAGGCGAGCAGCCAGTAGTTGTAGTCCTGCCGGGCGGTTGCCCGCCACGGGCCGCTGCTGCCCTGGCGTACCTCGACGGAGCGCAGCGGGTTGCCGTGGTTGCCGATCCGGACGGCGAACCAGAACTGCGACGCGCCCTCCTTGATGCGGAAGGTCAGCGGGCCGGGCAGCGGCGGGTTGACCACCGCGCGGTAGGTGACCTGGACGAGCCCTTGGACGGGGTCGGCGATCCGGGCGAACGCCTCCCGGGACAGGTCGAGGTGTCCCGGCTCGCACTCCGGGCACTGGTCCATGATCAGGACGCGGACGGTGCCCTTCGGGCCGGTGACGTCGAGAAAACCGCCGCAGGCGGCGCCTGCGGCGTACTCGGTGGGGCCGAGGGCGACGTAGAGCCGGTTGGCCGGGGCGGCCGGGTTCGAGCAGTTGCCGCCGGCGCCCTGGGAGTCGTAGAAGGTGGCCTTGCCGCTGTGGGTGGCGGTGCCGGTGGGTGGCGCGGCGGCGAGCGTTCGCCCGGCGGCGCAGGCCGGGGTGGAGCCGGACCGCAGGGCCAGGGTGAGTCCGAGCGCCGCCGCGAGGACGGTGACGCCGGTGGCGACCAGCCAGGGCACCGGGCCGGACGAGGACGCGGGCGGGTCGGCCGGAGCACGGTCCAGGTCGAGGTCGATGTCGACGTCCTTGACGGCGACGGCGGGACCCTCGACGCCGCCGGGAGCGCTTCCGTCGGTCACGTCGCGATGCTGCCGGACCGGCGTGTGGCGGAACAAGGTGGCTAAGCGAAAGCTAAGAGAGCATCGACGGACGGTGACGAGTCCACCGCTGGCCGGTCAGGGGTCGATGACGATCGGGTCGCCGATCCGTACCGGTCCACTGTCGACGGGCACCACGTTCAGTCCGAACAGGAGCTTCTGCCGGATGTTGCGGTGGCGGCCGAGGGTGCGCAGGGGCTCCTTGGCGCGTACCCCGGTCTCCTGGTCGGTGGTGGTGACCACGCAGCGGTCGCACGGCCCGGCGGCGCGCAACCGCACGTCGCCGACGCGCAGCGACCGGCCGGCCCAACCGTCCTCGGCCCAGGCCGGCGCGCCGTCGACGACCAGGTTGGGCCGGAACCGGGTCATCGGCACCGGTTCCTCCCCCGCGTCGCCGAGCCAGTCGTTGAGGGCGTCGAGGGAGCTGGTGCTGGTCAGCAGCAGTGGGTAGGCGTCGGCGAAGCTGACCTGGTCGCCGGTGTCGTACTCGCGGTCGGCGGCGGCCAGGTGTCGCGTCGGGTGGGCCAACCAGACCAGCCGGACGGGCCGGTCGAGGAGGGTGCCGAGCCAGGCGTCGGCTGCCGGGCCGGCGGGCAGCGCGGGGACGGAGGTGGTCCGGCTGCGGAAGGTCCGTACCCGTACCGGGTCGCCGCCGGCCGGTTCCGGGACGTCGAGGTCGGGCTGCCCGTCGGCGTGCAGCACCAGGCCGCCCGGGCGCACGCTGGCCCGCAGGCCGACCAGTCGGGTCGTGTCCCGCTGGGTGACGCCGACGCCGTCGGCGTCCACCACCATCCAGCGCCGGTCGCCGGCCAGGCCCCACGGCTGCACGAACGCGCCGTCGTGGTCGAGCCGGTGACAACCCTTGACGGGGTACGTGTGAATCGAGGTCAGCCGCACCCGTTCACCATGACATGCCGATGCGGTCGCCGGGTTACCGGTGGTCGGCGGCCGGTCGCACCGACCGATTGGTGGCACTGGCCGCACGAGGGTACCCGGCGAAGAAGTGGCTTCAGTAGCATCGCGCCCATGCCACATCGTGAACAGACGTCGGAGCCCGGGACGGAGCCGACGACCGGTGCGCCCGCCGCTGTGGAGCCCGTCGAGGAGCCGACGTCCGGCGGTCCGCGACGGCCTCGCCGCTGGCGGCGCGTCCTCTTGATCAGCCTGCTGGTGTTGGTGGTGCTGGGTGCCGGTGGTGTGGTGGCCGGCGGGCTCTATCTACGGTCGGTCGAGTCGGACATCGAACGGGTCGACGCCTTCGACGGCGTTCCGGAGGAGTCGCGCCCGCAGCCGGTCGTCACGGGCGCCACGAACATCATGATCCTCGGCAGTGATTCGCGGGATCCGGAGCGGACGAGCGGGTCGCGCACCGACACGATCATCCTCGCCCACCTGCCGAAGGACCGGTCGAGCGCGCAGCTGATCTCGATTCCGCGGGACACCTGGGTGCCGGTGCCGAAGTCGAAGGACGGCAACCACGGCGGCCGGGACGCGAAGGTCAACGCGGCGTACGCCTGGGGTGGGATACCGCTCATGGTGCAGACCGTGGAGTCGTTCACCGGGGTCCGGGTGGATCACGTGGCCGTGATCGACTTCGCCGGTTTCAAGGAGATCATCGACGCGCTGGGCGGCATCGAGATCGACTCCGAGAAGAGCTTCACCTCGATCCACGAGCCGTTCCGCACGTTCAAGCAGGGCGTGCAGCGGATGGACGGTGAGACCGCCCTGGACTACTCACGTCAGCGCAAGCAGTTCGCCGACGGCGACTTCGCCCGGATCCGCCACCAGCAGCAGGTGATCCGCGCGATCATCGACAAGGCGTCGTCCGGTGGCATCATCACGAACCCGGTCAAGCTCAACGACTTCCTCAAGGCCACCTCGAGTTCGGTCTCAGTGGACAAGGATCTGTCCCTGCTGGACATGGCGACGCAGTTGCGCGGGGTCCGGGGCGGCAACATGACGTTCCTGACCAGCCCCACCAAGGGCACCGGTCAGGTCGGCTCGGAGAGCGTGGTGTTCGCCGACAAGGCACGGGTGAAGACGTTCTACGACGCGGTCCGGCGGGACTCGGTCGGCGAGATCGTCAGCCTCGGCAGCAAGAAGTAGGTGTGCGCGACGGGCGGTGGCCGCGTGGCCGCCGCCCGTCCGATCAGTACGCGCCCCGGCGGGCCAGTACGACGCTGAGCGTCTTCCAGAGGATGGCCAGGTCGTACACGAGTGACCAGTTGTCCACGTAGTGCAGGTCGAGGCGGACCGCGTCGTCCCAGGTCAGGTCGGAGCGGCCGGAGATCTGCCAGAGCCCGGTGATGCCCGGCCGCACCAGCAACCGTCGACGTACGTCGCCGCGGTAGTCGTCGTCCTCGGTGGGCAGGGGGCGCGGGCCGACCAGCGACATCTGCCCCCGCAACACGTTGATCAGCTGAGGCAGCTCATCCAGTGAGAGCGCCCGCAGGTGCCGGCCGATCGGGGTGACCCGAGGGTCGTCCTTGATCTTGAAGAGCAGTCCGTCGCTCTCGTTCCGGTCCCGCAACGCCGCGAGCCGCTCCTCCGCGTCGATGTACATGGTCCGGAACTTCCAGACCTTGAAGGCCCGGCCCTCGTGGCCGATCCGGGTCTGCCGGAACAGCACCGGGCCCGGGCCGCTGGCCTTGATCGCCACGGCGATCGCGAGCAGCACCGGGCTCAGGATGACCAGACCGAGCAGGGCGGTGACCCGGTCGAGCACGTTCTTGGCCAGCAGCGACAGGCCCGAGATGGTCGGCTCGTCCACGTTGAGCAGCGGCAGGCCCTCGATCGGCCGGACGTGGATCCGGGGACCGGTCACGTCGGTGACCTGCGGGACCACCACGAGGTTCAGGCCGGTGCCCTCCAACTGCCAGGCCAGCTTGCGCAGCTCGTACGACTCCAGGCTGGCGGGGCCGCAGACCGCGATGGTGTCCGCGCCGAGCTGCTGGACCAGCGGGACCAGGTCCCAGCCCACGTACACCGGAACCGGGGCCGTCACCCGCGAGCCCGGGCTCGGGTGCCGAGGCAGGTGGATGGCGACCGGGTGCAGTCCGGCGCCGTAGTTGCGGGTCACCACCTCGTGCAGGGCGAGCGCGTCGGAGAGGCGGCCGACCAGCAGCACCTTGTGCGCGGCTCGCCCGGTACGCCGGATCCGGCGCAGCACCACCCGGGCGACGAACCGTGCCACCAGCGTGTACAGCAGCAGGCAGATGATGATGGCGGCGACCGTGGCCCGGGACAGGTCCTTCTTGAAGCCGAGCGCCAGGAAGGACACCATGGCGGCCATCGCGAGGTTGGCCCTGGCCACCCTCTTCAGCTCCTCGGTGCCCAGCCCGAGCGCCCGCCGGTCGTACGCCCCGGCGGCCACGAGCAGGAGCAGCCACCCCAGCGGCACCCCGACGTTCGTCACCAGGGTGAAGGAGCTGACGTCACCCAGGACCCGCTGGTCCCAGAAGCCGGCGTCGGCCTCATCGAGCAGGGCGACCACCGTCCGGCTGGCGGCCAGGGCGGCGAGGACGTCGAGCAGCACCAGCCAGGCCACGTACCGCCGACGCCAGTTGGCCCGCGGCGCTGGGCGCGCGAACACGGACCGGGCCATGCCGTTGGACGGGGGCGTGATGACCCCCAGGTCAGGGTCGAACGTGGGTGCCTGCTGGGAGGTGACAGCCGTGAGGAACTGGGTCTGCGCGGACACGATCTTCCTTTCACCGCCGCATGTCGTGAACGTCCGGGAGGTGGCACTGCGTCTTTCGGCGCCAGCGAACAGGTGAGCTCAGCCCGGGCCGGGACCGGCTCCGGTGGGGGGTGGAATCCGACGGAGTTCGTCGATGAGGGCGGCGTGCGCCGGTTTGGGGACCAGTGCCGCGTCGAAGAGGCAGGCCGCACCGTAACCGGCGTGGTATCCCGGGATCCAGCTCCGCGCGTCGGTGAAGCCCCAGACGGTGAACGAGACGCAGGCGGGCACGGCGAGGCAGGCCCGCAGCACCTGCCGGTAGAGGGCGGCCTGGCGTTCCCGCTTGGCGGCGGTCTCGGGCAGTGCGATGCGTACGTCGAGTTCGGTGATCGCCACCGAGACGCCCAGCTGGGCGAACCGCCGCAGATTGCCGACCATGTCCCGGGGCTGCTCGTCCCAGCGCAGGTGGCTCTGGAAGCCGACCCCGTCCACCGGTACGCCGGCACGGCGCAGCTCGCGCACCAGGTCGAGGAGCGCGTCGGCCTTACGGGTCCGGCCCTCGACGCCGTAGTCGTTGATGAACAGTCGGGCGCCGGGGTCGGCCGCGTGCGCCCACCGGAACACCTCGGCCACGTAGCCGGGGCCCAGCTTGCGCAGCCACAGCGTGTCCCGCAGCGAACCGTCCTCGTCGAGGACCTCGTTGACCACGTCCCACGCCCAGACCCGCCCGCGATAGCGGGACACCACGGCGGTCACGTGGTCCCGCAGCGCCGCCCGGAGCTGCTCCGCCGACCACTGCGGATCCACCCACTTCGGCACGTCGGTGCGCCCCAGGAGCGTGTGGCCGTAGACCGCCTGGCCGCGTTGCTCGGCGAAGTCGACAAGTTGGTCCGCGCCGGCCCAGACGTACACGTCGGGCGACGGCTCGAGGTTTCCCCACTTCATGGCGTTCTCGGGGGTGATCGCGTTGAACTCGGAGCCCAGCAGTTCGCCGTACTCGGCGTCCAGACTCAACCCGCGGCCGTCGGCGGCCGAGCCGACGCGGACCGTGGTCGGCATCAGGTCGCGCAGGGCCGGCGGCCGGGACACCGTGGGCGCCGGCACGGTCGGCACGCCCGGGGCAGCGTTGTTCCGGGGTTCCCGGTCGATTCCGTAGGCCACCGCGAGACCGGTGGCCAGCAGCGCGACGACCACCAGCGCGAGCGCCACGGGCAGCACCGCCCGACGCGGTCGCGCCGCGGTGACGGTCACCGGCACCACGGCAGGCGGCCGGGGCGCGGCCGGCACCGCCGGCTCGCGCTCCCGCATGAACACCCGCTCGCTCACCCTGCGGAGGTGTCCGCGACGGCCCGGAGCGCCCACGGCGCCTCGGTGAAGTTCCGACGTGCCCGCTCCGCGAAGTCCTCGCGGCTGAGGCCGGGTACCGCGTCGTCGGTGAGCATGCCGGCCAGCACCCGGGTCACCTCGGCGGGATCCTCGGGAACCCGAGCGAGTCGCAGGGACGCGGGCTGGTCGATGTCGTCGAGGAAGTCGTCGCACTTCTGCTGGTACGGCACCAGCGCGAAGGGCACACCGGCCAGGTAGGCGAAGACCGCCCCGTGCAACCGCATGTGCAACCCCAGGTCACACCGTTTCATCTCGTCCCAACAGGCCCGTACGCCGTCCCGCGCCGTCACCACACGCACGTCACAGGTGCCGGCCACCGCCGCGCGCAGCCGCTCGCTGACCTGCTCGTCGCCGTGCTCGGGATGGGTGTTGAAGACGAAGACGGTGACGTCCACCGGCTCCTTGAGCACCAGCGCCCGTACGCCCTCGACAAGGGCGTCCTCCCGTCGCCGTACGTCCGGCGCGGCCGCCTCGTAGTCCACGCCGAGCAGGGTCACCCCGAGGCGGGCCCGGGCGCCCGGCGTCGGCCGGGGCCGGCGAGGAGGAATCGGCTCG
The DNA here is from genome assembly GCF_057708145.1 of Micromonospora sp. bgisy143. NCBI lineage: Bacteria > Bacillati > Actinomycetota > Actinomycetes > Micromonosporales > Micromonosporaceae > Micromonospora > Micromonospora sp. bgisy143. Next base: position 272,901 of record NZ_JBYIRN010000002.1, read on the forward strand.
CCGAGTGACTCGGGCAGCAGACCGGCGAGGTCACCCGCCGGGATGAGCCGGCCCGGGTAGCCCGCCCGGCGCAGGACCTCGGCGGACGCCGCGTCGCGGACCCCGATGACGTCGATTTGCCGCAGCACCTCGACCAGGCGGCGCTCGGCGGCGGCGGACAGGAACGGTCCGATCGAGACACCGACCGCCGCCATCGGACGCCCGGAGAAGCGACGGAAGAGGGCGAACATCCTCTTCTCGCTCAGCGGGCCCATGTCCCGGAAGACCGAGCCACCACCGAAGAGCAGCATCGAGGAGCGGCTCAGCAGGGCGGCCTTGCTCAACAGCGCCCCGGCCCGGTTGGTGGCACCGTGACCGCGGTACCACCGGGGGCTCATCCCCACGCTCGCGGCGGGGAGGTCGACCATCGGCGGCGCGGCGAAGACCGGGTTGGCGCTACCCCAGTAGGTGCGGGTCGCCCAGTCCAGGACGACACAGAAGGCGTTGTCCCCGACGTTCTCCATGCCGTAGTACCCGACCACGAGGGGACGCCGAGCCGCCGCACTCGGTTCAAGACGCACGCGGGGTCCCCCTCGTCAAACGCAGGCGCAGATCGTGCCACGACGGCAGATCGGCGTCACCGACGACCCGTCGACGGACCGCGATCCAGAACAGAGCACAGAGGACGATCTCCGCCACGACGGTCGCCGCCGCCGCACCCATGATGCCCCAGAACGGCGTGGCGACGGCCAGGGCCACCACGAACACCAGGGCACCCACCCCCTGGTAGACGACCTTGCGACGGAGCAGGCCGCCGCTGGTGAGCAGCGAGGCCACCGCCGCACCGGCGAACCGGAACGGGATCGCCAGCGCCAGCACCGCCAGGACGGTGGCGGACTCCCGGTATTCGGCGCCGAGCAGGAACGGCAGCCCCGGCAGCCCGCAGAGCACCACCAGCACCGCGATGACCGCGCCCAGCGCGAGCATCCCAGTGCCGCCGTAGCGGTACGCCATCAGGATCGCGTCCCGGTCGGTCTGCGACCAACGGTGCAGCTTGGCCAGGAAGTACTGCTGGAAGGCCACCCGGGGGACGAGGTACACAGCGGTCAGCACGGACATCGGCACGGACAGCACCGCGGCCGCCTCGGGACCGCGTAGCTCGGCCACCGCCACGGTGCCGAGATAGATCCCGAGCAGGTAGAACACGTTGCCCAGCACGAACGGGGTGGCGGCCCGGGCGACAGCGGTCACCGGCACCGCCGGGCCCGGCGGCTCAGCACCGGCCGTACGCGGGTGACCCTCGAGCGGCATCTCCCCTCGGACGAAGGGCCGCATGACGACGGCGCAGGCCACCACGGTCAGCACCGCCACCACCGCGTAACCCGCGGCTGCCGAGAGCACCGAGAGGCCGAACAGCCACACGGCGAGCACCACCAGCACCCGGCCCAGGTGCGGCGCGGCCTGCAACGCCGACAGCCCACCGTACGCGCCGCGCAGTTGCTGCACCGATGCGACGAGCGCGAGAGCCGCCTGCGCGACGACCACGCAGGCCAGCAGCGCCCGCACCCCGCCCTCGGCCGGGTCACGCAGCTCGGCGACGGCCCACGCCAGCATGCCCGCGACGATCAGCACACAGGCGATCAGCACCAGCCGCAGCGACGGGCCCACCCAGCGGTACGCCCGCTCCCCCTCCTGCCCGAACCGCTGCAACCACAGCTCGGAGACGCCGAAGACCGCCAACGGCGCGGTCAGGGACACCACCGCGAGCGCGGCGGTCATCGTCCCGAACGCGGCCTGGGGGAGGCTGCGGGCCAACAGGATCTGGGTGACGAAGGCCGCGACGGTGACACCGACCTGACTCAGGCCCAGCATGCTCAGGTGGATCAGGACCCGCGCCACCCGCCCGCGCGCCGCCACCGGACGCGCCGGGCCGCCCTGGTCGAGGTCAACGGATGCGGGTGACAAACCACTTGCCCGTCTCGCTCAGCGTCCGCAGCGCCTTCATGCCCAGACCCACCCCGGGAACCCGCCACGGTCGGTACATGTCGATCAGACGGAACCAGAAGACCAGGCCGCCGAGACGACCCCGGGTGACGTTGCCGTCGTGGCGCTGGAAGCGCACGATCGGATGGTCCAGATGGCAGGGCTGTACGCCCGAACGCAGCGTCCGCAGCACCAGCTCGATGTCCTCGAAGAGCCGGAAGGTCTCGTCGTACCCGCCGATGGTGTGCAGCACCTGCCGGTCGATGGTGGTGCCGGAGTGCTTGAACGGAAGGCGCGGACGGGTGAGGACGCCGAGCAGCATGCGTTCCGCCGAGGCGTACTCGGGCAGCCGGATGGGACGTTGCGTGCCCTGGTTGATCTCGGTGTAGTCGGCGTACGCCCAGCGCCGCCCGGTGGTGGTGAGCAGTTGGTGCAGCCGGGCCAACGCGTCCTCGGTGAGCTCGTCGTCGGAGTCGAGCACGGTCAGGTACCGCCCGACGGCGGCGCGCAGCCCACGGTTACGGGCCTCGGCGATGCCGGTGGGCGGCTGGCTCAGCACCCTGATCCGGCGGTCCGTGGCGAGGCCGGCCTCGGCGATCACCTGCCCGACCGGGATCTGCGACCCGTCGTCGACGATGACCAGCTCGAAGTCCTGGTAGGTGTTGGCCAACACGCTGCGGACCGCGTTGACGAGCAGGGTGGCCCGGTCCCGTACGACGATGCAGACGGTGAAGGTGGGCCGGACGACAGGTGTGGTGGGCGCGTCCGTCTCGACCCGGTCGGAGGGTTCGACGACCCGACCGCCCTGGCGGGGCGGGTGGGGGTGATCCCCACGGACGGGCGCGGGCGGCGAGGAGTTGGTCACGTCGGCCCGCCCGCCGCCACCGGGTCGCCGTCGCCGGACCGCACCGACGGCTCCGCGCGCACCCCGTCGTCGGTTCCGGCGTCGTCGGTCTCCGCGTCGACGGCGAGCACCGCCAGCACGCCGAGGAAGAACAGCCAGAGGAAGTACGGGTAGCCCAGGGGTTTCTGGGTGAGCCCGAAGATGAGGAGCGTGGCGAAGAGCACCAGCAGCGGCAGCCGACCGGCCGTGCCGACCTGTGCGCGGGCGAGGCGGTACGACCCGACGAGGATCGCGCCGACCAGCACGAGACCGGTGATCCCCCAGATCACCATGATGCGGATCAGGTCGTTGTGCATGTCCCACGGCTCGTAGCCGAAACCGAACAGCCACACGTCCGCCGACGAGCGACCCAGGATGTCGGCGACGTCGTTCCAGATGGCGCCCCGTCCGTGCATGAACGTGTCGGAGCGGACGTCGAGCGAGCCCACCTCGGTGAGGGCGACCCGCACCCGCTCCCAGATGGCACCGCCCCAGAGCCCGCCGGCGACGGCGGCGACCGCCACCACGGCACCGCCGACCAGGAGCGTGGGCCGGCGGTCGATCCGGCGGCCGGCACGACGGGACGCGACCAGGTCACGGACCCGCCGCGCCTCGAAGGCCGCCACGATGACGATCAGGCAGAGGATCGTGAAGCGGTGCAGGGAGACGGCTCCGGTGGCGACGAAAAGCACGATGAGCGCGTACCGCACGGCAGCCGAGATGCGAAGACGGTCGCCCAGCACGTAGATCAGGAAGACCGAGAAGATGAGCAGCCGGCCGAGCGACATCGGGTGGTAGTAGCCCCCCGAGGCGCGCCCGATCTTCTGCCAGTTGGCCAGCTCGAAGTAGAACGAGTACGGGATGACACCGGCGACCTGCAGCCAGGCCAGCACACAGTGGACGATCGCGCCGAGCAGGATCACCCCGGTGACGAGGACGAGACGCCGTGAGGAGAGCAGAGACCGCCGCATCAGCATCAGGCCGAGCAGCGCGATCGGGGCGAAGCCCACGACCAGGCGCATCGCCTCGGCGGGAATCGCCGAACGCGGCTCGAGGTGCGCGCCGTAGATCGGGTAGCGCCGCACGTCGAAGAGGTCCAGCAGATCGGCGCGTGCGCCGACGAGGAGGAAGCTGACCGCCGAGCTGACCAGCAGCAGCACCACCGCACCTGCCACCACCAGCAGCGGCCTGGGTGGCAGCCGACGGGCGCCGAGGGCGACCAGCCCGTACGCGGCGATCATCAGGACGGCGCCGACGGCCGTGAGCACCACGCCCAGATCGATCCCGCTGCTGCCCTTCTTCTCACCGATGTCGAACAGCGGCTTCACCGCGACGAGGGCCAGCGCGGCGATGGCCAGGTAGCTGGCGATCTGCTCGTGGCGCGGCGTAGGCCCGTCCCGGTGCCCCACCTCCGGCCGCGGTCCCGAGGCCGGAGTGGTCATGGTTCCCATCGGGGGTGTCTCTCCTCATATCAGTGTCCGCCGTGGGCGGCGGCCGGCGTCGTGAACGCGCCGCCGCTTCGGCAATGCCGTCCGACCGTTGATCAGTGGCCGACGGCACCTGCCGACAGGCGGAGACTGAGCCGAATGTCGGGAAAGGACATCCACAGCGCTCAACCGCAGCCCGGCCTCAGAATCACGAGGACGATACCAGCGCCCGGCGTTTCTCCGGGGCCCCGGTCGCCGACCCGTCAGTGCCCTCCGACATCGCGCATCGCCGGGTTGGCCGGACATTTCCGATTCACTTATTCGACCCCTTTTTCCCTCCGTCTTGCATGGGTGATGGCGTCTCCGGCAAGCTTGACCGCCGTGCGTCGACCGGTCGTCGGGGCCCGACCTGCCGCCGGCAGGATCCGATCAGAGCGATCGATTGTGGACGGTGTGACATTTCGATGATCTCCGTGGTGATGGCGGCCCACAACGAGGCGCGGGTCATCGGCGGTTGCCTCGACGCGCTGCTCGCCGACGCCGGCCCGGACGGCCTGGAGATCGTGGTGGTGGCCAACGGCTGTACGGACGACACGGCCCGGGTCGCCGCCGCGCGGCCGAGGGTACGGGTCATCGAGGTACCCGAGGCGGGTAAGGCCAACGCGCTCAACGTGGGTGACGCGGCCGCACGCGGTTTCCCCCGGATCTATCTCGACGCCGACGTCGTGTTGAGCCCGGGAGCGTTGCGCCGGATGGCCGCGACCCTGACCGAGGGCGACTCCCCGCCGTTGGCGGTGATGCCCCGGCGGCAGATGGTGACCGGTGGCCGCCCGCTGGCCGTGCACGCCTACTACGCCATCAACACCCGACTGCCGATCTTCGCGGACGCGCTGTTCGGACGCGGCGCGGTCGGTATCTCGGCGGCCGGCCGCGAGCGTTTCACCCAATTTCCGGAGCAGATCGCCGACGACCTCTTTCTGGATTCACTGTTCGCGTCGAGCGAGAAGCGCGAGGTCGGCGACGCCACCTCGTATGTCCAGGCGCCTCGCCGGACCCGGGATCTGCTCCGCACCCTGGCGCGGGTGCGCGCCGGCAACACCATGCTGCGGGCCACCCACGAGGGCGTCCGGGCGTCGGTCCCGTCCTCCTGGCTGCGCGACGTGGTCCTGCCCCGACCATGGCTCGCCCCCGCGGCCACGGTCTACGTGGCGCTCACCGTCGCGGCCGCGCTGCGGGCCCGCCGGCATCCGCGCGACGGGTGGGGGCGGGACAACTCGACGCGCTGAGCGCGCCCGCGCCGCACCCGGTCAGTAGCGGGGACGGCGGCGGAGCACCACGACCAGCACGACCAGGCCGACCAGGAGCAGACCGCCGAGCCCGGCGAGCGACGCCCACAGAAGCCGGGGCGCCCCGTCCGACTCGCCGGCGAGTCGGGCGCGGTCGACGGCGTTCTGCCGGTACGCCTGAGCCAGGAGGTTGACCGGCGACGCCTGGGCGACCCGGTCGAAGCTGGCGATGGCGTCGTCGTTGCGGCCCGCGAAGAACGCGTCGAGCCCTTCCCGGTACACCCGGTCCGTGTCGGCGCGGCTGCTGCTGGTGCCACCCGCGCCGAGCAGCCCGGTGACCACCGACACCGGCACCAGGGCGCGGTTGGCGCCCCCGCTGGCCGCGCGGTCGGTGTCCAGCACGCCGACCACCCGGCCGGCGGTGTCCAGCGCCATCCCACCGGCGGAGTAGATGCCGACGTCGTCGTTGAGCCGGGAGATGGCCACCGAACCCTGGTTGGCGGTGCCGGCGACCTGGGCCGGCTTGCTCTCCACGGTGTAGGTCGCGGCCCGGAAGTCCGCGTCCGTGGTGCGGTAGCCCAGCACGAGCAGCGCGGCGCCCGGTGCGGGCGCGCCGCCGTCGGCCAACTCCACCGAGGGCAGGCTGGCCTGGGTCAGCTTCACCAGGGCGAGGTTGCCGGCATCGGGTTCGAGGACCCGGACGACCTGGCCGGGGATGGCCGGGCTGGCGGTGAGGTCACCCCGGGCCACGTTGAACTGGCCGAACACCTGACTGGTGGGCTCCGAGCCGGGCTCGGCGCCGGTGAAGACGGTGCTGTTCAGCTTGCTCCGGACGTAGCCGTCGAGTTGGGGCGTGGTCAGCTTCTTCTGTTCGATCAGGATCCGGCCGAGCGTGTAGAGGGCGCGCTCGCGGGCCGCGTCGGCAGCGGGCCGCACGCACTGGCCGTTGGTGACGATGTGGCCGTCCGGATTGACCACGAAGCCGCTGCACCGCCGCTTGAAGGTGACCGGCGTCACGCTCAACGGAACGTTGGACTTCGCCTCCCGCAGGGTGCCGGTGAAGACGGCCTCGACGAACACCATGGACGGACCGGCGACGGCGAGGGCCCGTTCCTCGGCGCTGTACGGCGCCGCCTGCGCCCACGGCTTGAGGCCCGGGTTGATCGCCGGGGCGCTGGGGAACGCGCCGGACGCCGTGGGCAGGGTCTGCGGGACGGTCGGCTCCTCGTCACCGGTGACTGCCCAGACGGTGGCGCCGGCGGCCAGGGCCACCGCCAGGGCGGCGGCGGCAACACCGACCCAGAGACCGGTACGGCGCGGCGGTGGCGCCGACGGCTTGATCCTGCGGACCGGTGCGGTGAACGGATCGGGTGCCGACCGGTCGTCGTCCGGGAGTACGGGGTCCACGGTGGACGCCGCACTCCCACCGGCGCCGGAGACCGGATGCGGCGCGGCGCTGACCGGCTGCCCGGGGATCGGGCCGCCGTGCATGGCCCACGGCGCGTACGGCGGCCCGGACACCTGCGGCACACCCGAGACGGACTGTGGCGGTCCGGAGACCTGCGGTGCTCCCGACACGGGCTGCGGCGCACCGGAGACGGGCTGCGGCGGCGCGGAGACGGGGTGCGGCGGCCCGGCCTGCTGGGGGATCCCGGAGACCGGCTGTGGCGGCGCGGAGACGGGTGCTCCGGCATCCTCCGGCACCGGCTGGTAGTCCACGCCGAGGGCCCGGAAGAGCTTCTCCGCGCCCGGCCCCGCCTCGGCCGGGTAGGCGACCCACGGCGCGGCGGCGCCGAAGTCGGCGTAGACGAAGGTCTGACCGCCCTGCGTCTGCGCGAGGGCGTTGGCGGTGGCGGAGAACGCCTCCCGCCAGGCCGGCGTGGCCGCCACGTTCGCGTCCAGGACAGCCACCGTCACCAGCCGGCCCTGCCCGTCGATGGCCGCCCACGCCTTGCCCACCTGGCTGCCGCCCAGCACGTGGGTGAACCTGTACGGGCCATCCGGCTGCATCCGCACTCCTCCGCTCGACCGCCGTGCGGATACTACCGAGCGCGCGCCAGGCTGCTCGCCTCCGGTGCGACGACGAGCCACGCCTGACGGTTGCCCTCTGAAAGTTTTCATGCATAGAGTCGCAGCGTGAATGACAGTGCTGCCGAGGCGACGGCCGAGCAGGTCCTCGACCTGTTCGACGGGGTGCGACTCACCCCGACCCAGCGCCGGATCGCGCACTGTCTCGTGCAGCACGCGCCGACCGTGGCGTACCTCTCCGCCGCCGAGGTCGCCGAACTGGCCGGGGTCAGCCAGCCCTCGGTCACCCGGTTCGCCGTCGCGCTCGGCCACGACGGTTATCCGGCGCTGCGCCGCCGACTGCGGGACCTCACCGCCAGCACGGCGGGCGGGCCGGCGGACGCCGCCAACGAGCTCCAGCAGGCGGTACGCGCCGAGATGGGCAACCTGGACCGGTTGGCCGGACAGCTCGCCGACACCGACCGGATCGCCGAGACCGGTCGCCTGCTCGCGGCCAGCCGGCCGCTGCCGGTGCTGGGCCTGCGGGCCGCCGCGCCGCTGGCCGCGTACTTCGCCTACTTCGCCGCCAAGGTCCACCCGGACGTGCGGGTGCTCAACGACGGCGGCAGCCTGCTCACCGACCGGCTGGAGCAGGCCGCCGAGGCCGGGGCGTCGGCCGTGCTCGCCTTCGTGCTGCCCCGCTACCCCCGGGAGACCCTGGACGCCCTGCGCGACGCGCGTGCCGGCGGGCTGACCGTCGTGGCGATCACCGACTCGCCGGTCAGCCCGGCCACCGAACACGCCGACGTGGTGCTGCCGGCCGCCGTCGGCGCCCAACTCGTCTTCGACCTGCACACCGCCCCGATGACCCTGGCGATGGTCCTGTTGCAGGCGATCTGCGACGCCGCGCCGGCCGACACCCAGCGCCGCCTGGAGGCGTTCGAAGCCTCCGCGGCCCGACGACAGTTGTTCCTCGGATGAGGAGGAGACCGGAGATGACCCAACCCGTCCGTGCCGCACGGGGCAGCCAGCTCACCGCCCGTGGCTGGCAGCAGGAGGCCGCCCTGCGGATGCTGATGAACAACCTCGACCCGGAGGTGGCCGAACGCCCCGACGACCTGGTGGTCTACGGCGGCACCGGAAAGGCCGCGCGGGACTGGCCGTCGTACCACGCGTTGGTGCGTACGCTGACCGACCTGCGCGCGGACGAGACGATGCTGGTGCAGTCCGGGCGGCCGGTCGGTGTGCTGCGGACGCACGAGTGGGCGCCCCGGGTGCTGCTGGCGAACTCCAACCTGGTCGGCGACTGGGCGACCTGGCCCGAGTTCCGTCGCCTGGAGCAGCTCGGCCTGACCATGTACGGGCAGATGACGGCCGGCTCGTGGATCTACATCGGCACGCAGGGCATCCTCCAGGGCACCTACGAGACGTTCGCGGCGGTGGCCGCCAAGAGGTTCGCGGGAAGTCTCGCGGGCACATTGACGCTCACCGCCGGGTGCGGCGGAATGGGTGGCGCGCAGCCCTTGGCGGTCACCATGAACGGCGGGGTCTGCCTGATCGTGGACGTCGACCGGACCCGGCTGGACCGCCGGGTGCACGACCGGTACCTGGACGAGGTGGCCGACTCCCTGGACGACGCGGTCGCGCGGGTCCGCGCGGCGAAGCGGGACCGGCGCGCGTTGAGCGTCGGGGTGGTCGGCAACGCCGCCGAGGTCTTCCCGGAACTGCTGAGCCGGGGCGTCGAGATCGACATCGTGACCGACCAGACCAGCGCGCACGACCCGCTGGCGTACCTGCCGGTGGGGGTCGAACTGGCCGACGCCCGGGACTACGCCGCCGCGAAGCCCGCCGAGTTCACCGACCGGGCCCGCGCGTCGATGGCGCGGCACGTCGAGGCGATGGTCGGCTTCCTCGACGCCGGCGCCGAGGTCTTCGACTACGGCAACTCGATCCGGGGTGAGGCGCAGCTCGGCGGCTACCAGCGGGCGTTCGACTTCCCGGGCTTCGTGCCCGCGTACATCCGGCCGCTGTTCTGCGAGGGCAAGGGCCCGTTCCGGTGGGCGGCGCTCTCCGGCGACCCGGCCGACATCGCCGCCACCGACCGGGCCATCCTGGACCTGTTCCCGGAGAACGAGTCGCTGGCCCGCTGGATCAAGCTGGCCGGCGAGCGGGTCGCGTTCCAGGGTCTGCCGGCCCGGATCTGCTGGCTCGGCCAGGGCGAGCGCGACCGGGCGGGCGTGCGCTTCAACGACATGGTCGCCGCCGGTGAGCTCTCCGCTCCGGTGGTGATCGGCCGCGACCACCTGGACACCGGCAGCGTGGCGAGCCCCTACCGGGAGACCGAGGGGATGGCCGACGGCTCCGACGCCATCGCCGACTGGCCGTTGCTGAACGCGCTGGTGAACACCGCCAGCGGGGCGTCCTGGGTGTCCATCCACCACGGCGGCGGTGTCGGCATCGGCCGCTCCATCCACGCCGGGCAGGTCTGCGTGGCCGACGGCACGGCCCTGGCCGGGCAGAAGATCGAACGGGTGCTCACCAACGACCCGGCGATGGGCGTCATCCGGCACGTCGACGCCGGCTACGACAGCGCCCGCGAGGTCGCCGAACGCACCGGCGTCCGGGTGCCCATGACCGAGGGCACGCACCCGTGACCGATGACCTGCCCGGCCGGTTCCGGGCGTCGTGGGACGAGATCGCGCTCCTCGGGCGGGACGCCGACAGCGGCGGCTACCTGCGGTACGCGTTGACCGAGCCGGAACTCCAGCTACGGGCCTGGTTCCGGGCCCAGGCCGAGCGGCGCGGCCTGCCGGTCACCGAGGACGGCAACGGCAACCTGTTCGCCCACTGGGGTGACCCCGAGGGCACGGACGCCGTGCTGACCGGCAGCCACTTCGACTCGGTGCCGCACGGCGGGGCGTACGACGGGCCGCTCGGCATCGTCAGCGCGTTCCTCGCCGTGGACGAGCTGCGCGCCGCCGGTGTCACTCCGGTCCGGCCGCTGGTGGTGGCCGCGTTCGTGGAGGAGGAGGGCGCGCGTTTCGGCGTACCCTGCCTGGGGTCGCGGCTGCTCACCGGCGTGCTGGCGGCCGACCGCGCGGCTGGCCTGCGCGACGCGGCCGGGGTGAGCTTCGCCGAGGCGCTCGGCGGGCGGCCGGCGGGCGCCCACCCGGAGCTGCTGGGTCGGTTCGCCGCGTTCGTGGAGCTGCACGTCGAGCAGGGCCGCGCGCTTGTCGACGCGGACGCGCCGGTCGGGGTGGCCAGCGCCATCTGGCCGCACGGCCGCTGGCGGTTCGACGTGGTCGGCGAGGGCAACCACGCGGGTACGACGCGGATGGCCGACCGCCGCGACCCGATGCTCACCTACGCGTTCGGGGTGCTGGCCGCCAACAAGGAGGCACGGCTGCGCGGCGCGCACGCGACCGTGGGCCGGGTCGCCGTGGAACCCAACGCGACGAACGCCATCCCGTCCCGGGTGACCGGCTGGCTGGACGCCCGCGCCGCCGACCCGGAGACGCTGACCGGGCTGGTCGACGCGGTCCGGGCCAAGCTCGCCGAACGGGCCCGCCGCGACGGCACGGAGGTGGGGTTCACCGAGGAGTCGGTGACCCCGCTGGTCTCCTTCGACGGCGATCTGGCCGGACGGCTGGCGGGACTGCTCGACGCGCCGGTGCTGCCCACCGGCGCGGGACACGACGCCGGGGTGCTCGCGGCGCACCTGCCCACGGCGATGCTGTTCGTGCGGAACCCGACCGGGGTGTCGCACTCCCCCGCCGAGGCCGCGAGCGACGACGACTGCGCGGCGGGGATTCGCGCGCTGGCCCGCGTGCTGGAGGAGCTGACGTGCCGCTGAAACCCACCCGCTGGCTGGCCGAGTACGCCTGGCTCCCGGCGCACGCCGAGCCCACGCCCGACGTGCTGATCGAGGTCGAGGACGGCCGGATCAGCGCGGTGACACCGCTGACCCCCGGAAGCCGACCGCCGGCCGGCCTCGACGTGTACGCCGACGCCGTGCCGCTGCCCGGTCTGACCCTGCCCGGCCTGGCCAACGTGCACTCGCACGCCTTCCACCGGGCCCTGCGGGGGCGCACCCACGACGGGCGGGGTGACTTCTTTTCCTGGCGGGACCGGATGTACGCGGTCGCCGACCGGCTGGACCCGGACACCTACCTGGCGCTGGCGCGGGCGGTGTACGCCGAGATGGCGCTCGCCGGGATCACCTGCGTGGGCGAGTTCCACTACCTGCACCACCGGCCCGACGGCGGCGCGTACGACGACCCGAACGCGATGGGCGCGGCGCTGGTCGAGGCCGCCGCACACGCCGGCGTCCGGCTCACCCTGCTGGACACCTGCTACCTGACCTCCACCACGGACGGTCAGCCCCTCGCCGGGCCGCAGCGGCGCTTCGGCGACGGCGACGCGGCCGGCTGGGCGCGGCGGGCGGGGGCGTTCGCACCGATCGACGCGCACGTGCGGGTCGGTGCGGCCGTGCACTCGGTGCGGGCGGTCCCGGCCGACCAGCTCCGCACGGTCGCCGACTGGGCCCGCGACCGGCAGGCCCCGCTGCACGTACACCTCTCCGAACAGCCCGCCGAGAACGACGAGTGCCGGGCCGTGCACGGGCGTACGCCCACCGCGCTGCTCGCGGACCACGGAGTGCTCGGGCCGGACACCACCGCCGTCCACGCCACCCATCCGACCAGCGCCGACCTGACCCTGCTCGCCGACAGCCGCACCGGCGTGTGCCTCTGCCCCACCACCGAACGGGACCTCGCCGACGGCATCGGCCCGGCCCGCCGGATGGCCGACGCGGGTATCCGGCTGAGCCTGGGCAGCGACAGTCACGCGGTGGTCGACATGTTCGAGGAGGTCCGCGCCGTGGAGCTGGACGAACGGCTGCGCAGCCGCCGCCGCGGCCACTTCGCCCCGGTCGACCTGTTCGCCACCGCCACCGCCGCCGGGCACACCGCACTGGGTTGGGCCGACGCCGGGCGGATCGCCGTCGGCGCCCGCGCCGATCTGGTGACGGTACGGCTGGACAGCGCCCGCACCGCCGGCGTACCGCCGGTGGGGGTGTTCTTCGCGGCCGGCGCGGCGGACGTCGACCAGGTCGTGGTGGACGGCCGGGTGGTGGTGGCCGAGGGCCGGCACCTGAGCGTCGACGTGCCGGCCGAGCTGTCGGCGTCGATCGAGGCGGTGACGCCCTCATGAGCAGCCTGCTCGTCCACAACATCGGGGAGCTGGTCACCAACGGCATCGGCGCGGACCCGCTGGGCATCCGCCGCAAGGCGGCCGTGCTCGTCGAGGAGGACCAGGTGGCCTGGGTCGGGCCGGCCGCGTACGCGCCGGCCGCCGACCATCGGATCGACGTCGGCGGGGCCGCCGTGCTGCCCGGCTTCGTGGACAGCCACGCGCACCTGGTCTTCGCCGGGGACCGGGCCGCCGAGTTCGCCGCGCGGATGGCCGGCGAGCCGTACACCGGCGGCGGCATCCGGACCACCGTGGGCGCGACCCGGGCCGCCACCGACGACGAACTGCGCGCCACCGTGCGCCGGCTGCGCGGGGAGGCGCTGCGCCAGGGCACCACGACCATGGAAATCAAGAGTGGGTACGGGCTGAGCGTCGCCGACGAGGCCCGCTCGCTGCGGATCGCCGCCGAGACCAGCCCCGAGACCACCTTCCTGGGCGCGCATGTGGTCCCCGCCGAGTACGCCGACCGGCCGGACGACTACGTCGGGCTGGTCTGCGGGCCGATGCTGGCCGCCGCCGCGCCGTACGCGAAGTGGATCGACGTGTTCTGCGAGCGGGGCGCCTTCGACGTGGACCACGCCCGCGCCATCCTCGCCTGCGGGCAGGCCGTCGGGCTGGGCGTACGGCTGCACGCCAACCAGCTCGGCCCCGGACCGGGCGTGCGGCTCGGGGTGGAGCTGGGCGCGGCGAGCGTCGACCACTGCACCCACCTGAGCGACGCCGACGTCGATGCGCTGGCCGGTACGGCGCACAGCGACGGGTTCGGGACCCGCACCGTCGCCACCCTGCTGCCGGGCGCGGAGTTCTCCACCCGCTCGCCGTACCCGGACGCGCGCCGGCTGCTCGACGCCGGGGTGACCGTGGCGCTCGCGACGGACTGCAACCCCGGTTCGTCGTACACCTCGTCGATGCCCTTCTGCATCGCCCTCGCGGTCCGCGAGATGCGGATGACCCCGGCGGAGGCGGTCTGGGCCGCCACCGCCGGTGGCGCGCGGGCGCTGCGCCGCGACGACATCGGTGTCCTCACCCCCGGCGCGCGGGCCGACCTGATCGTCCTGGACGCGCCGTCCTACCTGCACCTGGCCTACCGGCCCGGTGTCCCCCTGATCCGCCAGGTAATTCGCAACGGAGTGCCGCAGTGACGCAGGTGACCATCCAGCCCACCGGGATCTGTCCCGACGACGTGCTCGCGGTGGCCCGTGGCACCGCCACGGTGGTCCTCGACCCGGCCGCCCGGGACGCGATGGCGACCAGCCGCGCGATCGTGGACGGCATCGAGGCGGCCGGACGACCGGTGTACGGGGTGTCGACCGGCTTCGGGGCGCTGGCGAACACCTTCGTCGCCCCGGAGCGGCGGGCCGAGCTGCAACACGCGCTGATCCGCTCGCACGCCGCCGGGGTGGGCGCACCGATGCCGCGCGAGGTGGTCCGCGCCATGATGCTGCTGCGGGTACGCTCGCTCGCCCTGGGCCGCTCCGGGGTCCGGCCGCTGGTCGCGGAGGCCCTCGTCGACCTGCTCAACCACGACATCACCCCGTGGGTGCCGGAGCACGGCTCGCTGGGCGCGTCCGGTGACCTGGCGCCGCTGGCGCACTGCGCGCTGGTGCTGCTCGGTGAGGGCTGGGTGCTCGGCCCGGGCGGCGAGCGGCAGGACGCGGCCGACGTGCTGGCCGCCAACGGGCTCGAGCCGATCGAGCTGGCCGCCAAGGAGGGGCTGGCGCTGATCAACGGCACCGACGGCATGCTCGGCATGCTGCTGCTGGCCATCCACGACGCGGCGCACCTCTTCGCGATGGCGGACGTGACCGCCGCGCTGGCCATCGAGGCGATGCTCGGTTCGGAGCGGCCGTTCCTGCCCGAACTGCACGCCATCCGACCGCACCCCGGCCAGGCGGCGTCGGCGGCGAACATCCACCGGCTGTTGCAGGACTCACGGGTGATGGACTCGCACCGCGACGACCTGGCGCACGCCGTGCAGGACGCGTACTCGATGCGCTGCGCGCCGCAGGTGGCCGGCGCGGCCCGCGACACGCTGGACTTCGTGCGTACGGTCGCGGGCCGGGAGCTGGTGTCGGTCGTGGACAACCCGGTGGTGCTGCCGGACGGGCGGGTGGAGTCGACCGGCAACTTCCACGGCGCGCCGCTGGGCTTCGCCGCCGACTTCCTCGCCATCGCCGCCGCCGAGGTGGGCGCGATCGCCGAGCGGCGGGTGGACCGGCTGTTGGACGTCACCCGCTCGCGGGAACTGCCGGCGTTCCTCTCCCCCGACGCCGGGGTCAACTCGGGCCTGATGATCGCCCAGTACACGGCGGCCGGGATCGTCGCGGAGAACCGGCGGCTGGCCGCGCCCGCGTCGGTGGACTCGCTGCCCACCAGTGGCATGCAGGAGGACCACGTCTCGATGGGCTGGGCGGGCGCGAAGAAGCTGCGGACCGTGCTGGACAACCTGACCAGCCTGCTCGCCGTCGAGTTGCTGGCCGGCGTACGAGGTCTGCAGCTGCGCGAACCGCTGGTGCCGTCGCCGGCCGGCCGGGCCGCCGTGGCCGCCCTCGGTGCGGCGGCCGGCGACCCCGGTCCGGACGTGTTCCTCGCCCCGGTGCTGGAGGCGGCCCGGGCCGTCGTCGCCGGGCCCGAGCTGCGCGCCGCCATCGAGCGGGAGGTCGGCCCGCTGGGCTGACCTTGCCGGGTCGCTGTCGTCCGCCGCGGGTCAGGCGGCGGGCGGCAGCACCGCGCGCCCGTCAGGCGGCGGGCGGCAGCACCTTGGCGACCAGCTTGGCCAGCTCCCGGAGCGCCTTGCCCCGGTGGCTGACCGCGTCCTTTTCGGCCGGGGTCAGCTCGGCGTTGGTCCGGTCCTGACCGTCGCCCAGGAAGATGGGGTCGTAACCGAACCCGCCGTCGCCGCGCGGCGCGCGCAGCACCCGACCGGGCTGCCGGCCGTCGACCAGGTGCTCCTTGCCGCCGGGCAGCACCAGCGCCACCGTGCAGACGAAGGACGCCGCCCGGTGCTCGTCCGGCACGTCGGCGATCTGGTCCAGCACGAGCTGGAGGTTGGCCTGGTCGTCGCCGTGCTTGCCGGCCCACCGGGCGCTGAACACCCCCGGCATGCCGTTCAGCGCGTCCACCGCGATGCCCGAGTCGTCGGCGATCGTCGGCAGGCCGGTACGCCGGCAGCCCTCCCGCGCCTTGATCAGCGCGTTCTCGCCGAAGGTGAGGCCGGTCTCGGGCAGCTCCGGGTACTCCTCGACGTCATCGAGGCCGAGCAGCGCGATCCGGTGCGCGCCGAGCGCGCCGTCCAGGATCCGCTGGAGCTCCATGAGCTTCTTGCGGTTCCGGGTGGCCAGCAGGACCTTGTTCATGCTGAATAACCTCTGTTCACGACTGCGGGGCTCGCAAGCTCACTCCTCGCGCTCACGGCATAACCTCTGTTCACGACTGCGGGGCTCGCAAGCTCACTCCTCGCGCTCACGGCATAACCTCTGTTCACGACTGCGGGGCTCGCAAGCTCACTCCTCGCGCTCACGCGAGTGCCTTGCGCTGGGCTTCGGCCAACTCGGCGCACCCGGCCACGGCCAGGTCGAGCAGGCTGTCGAGCTGGTCCCGGGCGAACACGCCCGCCTCACCGGTGCCCTGCACCTCGACGAAGTCACCCGCGCCGGTGCACACCACGTTCATGTCCACCTCGGCAGCCACGTCCTCTTCGTAGCAGAGGTCCAGGCGGGCCTCACCGGCGATGATCCCGACGCTGACGGCAGCCACCGAACGGTGCATGACCTTCTCCGGCTTGCCGGCGAGGGCCTTGCGGGCGGCCAACCAGCCCACCGCGTCGTGCAGCGCCACGTACGCGCCGGTGATCGCCGCGGTCCGGGTGCCGCCGTCGGCCTGCAACACGTCGCAGTCGAGCACGATCGAGTTCTCGCCGAGCGCCTTGAGGTCGATGCAGGCGCGCAGGCTGCGGCCGATCAGGCGGGAGATCTCGTGGGTACGGCCACCGACGCGGCCCTTGACGCTCTCCCGGTCGGAGCGGGTGTTGGTGGCCCGGGGCAGCATCGCGTACTCGGCCGTCACCCAGCCGAGCCCGGAACCCTTGCGCCAGCGGGGCACGCCCTCGGTGACGCTCGCCGTGCAGAGCACCCGGGTGCCGCCGAACTCGACGAGCACCGACCCCTCCGGGTGGGTGCTCCAGGCTCGGGTCAGGGTCACCGGTCGGAGTTGAGAGGGCCCTCGCCCGTCAGGTCGCGCCATGCCTGCACCCTATGCGGTGCGGCGATCCACCTCGCCCCGGGTGCCCTGCGGCACGTCCGCGTCGTGTGCCGCCAGGAACCCGGCGACCGCCGCGGGCCAGCCGAACTCCTCGGCCCGCGCCCGCGCGGCCCGCCGCCGCTGCGCCTCCGGGCGGGCCACGAGGCGCCGCACGGCCTCGGCGAGCGACGCCCCGGAGCCGTACCCGGCCAACCCTGCCGAGCCGACCACCTCGGGCAGCGCGCTCGCGGCGTTCACCACCACCGGCGTGCCGCAGGCCAGCGCCTCCAGCCCGGCCAGGCCGAAAGTCTCCACCGGGCCGGGCGCCAGCACCACGTCCGCGCTGGCCAGCAGCGCGGCCACCGCGGCGCGGTCGGGCAGGAAGCCGGTGAAGGTCACCGGCAGGCCGGCCGCCCGGCGGGCCAGCGACGCGCGCAACGGACCGTCCCCGGCCAGCACGAGCACCGCCGGCACGCCGGCCCGGCGCAGCTCGGCGAGGGCGTCGACCGCCAGTTCCGGCCGCTTCTCCGGAGACAACCGGGCGCAGTGTACGAGCAGCAGTTCGGTCGGGTCGGCGTAGCGTTCCCGCAGTCGCGGGTCGGCCCGGTCCGGGCGGAAGGTGTCCAGGTCCACCCCGAGCGGCACCAGCCGGACGTTGTCGGCCCCGATGCGCGCGAACTCCTCGGCCGCCCAGCGGGTCGTGCAGACGATCCGGTCGTACGCCCGGCTGGTGGCCCGGTTGAGTCGGTCGGCGGTCGGCCGGCGCAGCACGTCCGGCACCCCCCACTGGCCGAGCAGCCCGGTCAGCGACTCGTGCGAGACCATCACCGACGGCACCCCGTGCGCCCTCGCCCAGGCGCCCGTCCAGCGCAGCGAGGACCGGTCGGACACCTCCAGCCGGTCCGGCGCCAGTTCGGTGAGCACCCGCGCCAGCCGCCGCCGGCCGGCCAGCAGCCGGTACCCACCCGTGCCCGGCAGCTCCACGCCCGGCAGGGTGACGACCCGACCCCACGGGTGCCACTCGTGGGCGCTGCGTCGACCGGGCACCACCAGCACCGGATCGTGCCCCGCCGCGCGGTACCCCTCGCCCAGGTGCCGCAGCGCGGTACGCAGGCCGCCGGAGCGCTCGGTGACGAAGTTCGCGAGCCGGACGATCCGCAGCCCCGGTGCCGTCACGACGCGGCCGGCAGGCCGACGGTGGCGGCGCTGGCGCGTACTGCGGAATAGTGCCCGACCAGCTCGTCGCCGACAGCCGCCCAGCTACGCCGGCGCACCGCGGCCCGGGCCGCCACCCCGTACGCCCGCCGCCGGTCGGTGTCCCCGGCCAGCTCGGCCACGGCGGCGGCCAGGGCGTCCCCGTCGCCGGGCGGGACCAGCAGCCCGGTCCGGCCCGAGTCGACCAGGTCGACCGGTCCGCCGCTGGCCGGGGCCACCACCGGCACCCCGGACGCCAACGCCTCCTGCACGGTCTGGCCGAACGTCTCGTGCGGCCCGGTGTGCGCGAACACGTCCAGGCTGGCGTAGAGCCGCGCCAGGTCCTCGCCGTGCCGTACCCCCAGGAAGGTGACCCCCGGCAACGCCCGCTCGAGCTGACGGCGGGCCGGGCCGTCGCCGACCACCACCACCCGTACGCCCGGCAGCCGGGACGTCGCCGCCAACAGCTCCACCCGCTTCTCCGGGGCCAACCGGCCCACGTAGCCGACCAGCAGCTCCCCGCCCGGGGCCAGCCGACGTCGCAGGTCGGCGCAGCGTTTGGCCGGGTCGAACCGGACGGCGTCCACACCCCGACCCCACAACCAGATCCGCTGCACGCCGTTGGCGATCAGGTCGGCGGCGGCCCGGGTCGACGGCGCGAGCGTCCGCTGGGCCAGATTGTGGATCTCCCGGAGTCGTCGCCACGCGGCCGCCTCACCCCAGCTCACCCGGTACGCCCGGGCGTAGGCCGCCACGTCGGTCTGGTAGACCGCCACCATCGGCAGCCGGTACCGGTCGGCGAGGGTTGCCGCCCGCGCGCCGAGCACGAACGGGCTCGCCAGGTGCACCACGTCCGGAGCCGCCGACAGCAGTGCCCCGGCCAGCCGGGTGCCCGTCGGCACGCCCAGCCGGAAGCCCTGGTAGCGGGGCAACGGCACGCTGGGGATACGCACCACCGGGTACGGCAGGCGGTCGACGCGCCGCCGGTCGGCCCCGGCCGGCGCGGGTGCGATGACGACCGGCTCGTGGCCCCGGGCCAGCAGGTGCTCGGCCGTGCGCACCACGGAGTGCGCGACGCCGTTGACGTCCGGCGGGAACGACTCGGTCACGATGGCGATCCGCATGTGCACACCGTGCGGGTGTCACGGGTGCGCCAGGCGACCGGCCGCTGACCGGCCGGCGAACAGTACGGCACAACACCGGGCCATCGACGACGCGCCGGGTGGCCGCGAAGCGGTCAGATGTCGTAGCTGGCGCGACGTGCCGGGTGGCTGCGACGCGGTCAGATGTCGTAGCTGGCGCCCGCCCGGACCACTTCGAGCGGCCCGGAGTACGCGGCTGCCGCCGACTCCAGGGTGTGCGCCTCGCTGCCCCAGGCCGCGACCAGGTGGGTGAGGAGCAGCCGACCCACCGCCGCCTTGGTCGCCATCTCACCCGCCTCCCGCCCGGTCAGGTGCAGGTCCGGAGGATTGTCCACGCCGTCCAGGTAGCTGGCCTCGCACAGGAACACGTCGGCGTTCTGGGCCAGCCGCAGCAGCGCGTCGCAGGGAGCGGTGTCCGACGAGTAGCACAGCGACCGGCCGTCGTGCTCCAGCCGCACGCCGTACGTCTCGACGGGGTGGTTGACCCGGTCGACGGTGACCGTGAACGGCCCGATCGGGAACGTGCCCGGCTGGAGGGCGTAGAACTGGTAGACGTCGTCCACCGTGCCGTCGTCTCCGTAGGCGGCGCTGAGCCGGTCCGGGGCGCCGGCCGGGGCATACACCGGCAGCGCCGGATAGGGGCCCTCGGGGGCGTACCGGCGGACCACCACGTACGTCACCGCATCGAGGATGTGGTCGCAGTGCAGGTGGGTCAGCAGGATCGCGTCCGGGGCGTGCAGCCCCACGTAGCGCTGGAGGCTCGACAACGAGCCCGAACCGAAGTCGACCAGGAGACGGAAGCCGTCCGCCTCGACGAGGTAGGCGGAGCACGGTGACTCGGGGCCGGGGAAGCTGCCGGCACACCCAAGGACGGTCAGTCGCATCGGGTTTTCTCACTGTCACTGTCAGTAGTGTCGCTGCCGGCGGTCGTACCGGCCATGATCTCTACCGACGCGTACGCCACGCTGCGCAGCCTACGCTGGGGTACCCGAGGACAAGAATCATCCGTTGGAAGTTGTCACTAACGTGACACCTGCTCACAGCGAGCCGGACGCGGAACGGGCCGTCGACGCGTACGCCGACGGCCCGTTCGCCTGAGATCCCGGCCCTCAGGCCCAGAGCTGACCCTCGAGGGCGTCCTCGGCATCGCTGAGCGTGCCGCCGTACGCGCCGGTGGACAGGTACTTCCAGCCGCCGTCACAGACCACGAACGCCACGTCGGCACGCCGGCCGGCGCGGACCGCCTCGTGGGCCACCGCCAGCGCGGCGTGCAGGATCGCGCCGGTGGAGAACCCGGCGAAGATGCCCTCCACCTCCACCAGCTGACGGGTGCGCAGCACCGCGTCCCGCGTACCGACCGAGAAACGGCGGGACAGCACCGAGGCGTCGTACAGCTCCGGCACGTACCCCTCGTCGATGTTGCGCAGCCCGTAGACCAGCTCGCCGTAGCGCGGCTCGGCCGCCACGACCTGGATGCCCTCGACCTTCTCGCGCAGGTAGCGCCCGGTACCCATCAAGGTGCCGGTGGTGCCCAGCCCGGCCACGAAGTGCGTGATGGTGGGCAGGTCGTGCAGCAGCTCCGGGCCGGTCGTCTCGTAGTGCGCCCGCGCGTTGGCCTCGTTGCCGTACTGGTAGAGCATCACCCAGTCGGGGTGGTCGGCGGCGATCTGCTTGGCCGTCGCGACGGCCTGGTTGGAGCCGCCCGCCGCCTCCGAGAAGATGATTTCCGCCCCGTACATGCGGAGCAGCTGGATCCGCTCGGTGGAGACGTTCTCGGGCATCACGCAGACCAGCCGGTACCCGCGCAGCTTCGCCACCATGGCCAACGAGATACCGGTGTTGCCGCTGGTCGGCTCCAGGATGGTGTCACCCGCCCGGAGCCGGCCGGCCTCCTCCGCCGCACGGACCATGAACAACGCCGCGCGGTCCTTGATGCTGCCCGTCGGGTTCCGGTCCTCCAGCTTGGCCCAGAGCCGCACCGGCGGCGCGCCGTCGGGCACCGTCGGGGAGAGCCGGGGCAGCCCCACCAGGGGCGTACCTCCGCACGCGTCGAGCAGGCTGTCGTACCGCGCCACGACGGCCGCCCTCAGTGAGCGGCGACGGCGTCGCGGACCGCGGCGGCGCTGTCCCGGCTGGCGCTGTCCCGGCTGACGCTGTGCGAGCTGATCGCGGCAGCCGCCGCGCTGTGCGAGCTGATCGCGGCTGCCGCCGCGAAGCCGAACGCGCCGCCGGCCACGGCCGGGAGGATGGTGACGCTGTCGCCGTCGGAGAGCTTGGCGTCGAGCGCGCCGAGGAAGCGCACGTCCTCGTCGTTGACGTAGACGTTGACGAAGCGGTGCAGCGCCCCGGCGTCGGTGACCAGCCGGCCGCGCAGCCCGGCGTGCCGGGAGTCCAGGTCGGTGAGCAGGTCGGCCAGGGTGTCGCCGGCGCCCTCGACGACCTTGGCGCCGCCGGTGTAGCTACGCAGGATGGTGGGGATACGAACTTCGATGGCCATGATGTCGTGCTCCTTGATCGGGTGTGCCAACGGTGACGGGAGGAAACGGGTGCGGACGCTGACGGGTCAGCGGCCGGAACACTCGTAGTCGACCGTCGCCGGGCTCTGCCCGAACATGTAGGACTGCACGGCGTGCGGGTCGACCCCGGCCTCCACGATTTGGACCGGCTCCTCGGTCACCACGCCGTCGACGATCCGGAACGAGCGGATCTCCTCCGAGTCGGGCTCACGGGTCGAGACGAGCAGGTAGTGCGCGTTCGGCTCGCCGGCGAAGGAGACGTCGGTACGCGACGGGTACGCCTCGGTGGCGGTGTGCGAGTGGTAGATGACCACGGGTTCCTCGTCGCGGTCGTCCATCTCCCGCCAGACGCGCAGATGCTCCATCGAGTCGAACTCGTAGAAGGTCATCGAGCGCGCGGCATTGTCCATCGGGATGTGCCGGGTCGGGGTGTCGCTGCCGACGGCACCGGCGACGACGCCGCACGCCTCGTCGGGGTGATCCCGGCGCGCGTGGGCGACGATCGCGTCGATGATCGACCGGTCGATGCTCAGCACCGGACCAGCCTAACGCCTACCGGGCGGGCCCTGAAGTGGTGCGGGTCACGCCTAGTCGATCAAGGCGTTGAGCAGGGACTCCTGGAGATATCCGAGGTACGCGTAGACCGACAGCTGGAACACCCGGCTGGAACCCGGATCCTCGGTCACCGCGTCGTCCAACTCCTCGCCCAGGTCGGTGCCGTCCTTGATATCCAACCGGACGCCCATCGCCAGTCGCGCGTCGTTGAGCGCCCGCAGCCACGCCTCGGCCGCCTCGGCGTCCAACCGCACCTCGCCGCCGGCCTCGTCGGGCAGCGCGGCCAGGATCGCCCCGGCCTGGTCGATCTTCGCGGTCTTCAGGTCGCCCTCGGTGTAACGACGGAACTCCGAGGTGCTGGCCGCGTCCTCGGGGTACGCCGCCGGGAACAGCCGGCCGACGACCGGGTCGGTGTGGTCGAAGCCGTCGGTGAGCAGACCGACCACCTCGGAGGCGACCTTGCGCAGCACCCGCACCTCGTCCACGGCGAAGGTGGCGACGTAACGGCCCGCCTGCCGCCGGAACATGCTCACGAGCGGTCCACCGTTGCCCAGAGCCCGTACGCGTGCAGCTGCGACGCGTCGTGCTCCATGCGCTCACGGGCGCCGGTCGAGACCACGGCGCGGCCCTTGTGGTGCACGTCCAGCATGAGCTGCTCCGCCCTCTCCCGGCTGTAGCCGAACAGCTTCTGGAAGACCCAGGTCACGTACGTCATCAGGTTGACCGGGTCGTCCCACACGATCGTCACCCATTGCCGGTCGGGCGCCGGCACCTCATCAGTAGCCGGCGTCTCGACCGGTGCAACCTGTGGAGCCGCCATGCCCCCCATCGTGCCACCGGTTTCCCGGAACCGAGGAACCGGAACGCCGGACGAATGCGGATCGCCCGTCGTGGCCACCGCCGAGCCGCCTCGCGCCTGCCCGGAGGCGGGGCACCCAGCGAGGTCGAGCCGTACGGCGGGCACGCTGTCAGGCGAGCAGGATGCCGTGGTCGACCGCATCGGACAGCACCACTCCCAGGGAGAGACGGATCACCTCGAACCGCCGGGAGATCTCGCGGGAGAGCTCCAGCTCGACCTCCCGCAGCGCTCGCTGGGACCAGGCCCGCGCCGCGCTGTGGTCGTCGTTTCCCGGGGTACGCCACTGCTGCCAGCAGCCGCCGGAGAGCGCCACCGCGATCGGCGGGAGCACCTCGTCACGGGTCGCCGTCGGATAACCGGCCAGCGCGTCGATCGCCTCTGCGCCGGTCAGTCCGGCCACCCCCGCCGTGCTGGTGACCAGCAGAACCCGGTCCAGGTCGCGTCCCGAGCGGTGGTCGGTCAGGCCGTACTGCACCGCGGTGGCGATCCGCCGCCGCACACCCTCCGTCGGTGGCGCGCCGAGCACCTGGGCGGTGGTGTCGGCCACGATGCCCCGCACCGCGTGGTCGCACTGCGCGGTGGCCAGCAGCGACAGCGCCGCCATCTCCCGGTCGAGCAGGTCGGGCAGGCCGGCACAGCCGACCCCGAAGACGATCTCCTGAACGGCTCGCAGATGGATGTTCGCCAGCTCCAGGGCGAGGTGCTGGCGGATGCGCTGGGAGCAGGAGCGGGTCTGCCGGTCGAGCCGTTCGGACCAGTCTCCCGGGTCGGCGGCGACCGCCACCCGATCGTGCTGCCCGGGCAGCACGGGCGGTTCGGCGCTGGCCCGCTGCAACCCCTCCGTCGCCGACCACCCCACCAGCGCCCGCCGCAGGTCGGCGGCGGAGTCGACGCCGTCGACCGGGAACCAGCGCGCGCCGGCCAGGGCGGGTACGGCGGCCAGCAGCGCCGCCCGGTGCGCCGCGACGGTCACCGCCACCGGGTCCACCTCCCCCGACCGACCGACCGCCGGCGGAACGGACGCCCCCGTGTCCTCCGTCGTCGCCGTGCCGTCGGCCACCGGTGCCCAACCGGCCGTGCCGGGCGTCACCGCGAAGACGACCTCCACCGGGGCCGCGGCCACCTCGGCGAGCAGGTTCAACTCCTGGGCGGTGAACGCCTGGTCGGCCGCGATCACGAAGAGCAGCGCGCCGGCCCGGCCGACGGCGTCCCGCAACACCCGCACGCCGGCCACCCCGAGCGCGCCGGTGTCCGGCGTGTCGATCAGGGTGAAGTGCCGCAGCAGCGGCTCGGGCACGCTCAACTCGACCCGCCGGGGCGGGCGGGCCAACGCCGGGCCGGCCGCGTCCCGGTCCGCGCCGTACGAGTGCGGCTGGCGGTAGCCCGGGACGAACGCCGCCCGGGTCGGCACCTTGGCGTGCCGGACCACCAGCCAACTGCCCGCCGGCACGGTGAGCATCACCGGGTCGAGACCGACGAGGGCGGCGAGCACGGCACGCCGGTCGGCGCCGGCCGGACCGACAGCGACCACGCCGAGCGGCTCGTCCGCCCGGGGATCGGCCATCTGGAGCTCGGTGGGCAGCGGGCCGCAGCTCGGCAGGTCGGCTGAGCTGGCCATGTCGCCGGGCGAGTCGAGCGAGGGGAGAGGGCCCTGCTGCATCGGGTGGCCTCCCGGGGCTGGCGACCGGCACGCCGGTCGGGCGGAAATTCCGGTAACGCTACCCGGATGCCCGAAGAGTACGTGCGGCCCGCCGACCAGGCCGAACACCATGGATACTCACCGGTAATTGTGCGACTACTCAACTTCGCTGCGTGATGGTACGGGCGCGGACGGAATTCGATGGATATGCTGCCCAAATGAGTCGATGGAAGTTCGTCGGCCGGACCGATGAACTCAACCGCCTGCTGGCGGCGGTTACCGGCGAGGCCGGTCGTGGGCTCTTCTTCAGCGGCAGCGCCGGCATCGGCAAGAGCCGGCTGTTGCGCGAGGGCGTCAACACCCTGCCCACCGACCGGTACGCCATCTGGTCCATCGCCGCCAGTGCCACCACCGCGGCGTTGCCGTTCGGCGGGTTGGTGCAGGTCCTCCCGGCGGAGCAGCCGCAGGGCCTCTCCCCCGCCGGCATTCTGCGCTGGGCGCTGGGGGTGCTGCAACAGCAGGCCGCCGGCCGGCGGATCGTGCTCGCCATCGACGACGCGCACCTGCTCGATCCGCCGTCGGCCGCGCTCGTGCACCTGGTCGCCCGCGCGGACAACGCCACCGTGGTGGGCACCCTGCGCGACGGTGAGCAGATCCCGCTGCCGATCCGCGCGCTGTGGACCGACGATCTGGTCGAGCACGTCGAGCTGACGCCGATGCCACCGTCGGAGACCGCCGGCCTGCTGGCCGAGATACTGGGCGGGCCCGTCGACGCCAACTCGGCCGACCGGCTCGGCCGGCTGTCGGCGGGCAACCCGCTGCTGCTGCGCGAGCTGGTGCACGCCGCCAACGGCAGCGCGGAGCTCAAGCGCACCTACGGCATCTGGAAGTGGACCGGGCGGCTGGAGCTGGCACCCAGTCTCACCGACCTGATCGACACCCGCGTCGGGCAGCTCACCGACGGCGTCCGTACGGTCGTCGAGCTGGTCGCCTTCGGCGAGCCACTCGGGCTGCACCTGCTCAACCAGGCCGCCGAGCAGTCCGATGTGGAGTTCGCCGAGGAGCGTGGGTTGATCACGGTCGTCCAGCACGACCGGCGGACCAACGTACGCCTGGCGCACCCGCTCTACGGCGAGGTGATGCGTCGCCGCTGCCCGGTCAGCCGCACCCGACGCCTCCAGGCGCACCTCGCCGAGCTGCTGGAGCAGGTCGGCAAGCGCCGCCGCGACGACCTGCTGCGGGTGGCGGTCTGGCGGCTCGACTCCGGCACCGCCCAGGACGCCGCCCTGCTCGTGGACGCCGCGATGCAGGCGTTCACCCGGTACGACGTGCCGTTGGCCACCCGGCTGGCCCGGGCGGCGCTGCACGCCGACGGCGGCTCGGACGCGGCGGAGCTGCTGGCCACCATCCTGATGTTCGCCGACCGGCCGGAGGAGGCGCTCACCGTTCTCGACGCGGTGACCCTGGAGCCCGGCGACGAGCGCCGCCTCTGCCGGTGGCTGACCGTCCGTGGCATGGTCAGCTACTGGGGCCTCAGCCGGGAGTCCACGGTGGAGGAGATCGCCAGCCGCGTCGAGCAGCTGGGCGACTCCGCCGACCGGGCCCGGGTGCACGCCTTCGAGGCGATCATGCGGTTGCACCGACTCGACACGGCGACCGCCGTCCGGCTCAGCCAGACCGTGCTCGACCGGCCGGCGGCCAGCATCGCCGCCCGCGAGCTGGCCCGCAGCACCATCGCGTACGTCCAGGCCGCCGAGGGTCAGCTGACGCGCAGCGGCGCGGCCATCGCGCAGGTGCACTCCGCCGCGGCGAGTTGGCGCACCGACATGCCGTACCTGCAATTGGCCCTGGAGCTGGCACGCGGCACCCGGCTCATGCTCACCGGCGACCTCGTCGGGATCGACGCGATCGTGGCCGACGAGTTCGCCGACCTGGCGGGCGCAGGCGACTTCCGGCTCGGCACCGGCTACCTGGCGATCCTCGCGGCGTACGCGGCCCGGCTGCGGGGGCAGAGCGACGCGGCCATGCGTACCTCGTTGGGCGCCTGCGCGGTGCTGGCGACCAGCCGGGTCTACGCCGGCCTGGCCCAGGCCGAGCGGGCCCAGGCGGCGGCGTTGCGCGGCGACGCGGAGCAGGCTACCGAGGCGATGGCCGAGGCCGACCGTACCCACGCGCCGGGCATGGCGGTGCTCTACCCGTGGTTGGAGCAGGCCCGGGGCGCAGTGCTGGCCGCGTCGGGTGACCTGCCCGGCGCGGTGAAGCAGCTCAGCGATCTGGCCGACCGGCTGCGTGCGGACGGCTTCGCCGGGCACGAGGTGCACGTCCTGCACGACCTGGTCCGGCTGGAGCAGGCCGGCGCGCCGATCGGGCCCACCTGCTCCGACGGCGGGCGGCGCACCGTGGCGCAGCGCCTCGCCGAGCTGTCCGAGCAGGTGGACGGGGTGTTGCCGCCGCTGCTGGCCCGGCACGCCCGGGCGGCGGTGACCGACTCGGCCCCGGACCTACTCTCGGTCGCCGACGACTACGCGGCGCTGGAGTTGACCGTGTACGCCGCCGAGGCCACCGCCCAGGCCCTGCACCGGCTGCGTCAGCAGCACTCGACGGCGGCCGGTGCGGCCCGCGAACGGCTCGCCGGGTTGCTCGGGCGGTGCGACCTGATCCGGACGCCGGCGCTGCGGGCCGGAGCACCGGTGCTGACCGAACGCGAGTGGCAGGTGGCGCGTCTCGCCGCGCACGGCGCGACCAGCAAGGCCATCGCCGAACGGCTGTACCTGTCCGCCCGCACCGTGGAGAACCACCTGCAGCGGATCTACGCCAAGCTCGGGGTGACCGGCCGGGCCGAGTTGTGGGCCGCGCTACGGTCGATCCCGGGCCACGAGGGCGACGACTCCGGCTGAACCTTAGGCTGGGACGGTGAGCACCCACCGCCCCGCGCTGCTGACCGACCACTACGAGCTGACCATGGTCAGCGCGGCACTCAAGGACGGCACGGCCGACCGCCGGTGCGTCTTCGAGGTGTTCAGCCGGCGGCTGCCCACCGGTCGGCGGTACGGCGTCGTCGCCGGCACCGCGCGACTGATCGAGCTGATCCGCGACTTCCGGTTCGACCCGGCCGAGGTCGACTTCCTGCGCCGCACCGGGGTGGTCGACGACGCGGCGGCGGCCTGGCTCACCGACTACCGCTTCACCGGCGACATCGACGGGTACGCCGAGGGTGAGCTGTTCTTCCCCGGTTCGCCGATCCTGACCGTCTCCGGCGGCTTCGCCGAGTGTGTGGTGCTGGAGACGGTGGCGCTCTCCGTGCTCAACCACGACTGCGCGGTGGCGGCCGCCGCCGCGCGGATGGTCACCGCCGCCCGGGGCCGCGCCCTGATCGAGATGGGGTCCCGGCGGGCGCACGAGGAGGCGGCCGTGGCGGCGGCGCGGGCCGCGTACCTGGCCGGTTTCCGGTTCACCTCCAACCTCGCCGCCGGCGAGCGCTACGGCATCCCCACGGCGGGCACGGCGGCGCACGCGTTCACGCTGTTGCACGACGACGAGCGGGCGGCGTTCGCCTCGCAGGTCGCCACGCTGGGCAAGGACACCACGCTGCTGGTCGACACGTACGACATCTCGCAGGGCATCCGGAACGCCATCGCGGTGGCCGGCCCGGAGTTGCGAGCGGTCCGGATCGACTCGGGCGACCTGGCGGTGATCGCGCAGCAGTCCCGGGAACTGCTCGACTCCCTGGGCGCGACCGAGACCAAGATCATCGTTTCGGGCGACCTGGACGAGTACTCCATCGCCGCGCTGGCCGCCGAGCCGGTCGACATCTACGGCGCGGGTACGGCCGTGGTCACCGGCTCCGGTGCGCCCACCGCGGGGCTGGTCTACAAGCTCGTCGAGGTCGACGGCCGGCCGGTGGTGAAGCGCTCCGAGCACAAGGCCACCATCGGGGGGCGCAAGGTGGCGGTCCGCCGGCACAAGCCCACCGGCACCGCCACGGAAGAGATCATCGTCCCGCAGGGGGTGCCGGACCGGCAGGCCAACGACCGGATGCTCCAGCGCTCGTACGTGGTCGACGGCGAACCGGTGGCCCTGCCCACCCTCGACGAGTCCCGGGAGCACCTGCGCGAATGCCTCATCTCCATCCCGTGGGAGGGGCTGAAGCTCTCGGCCGGTGACCCCGCCGTGCCGGTCACCGTCGTACCCGCCGGCTGAGCCCGCCGATCCGAACTCGAAGGGACCCCGATGACCAACGCACTGATCATCGTTGATGTGCAGAACGACTTCTGCGAGGGCGGCTCGCTGGCCGTCCCGGGCGGCGCCGGGGTGGCGGCCGGTATCTCCCGGCTGCTCGCCAGCGAGCCGGACCGGTGGCGGCACGTGGTCGCCACGAAGGATTACCACATCGATCCGGGCGCGCACTTCGGCGATCCGCCGGACTTCGTGGAGTCCTGGCCCCGGCACTGCGTGGTCGGCACCAGCGGCTCGGAGTTCCACCCCGAGCTGGAGACCGGACGGGTCGAGGCGATCTTCCACAAGGGCGAGCACGCCGCCGCGTACTCCGGGTTCGAGGGGCACGCCGACGACGGCGAGTGCCTGGCGGACTGGCTGCGCCGGCACGACGTGGACACCGTCGGCGTGGTCGGCATCGCCACCGACCACTGCGTCCGCGCCACCGCGCTGGACGCCGCCCGGGAGGGCTTCGCCACCACGGTGCTGCTGGAACTGACCGCCGCGGTCGCCCCGGAGACCACCGACGTGGCACTGCGCGCGATGGACGGCGCCGGAGTGGTCCTGCACGGTGAACCTGTGATCAGGACCGCATGACGCGGTAATTGGTTGGCCAACGGTCCGCGATCCGTCGAGGATGTCGCCGGAGGTACGGACCAACGTGAACATCAAGCCTTACCGGACAGCGCTCGCCCTGCCCGGCCTGCGGTCACTGCTGCTGGTCGCCGTCCTCGCCCGCATTCCGCTCACGGCCACCGGGGTCACCCTGACCTTCCACGTGGTGCTCGACCTCGACCGGGGTTACGGCGCGGCGGGCCTGGTGGGTGCCGCCATCACGATCGGTGCGGCGATCGGCGGCCCGCTGCTCGGCCGCCTGGTCGACCGGCGCGGCCTGCGGCCGGTGCTGGTGCTCACCGGGATCGCCGAGGCGGTGTTCTGGACCACGGCGCCCTCGTTGGCGTACCCGGTGCTGTTGCCGGCCGCGTTCGTGGCCGGCTCGTTGGCCCTGCCCATCTTCTCGGTGGTCCGTCAGTCGATCGCCGCGCTGGTACCGGAAGATCAACGGCGGCCGGCGTACGCCCTCGACTCCATGTCCGTCGAACTGTCCTTCATGATCGGCCCGGCGCTGGCGGTGGCCCTGGTCACCGCGATCTCGGCGCAGACCACCATGTACCTCGTCGGTGGCGGCATCGTCGCCGCCGGGGCCGCCCTGTGGCTGCTGAACCCGCCGATCCGTGGCGCTGCCGAGCCGGTCGGCCCACGACGCCAGGTGTCCCGCCGGGAGTGGCTGACGCCCCGGCTGCTCGCAGTGCTGGCGCTCAGCACCGCCGCAACCCTGGTCCTCGGGGGCACCGACGTGGCGGTGGTGGCCGTCCTGCGGGCCAGCGGAGAGGCCGGCTGGACCGGGGCCGTGCTGGCCGGCTGGGCGATCGCCTCCCTGATCGGCGGCTTCGCCTACGGGGCGGTGCACCGCTCGCTCTCCCCGCTCACCCTGACCGCCGCGCTCGCGCTCTGCACCATCCCGGTCGGGCTGGGCGGCGCACACTGGTGGCTGCTGTGCCTGGCGCTGATCCCGGCCGGGGCGCTCTGCGCGCCGACCATCGCGGCCTCCGCCGACGCCGTCAGCCGGCTCGCCCCGGCCGAGGTACGCGGCGAGGCGATGGGCCTGCACGGCTCGGCCGTCACCGTCGGCATCGCGATCGGCGCACCACTCGCCGGCGCGGTGATCGACGCCAGCGCGCCGTTGTGGGGCTTCGTGGTGACCGGGGCGCTCGGCGCGCTGACCACCCTGGCCGTGCTCCCCGTCGAGCTACGCCGCCGCCGCAGCGCCGACACCCCGCCCGCACCGACCCCCATCGACCACGAGCCCGCCCCCGCAATCCACTAGCCCTCTCCCCAGCGCCCCGCGCACCCCGGCACCCCAGGCACCCGGCACCCCAGGCACCGCCGGCATGCCTCGGCACCCCGGCCACCCCTGGCACGTCGGGCACGCCCGGCACGTCGGGCACGCCCGGCACCCCAGGCACCGCGGGCATGCCTCGGCACCCCGGGCACCCCGGGCACGTCCGGCACCCCGGCACACCGGCACGTCGGCACCCCGGGCACCCCGGCACCCGGCACCCGGCACCCGGCACCCGGCACCCGGCACCAAGATCCGCACAACTTCCCTGATGTTGCTGCTTCGTGAGCGCGGGAGGCAGCAACATCCCTGAAGTTGCGCGGATCTTGCCCCGGGACCGTGCCCACGGTCGAGAGGCCCACCCTCCCCCGCGTCGATCTTGCAGAAACTGTCGCCGTTTTGCCAGCTTCATCCCCGTTGGTGAGGACAGAAAGTGCAAGATCGGCGCGCGGAGCGGGTGGCGCGGGGAGCGGGGCAGAGCGCGGGGCAGAGCGCGGGGCCCGGGTGGCGCGGCGCGCCGAGCGCGCGGGGCAGAGCGCGGGGCAGAACCCGGGGCGGGGGCAGAGGGCGGGGCTACACGGCGAGGTGAGGGCGGTTGGGCAACGCGACGGGCGCCGCTCCCGGGGGTTCCGGGGGCGGCGCCCGTCGTACGAGCTGGGTTGAGCTCTAGTTGCGGTCGACGTTGCTGGCGGTGTCCTCGGTGTAGGTGGCGCCGCCGTCCGACTCGCTGGTGAGCGGCTTGGCGCCACCCTCCGGCGGGCCGGCCACGCTCTGGCCGGCGGCCAGCTCGGGGAACTTCGCGTCGAACGCCGGCCGCTCGGAGCGGATCCGCGGCATCCGGTCGAAGTTGCGCAGCGGCGGCGGGCTGCTGGTCGCCCACTCCAGCGAGTTGCCGTGACCCCAGGGGTCGTTCACCTCGACCACCGGGCCGGTCTTGTACGACTTCCAGCAGTTGTAGATGAACGGCAGCGTGGA
Organism: Micromonospora sp. bgisy143; assembly: GCF_057708145.1. Lineage (NCBI taxonomy): Bacteria > Bacillati > Actinomycetota > Actinomycetes > Micromonosporales > Micromonosporaceae > Micromonospora > Micromonospora sp. bgisy143. The sequence continues at coordinate 304,950 of NZ_JBYIRN010000002.1, forward strand.
GATACCGGTGATGAACGCGCCGATCGTGGAGATCGTGTTCAGCGTGGTGAAGCCGTCGCCGGGCAGGTAGTCGGCGTACCGCCGGGGGAAGCCCTCGGCGCCGAGCCAGTGCTGCACCAGGAAGGTGGTGTGGAAACCGATCATGGTGAGCCAGAAGTGCACCTTGCCCAGGCGCTCGTCGAGCATCCGGCCGAACATCTTCGGGAACCAGAAGTAGATGCCGGCGAAGACCGCGAACACGATGGTGCCGAAGAGCACGTAGTGGAAGTGCGCCACCACGAAGTACGAGTCCGACACGTGGAAGTCGAGCGGCGGGCTGGCCAGCAGCACACCGGTGAGACCACCGAAGAGGAAGGTGACCAGGAAGCCGACCGCCCAGAGCATGGGCGTCTCGAAGCTGATCTGGCCGCGCCACATGGTGCCGATCCAGTTGAAGAACTTCATACCGGTCGGCACCGCGATCAGGTAGCTCAGGAAGCTGAAGAACGGCAGCAGCACCTGGCCGGTGGCGAACATGTGGTGCGCCCAGACGCTCATGGAGAGCGCGGCGATCGCGACGGTCGCGGCGACCAGGCCCTTGTAGCCGAAGATCGGCTTGCGGGAGAAGACCGGGATGATCTCGCTGATGATGCCGAAGAACGGCAGCGCGACGATGTACACCTCGGGGTGCCCGAAGAACCAGAACAGGTGCTGCCAGAGCATCGGTCCACCGGTCGCCGCGTCGTACACGTGGGCGCCGAGGATGCGGTCCGCGGCGAGCGCGAACAGCGCGGCGGCCAGCAGCGGGAAGACCAGGATCACCAGGAGGCTGGTGACCAGGATGTTCCACGTGAAGATCGGCATCCGGAACATGGTCATGCCGGGCGCACGCAGGGTGAGCACGGTGGTGATCATGTTCACCGCGCCGAGGATGGTGCCCAGACCGGAGATGGCCAGACCCATGATCCACATGTTGGCACCGACGCCGGGCGAGTGCTCGACGCTGCTCAGCGGCGCGTACGCGAACCAACCGAAGTCGGCGGCACCACCCGGGGTGATGAAGCCGGCGGTCGCCATCGTGCCGCCGAACAGGTACAGCCAGTAGGCGAAGCTGTTCAGGCGGGGGAAGGAGACGTCGGGCGCGCCGATCTGGATCGGCACGATGTAGTTCGCGAAGGCGAACACGATCGGCGTCGCGAAGAACAGCAGCATGATCGTGCCGTGCATCGTGAAGAGCTGGTTGTACTGCTCGGGCGACAGGAACTGCAGCCCGGGTCGGGCCAGCTCAGCCCGCATGATCAGGGCCATCACGCCACCGATCAGGAAGAACACGAATGCGGTGATCATGTACATGATCCCGATCTGCTTCGCGTCCGTGGTTCGCAGCAGCCGCGCGATGGCCGACCCCTTGACCGGCTCCCGGACCGGCCAGGGCCGGGTCACGACCGGCTTGGGTGCGACGGTGGTCACGAGTGGCCTCCGGTTCTCGGTTGTCCCGCTCGGCTCACGCTGTTTATCGGCGGGCCGTCATCCGCAAGGAGGATAGTCCCCGGCAGGTCGCAGCGCCGCGTGGGGTGGCGTGACACGATCTACAACGGGCCTACAGCGGGCCGACCAGTAGCCGGTAGTGCTCCCCGAAGATCCGTCCGCCGCGTCCGCGCAGCAACGGGTCGCGCAGCGCCGGCGGCACGTCCCGGGTCCGGTTGCGGTCCCGGGTCCGGTCGGCCACCCATCGGGTACGCGGGCGACGACGACTCTCGTACGCCACCAGCGCCGACTCGACGCTGCCGGCCGCGCGCAGCGATTCGGCCAGCACCACGGCGTCCTCCAGGGCCATCGCCGCACCCTGCGACAGGGTCGGCGCGGTGGCGTGGGCGGCGTCGCCGACCAGCAGCACCCGGCCCCGGTGCCAGCGGCCCAGGTCGACCTCGTCGGTGATCCCGACGTCCACCCGGTCGAGCGTGTCGAGCACCTCGGGCACCGGGCCCCGGTAGTCGGCGAAGAGTTCCCGCAGTCGGGCCAGCGGGTCGGCGGGCGGCTCGGTGCCCGCCTCGTCGGCGTAGCAGTGCAGGCGGCCCTCCCCGATCGGCACGAGCAGCAGGCCACAGCGCTGCCCGAGCAGGCCGGTCCAGTCGGTGAGGGTCGGTCCGTCGCGCAGGACGGCCCGGTAGACGACGTGCCCGGCCGGGCGGGGCGGGCCGCCGAGCGCGGCCAGGGTGCGCACCGACGAACGCGGCCCGTCGGCGCCGATGACCAGGTCGTACTCGGTGCGGGTGCCGTCGGTGAAGGTGACGCCGACGGCGCCCGGGAGCAGTTCGAGGGTGCGGACCTCGGCGCCGTGCCGGACCGCGCCCCCGGCGCCGCTGAGCAGGACCCGGTGCAGGTCGCCGCGGGGCAACGCCCGGCACTCCCCGACGCCGGCCCAGAGCGCGTCCAGGTCGACCTCGCAGAGCGGGGCCCCGGCGGCGTCGAAGAAGCGCTGCCGGTGGATCACCTGCCCGAGGGGACGGACGGGATCGTGCAGGTCCAGCCGGTGCAGTGCACGGGCGGCGTTTCCGGGGAGGTAGAGACCGGCATCGGTCGACTCCCCTGCCGGCAGCTTGTCGGTCACATCCGGCCGGAAGCCCGCCAGGCGCAGGGCCCGGGCCACGGCCAGGCCGGCGAGGCCCGCGCCGACGATGAGGATGCGCAGGGGGGAGCTACGCATGGTGGTGTACGCCTCCGGAGGGGAACGGCACGCGTTGGAGGCAACACGCTACTCGGAGCGATCGACGCACACCAGAGCCGATCGGCCCGGCGCGAACCGCTCGCCGGCGGCCGTCGTCGCTGACCGGGACGTCGACCGACAGCCGTCCGGAGCGGGCGTGGCAATCCTCACAATTCGCCAGTTTGACCTGCGCAGTTGCGCCATAGTTTCAGACATGTAAATGTGTCGTTGAGCGTGGGAGCGCTCCCGCACCACCCCACCACAGCCGGCGCCCAGCTTGCGCCGAGTCAAGGAGCGTCATGAAACGTCACCTCCGAGCCCTGGCCGCCGCCGGGCTGTTGCTCACCAGTTCCCTCGTCGCCGTGGCCCTCGGCGGCAGCGCCTCCGCCGACACCCTGATCTGCGAGCAGTACGGCTCCACCGTGATCCAGGGCCGCTACGTGGTGCAGAACAACCGCTGGGGCACCACCGCCCAGCAGTGCATCAACGCCACCAGCAACGGCTTCGAGATCACCACGCTGAACGGCAGCAGCCCCACCAACGGCGCGCCCACCGCGTACCCCTCGATCTTCTTCGGTTGCCACTACACCAACTGCTCCCCCGGCACGAACCTGCCGATCCAGGTGTCGCAGATCAGCAGCGCCACCAGCAGCATCAGCTACCGGTACGTGAGCGGCGCGACCTACAACGCGTCGTACGACATCTGGCTGGACCCGTCGCCGAAGCGGGACGGCGTGAACCAGATGGAGATCATGATCTGGCTCAACCGCCAGGGTCCGATCCAGCCCATCGGCTCGGTGGTCGGCACGACGAACCTGGCCGGCCGGACCTGGGAGGTCTGGCGGGGCAGCAACGGCTCCAACAACGTCATCTCGTACGTCGCGTCGTCCGCGATCTCCAGCCTGAACTTCAGCGTCATGGACTTCATCAACGACACCCGCAACCGGGGCGCGATCACGAACTCCTGGTACCTGACCAGCATCCAGGCCGGCTTCGAGCCGTGGCAGGGCGGCGTCGGCCTCGCGGTGACCTCGTTCTCGGCGAACGTCAACGGCGGCGGCAACCCCACCAACCCGCCGCCGACCACCCCGCCGCCGGGCGGCACCTCCGCCTGTGCGGTGAAGTACACGGCCAACTCGTGGAACAACGGCTTCACCGCCGACGTGCAGATCACCAACACCGGTTCCAGCGCGATCAACGGCTGGACGCTCACCTACAACCTGCCCGGTGGGCAGACGGTCACCAACGCCTGGAACGCCACGGTGAGCCAGAGCGGATCCGCGGTGACCGCCCGGAACGTGAGCCACAACGGGTCGATCGCCCCCGGCGGTACGGCCAGCTTCGGCTACCAGGGGACGCTGAGCGGGTCGTACTCGTCCCCGAGCAGCTTCTCGCTGAACGGCAGGAGTTGTACGCGTAACTGAGTCGACGGCACAACGACGGGGCGCGACCCAAGCGGTCGCGCCCCGTTCCGTATCGAGGGTGAAAGAATCACGCTTAACTATGCATTAATATTATCTCAGTATCTTTCCAAAGATGTCGGCTTTAGCGTTATTTCGGCACGATATCCCCTCGTCAATCGTGGTCTTCCTGATCGCCATCCCGCTGTCCCTGGGCATCGCCGCCGCCTCCGGGGCACCGCTGCTGGCCGGGCTGATCGCCGCTGTCGTGGGCGGGATGGTCGCCGGCATGCTCAGCGGCGCGCCGCTCCAGGTCAGCGGACCGGCGGCTGGGCTCACCGTGATCGTCGCGGGCACCATCGCCGAGTTCGGCTTCGCCGGCACCGCCGCCATCGTGACCGTCGCCGGACTGCTGCAGATCGTGCTGGGCATCACCCGACTCGGGCGGGCCGCGCTCGCGCTGTCGCCGACGGTCGTACACGGAATGCTGGCCGGCATCGGCCTGGTCATCGCGCTGAGCCAGGTGCACGTCGCGCTCGGCGGCGCGCCGCAGAGCTCCGCCTGGGCGAACCTGCGCGACCTACCCGGCCAGGTCGCCGACCACCACGGCGTGTCCGTGCTGCTCGGCCTGCTGACCATCACGCTGCTGCTCGTCTGGTCACGTCTGGTCAAGACCACCATGCTGCCGGCGACCCTGGTGGCGGTGGTGGTCGCCACCGTGGTCGCGGCGGTTCTCGACGCTGACGTGGAGCGGGTGAACCTGCCCGCCGACCCCCTGAGTGCGCTCACCTTCCCCCGCTGGCCCGACTCGCCGGCGTGGGAGGTCCTCCCGGCAGTCGTCACCATCGCCCTGGTGGCGAGCGTGGAATCCCTGCTCTCGGCGGTGGCTGTCGACCGCATGCACGACGGCCCACGGGCGAACCTCGATCGCGAACTCATCGCCCAGGGCGCCGCGAACGCCGTCTCCGGAACGCTCGGCGGCCTCCCGGTCACCGGCGTCATCGTGCGTAGCTCGGCAAACGTCGCCGCCGGAGCCCGCACCCGCGCGTCGACCATCCTGCACGGCGTCTGGATCGCCGGGTTCGTGATGGCCGGCGCCGTACTGCTGGAGATGATCCCGATGGCCGCCCTCGCCGCCGTCCTCGTGGTGGTCGGTCTGCGGCTGGTGAGCCTCGCCCAGATCCGCACGTACGCCCGGCACCGGGAGCTGCCCGTCTACGTGGTCACCGCGGTCGGCGTGGCCGCGACGGACCTGCTGATCGGTGTCGGGCTGGGCATGGCGACGGCGGCGCTGTTCATGTTGTGGCGGCTGGCCCGCTGCGAGATCCACGTCACCGAGCCGAACCCCGGCGCCTGGCTCGTGTCGATCACCGGAACCCTCGCCTTCGTCGCCTGCGGACGACTGACCCGCCGACTGGCCGCCCTGCCTCCGGGGCAGCACGTCGCACTCGAGCTTCACCTCGACTATCTGGACCACGGCGCCTACGAGGCCATCCGCGACTGGCAGGCGTCCTACACGAGGTCCGGTGGCAGCGTCCGGGTCAGCGAGGTGCACGGCTCGTGGCTGCATCGTGCGGGCACCGACGGGCTCGGCACCGGCAAACGCACCTCCCCGTGCGTGACTCGGGGTCGTCGGTCTGCGGATGCGCAGGGGCCGACCCGTCACGAGTTGCCGCCGCCCCGGCACACTCCGATCCCGTGAGGTCGGGGCATCCTCGCACGAGGGACACCCCGACGTCCGGGAAGTCGAGTCGATCAAGCCGGGACGGGACGCGTCACGCCGGGACGGGACGCGTCACGCCGGGACGGGACGCGTCACGCCGGGTCAGACGCGGGTGAGGCGTACGGCGTCGGCGATGACCAGCCCCGTCGCGTTGCTCCAGCGGCTCACCGCCACCCGGTTGGCGTCCCCGGCGGGCAGGGTGAACGTGCCGAGGACGCGCCACTGCCCACCGGTCGCCCGCTGGTCGACGTAGACCGTCCGGTTGCCGGTGGTGGTGGCGACGATGTACGGAGTGGCGCTGTTGTAGCCGCTGTTCGTCGGCCACCACGCCTCCACCCGGTAGTTGCCGGTCGCCGGGACGTTGAACCGGTACCAGGCCGGGTCGCTGGCCGCGACGGGATCGGCGTAGCGGTAGTCGGCGCCGTACCGCTGGGTGGAGAACGTCGACACACCCCAGTTGGCGCTGGCGGTGAAGCGCCCGGAGGTCGTGTTGTCCACGATGGACGACCAGGCCGTGCTGCCGCCGGCCATCTTCGCGGCGACGTCGGCCCGCATCACGTTCAGGTCGATGAAGGACGGGTCGATCTTGCCGGTGGTGCTGGTCTCCCGATGCCCGCGCGCGTAGCTGCTGTCGCGGCCCAGCCGGGTGAGCACGGCGGCCGTGGCGGCGATCGACGCGGTGTACTGCGCGGTCGTCATCTGCTGGTCGACGCCGTTGTAGTCGATCTCCCACCCGATCATCAGGGTGTTGCCGTCCCCCGCGGGGATGGGTCCGCTCCCGCCGCTGACCCCGGCGTGGTTGCAGCGGCCGGCGGAGATGACGTGGAAGACGCCGTTGTAGTCGACGAGCGCCTGGCAGAGGGGGCCGGCCAGGTCGGTGCGCCCGTTGATGCAGATACCGAGCGCGGGGTGCGGGTTGCTGGCGCTGGAGGTCGAGGCGGTGTGGTGCCAGAGCACCCCGATCGGGTCGAAGGAGCCGGGCCGCATCCGATTGAGCCAGTCGCCCTCGACGACGACCTGCACCCCGGCGCCGCGCAGCACGTCCACGAGCCAGGGAATGGTGGCCATCAGGACCCGCCGAGCAGGTCGGCGAGGCACTCGGGTTCCTTCGGCGCGGCGCTCGCCGGGGCGGGCCGGACCACGACGGTCAGGGCGGCGGCCACCAGGGCGGGGATGCCGAGCACCCCACGACGGCGCAGACGGATGGACGGTGGTCGGGCCATGGCGATCCTCCAGCGAGGGCGGGTGGGGAAGGGATCGACGAACGTGATGACGGCACGCTATACCGTCACGCACGTCGATGTCGATACCCTTCACCATGCAGCCCGAGCCTGAAGAAATATGCCGCCTCAGGCGTCGCCGAGGGCGTCGATGTCGCGCATCTCCTCCGCCGTCAGCGAGAAGTGGAAGACGTCGAAGTTCGCGCTGATCCGCTCCGGCGTGACCGACTTCGGAATCGCGACGATCTCGTGGTCGATGTGCCAGCGCAGCACCACCTGCGCCGGGGAGACACCGTGCGCGGCGGCGATCCGGACCAGCACCGGATCGCTGAGGTCGCTGGTCTTGAACGGGCTGTACCCCTCCAGCACCACGCCCCGGTCCCGGTGCTCGGCGTGCCGCTGCCGGTCGTACAGCGCCGGGCTCCACTCGATCTGGTTGACCGCCGGGTTCTCCTCGGTCGACTGGATCAGCTCGTCGATCTGCGCGGTGCTGTAGTTGCTCACACCGATCGCCCGGGTGAGGTTCTCGTCCCGCGCGGCGATCAGCTCCCGCCAGAGCGGGATGCTGTCCGCCGGCGACGACGGCGGCCAGTGGATCAGCCAGAGGTCGATCTGGTCGACACCGAGCGCCTCCAGGCTGGCCTCCAGCGTGGCGCGCTCCTGACCCACCCGGTTCGCCGGGAGCTTGGTGGTGATGAAGACGTCCTCCCGGCGCAGCCCGCTCTCGCGGACCGCCCGGCCCACCTCGTGCTCGTTGCCGTAGACGGTGGCGGTGTCGAGGTGGCGGTAGCCGGTGTCGAGCGCGGCCAGTACGGCGTCGTAGCCCGCCTGGCCGGTGGCCTGCCAGGTGCCGAAGCCGAGCAGGGGCATCCGCACGTCGCCCGGGAGCAGTGCGGTGGGCTGGTCGCTGAGATCCATGTGATCCGTTCTACCCCGCCACGCGCCCCGACGCCGAGCGAACCGGACACTCCGGCTGCCAGCGCGGCCCGCCGGTGTGGCGGAGAATGCGGAGGTGACCGACCGGCTCCGGGAGTACCGGCGAAAGCGCGACGCGGCCCGCACGCCGGAGCCCGTGCCGCCGGCGACGCCCCGACCGGCCGACGGCGACGGCGGCACCGCGCGCTTCGTCATCCAGCAGCACCACGCCCGCAGCCTGCACTGGGACCTGCGGTTGGAACACGAGGGTGTGCTCGCGTCCTGGGCGGTGCCGCGCGGCCTGCCCCGCGACCCGGGCCGCAACCACCTCGCCGTGCACACCGAGGACCACCCGATGGAGTACCTCGACTTCGCCGGCGAGATCCCGGCCGGCGAGTACGGGGGCGGTCGGATGGTCATCCACGACCGGGGCACGTACCGCCGCGAGAAGTGGCGCGACGACGAGGTCGTCGTGACGCTCTTCGGCGAGCGCACCGAGGGCCGGTACGCGCTGTTCGCCACCGGCGGCCGGGACTGGATGATCCGCCGTACCGATCCCGCGCCGCCGGGCTGGACACCGATGCCCGAGCTGGTCCGCCCGATGCACGCCACGCCCGCCGCCAGGCTGCCGCGCGACGCCGCCGAATGGGGGTACGAGCTGCGCTGGGACGGGGTCCGCGCGATGGCGTACGTCTCCGGCGGGCGGTTGCGGCTGCTCTCCGCGACCGACGAGGAGATCACCGGCGGGTACCCGTGGCTGCGTGCGATGGCCGAGGCGCTGGCGCCGACCGAGGCGGTGCTCGACGGCGTGCTGGTCCGCGTCGACGGCTCGGGCCGGGTGCGTCCGGCCCGCCCGACCAGCGGCGGTCGGGTGCCGGCCGGCGCGCAGTTCCTCCTCGTCGACCTGCTCTGGTTGGAGGGCGTGAGCAGCGTAGACGTCCCGTACGCGCAACGCCGGGAACTGCTCGATGGGCTGGCGTTGGCCGGTACGCACTGGCAGACTCCGCCGTGGTTCTCCGGTGCCGGCGACGAGGCCCTGCGCACCGGGCGGGAGCAGGGGCTGCCCGGTGTGATCGCAAAGCGACTCGACTCGGTCTACGAGCCGGGCGCACGGAGTCGGCGCTGGTGGAGTATCGACGCGGCCTGACGGCGAGGAGCGACGTGTACCTGACCCACCTGGACTGCCCGCGCTGCGGCCTGGAGTACGCCGCCGACGAGGTGCAGAACCTCTGCGACTGCGGCTCGCCCCTGCTGGCCCGCTACGACCTGCCGGCGGTCGCGAAGGCGGTCACCCCGGAGCGCTTCCCGCTGCGCCCGGCCGACCTGTGGCGGTACCGGGAGCTGCTGCCCGTCACCGACCCCCGGCACGTCACCACCCTCGGCGAGGGCTGGACGCCGCTGCTGCGCGCTCCGGCGTACGGCGCCGAGATCGGCATCGCGGACCTGATGGTCAAGGACGAAGGGCTGATCCCGACCGGTTCGTTCAAGGCCCGTGGCGCGGCGGTCGGCGTGAGCCGGGCCCGCGAGCTGGGTGTCAAGCGGATCGCGATGCCCACCAACGGCAACGCCGGGTCGGCCTGGGCGACCTACGCGGCGCGCGCCGGCATGGGCGCCACCATCGTCATGCCGCTGGCGGCGCCGACCATCTGCCGGCGGGAGTGCGTGGCCGCCGGCGCCGACCTGCGCCTGGTCGACGGACTGATCAGCGACGCCGGCCGGCGGGTGGCCGAGTTGGTCGCCGAGTCGGACGGGGCGATCTTCGACGCCGGCACGCTGCGCGAGCCCTACCGGCTCGAGGGCAAGAAGACGATGGGGTACGAGATCGTCGAACAGCTCGGCTGGCAGGTGCCCGACGTGATCGTCTATCCGACGGGTGGCGGGGTCGGCCTGATCGGCATCCACAAGGCGCTGCACGAGATGTGCGAGCTGGGCTGGGTCGGCGACAAGCTGCCCCGGCTGGTGGCGGTGCAGTCGACCGGCTGCGCTCCCATCGTGCGGGCCTTCGCCGCGGGTGAGGATCGGGCCCGCCCGTGGGAGGACGCGCACACGGTGGCGTTCGGCATCACCGTGCCGGCGCCGCTGGGTGACGAGCTGATCCTGGCGGCGCTGCGGGCGTCCGCCGGCACCGCCGTCGCCGTCGACGACGCCGAGATCCTGACCGACCTGCGGGACTTCGCGGCCCGGGAAGGGCTGCTGCTCTGCCCGGAGGGCGCGGCCTGCCTGACCGCGGCACGCCACCTGCGCGCCGGTGGCTGGATCCGGGCCGGCGAACGGGTGGTGGTGCTCAACACCGGCGCGGGGCTGAAGTATCCGGAGACGGTCGACGTCTCCGGCGTACCCGTGCTGGGCTGAGCCGGCATCCCGCGCGGCGCGGGATGCCGGCGTGCCGTGCCCTACTGGTAGGTGATGTCGGACGGCGTGTAGAGGCAGTTGACGCCGTCGGCCCCTTCGCCGATCTTGGTCGGTTCGCTGCCCTTGGGTACGCCCTTGTACTTGACGCAGATCGAGGTCTCCCGGTCCGGGTCGCCGACGATGGTGACGCGGCTGAAGCGGGCGGTGTCGCCCCAGTTGGTGTTGATGCCGGCGATTGTGTCGGTGTCCCGGACGACCACGTTGTCGATCACCACGTGCCGCTGGTACGACGTGGAGCAGTTGCCGCAGGCCCGGTAGAGCTTCCCGGCGTTCTCCACCCGGAAGTTCCTGATGTAGACGGTGCCCGTGCCGTTGTGCTGGAAGACCTTGTCGCTGGCCGACCGCGCGCCGCCGCCGTCGACGGTGTACGTGGTGCCGCCCCGGAAGGTGGCCGCGTCCTCGCCGACGTCCTCCCACCAGACGTTGACCAGGGTGCAGTTCCCCTCGCAGTGCACGCCGTCACCGGCCGGCGCACCGATGATCACGTTGCGCAGGGTGGCGCCGGCGGCCAGCTCGAACATCGGGTCCTGGCTCTCGCTCTGCCCACCGTCGCCGATGCCGTAGTAGCGCCTCAGCCCGCCGTCGAAGGTGCCGGAGACCGGGATCGTCGCGTCCACCTTCTGGCTGCTGGTCGGGGTCGGCCACCCGGAGGGCGGCGGGGTGGTCGGCGGCGGGGTGGTCGGCGCCGCCGTGGTGGCCGGCGGTGTGCTCGGGGTGCCGCCACCGGACGAGTCGACCACCACGTCGTCGAAGCCGCCACTGGCGTACGCGGTGACCAGGCCGATCCGCCCGGCGGCGGCAAGGCTGCTGCTGCCGGAGGCGATCTGGGTGCCGTTGACGTAGCCGCGGATGGTGCTGCCGCTGACCTCGACGCGCAGGGTGTACCAGGTGCCGGTCGTGACACCGAGCGAGGCCGAGCCGAGCGCGGTGACGCTGCTGCCGTTGACGGCCTGAAGTTCGGCCCGTCCGGAGCCGAGCAGGGCCAGCCGGTACATCCTGGTGCTGCTGGTGGACCGGGCGGCGAGCCCGACCAGGGCGCTGGACGAGCCGAAGCTCGCCGGCCGGACCCGGGCCTGCACCGAGTAGTTGGTCCACCCGGTGTCACCGGCGAACTGCCGGGCCAGCTCGCTGCCGGCGTTGGACTGCTGCAACACCCCGGCGCCGTCGACCGCCCAGGTGCCGCCGGACTTGGACCAGCCGGAGGTGTCGCCGTCGCTGAAGGTGTCGGTGAAGATGGTGGCCGCGAAGGCCGAGGTCATGGTGGCGGCGAGGGCCGCCACGGTCACGCCGGCGCAGACCGCCAGCACCAGTGGTCGTCGTCTCCTGTGCACGGTTGTCCTCCTTGACGCGCGTGGTGGCGATCCCGGTATCCGGCCGCGCGGGGACGTGCCGGCACGGCGCGCTGGCGGGAGAGCGGGAATCGGTGTGCCCCGTCGGACGCCCGGATCCGACAGCGGGGTGAAGCGGGACGAAAGCCCTGGGAAAGGGCTTTCCCGTCTCTCCGAGGCTAGGACCGTCCACACAGCAGCGTCAATGCCTGGCGCTTGCAGGTCTGTTGCAGGATTTCCGCGGCCCGGCTCAGAAGCTGTTCGGCTCGGTGAGCCGCCAGGCGGCGTTGATCAGCCCGATGTGGGACAGCGCCTGCGGCATGTTGCCGAGCTGCGCCCCGGTGCTCAGGTCGATCTGCTCGCTGAACAGGCCCACGTCGTTGGCGTGGCCCACCACGCGCTCGAACAACTCCTCGGCCCGTCGCGGCTCACCCGCCATCACCAGGCACTCCACCAGCCAGAACGAGCACAGCAGGAACCCGGCCGGGTCACTCGTCCAGCGCCGGACCAGCCCGTCCTCCGTACCCAGCTCCCGCTCCACCATCGCGATGGTCGAGCGCATCCGGGGGTCGGTCGCCGGCAGGAAGTGCGCCACCGGCAGGGCGAGCACCGAGGCGTCCAGCTCGGCCGAGCCGAAGGAGCCGGTGAACGCGCCGATCCGGTCGTTCCAGCCGTCGCGCAGCACCGCCTCGCGGATCTCGTCCCGCACGACGGCCCAGCGACGCGGGTCGGCCCGCTCACCGAGCCGGTCGGCGAGCCCCACCGCCCGGTCCATGGCCAACCAGCAGGAGACCTTCGAGGAGAGGTAGTGCCGCTCGTCCTCCCGGGTCTCCCAGATCCCCCGGTCCGGCAGGTGCCAGGTCGCCGCCACCTGCTCGGTCAGCCCGAGCACCATCTCCCGCAGCTCCGACTCGAACTCCGTGCCGAGGTAGTCGCGCAGCCGCCACACCGCCGAGAGCACCTCACCCGGCACGTCGAGCTGCCGCTGCTTCCAGGCGTCGTTGCCGACCCGCACCGGGCGGCTGTCGCGGTACCCGCGCAGGTGGGTGCAGTGGTGCTCGGAGAGGTCCCGTTCGCCCTCCAACCCGAAGAGCACCGGCACCGGCTCGTCGCCGAACTGGCCGATCGACCGGGCCGCCCAGGCGAACAGGCGGGACGTCTCGTCCGGGCAGGCGGCCACCCAGAGGGCGCGCATCGTCAACGAGAAGTCCCGCAACCAGGAGTAGCGGTAGTCGTAGTTGCGGTCGCCGCCGATCTGTTCCGGCAACGAACTGGTCAACGCCGCCGCCACCGCCCCGCTGCGGGCATAGGTCAGACCGGCCAGCACCGTCGCGCTGTGACGGACCAGTTCGGGGTACCGGCCCCGGTACCGGTGCGTCTCCCGGAACGCCTCCCAGGTACGGGTCGTGTTGGCGAGGGCGGTCAGTGGGTCCAGTTCGACCGGCGGTTTCCCGTACACCTGCCCGAACGCCACGTCGAGACCCACCACCTGGCCGGCGGCGACCTCGAACTCGTGGGTCACCCGGTCGCGGCCCGCCCGCAGCGGCAGGCCGCTGCCGCGCAACACGAGCATCACCGGGCCGGCGTTGGCCACCACCGCGCCGCCGGGCCGCTCGTGCAGGTAGGGCGTGACCAGCCCGTACTCGGGGCGCGGGGCGAAGTCCAGCGCCATCCGTACCCGCCCGGACAGGCCCTCGACCACTCGGACGAGCACGGCGGGCGAGTTCATGCCCAGCTCGTGCGCTCGGGCACCCACCTCGGCGGCGAGCGCGTCCGTCACCGCCACGCTCCCGTGCGGCGTGTGGTGCACGGTGCGCAGGATGAGCGTGTCCGGACGGTACGCGCGCTCGACCCGGTACCCCGGACCGCCGGCACCGACCGGCGCCAACCGGAAGTGTCCGCCGTCCGGGTCGAGCAGCCGGCCGAAGACCGAAGCGCCGTCGAACCGGTGCGGACACCACCAGTCGATCGAGCCGTCGATGCCGACCAGCGCTCCGGAACGGGAGTCCGAGAGGAACCCGTAGTCGGAGATCGGCGGCTGTGTCACCCACCGCGCGTACCCGGATCGGCCCGGTTCAGGCCGCCGGCGTCACGCGGTCGGCGGCTCGTCCTCGCCGGCCTCCTCGGCCCGGTCGGCCTCCTCCTTGGTGTGGTGCACCGCCTGGTCGGCGTGCTCGGGAGGGCCGTAGACGGTGTAGAGCACCAGCGGGTTCGGGCCGGTGTTGACGAAGTTGTGCTTCGTGCCGGACGGCACGACGACCAGGTCACCCGCGACGACCTCACGCTTCGCACCGGCGACCCGGGCCTCGCCCGTTCCGCTGACGAAGGTCAGGATCTGGTCGATGCCCTCGTGCACCTCCTCGCCGATCTCACCGCCCGGCGGAATCGTCATGATCACCAACTGGGTGTGCTCGCCGGTCCACAGCACCCGCCGGAAGTCGGGGCTCTTCTCGGCAACGGTCGCGATCGTGAAATGCTCCATGGCCCGCTCATACCCCGTTCGGTCCCGCGTCACGCCGGGACTGGCAGATGGTGGAATTCCCCACGCTCGGCAGGTTTGAGTCCGCTCCGACCGGGGATCGACAACGCTGACCGGCGCGGACGGCCGGTCGAGCCAGGTCCCCACTGGCGTACCGCCGAACGGCTGCGATGGTGGGAGACGGCCAGAGCGCGGCGACGTTGCGACCACCGGTCGGAGCGGCGCCGCGCGCTCGTTCTCCCGTCCGCCTCAGGCGTCGCGGTGCAGCCAGGCGAGCAGATCCGGTGGGGCCAGCGTCCGCGCCCGCTGCTCGTAGCGCTCCAGGGCGGCCGCGTCCAGCAGGTCACGGCCCTGCCCCGAGCCGCCGCGCCGGAAGAACGCCCGGCGGTCCCGCAACACCCCGAGGGTGTCCGGGGCGAGCTGGTCGGCGCGCTCCCGCATCCGGTCGAACGTGGCCGCCTCGACCAACGCGGGCCAGCGCCCGGCGGGCACCTCGACACCCCAGCGGTCGGCCAGCAGTCGCATCTGCGCGCCCAGGTCGGCCCGGAGATCGTCGTAGTGCACCAGCGTGACGTTCGGTTCGTGCCGGCGGTCCCAGGCGTCCCGCAGGTGCCAGAACACCCCGGGCAGGGAGTCCAACTCGGCGCGCGGGTCCACCTCGTGGTCGACCCAGCTCGGCAGCCACTGCCCGAGCACCGGACGAACGCGCGGCGGCCCCGCCGGCGCCGGCTGGCCGGTCAGCTCCGCGACCCGGGTCCGGTCGAGGTTGCCCGCCTGGTGGTAGAGGGAGACGGCCATGTCCAGTGGATGCCGCGCCACCACCACGTAGTGCGCCCGGGGATCGAGCGGTACCCCGTCCAGCGGGGTGTGCGTCTTGATGAACCGGCGGTGCGGCTGCGCGGCCAACCGCTCGTACACCACGTCCCGCGGCTCGCCCAACCAGTCCAGCCAGGGCGACAACTCGGACAGTGTCGCCGGCAGCTCGGGAGTCCCCAGCACCAGCAACGCGCAGATCATCTGCATCCAGGTGGTGCCGCTCTTGGAACGGGTGCTGATCACGATGTCGCCGGCCCGGAACGGAAAGCCGACCCAGCGGGCGCTGTCCTCGTCGGTGGAGCGGTAACGGTACGGCGGCGCGGACATCGGGCGAGCGTAGTCGCCGAACCGACAGCCGGACAGCAGATTTTCGGTACCAGAAAGTGGGTAGGCATGCGAATGCCTGACTAGATTGAAGTATGGTGCCCGCCCACGGGGGCCGGGCAGTGGCGCCGGTCTACCGCCCCATCCTCGCCAGCCGCCGACGCGGCGAGCTGGAAGCCCTCACCCACCTCGATCCCGCGACCGCCCCGCTCGTCGCGCCGATCCTGGAGGTCGACACCGTCGACCGGTCCACGATGGACGGTCTGCGGCGACTACCGGTCGGCCTGCTGCCGGCCATCGACGTGAGCGCCCTGCCCGACTCGATCGACACGGAGCTGGTCCGGTGGGGCGTACCGCTGATGCCCGTCATCGGCCTCGCGGAGAGTGAGCGGCGGCTCGTCGCGCACGGCGCAGCGGCCCGGGCGTACGGCCGGCGGGCGCTGGTCCGGGTGCGGACCGCGCACGACCGGGCGGGCCCGGACGCGGACACGACCGCTGTCGAGCGGATCTGGCGGTACACCGGCCTCGCGCCGGAGGAGTGCCATCTGCTGGTGGACGCGGGTGACGTCTGCTGCCCGGCGGACGTGCGGGTGGCGGAACCCCGGGTACGACGGCTGCTGGACTGGGCCCGTCGCCACGCCTGGCGGTCGGCGACGGTGGCGGCGGGCGGTATGCCGCCGACGCTGTCCCGGCTACCCACCGACGAGCCGGTACGGCTGGAACGCTGGGACTGGCAGCTCTGGCAGCGACTGGCCGACGTCGGGGTCGACTACGGCGACTACGGCGTCGGCTCGGCGCTGCCCGACTCGGGCGACCCCGGTGACCGGCTACCCACGGTCCGGTACACCGCCGACGACGGCTGGTGGGTCTACCGCTGGTCGCGCCGGGGCGGCCGGGGCGACGACCGCTTCGCCGACCTGTGCCGGACGCTGGTGGCGGCGCCGCACTTCTCGAGCGTCGGGGCGGCGTTGTCCTGGGGGGACCACGAGTTGCTGCGCCGTGCCCGCCGAGGGGCCGGGGCCGGGTCCGCCGCGAACTGGACGGCGTGGAGCACGTCGCACCATCTGGCGCACGTGCTCGCCGCACTGCTGCGGCCCGACGACCCCGGCCGGTCGGGGTGGGACGCCCGGCCGGGACCGCCGCAGCGGGGTCGATCGCCCCGGTGAGAACCCCTACTGCTTCTCGGTGAAGCCGAACTGGATGATGCCCTCGTCGTCGACGGTGGCGTCCACCGAGGCGTCACCGAGCAGTTCGGCGGCGTCCGGGTCGAGGAAGATCCGCGCCCCCTGGTTGTCGACGACCTGGTCGCCCTGCTCCGGCTCGGGCACCAGCTCGACGGTGAGCGATCCGGCGTCGGTGTCGGCGGCGATCCGCACGCCACCGTCCTGGGCCACGTCCTGCTGGTTGGCGAGGTCACGGATGACGAGCACGGCGTTGTCGGTCATGGTGAGCATCGGTGGAACTCCTCGTGGTTTCTCGGCTCGCGGTCGGTAGTCGCGCAGACCGGGAGATCGGCCCGCGTACGAGCACGCGTGGGAGGCGACGGGAGGGAACGGACGGTCATCGCCGTCGCATCGAATCGGGGCAGCTGACGGGCCCCTTCCCTGCCCACGGTGCCCGCCGCCGCGCGATCCGTCAAATAGAGCGGGATCAGTCCAGCACCCGCTCCAGCCCTGGTCACGGCCTTCATTTGCCCACCAATGAGCGGAACTATCCTTACGCTGAGTAAATGATGGATGACGCCCGTCGCGCCGCCGCCGAATTCCTCGGCACGCTGCTGCTGGTCTTCTTCGGTGTGGGTGCCGCCGTCGCCGCGCGCGTCCAGGGCGGCGTGGTGGTCGTCGCCTTGGCCTTCGGGTTCGTCCTGCTGGCGCTCGTCTACACGATCGGCCCGCTCTCCGGCAGTCACGTCAACCCGGCGGTGACGCTGGGCGTCCTGCTCTCCGGAAAGATCTCGGTGCTCGGCGCTGTCGCCTACTGGATCGCGCAGTTCGCCGGGGCGACGGTGGCCGGTTTCCTGCTCTGGGCGCTGACCCGCTGGGGTGACGTCGTGGACCAGACCGGGGCGCTGGGCTCGAACGGGTACGGCGCGCACATCAACCGGGGTGGTGCGGCCGTGCTGGAGATCGTGCTGACCTTCCTGTTCGTCCTGGTCGTCCTCGTCGTGACCAGCCGCAGCGAGAACCCCGGCATCGCCGGCGTGGCGATCGGGCTGGCCCTGGCCACCACCCAACTCGTCGGCCTGACGCTGACCGGCGCGGCGGTCAACCCGGCCCGCGCCTTCGGTCCGGCCGTCTTCGAGGGCGGCACGGCGCTGCGCCAACTCTGGGTGTTCATCGTCTTTCCACTGCTCGGCGGGGCACTCGCCGCGTTGGTGGCGCCGCTGGTGATGGGCGGGCAACGGCACTACTGGGGCGGCCACGAGCGAGCGCTCGGCCGACCGGGACATCGCGAAGGGCAATAACCTTCGTCCGCGCCTCTTTTCCGGCGATTACCTTCATGGCAGCATCGGCGCATGCATCGTCGTCTCTTTCCACGCGCCGTCGCGCTGCTCGCGTTGGTCGCCACCGTGGCCACCGTCGGCGCGTCCGGTGCCACCGCCGAGTCGCCCACCCCCGCGACCACCCGGCTGCGCGCCACCATCGACGCGATCCTCGCCGACAGTCGGCTCGCCGGCGCACAGACGTCGGTGGTCGTCGTCGACACCAGCACCGGGGAGACCCTCTACGACCGCAACGGCGAACGGCGGCTCGTCCCCGCCTCCAACACCAAGTTGCTGACCTCGACCGCCGCCCTGGGACTGCTCGGTCCCGGCCACCACTTCCGCACCGACGTGCAGAGCACCGGCGCGCGCCGCGCCGGGCTGCTCGCCGGCAGTCTCTACCTGCGCGGCGGCGGCGATCCGACCATGCTCGCGGCCGACTACGACGCGCTCGCCGCGCAGGTCGCCGCAACCGGCGTCCGGGTCGTCACCGGCAACCTGGTCGCCGACGACACCCGCTACGACCGTACCCGGCTGGGACCCGACTGGACGTGGGACGACGAGCCCTACTACTACGCCGCGCAGGTCTCCGCGCTGACCGTCGCCCCGGACACCGACTACGACGCGGGCACCGTGATCGTGCACGCCGCGCCGGCCGACCGGGCCGGCGCCCCGCCGGTGGTCACCACCACGCCGCCCACCGGCTACCTCCGCGTCGACAACCGCGCCGAGACGGTCAGCGCGGGCGAGACCTCGATCTCCATCGAGCGCGAGCACGGCAGCAACGCGATCGTGGTGACCGGACAGATCGCCGTCGGCGACGAACCCGCCAGCGACTGGGTGACCGTCTGGGAGCCCACCGGCCTCGCCGCCGAGGTGTTCCGGGCGGCGCTGCACCGGCACGGCGTACGGGTGCTCGGCCGGACCGTGCTCGGTCAGCCCACCCCGACGACGGCCCACCCGGTGGCCAGCCACGAATCGATGAGCCTGGGCGAGCTGATGACGCCGTTCCTGAAGCTCTCCAACAACGGGCACGCCGAGGTCCTGACCAAGGAGATCGGCCGGGTGCTCTCCGGCACCGGCACCTGGTCCGCCGGTCTCACCGCCATCAGCGAGTACGTCGCCGACACCGGAATGGACACCGGAACGTTGCGCCAACGCGACGGGTCGGGCCTGTCCCGCCGCAACCTGGTGCCGGCGGCGGAGTTCGTCGACCTGCTGACCGCCGTACGCGCCCAACCCTGGTTCGCCACCTGGTACGAGGCACTGCCCGTCGCGGGGCAACCGGAGCGGTTCGTCGGTGGCACGCTACGCAGCCGGATGGCCGGCACCCCGGCAGCGGGCAACGTCCACGCCAAGACCGGCAGCCTGACCGGCGTATCGGGGCTGTCCGGCTACGTCACCAGCGCGGACGGCCACCTGCTGGCGTTCTCCATCCTGCTCAACAACTACCTGACGGCGTCGGTCAAGACGCTGGAGGACCAGATCGCGGTGACGCTGGCCGGGCACCACGAGGACGGCGCGAGCACGGCTCGGGTCGCCGCGCCCGAGGTGCCCCAGGCTCCGCGTACGCCGGAGGGCGTCGAATGTTCCTGGGTCAAGCCGATCACCTGCTGACAACGGGACCCGGTCAGGCCGGACGCTTCGGTGTGGGTGGCACCGCCGCCGGGTCGCCGCGTTCGATGAGCGCGGCGATCTCGGCGGCGTGCAGCCCGCGGAGCGTCAACACCCGGGTACCCCAGCGGTGCAGCCGGCACGGGTGCGGGCTGGCGTCGTTGCGACAGACCACCCCACCGGACCAGCGCCGGGGCGCGTGCACCACCACCGCGCGGACCGCGAACTGGGCGTCCTCGCCCGTCACGTACGGCGGCAGGGGAATGTCGCGGAGCACCTCCGGGTCGTCGACGCCGGGGGAAACGGCGGTACCGCTGCTCATCTGCGCTGCCTCCACAGTGGAAGGTGGACGGGGACAGCAGAAAGTTACGTCGCCGGCGACGCAGGGCGACGGACAAACTGTCCCGCTCAGCGCAGCGCGACAGCCTGGAGGCCGACGTTGCCGCAGTGCTCGGTGAAGACCTTCTCGACCGTCCAGGTCACCACCAGCCGGGCGTCCTTCGGCGCCGCGAAGCGGATGACGAACTGGGCGCTCTGGCTGGTGTACGGATCCTCCAGGCGCAGGGTGCTGACCGGCCCACCGGTGGACAACCGCACGTCGAGCCGACCCCGCGCCATCCAGATACCGGCGTAGACCTGGACGGTGCGCGGCGCCCCGCTGCCGGCGACCGTCAGGCTGAACCCGTTGCCCACGCCGCAGGTGTAGACCCCGTCGGAGCTGCCCCGGTCCCACCGGTCGGGCGCGCCGTCGGACCAGCGGACGACCTCCTGGTTGCCGTCCCAGCCGATCCGGCGGCCCTTGCCGCCCCCGTCGACGATCTCCCCGGAGCCGGCGCTCTTGCGGACCGTCGAGTTGCCGCCACGCAGCCCCCAGTGCATCCAGTCCCGGGTGCCCACGGCGGTCAGGTCGACCTCGGCGGGTACCTCGGCGCGGGTCACCGACAGCAGCGGCGCGGACGGCTTCGCCGTCTCGGCGGCGGGCGGGCTCGTCGACGGGCTCGGGTCGGGCGAGGGCGGCCGCTGCCGAGGCCGTAGACCCGGCAGCGCCGGGCCGGCCTCGCTGGTCCGTCCGTCCGCGCCCGGCAGGCCGGTCGGGCGGGCCGCGCCGGCGGGCACACCACCCGAGCCGCCGATCGTCCCGTCACCCGAATCCGGGCCGGACCGGGTGCCGAGGTACGCGACGAGCACCACCAGACAGACGACCGCGCCGACTCCTTCCAGCGCCCAGAGCCGCCGTTGGCGGGAGCGGGCGAGCCGGCGCAGCGCTCGGTGGTTCAGGCCGGCGACGGATCGCGGCCGGTGCGACGCCGGTCGAGCTGCCGGCTCGTCCCCGGCCCGCGAACCATCCCGCGTACGGTCCTCGTCCGCCACCGACTCCTCCACGTTGCCGCCCGACCGCCACCGCACATGACGGATCGAC
The DNA here is from genome assembly GCF_057708145.1 of Micromonospora sp. bgisy143. Classification (NCBI taxonomy): domain Bacteria; kingdom Bacillati; phylum Actinomycetota; class Actinomycetes; order Micromonosporales; family Micromonosporaceae; genus Micromonospora; species Micromonospora sp. bgisy143. Next base: position 325,769 of record NZ_JBYIRN010000002.1, read on the forward strand.
CGTCCACTGTGGGTCGTTCACGATTGCACCGGCGTGGTCGACACGCTAAATCGGGACAGCATGGCGTGTCCAGTCCGGATCGGGACGGTATGGGACAGCGGTTGGCCGACCGGGAGTCAGCCGATCCGGAAGCCGAGCGCCTGTGCGATGACGAGCGCCTGCTCGGCGTCCACGAGCGCGCCGGCCCGCTCGACCGAGGTCGGGTCCAGCGCGGTGAGATCACTGCGCCGCAGGTCGGCGCCACCGAGGCGGCAGCGCTGAAGCTGCGCTCCGGAGAGGTCGACGCCGGTCACGGTGGCCCCGGTGAGGTTAGCGCCGGTCAGGTCGACCTCGCGCATCCGCACGTCGGTCAGCCGGACGGCGCGCAGGTCCGCGCCGGGCAGCGCGACGAACGACCAGTCTCCGCCGTCGACACGCAACGGGCGCAGCTCGCACTGGACGAAGGTGCTGCCCACCAGCTTGCAGCCGGTGAACTCGGCCTCGAAAAAGTTGCAGCGGGTGAAGACACAGCGGGTGAACGCCGAGTCGAGGTGCCGGGACGCGTTGAACCGCACGTTGCCGAAGGTGCAGCCGGTGAAGACCGCGCCCCGGGTGATCGCCTCGGTCAGGTCCACGTCGAAGAACTCGCAGGCCACGAAGTGACGGTCGGCCAGCTCCTCGCCGTACCAGTCCTCGTCGCGGAAGGTCACGTCCTCGGTCGACTCCGGCATTCGGCCAGGTTAGTGCCGGCGACCGACACCACCGGGGAGCCGCCCCCTTCCGATGGCGGCGTACCGGCGAGTAGTTTCGGCGGCGTGAGTGTGGCGCGGAGCAAGGACCCCGACGAGATCGGCTTCGACCCGGCGCGGCTGGCCCGGATCGACGAACACTTCGGCAGGTACGTCGACGCCGGCCGGCTTGCCGGCTGGCAGGTGGTCGTCACCCGCCGCGGCGAGGTGGCGCACTCCTCGACGTACGGCCTGCGGGACCGGGAGTCGGGTGCGCCGGTCGAGGCGGACACGCTCTGGCGCATCTACTCGATGACCAAGCCGGTCACCTCGGTCGCGGCGATGATGCTGTGGGAGGAGGGCCGCTTCGAGCTGACCGACGAGATCAGCCGCTGGCTGCCCGAGTTCGCCGACATGCGGGTCTACTCGAAGGGCTCGACGCTCAAGCCGTACACGGTGCCGGCGACCGAGCCGATCCGGGTCTGGCACCTGCTCACCCACACGGCCGGCCTGACGTACGGCTTCATGCAGACGTCGGTGGTCGACGGGCTCTACCGGGCCGCCGGCTACGACCTGTACCCGCCCGCGGACGTCGACCTGGCCACCGCCTGCGCGGCCTTCGGCGAACTGCCGCTGCTGTTCCAGCCCGGCTCGGCCTGGGGTTACTCGGTCGCCACGGACGTGCTCGGTCGGCTGGTCGAGGTGGTCTCCGGACAGAGCCTCGACGCCTTCTTCGCCGACCGGATCTTCACCCCGCTGGGCATGACGGACACCCGCTGGTGGGTCGAGGGCGACGAGGCCGAGCGGCTGGCCGCGCTGTACGCGCCGGACCCGCGCAGCGGGCAGGCCGTCCGCTACGACCACCTCGGCGCCCTCGCGCACCACAAGCCCGGCCTGCTCTCCGGCGGCGGTGGGCTGATCTCCAGCGCCGCCGACTACCACCGCTTCACCCAGCTGCTGCTGCGCGGCGGCGAGTTGGACGGCGTACGTCTGCTCGGACCGCGCACGGTCCGTTTCATGGCCCGCAACCACCTGCCCGGCGGGCAGGACCTGGGGACCCTGTCCACCGGCGGCTTCGCCGAGAGCACCCTGGACGGGGTCGGCTTCGGCCTCGGCTTCGCGGTCGTCGAGGACCCGATCCCGAGCCGGGTGCCGAGCAGCGTCGGCGAGTATTACTGGGGCGGGGTGGCCAGCACCGCCTTCTGGGTGGACCCGACCGAGGAGATCACCGCGCTGCTGTTCACCCAGCTCCTGCCGTCGAGCACCTACCCACTCCGCTCCCAGCTGCGCCAACTCGTCTACGCCGCCCTGGTCGACTGACCGGGATCGCCGTTTGACCGGCGGGCGAGGGGCCCGGTCCCTAGCCTGGGCTGGTGAGCACCATCGTCGTTTTTGGCGCGGGCGGCACCGCCGGGTCGCGGGTCGTCGCCGAGGCCGCCGACCGGGGGCACCGGGTGATCGCCGCGGTCCGTCGGCCGGAGGCGACCTCGTACCTGCCGGACGGGGTGCGCACGGTCACCGGCGACGCCACCAGCGAACGCAGCGTCCGGGAGTTGGCACCGGACGCGGACGCGCTGGTGGTGGCCATCGGTGGCGGCGAGCGCGGACTCTGGCGCTCGGCCGCCGAGACCCTGGTGACCACCCTGCGGTCCCTGCCGGCCGCGCCCCGGATCATCCACCTGGGTGGCGGGTCCACCCTGCTCACCCCACGCGGCACCCGCTTCCTCGACGAGCCGGACTTCCCCGAGCAGTACCGGGACTCCGCGCTCGGCCAGGCCGACGCGCTGGAGTACTACCGCAGCTCCGCAGACGGGGTGCGCTGGACGTACGTCTCGCCGCCGCCGTTGGAGTTCCACCCCGGCGACCGCACCGGGCACTACCGCACGGGCACCGACGAGCCGGTCACCGACGACCAGGGCCGGTCGGTGCTCACCTACGAGGATCTGGCGGTCGCGATCGTCGACGAGATCGAGCAGCCCCGGTACGTCAACACCCGCTTCACCGCCGCCTACTGACGGGCGGGTCGGTCGGCGGCCAGGCGGTCGGCGGTCGGCCCCTGTCGAGCTGCTCCAAATATGGGGCAGACGCCGCGAGGCCGGAGAGGACTTTCGCGGGCAACAGCACGGCACCCGTGCACCGGCACTCGCCGCATCCGCATCCGCATCCGCACCGGCACTCGCCGCATCCGCACCGGCACTCGCCGCATCCGCATCCGCACCGGCACTCGCCGCATCCGCACCGGCACTCGCCGCATCCGCATCCGCACCGGCACCCGCGTCCGCCCGCATCCGGGCGGATCGCACGGCACCGTCGTCGCCCGCCCCACATCCGGGGCAGCTCGACAGGACGCCACCCCCACACCGCGAACCCACACCACCGTCGCCCGCCCCACACCCGAACCCCAGCACCGTCGCCCGCCCCACACCCGAACCCCAGCACCGTCGCCCGCCCCACATTTGGGGCAGCTCGACAGCGCACCTGCCTGGCCAGGGCGGGCGGACTGAGCGGAGTGCGCGGTCAGTCGGCGAGGCGGGCCGGGAAGCCTCCGGTGGCGATCGGACCCCAGGCGTCGATGGTGACCCGGATCAGCGACTTGCCCTGGCGCACCATCGCCGCCCGGTAGTCGTCCCAGTCCGGGTGCTCGCCGGAGATGCTCCGGAAGTACTCGACCAGCGGCTCCAGCGCCTCGGGCAGGTCCAGCACCTCGGCGGTGCCGTCGAGCTGCACCCAGGGGCCGTTCCAGTCGTCGGAGAGTACGCACGCCGAGACCCGGGGGTCACGGCGGATGTTGGTCACCTTCGCCCGCTCGGGGTACGTGGACACCACCAGCCGGCCCTCGCCGTCGATGCCGGCGGAGACCGGGGACGACTGCGGCCGGCCGTCGGCCCGGGTGGTCATCAGCACGACCCGGTGTCGCGGCCGGAGGAAGTCGAGCAGGGTGTCCCGGTCGACCCGGGTGTTCTTCGCAATGCTGCGCGCCATCACCCGTTCCTACCAGGCCGGCGGCGGGTCCGCGGGCGGTGGGGGTCGATCACCGGGGATCGGCGGCGGCGCGGTGCACCGCCTGGGCGGGCACGCGGGGCCGGCCGGCCGGCCGCCACGCCCGGCCGTTGGCATAGATGACCCGGAAGCCGAGGTACGCGGCCAGTGGCGCCCAGTGCGCCGAGCCCATCCGCAGTTCGGCGGCGTTGTGCCGCTGCCCGTTGGCCAGCACGTCGAGCAGGACGGTTTCGAATGCGGCCGATTCGACCCAGTCCACGTCCCGGGTGAAACCGCAGATCAGGGCCGCTCCGGTGACTTCCAGGAACTCGCGCAGCACCGCGTCCGACGCGCGCAGCACCGAGCAGCTGCCGAAATAGAGACGCCGCCCCTCGCAGCGGCCGGCCATCAACTCGGCCACCTCGTTCAACTCCACCGACTGCCAGTCGGTGAGGCAGAGCCGGCTCGGCTCGCCGTGCATGGCGAAGAAGCCGACGCGGTGGTCGGCGTACTGCTTCAGCAGCCAGCGGTCCAGGAAGTAGAACAACTCGTCGCGGGTGGCCGCGTCCTTGTGGATGAAGCGGATCTTGCCGAGCCGCTCCAGCAGTTCGAGGGTGGGCAGCACGGAGCCGCGCTCGTTGAGGTCACGGTGCCACTGACCCTCGACACAGAAGACGCCACCGCGTGCCACCCGCACCTCCGCCAGTCCGCCGCCCGGGGCTGACGTTACCGGCCCTCCGGCGGCGAGCAACATCACCCTGGGTGCTGCCGAATGCGACGTTCGGTGCGGTTCCCGCGCTCTCGGGGCGATCGGGGGGAATGGCTGTTTCGCAAATCAGCCGAATTCACAGGCGGTGCCCAGGAACAGGGCGAATCGTGAGGACAATTCTCGTTATTGCCGCCAAGCGCACTGATCAGTGCGATGGTGGAAATCGCGGGACGTCCCGGTCGATGTCCCAAAGCCACCCCAATCGCTCTCCTATCGGGAGGACTTTCTGTGCGCGTAAACACCTTGAAGCGAGTTGCTGTCGCTTTCGCCCTGGCCTTGCCCGGGGCAGCGATCGCGTCGGTGGTCGCCGCGCCGGCAGCGTACGCGGACGGCTGCTACACCTGGAACCGCAACCTGTACCAGGGGCGCTCGGGCGACGACGTCCGTCAGTTGCAGATCCGAGTCGCCGGCTGGGCCGGCTACCGGGACATCGTGGAGAACGACGGCCGCTACGGACCAAAGACCGCCGCCGCGGTGAAGCGGTTCCAGCAGGCGTACGGGCTGCGCGCCGACGGCGTCGCCGGCCCGCAGACGTACGCCAAGCTGTACCAACTCCAGGACAACGACTGCACGCCCGCACATTTCAGCTACACCGAGCTGGACAACGGGTGCGGCGGCAGCGGCTGGAGCGGCGGCCCACTGTCGGCGGCGCAGACCAAGCAGAACGCGCTGCGCACCATGTGGAAGTTGGAGGCGTTGCGCAAGAGCCTCGGCGACAAGCCGCTGAACGTGACCAGCGGTTTCCGTAGCCGGGCCTGCAACAACCAGGTGGGCGGGGCGTCGGACAGCCAGCACCTGTACGGCAACGCGGCCGATGTCACCTCACGGACGTCGTCGCTGTGCACGGTGGCCCGGGACGCCCGCAACCGCGGCTTCAGCGGGATCTACGGGCCGGGCTACCCCGACCACGACGACCACGTGCACGTCGACTCGCGCCGCGAGAACAACAGCGACCGCAGCTTGAACACGACGAGCTGGTCCGCTCCGGACTGCGGGATCGGCGCCGGCAACGACTGAACCGGCCGGTGGGCGTGACGTCGGCCCGACGCGGGTGGGGAAACCTCCGCGTCGGGCCGACGTCGTGTCGCCCCGGGCAGAGCGGGCCGTGGGGTGACGCCGCTCAGCTCGCCCGGGGCCAGCGCGGCGCGGTGACACCGGGGCTCACCGGCCGGCCGGAAGGCGCGGGTCGTACCCCGGTGGGGGTGGCCCGCGCGGCCTGGTGTCGCCCGGGCAGCCCGGCCCGGCCAGGCGCCGGCGCCGGATATCCGGGGGTGGTGGCCGGTCGCGCGCCGGCGGGGCGCGCGGACGACGGCCCGGTCGCGGTGAACGGGAAGGGCACGTGCACGAACGGGTTGCCGTGCCGGATCAGCGCCTCGATCTGCCGCTCGTTGAGACCGTGCTCCGTCAGCACCCGACGCCCCCAGCGGTGCAGCCGGCACGGGTAGGACGCGCCGTCGTTACGGCACAGCGGCCCGGTCGGCCACTCCTCGGCGGTGTGGACGACCACCGCCCGGACCGCGAGCCGGACATCCTCGGGGGTCAGTGGCGCCGGCACCGGCACCTCACCCAGCACCTGGTCGATGGGATCCGTCGACTGCTCACCAACACGCACGGCAGGCCTCCCGCAGCTCGGCAGCGGTACGGCGGACCCACCGCACCGACATCCTCGGGCAGTGGTACGGCCGGAGTCGGACGAAGGTTCAATTCCGGTACGCGGTAAGCAGATCCTCCGGCGACAGCACGCCGACGGTCGGGCTCAGACGAGGTCGGCGTCGTGCACGAGCAGGGCGACCTGGACCCGGTTGTTGAGGTCGAGTCGGCTCAGCAGCCGGGAGACGTACGCCTTCACCGTCGCCACGCTCATGAACAGCTCCCCCGCGATCTCCGCGTTGGTGCGGCCCCGACCCAGCGCGATGGCGACCTGCCGTTCCCGCTCGCTGAGCGCGGCGAGCAGGCGCAGCGCCCGTTCGCGTCGCGGGTCGGGACCGGACGGGCCCGGGGTGGCGGCGGTCACGTGGTTGATCAACGTGCGGGTCACCGACGGGGAGAGCATCGTCTCGCCGGCGGCGACCCGGCGTACGGCGTGCACGATGTCGGCCGGCGGGGTGTCCTTGAGCAGGAATCCGGCCGCGCCGGCGCGCAGGGCCCGCAACACCTGCTCGTCGGCGTCGAAGGTGGTCAGCACCAGCACCTCGGGCGGGTCCGGTTGCGCGCGCAGCGCCTCGGTGGCGGCCAGCCCGTCCACCCGGGGCATCCGGATGTCCATCAGCACCACGTCCGGGGCGTACGCGGCGACCGCCGCGGGCACCTCGCCCCCGTCGGCGGCCTCGCCCACCACCCGCAGGTCCGGCAGGCCGCCGAGGATCATCGAGAGCCCCGCCCGGACCAGCGCGTCGTCGTCCACGATCAGCACCCGCACCGGCGCCGGCCCGCCGCCGGGAGTGGTCACGCCGGCCACGGCAGCCAGGCCGCCAGCCGGAAGTCACCGGTGTCGTCCCGACCGTAGGCGAGTCGACCGCCGGCCAGGGTGACCCGTTCGCTGATGCCCACCAGACCGGTGCCCGCGCCCGGGAGCGTGCCGCCGGCCGGGACGCCGACCGGCCACCGGTTGGCGATCGCCACGGTCAGACCGGTACCCGGACCACCGGTCACGTCCACGGTGACGGCCGCGCCGGCCGCGTGCTTGCGGGCGTTGGTCAACCCCTCCTGGACGATCCGGTAGGCCGCCCGGCCCAGCGCCGCCGGCACCTCCTCCGACCGGGCCACACTGTCGCTGACGTTGACCCGCACACCGGCCGTCCGCGACTCGTCGATCAGGGCCGGCAGGTCGGCGAGGGTGGGCTGCGGCGGTTCGGGCGCGTCGCCGGAGTCGTCGCCCTCGGCCCGGAGCACCCCGATGACCGCCCGCAGGTCCTGCAGGGCGGCGTGGGCGCTGCCCCGGATCACCCCGGCGGCGCGGGCCACCTCCTCGGCGGGCGCGTCCGGGCGGAACTCCAGCGCGCCCGCGTGCAGGCTGAGCAGGGAGATCCGGTGGGCCAGCACGTCGTGCATCTCCCGTGCGATGCGGGTGCGTTCGAGGTGGCGGGCCTGGGCGACCCGCAGCTGCTGCTCGGCCTCGGCCCGCTCGGCGCGTTCGCGCAGCGAGACGATCAACTGTCGCCGGGCCCGGACGAACATCCCCCAGGCCAGCACGGCCAGGGTGATCACCACGCCCCAGGTGGCGGTGAGCCAGTACGGCATCACCGGGTCCGGCCGGAACCAGCTGAACAGCAGATTGGTGAGCAGGCCGAGACCGGTCACCGCCACCGCGACGGCGGTGCGGCGGTGCACCACGACGGTGAAGTACACGATCAGCAGCGGGATCGCGGAGGCCATCGAGAACGTGCTCAACGGCAGGGTGGCCAGCGCCAGCCCGAGCGGCCACCGGCGGCGCAGCCAGAGCAGACCGCAGCAGACCAGCCCGATCAGGGCGTCGGCACCCACCATCCAGTCGTGCGGTAGCGGGACGGCCGCCTCCGGAGTGGGCGAAAGGCCGTCGGCGGTGGCGAACAGCACCCAGAGCAGGCTGATCAGGAACGCCAGGCTGTCCACCACCCAGTCGCGGGTGGTGCGCCGCGGACGGGCGCGCTCGGGCTCCGCCGGCACCACCAGCTCCCCCGGCAGCAGCCAGGGGTGCTCGGGGACGGCGATGCTGGTCACGCGCCCATGCTAGGCAGCAACAGGCGTCGACAACCAGCTACCAAAGTCTCGACCCGAGCGTCGACCAAGGTCGACGCGACGCCGACCGGCGGCCGCAGCGGATGGCCGGGCGGCGGCGGCAGGCTCGACCGCATGATCACCGTGGAGAACCTCACCAAACGGTACGGGCCGCACCCGGCGGTGGACGACGTGTCGTTCCAGTGCGAGCCGGGCACCGTCACCGGCTTCCTCGGGCCCAACGGCGCCGGCAAGTCGACCACCATGCGCATGATCTGCGGGCTGACCACACCGACCGCCGGTCGCGCCACCGTCGCCGGGCACCTCTACCGGGAGCTGCCCAACCCGGGGCGGGAGGTCGGGGTGCTGCTGGACGCCTCCGCCCAGCACGCGGGTCGCACGGGCCGCGAGGCATTGACGCTGTCCGCGTACACCATGGGTTTGGACAAGCGCGAGGTCGCCGCGAAGCTCGACCTGGTCGGGTTGAACGCGGTGGCCGCGAAGCGTCGGGTACGGGCGTACTCGCTGGGCATGCGCCAGCGGCTCGGCCTGGCGCATGCGCTGCTCGGTGACCCCCGGGTGTTGATCCTCGACGAGCCGGCGAACGGCCTGGACCCGGAGGGGATCTTCTGGATGCGCGGGCTGCTGCGCGACTTCGCCGACCGGGGCGGCACGGTGCTGCTCTCCTCCCACCTGCTGCGCGAGGTGGAGGCGGTCGCGGACCGGCTGGTGGTGATCGGGGGTGGCCGGATCGTGGCCCAGGGCGGCAAGGACGAGTTGCTGGCCGGCGGCGGCACGGTGGTGCGGGCCCGCGACGACGCGGCGCTGCGCCGCGCGTTGGACGCGGCTCGCCTGACCGCCACCGACAGCGCCGACGGCCTGCTCGTGCAGGCCGACGCCGAGACCGTCGGCCAGGCCGCGGCCGACGCCGGCGTCGCGCTGGCCGAGCTGCGCGCAGCCGGCAGCGGCGGCCTGGAACAGCTCTTCCTCACCCTGACCGCCGGCGAATCCACCAGGGAGGCCGTCCGATGACCACCACCACCGCACCCGCCGCCGGCACCGTCGCCCCCCGGCGCCAATCCGGGGTACGCCGACCGTCACTGCTCCGACTCACCGCCGTCGAGCTGCGCAAGCTCGTCGACACCCGGGCCGGACGTTGGATGCTGATCACCATCGGTCTGATCGTCGTCGCGGTCGTCACCCTCCTGCTGATCTACGCCGAGGACGCCGAGCAGACCTTCTTCACGTTCTTCGTCACCTCGCTGCTACCGGTCAACGTGCTGCTGCCGGTGCTGGGCATCCTGTCGATCACCAGCGAGTGGTCCCAACGCACCGCCCTCACCACGTACGCGCTGGTACCCCGCCGGGAGCGGGTGGTGACCGCGAAGCTGCTCGCGGTGGTGCTGGCCGCGCTCGCCTCCCTGCTGGTCACCGTGGCCGTCGCGGCCGTCGGGACGCTCGTCGCGTCAGCCACGGGCGGTGCGGGCACCTGGCAGGTCGACGCGACGCTGATCCTGAACGGGGCGCTCGTCCAGGTGACCGGAGTGCTGATGGGTGCCGCCTTCGGTCTGCTGCTGCTGAACCCGCCGCTGGCGATCGTCGGCTACCTGCTGCTGCCGACCCTCTGGTCGGTGCTCGGCGGGATGGTCCGGCCGCTGCGCGGTCCGGCCGAGTGGCTGGACACCAGCCGGACCATGGAGCCGCTGTTCGGCAACGATGCGCTCACCGGCGAACAGTGGGGACGGCTGGCGGTGTCCCTGCTGGTCTGGATGGTCCTTCCGCTGGCCGCCGGACTGGTCCGTACGCTGCGCCGCGAGGTGTCCTGACCATGGACACCGCCGGCTACCGTCCCCGCACCACCGTCAGCGGCGGCCCGCTGGAACTGGCGGTCCTCTGGGGTGGCTTCCCGCTGCTCGGCGCGGGGGCGGGCTGGCTCCTCGCCGCGTCGACGGGGTGGCTGACCCGGTTGTCCTGGGTGCCGTTCGGCGACCTGATCCGCTGGTTGGACCGGCTGCCGGAGCCGCAGGCGACCCTCGGCGCGGTGGCCGTGGGCGTCCTGGGCGGCCTGGTCGTCGCCGGGGTCGGCACGGCCGAACGGCTGATCGTCACCGTGGACTCCACGCAGGTCCGGCTGCGCCGCGCCGACCAGGTCCGCACCGTCGCACGGGCCGACACCAGGGTCGCCTTCCTGACCGACAAGCACCTGGTGCTGCTCGACGGCGACGGCGCGGAACTCGTCCGGGAGTCGACCGACCTGCCGGCGACCCACCTGGCGGCGGCGTTCCGCGCGCACGGCTGGGCCTGGACGGACGACGACCCGCACCGCGCGGCGTACCGGCTGTGGGTGCCCGACCTGCCCGGCCTGCCGGTCGGCGCGGACGCGCTGCTGCGTGCCCGCGAGCGGGCACTCGAACGGGACCGCCGCGACGACGCGCGGGAGCTGCGCCGGGAACTCGGCCGGCTCGGCGTGGTGCTGCGCGACGAGGGCCGCCGCCAGTACTGGCGGACCGTCGCCGGGCAGGCGGGACGGCCGACTTCGGCCGAGCGGGAGCCGGAGGGGCGGTAGCGTCAGTCCCAGGAGATCCTGGGAGCGCGCGATGACCGAGCAGCAGCCGTACCGGACGGTGTCCCGACACCCCGGCTTCGAGCTGCGCCGCTATCCGGCCCACCTGGTGGCCGAGATGCGGGTCCAGGCGTCGTTCACCCGGGCGCCGATGGAGGCGTTCCGACCGCTGGCCGCGTACGTCGGGGGCGCCAACCGGGCCCGGCAGCCGGTCGGCTCGGCGGTGCCGGCGACGTCGACGGCTGACGGCGCGACGAAGATCCCGATGACGTTGCCGGTCGTCCAGGTCGAGGGTGAGCGGCCGGGCGCGTACCTGATCCAGTTCGTCCTGCCGGCCACCGTCACCGCCGCGACGGTGCCCGAGCCGGTGGACGCCCGGGTGCGGATCCACGAGGTCGCGGCCGAACTGGCGGCGGCGATGCGGTTCTCCGGCCGGTGGACGGAGCGGGCGTTCGGCCAGCGGGCCACCATGCTCGGCCGCGCGGTGACCGCCGCTGGGCTGCAACCCGCCGGGGCGATCCGGTACGCGCGCTTCGACCCACCGTGGAAACCGTGGTTCCTGCGCCGCAACGAGGTCGTGCTGCCGGTCGCGGAGTGACCGGGTCGCGAGACCGATCCTGGGTCCGGTCATGCGACCACGCCGAGCGGGGACCGACCTGGGCCGCGCCGCAGTGACCGCCACGTCGGCAGGACGCTGGCGAGCACGGCCAGCAGCAGGCACAGCCCCACCACCGCGCCGACGACCGTCCACGGCACCACCAGGTCGACCGGGGCCCCGACCTGCTCGGCGAGGCCGGCCCGGATGCCGAGCAGGCCGACGAACGCGACCGCGCCACCGAGCAGCGCGCCGATCAGCACCACCAGCGTGGATTCCGCCGTGACGAGCCAGACGACCTGCCGTCGGGTGGCCCCGGCCAGCCGGATCAGCCGCAGGTCCGCGGCCCGACCGGCGGCGGCCAGCACCAACGTGTTGGCGACCGCGATCGCCCCGTATCCGGCGGACACCCCGATCAGCAGAACCGTGAACAGCCAGACCAGGCGGTCCTCGGCGGCGTCCGCCTCGGCCGCCCAGGTGGCCACGTCGACGACCCGCGCGCCGACGGGCGGTGCGATCCGGTCCCGGACGTACACCGTGGACGTCAGGGCAGAGGGGTCGTGCGTCCGCACCACCGCCCGGGGCAGCAGCAGGTCACCGGGGAGCGAGTCGTCGGTGACCACGGCGACGACGCGCAACGGCACCGTCGTCCCGTCGGCGAAGACCACCTCGTACGGCGCGGACGGGCGCAGGTTCGTCGCGGCGGTGACCACCACCGTGTCGTCGCCCCGCAGGTCGTCAAGCGAGCCGGCGACGACGGTGAGCACCTTGTTCGCGGCGGCGAAGCCCGCCGGGTCCACCCCGAGCGCGGTGAGTGGACGGTTCGCCGGCAACGCCGCCCCGGGGTCGGTGCGGTAGACGGTGGTCGGCAGGAGGGCGGTGCCGCCGGTCTCGGCGACCGCCGCGTCCGACAGGCCGGGCCCCGAGTCGGGCAGCACGATCCAGCCGGCGTTCACGTTGTCCGCCCGACCTGCCGCGTACGCGGCGCTGGTGGTCCGCACCATCCCGGACACCAGCACCGCGAACGCGACCGTGAGCAGCACCGGCGCGGCGATGGCGGCGGTCCGTCGGGTGGCGGTCAACGCGGCGCCCCGGACCAGCATCCCGATGGCGCCCCCGCGCAGCCGCACCGGGGAACGCAGGAGCCGTACGACCGGTCCGACCACCGCCGGCGCGAGCACGGTGGCGCCGGCCACCAGGGCCATCACCGCGTACAGGGCGTACTGTGCGGCGATCCGGGCCTGGTCGGCGGTCGCCGTGCCGATGCTGAGCGCGACTCCCGTCGTCACGAGCAGCGCCCCGGTGACGACCCGCGCCCGCCCGATCGGCCGCTGCTCCCCCGCTGCCTCGCGCAACGCCTCCAACGGGCGGACCCGGGCCGCCCGGCGGGACGCCGACCAGACGGCCAGCAGCGCGATCGCCGGCCCGGCGACGAGCGAGACCGCGACCGGCCAGAGCTGGTAGCGCACCGCGTACGTCACCGGCTCCAGACCGGCGTCGACCAGCAGACCGGCCACCACCGGGGCGAGCGCCGCGCCGACGAGCAGACCGACGACTCCGCCCGCCGACCCGACGACGAGAGCCTCGGCGTAGACCATGCGGCGGACCTGGCGTCCGGTGGCGCCCACCGCGCGCAGCAGGCCGAGTTCGCGGCGGCGCTGCCCGACGGTGAACGCGAACGTGGAGGCGACCACGAACACGGTGACGAAGCCGGCGAGGGCCGCCGTGGCGGTGAGCACCTGCATGCCGATCCATCGACTGCGGGCGTCACCGCGAGGCTCCAGCGCGCCGCGCTCGTCGCCGGTCAACACGCGCCCGTCGCCGCCGACGACGCCCCGGGCCGCCACGGCGACCTCCGACGGATCGGCGTCGGACGAGAGCAGCAGACCGATCGCCCGGACGCCGGGGGCCAGCTCGGCCGCGACCTCGTCCGCGACGTGGACGCCGGGCGCGTCGACCAGACCGCTCACGGTGTACGGCCGCGGTCCCGAGGCGGTGAGCACGGTGACCGACGCGCCGGTCGGCAGCCCGAGCGCACGGTCGAGGACCACCTCGTCGGCCCTGCGGGGCGGCTCGCCGGTCGTGGGACGCAGTCCACCGAGCTGGGCGCTGGACCAGCCGTGCCCCTGGTGGGCGTCCTCGCGGCGACTGTCGACCGCCGGGGGACGGTCGTCGACGAGCGGCTGGGCGTAGAAGGTCCGGTCCGGTACCGCCGCCGTCACGCCCGGCAGGGCGGCCAGCCGGGTGACGAGGGTCGCCGTCACGGTCGCCGACCAGGGGCGGGTGGGCACGAACGAGTCGGCGGCGGCGCCCGCCTCCGGGCTCTGCACCACGACGGCCGCCCGCGCCAGGCGGTTCGGCACCTGGGAACGCCCGGAGGCGAGCAGCAGGGTGGCCGCCGCGACCAGCGAGACCCCGATGGCGACGGCCACGAACGCGCTGGCCGAACGCCGGATGCTCACCACGACGGCTCCCCGGCGGTCTCCCGCTCGGCGATCCGGGCCGCGACCGCAGCGGCCGTGATCCCGTCGGTCATCTCGTCGACCACGCGCCCGTCGGCGAGCAGCAGCACCCGGTCGGCGTACGCGGCGGCGGTGGGATCGTGGGTCACCAGCACCACGGTCTGCCCGTGGTCGTCGACAAGCGCGCGCAGCAGTCGCAGCACCTGCCGGGACGCCGCGCTGTCGAGCGCCCCGGTGGGCTCGTCGGCGAAGAGCACCGCCGGACGGGTGAGCAGGGCCCGCGCCACGGCGACGCGCTGCTGCTCGCCACCGGACAGCTCGCCCGGCCGGTGCCCGGCCCGGTCGGCGAGGCCGACGGCGTCGAGCGCGGCGGCGACGTCCCGGGCCGGTGGACGGCGACCGGCGAGGCGTGCCGGCAACTCGACGTTCTGCGCGGCGGTCAGTGTGGACACCAGGTTGAACGCCTGGAACACGAAGCCGATCCGGTCCCGCCGCAGTCGGGTCAGCTCGTCCTCGCCGAGGTCGTTCAGGCGGACGCCGGCAATGGTGACGACACCCTCGGTCGGACTGTCCAGCCCCGCCGCGCAGTGCAGCAGGGTGGACTTTCCCGAGCCGGAGGGTCCCATCACCGCCGTGAACGTGCCGCTCGCGAAGCTGGTCGTCACGCCGTCCAGCGCCGTCACCGGCTGCCGGCCGGAAGCGCCGTACACCGCGCGTAACCCGGTCAGGGTCACCGTGTCTGTGGTCATGACCGTCACGGTGCCGGCTCCGGCAGGCGTCGCGCGTCGTGCCAGCGCCGACACTTTCGGGCCCGCCGGTGGGCGGAGCCGGGGCCCGTCCGGCGGCCGGATGTCGTACCCGAGGATGACGGCCCACGGGTGGACGCGCCCGCCGCGGTCGGCCGATAGCGTTCGCAGGGTGATCGCGCACCTGGTGTCCCGGCGACTGCGACCGAGGGACCTGTACGTCCTGGATGCCGTCCTGGCCCTGGCGGTCGGCGGGTTGCTCTGCCCGTACGCGGCGCTCGAGTCGCCGCTGCACGGCGGCGTACGCGAACCGCTCTGGGTGTCCGTGCTGGTGGGGATGGCCCTCGGGCTGCCGTTGGCCGTCCGTCGACGCTGGCCGATCACCGTCGCCTCCGTGATCAGCGCGGTCGCCACCGTCGCCTTGATCACCGGCGTGATTCCCAACTTCGCCGCTGCCGCGCCGGCCCTCGCCATCGGCCTGTCCTTCTACACGGTGGCCGTGTCGGCGACCACACGCCGGTCGATGCTCGCCGCCGGTTGTTGCCTCGCCCTGGTCAGCGTCGCGCTGGTGCTGACCGCCGGCGACCTCTGGTCGCGCACCGGGGCGGTCGCCTACGCCCTCGTCATGGTCGCGCCGGCCTGGCTGATCGGCTGGCTGGTCCGGGAGCGGCGTGCCCTGGCCGCCCGGCAGAGCGATCACCTGGTCCGCCAGGCGGCCACCGAGGAGCGCCTGCGGGTGGCCCGGGAGCTGCACGACGTGGTGGCCCACACGCTCAGCCTCATCGTGGTGAAGGCCGCTGTCGCCAACCACGTCGCCGAGGCCGACCCCCGGGAGGCGGGCGCCGCCCTGCGGGTCATCGAGGAGACCGGCCGTGGCGCGTTGACCGACGTACGTCGGGTTCTCGGCGTCCTGCGCGAGGGCGCCCCGTACGGCCCGACGCCGGGGTTGGACGAGCTGCCGGTGCTCGCCGAGCAGGCGGCCATCGGCGGTGTCGACGTGCGGCTCGACGTGCGACGGGAGGAGCCGGTCGCCGGGGTGCCGGAGTCGGTGGGCCTCGCCGTCTACCGGATCGTGCAGGAGGCGGTGACGAACGTGGTGAAGCACGCCGCCCCGGCCGCCTGTCGAGCGACGGTGACCGTCCTGGCGAACGAGGTGCGGGTGGAGGTCACCGACGACGGCCGGCGACCGGTGTCGACAAACGGCCACGGGCACGGACTGATCGGCATGCGGGAGCGGGTGGCGCTGCACGGCGGCGAGTTCCGGGCCGGTCCACGCCCCGACGGTGGCTTCGCGGTGGCGGCCCGTCTCCCCTACCGGGAGGCGGCGTGATCCGCGTGCTGATCGCCGACGACCAGGCGCTGCTGCGCGGCAGCTTCCGGTTGCTGGTGGACCTCAGCGGGGACTGCACGACCGTGGCCGAGGCGGGCAACGGCGTCGAGGCCGTCACGTTGACCGGCCAGCACCGGCCGGACGTCGTGCTGATGGACGTCCGGATGCCGGAGATGGACGGCATCGAGGCGACCCGACGGATCTGCGCCGACCCGGCCACGGCCGGCACCCGGGTCATCATCCTGACCACGTTCGACCTGGACGAGTACGTCTACGGGGCGCTGCGCGCCGGGGCCAGCGGCTTCCTGCTCAAGGACACCCCGCCGGCCGACCTGTTGACCGGCATCAGGGTGGTCGCCGCCGGTGAGGGGCTGCTCGCGCCGACGGTGACCCGCCGGTTGATCGACGAGTTCGCCCGACGACCGGAGCCGAGTCGGCCGCTGCCCCGACAACTCGACGGGGTGACCGAGCGGGAACGCGAGGTGCTCACGCTGATCGGCCGGGGCCTGTCGAACGCGGAACTGGCCGGCCACCTCAACCTCAGCCCCGCCACGGTCAAGACCCACGTCGGGCGGCTGTTGACGAAGCTGGCGGTGCGCGACCGGGCGCAACTCGTCATCGTCGCGTACGAGACGGGCCTGGTCGGGCCGGGCGGCCTACGCTGAGCCGGTCCGCCGTATACCCAGGAGGAGCCATGACCCGGTACGTCGCCCTGCTGCGCGGGCTCAATGTCGGCAGCACCCGCCTCGCGATGGCCGACCTGCGCCGGATCGTCACCGACCTCGGCCACGACGACGTCACGACGTACCTGCAGAGCGGCAACGTGGCCTTCGGCAGCTCCGTGCGGGACGCGGAGAAACTCGCCGCCGGCATCGAGCGGGCGCTCACCGACGAGCTGGGGCTCACCGTGCCGGTGCTCGTGCGCAGCGGCCGGGAGTTGGCGGCGGTGGCGGGCGGGAACCCGTACGCCGAGATCGACGACGACCCGAAACGGTTGCTGGTGGCCTTCCTCGCGACCGCCCCGAAGAAGTCGGCGGTCGACGCGCTCACCGTGCCCGGTGGCGAGAACGTGGCGTTCACGGTGACCGGCCGCGAGGTCTTCCTGCACTTCCCCGACGGCGGCTACGGGCGGACGAAGTTCACCAACGCGTACCTGGAGAAGCAGCTCGGCGTGGTGGGCACCACCCGCAACTGGAAGTCGGTGCGCGCCCTGGCGGAGCTGGCCGCCGGCTGACCGGGCGGACGCGGACGCCCGCCCGGGACCGGTCAGAAGTGGTACGCGGTCTCGTACTCGGGGACCAGCACCCGGCTGCGCGGCGAGATCCGACGTACCGCCGTGATCATGTCGTCGAGCCGCTCACGGTCGGCGGGCGCGACGACCGGCGGGTTGCGCAACTCGGTCTCGAAGTTGTCCCAGTGCACCGGCACGACGACCTTCGGATAGTCCAGCCCGGCCAGCAGTCGGGGCAGGTAGTCGCCGGTGGTGGTGGCGTTCTGCATGGCCACCATCGCCACGTCGGGCGCGAGGCCGGTGAGATTGCGCTCGGCGACGTCGCTGGCACCGGTGAAGTAGACCGACGGGCCGCGCTCGACGCGCAGCAGGTAGCCGAGCGTGTCGCCCTCGGGCAGGTCCGCGATGGTCGCCGGCCGCGCCGGCTGGCTGACCCGCACCCCGGGAAAGGCCACCGAGTACGACGGGTTGCGGCTGTGCAGCGAGCCGACCACCTCGATCGTGTGGTCGCCGAAGTCCAGCACCTCGCCGCCCTTCACGGCGCTGAGCTGCGTCGACGGCACCCCGTACGCGAGCCCCAGGTGGTACGCGGTGAGCGTGCCGAAGACCCGCGCGCCGGTGCGTCCGGCGATGTACGGCACGTCCATGAAGTGGTCCCAGTGCGTGTGCGTGACCAGCACCGTGGTGGCCTTCTCGACGCGCGGGTCGATGACGTCGGTCCGCACGGTCAACCGGGTGGCCGTGTTGAACGGGCCCGTGAACAGGCCGGTGTCGATCCGGCTGAGGAACGGGTCGACCAGGATGGTCCGGTCGGCGATGTCGATGCGCCAGCCGGCCGTACCCCACCAGCGGAAGCTGACCGCCCCCTTCCCACGGGTGGACGGTGCGGGTGCGGCGGCCGGGGGCGCGGCCTGGGCCGGGGTGGTCGAGGTGGCGGCGAGTCCACCGGCGGAGACCAGTGCGGTGGTGGCTGCGGCGTCGCGCAGGAAGCGACGGCGGTCGAGGTTGGGCATGTGGATCTGCTCCCCGTGTTCGGGTGATCGGTCGGCGACGAGCCAACCAGCGCCAGCACCGTCAGGTCCAAGATCGAACGCCCTCACCGTCGATACGTCACCGCATATCGAGCCTGCTCAGCGCGGGTGACTCACCGCTGGACACCCCGGAAAATCAGTCGCCGCGCAGCGCCTCCACGGCGATGCGGGCGGCCCGTCCGACGGCCAGGTCCACGTCGATCCGGCGCGGGGCGAGGTCGTCCGCGCGGGCGAAGACGGCGATCCCGTACCGGCCGCCGTCGGGGTACTCGGCAACTCCGGCCTCCAGGTGCAGTCCGGGCAGGCTGCCGGTCTTGCCGGACACCCGCACGGCGGGCGGGAAACCGGCGGCCAGGCGGGTCCAGAAGAGCTGCCGGGCCATCCAGGCGCGGACCATCGCGCACGCCGACGCAGACCCGGCCTCGTCCCGCCAGATCAGGGTGAGCAGCCGGGTGATGTCCCGCGCCGTACTGGACGTGGTGCGCTGCGGGTCGAAGACCCGCATGGCCCGGACCTCGTCCGCCGGCAGGGTCGGGAAGATCCGGGCGAACTCCGCCTCGGTACGCGCCCCCACGTCGGCGAGCATCATCTCGACCAGCTCCCGTGGGCCGCCGAGCACGCGGGTACGGGTGAGGCCCAGCTCGGCGGCGAGCATCGGCAGCAGATCCGGGCCGACCCGGCGCAGCAGCAGGTCGGCGGCGGTGTTGTCGCTGACCGACATGGCGAAGTACGCGAGGTCCCGTAACGACACCTCGGCGTCGTCGGCGCAGCCGGCCAGGCCCCACCCGCCGAGCCGGTCGTCGGCGGCGACCAGGACGCGTTCGGTCGGGTCGAGTTGACCCGCGTCGACCTGCCGGGCGAACTCCAGCACCAGCAGGATCTTGAAGATCGACGCGATCACCACCTGCTCGTCGGCCCGCAGCCCGACCTCCCGACCCGCCGCGTCCAGATCGACGACGTGCAGGCTGCCGGTCACCCCGGCGTCCGCGAAGATGGCCTCGATCCGCTCCCCCATGTCCACGCCGGCACGGTATCCAGTGGCGGTGCGCGGCCGCTGGCGTAGGGTCCGGCCGTGGACCTGCTCCGACATCTGCGGCACTTCGTGGTGGTCGCCCACGAGCTGCACTTCGGACGGGCGGCCGACCGGCTCGGCATGGCCCAGCCGCCGTTGAGCCAGTCGATCCAACGGCTGGAACGGGAGCTGGCCGTCGAGCTGTTCGACCGTTCCCGCCGTCAGGTGCGGCTCACCACCGCCGGCGGTCTGCTGCTCGCCGAGGCCGAGGAACTGCTCGCCGGGGAGGGCCGGCTGCGCAACCTCATGGTCCAGGTCCGCGCGGGTGAGCTGGGCGTCCTGCGCGCCGGTGTGCCGCCGGAGACCCCGGCGGTGACGCTGCGGGCGCTGCTGGACCAGCTCACCTCCCGAGCGCCTGGCCTGGACGTGGAGCTGCACGAGCTGACCACCGCCGAGCAGGTGCGGATGCTCGGCGAGCGGAGCCTGGACGTGGGGCTCGTACACCATCCGATCGACGCGGACGGGCTGCGCTTCGGCGCCCCCGTCGACGTACCGCTGGGGGTGTTGCTGCCGCGCGCCTCGCCACTGGCGCGCGGCCGGGAGGTGCCGCTCGCCGCGCTCGCCGACCTGGACCTGGTGGCCGCGCCCCGGGCCACCGCGCCGGGCTGGCACGACCACCTGCTCGCGGTCTGTCGGCGGCACGGGTGGCGGCCGGCGCGGGTGCGTCCGGCGCGCAATCCGGAGTTCCTGTTCGGGTTGGTGTTGGCCGGCGGCGGGGTCGCGGTGGAACCCGCGACCCTGGCCCGCCGGGAGCCCCGGATCGCCTGGCGACCGATCGCCGACGCGTCGCTGACCAAGCGCACCTCGGCGGCCTGGCCGCAACGGTCGGCGCACCCGGCGGCGGCGATGGTCGGGCAGCTCGCCGCCGAGGTGCTGGCCGCCGCCGAGCCGGCGCCGCCCGCGCCACGGATGTCGTCCTCGCTGCCGGCGGCACGGCCCTGGCCGGTGTTGTTCGACACGACCGGGTGAACCGGATCGCCGTTGCGCTCGTCACCCCGCTTTGGGCGGTGAATCGTCCAACCGCCCGGGTATGGATAACGGGTAACGAAGACGCGAAGGAGCCGCAGTGGCACTCACGATTCCTGACATCAGCCTGAACGACGGCACCACCATTCCGCAGCTCGGCTTCGGGGTGTTCCAGATCGAGCCGAAGGACACCGCGGCGGCGGTGTCCACGGCGCTCGAGGTGGGCTACCGGCACATCGACACCGCCGAGATGTACGGCAACGAGGCCGAGGTCGGCGAGGCCGTCCGCATGTCCGGCCTCGACCGCGGCTCGGTGTACATCACCAGCAAGCTGAACAACGGCTTCCACCGCCCGGACGACGCCCGCAAGGCGTTCGACTCGACGCTGTCCGCGTTGAAGATGGACTACATCGACCTGTTCCTGATCCACTGGCCGCTGCCGACCCTGTACGACGGCGACTACGTCTCGACCTGGAAGGTGCTCGAGGAGTTCCAGCGCGACGGCCGCGCCCGCTCCATCGGCGTGTCGAACTTCCAGGTGCCGCACCTGCAGCGGCTGGCCGACGAGGCGAGCGTGGTGCCGGCGGTCAACCAGATCGAGGCGCACCCGTACTTCACCAACGACGAGGTTCGCGCCTACGGCCGCGAGCACAACATCCTCACCGAGGCGTGGTCGCCGATCGCGCAGGGCAAGGTGCTGGACGACCCGACGGTTGTCGACATCGCCGAGCAGGTGGGCCGCACGCCGGCGCAGGTGGTGCTGCGGTGGCACGTACAGCGCGGCGACATCATCTTCCCGAAGTCGACCACGCCGAAGCGGATCGAGGAGAACACCGGGATCTTCGACTTCGAGCTGGACGACGCGGCGATGGAGCGGATCACCGGACTGGACAAGGGCGAGGCCGGGCGGCAGGGCCCGAACCCGGACACCTTCGCCTACGTACCTCGCTGACCTGCGGGTATTGCTGCCCCGGAGTGGTGACTCCGGGGCAGCGCGCTGTTCGTGGTCGGGTCAGCTGTCGACCCGCTCGGCGAGTCGGCGGAACACCGCCTGGGTCGGCGAGTCGGGCGTGGCGACGTAGACGATCAAGCGTTGCTCGGTCTCCGGCACCAGCAGCACGCGGCACTCGAACTCCAACGGCCCCAAGTCGGGATGAGCCACCCGCTTCACGACGGGACGGCGCTCCCCGACCTCGTGCTCGGCCCACAGCTGGGCGAAGCGCGGCGAGGCGCCGAGCAGTTCGGTGACCAACTCGCGGATCGCCGGATCGGCCGGGTAGCGGCCGTAGGCGGCGCGCAGGTCCGCGACCGTGGTGTGCACGAACCGGCGTGCGTCGGCGTCGGACCAGTGCGCGTCGGACATCGGCTGCCGGAAGGTCCAGCGGATCATGTTGCGCTCCGCGTGCGGCACGGCCGCGAGATCCCCCACGAAGTGCGTGGCCAGCCGGTTCCAGGCCAGCACGTGGTACGCGGCGTCGACGAGGTACGCCGGGGTCTCGGTCATCGCGTCGAGCAGGTGCCGCAGCCCGGGCGGCACCTCCCGGCTCGGGCCGACCGCCGACGGCGGGTTCTCCCCGGCGACCCGGAACAGGTACTCCCGCTCGTCCCGGTTCAGCAGCAGCGCCCGGGCCAACGCGGCGAGCACCTGCCGGGACGGGTGCGGCCCCCGGCCCTGCTCCAACCGGATGTAGTAGTCGATCGACATGCCGGCGAGCTGGGCGACCTCCTGCCGACGCAGCCCGGGCGTCCGCCGCCGTACCCCGTCGGGGAGGCCGACCTCGGCGGGCCGCAGGCGGGCGCGGCGAGCGCGCAGGAACGCCGCCAGTTCGTCACGTCGCAGGCCGCTGCTCGTCATGCCTCCCAGCATGCCGCCTACCGGGTCGGCCAGGGTGGTACCGCCGGTCCCAGCCTCGCGGCGGCTCTCCCCGCCGGCCGTCGGCGGGCGCAGGCTCGTCGGCATGACGAACATGACCGCCCTGATCACCGGGGCCAACAAGGGAATCGGCCTCGCCACCGCCCGACAGCTCGGCGCCCTCGGCATGACCGTGCTGCTCGGCGCGCGGGACGCCGAGCGGGGTCACGCCGCGGAACGGGAGCTGCGCGACGGCGGCGCCGACGCTCGGTTCGTGCCGCTGGACGTCACCGACGCCGCGTCGGTGGCCGCCGCCGCGAAACTCGTGGAGGACGGGTACGGCCGGCTGGACGTGCTGGTCAACAACGCCGGCATCGTGCTCGCCGACGGCACCCGAGGGCTGCCCAGCGAGACGACCGTGGCGACGATGCGCAGGCTGTACGAGACGAACGTCTTCGGCCCGGTGGCGGTCACCAACGCGCTGCTGCCGCTGCTACGGCGGGCGCCGGCCGCGCGGATCGTGAACGTCTCCAGCGAGGTCGGCTCGATCGCCGTGATGACCGACCCGGACGGCGCGCTGTTCGCGCTGACCTCCGTGCCGTACCCGTCGTCGAAGGCGGCGCTGAACATGCTCACCGCCATGTACGCCAAGGAGCTGCGGGACACCCCGATCAAGGTGAACGCCGCGAACCCCGGCTACTGCGCCACCGACTTCAACGGCAACAGCGGCTTCCGTACGCCCGAGCAGGGCGCCGAGGTGAGCGTGCACCTGGCGACGCTGCCGGCCGACGGGCCGAGCGGGCTGCTCTGGGGCTTCCAGATGGACGCCGGTGGCGGGTACGGCGTGCTCCCCTGGTGAGACGAGCGCTTGACCTGGAGTGCGCTCCAGGTACGAGGGTGGTCCTCGGGTGTCCGTCGGCAGGGCACCCGGAAGGAGATCCCATGCGGTACCGCACGATCGGCACCGATCCGGCGACCCGGCGCGAGGTCAGCGTGCTCAGCCTCGGGGCCATGCTGTTCGGCAGCGCCACCGACGAGGCCACCTCGTACGCGATCCTCGACCGGTACGTCGAGGCGGGCGGCACCTTCATCGACACCTCGGACAACTACGCGTTCTGGGTCGACGGCTCGCAGGGCGGCCAGAGTGAGGAGTTGCTCGGACGGTGGCGGCGCAGCCGAGGCATCGGCACCGAGATCGTCATCGCCACCAAGCTGGGCGCCCGCCCACTGGCCCCCGGCACCAGCTACCTGGACAACGCCGAGGGCCTGTCGGCGAAGGTGATCCGCGAGTCGGCGGAGCGCAGTCGTGACCGGCTCGGCGTGGAACGGCTGGACCTGCTCTACGCGCACATCGAGGACCGGACGGTGCCGCTCGCGGAGACCGTCACGGGCTTCGCCGAACTGGTCGCCGAGGGGACGGTGGGCCTGCTGGGGGCGAGCAACCACCGCGCGTGGCGGGTGGAACGGGCCCGCTCGCTCGCCGCGGCCGCCGGCCTGCCGGGGTACGAGGTGCTCCAGTACCACCGCAGCTACCTGCCCAGCCGCACCGACCTGGTCAGCGAGCTGGACCCGGACGGCGAGCCGGGCGGTGTCGGCGGCGACCTGCTCAGCTACCTGCGCGCCGAGCCGGAACTGACCCTGGTGGCGTACTCGCCACTGCTCAAGGGGGCGTTCACCCGGGCGGACAAGCCGCTCAGCGCCGCGTACGACCTGCCGAGCGCGCCCCGGCGGCTGGCCGCCCTGCGCGAGGTGGCCGGGCAGACCGGCGCGACGGTGAACCAGGTGGTGCTCGCCTGGTTGCTGGGCGGCGACCTGCCGTCGATTCCGCTGGTGGGCGCCTCCTCGGTGGCCCAGCTCGAGGAGAGCCTGGCCGCAGTGGAACTGGAGTTGACCGCCGAGCAGCGACACCGCCTCGACACCACCTGGTGAGCCGCGCCGGCCGCCTCGCCGACCTCAGCCGTCGGCCGGCGGGGCGGTCAGGTCGAGCTGCCAGTCGTTGACCCGCATCAGCTGCCCGGGCGGATATTCGAAGTTCGTCTCGCCCAGCAGGGTGAAGCCCGCCTTGCGGCAGACCGCGTTCGAGGCGGGGTTGTCGACGGACGGGTACGCGTGCGCGTGGCGCCGGTCCCGTCGTGCGCGAGCCACGTCGAGAGCGGCGCGCACCGCGACGGTGGCCAGCCCCTGCCCCCGGTACGCGGGCAGCACCGCCCAGCCCAGCTCGTACACCGGTTGGTCGCGCCACTCACGGGCCCAGTAGCCGACGCTGCCGGCGCGCGTGCCGTCCGGCAGCACCACGGTGAACATGCCGCCCTGCCCGCCCTCGGCGAAGTGCACGTACCGGTCGTGTCGGGCGAGCACCTGCTCGTCGGTCTCCGGGCCGCCGGTGTGTTGGCGCGTGTCCGGTGAGTTGAGCTGCCGCAGCAGATCGAGATCATCCTCGTGCCACGGCTCGATGCGTACCTGCGTCATTCCGTCCCCTTCGTCGACCCCAGTCAAGCCGAACCCACCGACATTCCGTCCCGGAACGACGCCCGCTAGTTCCGATCTAGCGGGCGGCGCTCGTCACCTCGCGCCTGTAGGACGGCGGGGTCGTTGGTCACACCGACCACGACGTCGCCGGCCATCGGACGAGAGGTATGAATGATGAACAGACGCGCCACCGGCCTGGCCATCGAGGCCGAAGGGCTCACCCGCGCCTTCGGGGAGACCCGGGCGCTGGCCGGCATGGATCTGCGGGTACCCGCCGGCACCGTCTACGGCCTGCTCGGGCCGAACGGGGCGGGCAAGACCACGGCGGTCCGGGTGCTGGCGACCCTGCTGCGCCCCGACGGCGGCACCGCGCGGGTCTTCGGGCACGACGTGGTCGCCGAGGCCGACAAGGTCCGCAGCCGGGTCAGCCTCACCGGCCAGTACGCCTCGGTCGACGAGGACCTGACCGGCACGGAGAATCTGGTGCTGCTGGCCCGCCTGCTGGGCCTGCGCAAGCCGGCGGCCCGCGAACGCGCGGCGGCGCTGCTGGCCGCGTTCGGGCTGACCGAGGCGAGCGACCGCCAGGTGAAGAAGTACTCGGGCGGGATGCGGCGACGCATCGACATCGCCGCGAGCATCCTGAACACTCCCGACCTGCTCTTCCTCGACGAGCCGACGACGGGCCTCGACCCGCGCAGCCGTAACCAGGTGTGGGAGATCGTCCGCGCGGTGGTGTCCCACGGCACGACCGTGCTGCTCACCACGCAGTACCTCGACGAGGCCGACCAGCTCGCCGGGCGGATCGCGGTCGTCGACCACGGCCGGGTGATCGCGGAGGGCACCCCGGGCGAGCTGAAGTCGTCGGTCGGCTCCGGCACGGTCCACCTGCGACTGCGCGACCCCGGCCAGCGGCCCCAGGCCGAACAGGTGCTCCGGGCGGCGCTGAACGTGCCGGTGCAGCTCGCCGCCGATCCGGTGGCCTTGACCGCCCGGGTCGGCGAG
Source organism: Micromonospora sp. bgisy143 (assembly GCF_057708145.1). Classification (NCBI taxonomy): domain Bacteria; kingdom Bacillati; phylum Actinomycetota; class Actinomycetes; order Micromonosporales; family Micromonosporaceae; genus Micromonospora; species Micromonospora sp. bgisy143. Next base: position 351,239 of record NZ_JBYIRN010000002.1, read on the forward strand.
GCCGGCACCGACCTGGACGCCAGCGCGCAGGCGGCACGCGCGCTCGGCGACCTGGCCCGCGCCGGCATCGTCGTCGACGACTTCTCGCTCGGCCAGCCCAGCCTGGACGAGGTCTTCCTGGCCCTCACCGACCACCCGGCCGTACCAGCCGACGAGCGTGACGATGAGTTGGAGGCAGCCCGATGAGCGACACCACCACGACCGCCGGTACCACCGGACGGGCGCCGTCGGTGTACGTGCCGTCCGCGGACGCGCTGGCGACCGTCCTCGCGCCGGGCGCCCGACCGGACCGGCCGAGCGCGCTGGGCGCGTCGCTCACCTTCGGCTGGCGGGCCCTGCTGAAGATCAAGCACGTGCCGGAGCAGCTCTTCGACGTGACCGCGTTCCCGATCATCATGGTGCTGATGTTCACGTACCTGTTCGGTGGCGCCCTCGCGGACAGCCCGCGTGACTACCTGCAGTTCTTCCTGCCCGGCATCATGGTGACGAGCGTCGTCATGATCACCATGTACACCGGTATCGGCCTCAACACCGACATCGAGAAGGGCATCTTCGACCGCTTCCGCACGCTGCCCGTCTGGCGGCCCGCCGCGCTGGTCGGCATGATCTTCGGCGACGTGCTGCGCTACATCCTCGCCGCCCTGGTCATCCTCGGGGTCGGGCTGGCGCTCGGCTTCCGGCCCGCCGGCGGGGTCGCCGGGGTGGCCGCCGGAATCGGGCTGCTGGTGGTCTTCTCGTTCGCGTTCTCCTGGGTGTGGACGTTCTTCGGACTGATCCTTCGCAGCGAGAAGTCGGTGATGGGGGTCAGCATGATGGTGCTGTTCCCGTTGACCTTCCTCAGCAACGTCTTCGTCGAGCCGAGCACCATGCCCGGCTGGCTCCAGGCGTTCGTGAAGGTCAACCCGGTGACGCAGCTGGTGGCCGCGGTACGCGCCGTCATGTCCGGTGACTCGAACCCGTCCGCCACGATGTGGCTCCTGGTGTGGAGCGCCGGCTTCGTCGTCATCTTCGGCACCCTGACCATGCACCGCTACAACCGCCGCTAGCCCCCGCTCCCCGCTCCCGCCCCACCCCACCCCGCCCCGTCGATCATGAAGTTGTGGTGGGCGACAAAGGACCCCGTAATTAACCAAACAGGGCACCACAACTCCATGATCGACACGACCCCGCAGCGACCACCCGGCGATCTTGCACTTTCTGTGGCGACATAAGCCACGAGAGCACCCGAGTCGACAACCGAAACTGCAAGATCGCGAGGATGGGAGCGGGGCGCGGGTGGGGGTGGGGGCGTGGGAGGGCGTGGGGGCGGGGGTTAGAGGTGCCAGGGTGGGCGGGATTGGGGGAGGTAGCGGCAGGTGGTGCCGGTGGAGACCGAATCGCGCAGGTGGTTGGCGAGCGCGGGATGGCGGTCGTCGAGCTTGCGTAACGTGTCGCGGATCCGCGCGGTGACCGTCTTGCGGGCGCGTTCGGCCTCGTCGCCCAGCCGTCGACTGCGGCCGGCCAGCCCCGCCGCGGCGCGCAACTCACCGAGCAGCGCGTCCCGCTCGGCGTCCAGCGCGCTCACCTTCGCCGTGTCGCCGTGTGCGGCAGCCCGGTCGATCTCGTCGTCGAGGCGGGTCAGGTGCCGTCGGTAGCGGGCCTTCGCCTCGTCGTCGAGGACCGGATCGCCGCCCATCCGGCGGGCGGCCACCAGCACCGGCCCGGCGGCCGGATCGAGGAGTTCCACCGCCGGGATGTCGCTGCCGGGGCGGCTCAACAGCAGGTGCAGATCCTGCAGGCCCTTGGCGTCCGGCAGGTGCGCCACCACACCCGCATACGCGAGTTGCCAGACCGGCCCGTCGCGTCGAAACGCGTACCCCTCGATCGTCGGGTCGGTCGGCGTCACCTGCCGCCGGCCCACGGCCTGGCCTCCCCCGACCACCTGACCTGCCCCCACGACCTCGCTCGGACCGGCGGCCTGGCCCGGACCGGCGTCTCCGACCCGGCCGGAGGAGTGGCCCGGCTCGACGTAGCCGGGGCCGGCGGCATGGTCTGGCCCGCCGTCGCCCGGCTCGACATGGGTTGGTCTCGGGTCGGCGAGCCGCAGGAGCACCTGCCGCATGCCGAGGGCGGTGGCTTCCCGGACGGTGGTGGCGCGCAACTCCGCCACCGTCGCGGCGTCGCCCGGTTGGTCGCGGCCGGCGAGGGCGTTCACCAGCCCGGCCCGGGCGATGAGCGACCAGGGTCGGGAGCCCATCCGGTCGGCGGCGGCACGGGCCGCGGTGAACCCGGCGATCGCGTCGTCCCACCGCTCCTGCGCGGCGTCGACCACGGCGAGCCAGTGGTCGATGGGCCCGCTGATGTCGCAGCCGAACAGCCCCACCGCCCACTGTCCCCGGTACGGGACGAGCGCGGTCCGCGCGTCGTCGCAGCGCCGCGGATCACGGGACGCGGCGGCGGCTTGGGCGCGCAGGCGTAGCCACAGCGGCGAGACCGGACGCGGATAGCCGATGCCGGCGGCCTGGATGCCGGCGGTCAGCCGCACCGCCTGCTCGTCGTCGCCACGCTCGGCCGCCGTGATGGCCGACAGCAGCTCCCGGTACGGGTAGTCGGCCGGTGCCCACTCGCGCAGCAGCGCGTCGATCTCGTCGAAGCGCCCCTGCAATAGCAGCCGGGCCCAGCGCAGGTGGTGACCCATGAAGGCGAATTCGGCGTGCCCCGGGTCGGAGAGGTCGACGATGGCCCGGAACCGCTCGTCCGCCTCGGCGAAGTCGCCCCGGAACGCCGCGATGATCCCGCCGTCGACGGCCGCCGCCATTCGGGGACGCGCCAACTCCCCCTGCTGACCCACGGTCACGAAGGTGGTGAACTCCGCCATGAAGTGCGGGTCGCCCAGCTCCAGCAACGCCACCCAGCGCAGCGACGTGGCCCACAGCTCGGTCTCCCGATCGCCCGAGCGGCGGGCCACGTCCCGGATCTCGGCGGTGAGCGCGGCGCGCGCCGCAGCGGTGCCCAGACCCCAGGTGGTGTCGTGGCGGGCCCACAGGCTGAAGGTGAGCGCCTCGTCGTCGCGACCCCGACGGGCGATCGTCTCCGTCGCGGTGATCAGATCCGCCACCAGGGTGCCCGCCGACGCGGTGGGGGCGGGCTCGCCGATCAACCGCTGGTACGCCTCCCGGACCAGGTCCGTCGTGTCGACCGCGTGGGTGGTGTCCACCTGACGGGAGCGGTGCACGGTGAGCGCGACGCGGGCCAGCGGCACCGGGTCGTCGAGCGTACGGGCGAGCGTCGCGGCTTCGGCCAGCAGGCGTACGGCGTCGGCTCGGCCGGCATGGTGGTACTGCACCTCGCCGAAGTCCACCAGCAGCCGAATCCGCTGCGCGGGGTCCTCGACGATCTCCAACGCGCGGCGGAAGTGCACCCCCGCCTCGTCGGCGGCGAGCCGGGCGAACGCGTCTCGCCCGGCGGCCGTCAGCAACTCGACGGCGCGGGCCCGGTCCAGCGCCGCGCCGGCCAGGTAGGCGTGGCGGGCCAGGTCGGCCGGGATCAGCCGGTCGGTGAGCGCCGTCGGCGGGTCCACCGCCCGGACCACCGCGGCGTGCCGGGCCTGCCGGTCCTCGGTGCTGAGCCCGTCGTACAGCGTCTCGCGAACCAGGTCGTGCGCGAAGGTGAACCGTCCGCCACCCCGGGCGACCACGAGCCGGGCGGTCACCGCGTCGTCAAGCAGCCGGTCGACGCGTGCCACCGGTATCGCCGCGCTGGCCGCCAGGACCTGCCGGTGGAACTCGCGACCCAGCACGGCGGCGACGGTCAGCGCCTCGACCACCGCGGCGGGCAACTGGGCGAGCCGCCGCCGCACCGCTTCCCGTACGCCCGGCGGGATGGCGCCGGTGGTGCCGTCGGCGTGCCACAGCCGCGCGGTCTCCTCGACGAAGAACGGGTTGCCGCCGGTGCGGCGGTGGACCTCGTCCGCCAGGTCGGGAGCGGGTTCCCGACCGGCGGTACGCGCCATCAACGCGGCCACCTCGTCGCGGGCCAGACCGCTCAGGGTGATCGTGGTGGCCTTGGCGGCCAGGGGCAGCAGCAGCGGGCGCAACGGGTGGTCGGCGGCCTCGACCTCCGCGTCGCGGTACGTGCCGATCAGTAACAGGCGCTCGAACCAGGTGTGCTGGGCGGCGAACCCGAGCAGTCGCAGCGAGGCCGGGTCGGCCCAGTGCAGGTCGTCGAGGACGATCACCACCGGCCGGTGCGCGGAGACGGCGACCAGCGCGGCGGTCACGGCGTCGTACAGGGCGAACGCCTCCTGGTCGGCGACGTCCTGGCCGTCGCGGGCCGACCAGGCGGCGCTGAGGCCGGGTACGTCACCGGTGCCGGTCTCGCCGAGCAGGGCCGCGAGGGCGGGTTCGGCGTCCGGGCGGGCGAGCGCCCAGTCGTCGGCGGAGCGGCGCAGGGCCCGCAGCACCTGCACCCACGGCCAGTAGCCGGGGGCGCTGTCGGAGTCCCAGCAGGCCGCGCCGAGCACGAGCGCCCCGCGTCGGCGGGCTTCCCGCGCCACCGAGGTGACGAGGGTGGTTTTACCGATGCCCGGCTCGCCGGTGACCAGGACGAGACCACCGTGGCTGGTGGCAGCCCGGTCCAGCTCGGCGCGCAGCAGGCCTGCGGGGTGATCCCGCCCGATGATGGCGTCGCCGCCCCGCGCGTCCATGGTTTCCAGACGGTACTGGACCCATCCGACAGGCGGGGGATCCTCGCGCTGCTCTCCGCGCCGCAGCTCACGCCTTCTGACGTCACCGGGTGCGCCGCCGGAGGAGTGTGTCGCAGCCCCTTTGGAGCTGATGTCGTCAACGATTCAGGTTCGGTAACCTTCCCCATCACTCCCTAACATTCCCTGTTCGGCTAGGATAGGGAGCGATGAAGGATGACATGTATTCGGTCGAGCAGGTAGCCGAGCGGCTCGGGCTCCATGTGCGCACCGTGCGCGGCTACATCCGGTCCGGCCGGCTGAAGGCGGTACGGATCGGCAAGCAGTACCGGATCGCCGCCAGGGACCTCAACGCCCTCACCGGGCAGACCCCGGCCGCCGCGACCACCACCGCAGCGGCCGAGGTGTCGAGCATCGTGCAGGTCGACGGCGTCGACCGGGCCGCCGCCGACCGGCTCGGCACGCTCGTGCTCGCCAGCGCCAACACCGGCCACGACCCCGCCAACCCGCTGCGGGTGCAGACCGTGCACGACGACCAGCGACGCCGGCTGAAGATCATCATCATCGGCGATCCCGCCGGCACCGCCGAACTGCTGCACCTGCTCGACGCCGTCCTCACCGCCGACAACGGCCTGTTCAACCGGGAGGTCACCGATGCCTGACGAGCTGCAGCAACGCGCCGGGGTCCACGTGCTGGTCTGCGACCCCGCCGGCCCGCCGATCGCCACCGAGCAGGACGCGCTGGACCTGATCGGCGCGGCCTTCCTCGGCGCACAGGTGGTCGCCGTACCCGCCAACCGACTCGACGCCCGCTTCTTCTCGCTCGGCACCCGCTTCGCGGGCGAGGTGATGCAGAAGTTCGTCAACTACCGGCTGCGGCTCGCCGTGGTGGGCGACATCTCGACGCAGCTCGCGGGAAGTTCGGCGCTGCGCGCTCTCGTACACGAGTCGAACCGGGGCGAGCACATCTGGTTCGTACCTGACCTCGACGCCCTCGACGCCCGCCTCGGCGCTACGTCCTAGCCGCCTCGGTGTCGTGCACGACCGCCAACTGCACCGCGTCCGGCTCGACGCCCCTGCGCTGCGCCTGCTCGGTGGCCCAGCGCAGATAGGCCAGCCACTCGTCGGGCGACCAACCGTTGCGCCGGGTCACCCCGGCCTGGGCGGGGAGGCGACCGGCCACCACGTGATCGAGGATCAGCGGCTGCACACCGCCCAGCCCACGCCGGTAGCCGACGAAGTAGAGGACCTTCGTGAACAGTCCCGGTCCCAGCCACGGCAGACGAGCGTGGTTGGGATCGCGGAAACGGCGGTACGCGGTGCCCAGCGCCGCCTCGTCGGGCGCTGATGCGGACACCGCCTCAAGCGCGTACGCCAGGCGTTTGCCATCGGGGTCGGCGTCGAGCGACCTGGCAGCGCGCCACGGCCCGTACCCGATGGGTCCGTAACCCCAGACCAGCACAGCGGTCAGCAGTTGGCGAGGGCTCGCGGAGCCAGTGCGGTACGCATCGGCCACCGCGAAGACGTCTTGTCGCCAGATCTCGCCGCTCGCCGGCAGACTGTCCGGCCAGGCGTCCGGCGGTACCCCCGCCCGCCACCGGTCTAGCTGCACGATGATCGGGGCCTGCTCCCCCGGTAACGGACTCGGCATGGCTACCTCCCTCAGGTCGGGCGCTTGAAGACCTGCGCCGTTCGGACGCTACGGTCGGGCACTCGCGCACGCCGTCCGCTGACGCCATATCGCGGTATCGCGCGCCTATCTGCCGCGCGCGCATCTTGGGAACGCATGGGAGGCGAGTACCGCCGTACCGTGGCCCCGACTGCTCAGTCGGTGCGGGCAGCCGGCGGACGGGCGCCCAGCAGTTCGGCGAGGCTCACCATCGCGGCCTGGAAGTCGACCCGGTCGGCGGCGTGGAACCGTCGGAAGAACCAGTCGGGTACGCGTGCCTGCCCCCGCCGACTCTGGAAGATCAGATCCTGGGTCTGCCGGGCGAGGGTGAGCAGCCGGGACTCGGTGTCGGGATCCTCGCCCTGCACGGCGGCGACTATCTGCCTCTGCAGAATCGCGAGCGCGCGGTGCCGCTCGGCGGCGACGTCGCGTTGACCCCGGTAGATCTCCACGCCCAGCAGGAGGACGCCGAGGGACGGGACGAACCACTGGGTGAGCAGGTCGGCGACGGTCAGCTCGGCGGACACCGCGAAAACGACGCCGACGGCGGCCCAGAGCGCCACTCCGGCGAGCACGGTGTACGCGTACCGTCGGCGGACCCGCGCGCCCCACCCCAGGTTCTGGTGCTGGCAGGCGAGCACGTCGTACGGGCGGGGCAGGTGCGGCACCTCGTAGTAGTCCCGGAGATAGCGCTCGTCGCCCCGGTAGGCGCGGTCCAGCCGGCTCACCTCTTCCGGGCCGAGCGGCTCACCCGCCGCGACCGTGTTCCAGGGCAGGTCGAAGAGGCGTACGTCGAACATCTCCTGAAGGGTGGCGGCCCGGCGGATCTGGCCGGTCGACCAGGTACCGAGCCCGATCGCGTTGACGACGGCCCAGAGGGCGCCTGCGGCGGTGATGCCGACCGCCGACACGCCGGTGACCGCGACGACGGCACCGCCGACTCCGATCGCGACGGAGAGTGCCATTCGCAGGTTGTCGAGCCGTTGCGCGCGCCGGTGGCAGACCGACATGGCGTGCAGCAGCGCCATCATGTCGGGACGGCGCTGCCGCTGGAGCAGGGGTTCCATGCGTTCAGTCACCGGCACCTCCCTTTCCGTGACGATCCTATATCCACCTTTCTTGATGTCACGGAATGCGCTGCCGCACACGCGCAAAGTAATGCTTTATTACCTTTAAGTAGATGCGGGACCGGCTGCGAATTAATACCGCGTTCGCCCGAAAATTGCGGTAGCTTGAGGCTCGCGCCCACCCGCGCATCCCTCACTCGGACGTGCCACCCCTGCTCGTCCGCGTCCACTTTCACCACTCGTGGAAGGTCCAACGGCGGACATGGGCGACGGCCTCGGCGACGAGTTCGAAGAGTACATATTGGATGCGACGGTCTCGGTCGCGCTGCTGGACTGGGCGACCGGGCGTGACGCCACGGTCCGTGCGCCGAGCAACGGCATCCGACTGCGCGGGCGCAGCGGGGCGCAGCTGATCCCGGTGATCGTGCAGCGCAGCGACGGCCAGGACCCCGAACTGCTGTACGTGAAGCTCCTGTCGGCCCGTCAGGCGCGCGAGGAGACCGCCCGGCACGCGCGGGCGTTCCGGCTCGACGCGGAGTTCGCCGAGCGCCACCTGGTCCCCCAGCCGTACCCGCCGCACCCGGTCGGCGACGGCCGGTACCTGATGTTCCAGGCCATCGCGCGCGGCGCCGAGAAGGTCGTACCGCTCGCCGAGGTGGACGACGAGTACTCCAAGGATGCCTACCGCGCCCTGCTCGACGGGGTGTGGCGGTGGCACCGCCCGGCACGGCGGATCACCCCGACCACCGTCAGCCGGTTCGTCCGCCGCGAGCTGGTCGACGCCGAGGCCGAGGTGTACGCAGCCGTCATGGCGCTCGGTCTCGGCGATCTCGCCGCCGAGTGGCTGTACGACTCGGCGAGCGGTGTGGTGGTGCCCAACCCGCTCCGTTTCGTCGCCGCCGGATCTCTCTTCGGTGACGGGCAGCTCGACCAGCTCTGCGGGGCATCGCACGGCGACCTGCACGGGCGCAACGTCCTCTACCCCTGCTCGCTCGCCGGCCACGTGCAGGTCAAGAAGTTCTGCCTCGTCGACATGGACCGCTTCGCGGTCGACGCGCCGCTCACCCGTGACCTGTGCAGCCTGCTCCTCGATCTGGCCCTGACCGACGTGGCCGAGAGTCCCCGCACCGTCCAGGCCGACGCCCTGCGCGCCCTGCTGATCGATCCGGCCGGTCGCGCCTCGCAGCGGCTACCCGCCCTGACCGCCAAGGTGATCAGGGCGAGCTGCGCGGTCGGGTCAGCCCTCGCCAAGGAGAACGGCTGGGCGTCGATCTGGCGGGCACAGTACCTACTCAGCCTGCTGAGCCAGGCGCTGATCTGCTGCACCTACGACGACGCTGGCACCGAGGGGCGCGCCTGGTACCTCCGACTGGCCGCACACGCGGCACGCGCCTACCACCGGGAGTTCCGCCGTGGGCTCGTACCGCCCGCGTCGGCCGGCCTGCCGACCCTGCCGTTGTCCGGTGCCCTGGCGTGGCCGTCGTCCAGCAACGACCAGTCGGCCCGGTTCGACGCGGTGGGGCCGCTGCCAAGCCAGCAGAACCGCGGCGTGACGCTGGACCGCATTCCTGCCGACCAGGCCCGACCTCCCGCCGACCCGGAAGCGCCGGCGTGGCCCTGGGGGACGATCCCGATCCAGCAGCGGCCGACACCCGGCGGCTGGCACGGGAAGTCCCGGCCCTCGCCGGCCGCCGGCACCGACGAGGGCACGTCGCACCGCCACCCCGGTGTCCCCGCCGCGTTGGGAGGCACGCCGGCGAGCAACCGGACGACCCCGAAGCCGGACGGCGGCCGACCCGGCTCCGCAACGACCGGCAACGCCCCGACCGGCAACCGGTCGGGCGCACCGACGGGGAACGCCCCCAGCGCGTCCCGCGCCGGTGGGTCGGGCCGGCCGGTCCTGCGTGACGGAGAACGGCGCGTCAACCGGCCGGCACCTCGGCACGTCGTCGCCGCGCGGACGAACGCGATCCCGCGACCCCGCTGCCCAGTGGGCGAGGGGCCTTCGGTGGTGCCGCCGGGTCCGAGCCGGATCAGCCGACTGCCGCCCAAACTGCGGCGAGCCGTCCTGGCCATCCTGCTCGGCGGGGTGTCGCTGACCCCGTTGGTCGCGGTCGGCAGCTCCGCGATCCGGGGACGCGGGGAGACCGGGGTCGCCCCGACGACGGAGTCCCCACCCGGTGCCCGGTCGTCGGCGGGCAGCACCCCGGCGTACACCGGGGGTGGACGGCGTCTCGCGGACCTCGCGCTGGCGGTGGCCGGGCTGACCGCGACGGTCGCGGACGGGTCGTACACCGTCGCCTGTCTGCGGACCTGGTCACCCGCGGACCTCGCGCCCGGGGTCGATCGGGACAGCTACCGGGACGAACAGCTGTGGTGGACCCCCGCCCTCTCCGGCCGTCGGACCGTCACCGTGGTGAAGGGCGGCCATCCCTCCGGCAAGCCCATGTCGGCCCCCTACGGTCGGGGCGACCTTTCCGAGATTCCGCCGGTGCCCTCGGCCGACCCGGTGGAGCTGCGTCGGCAACTCGCCGACCAGTTGGGCGAACTGCCGCCGGAGCTACGCACCGCCGCCGGGATGCTCACGGTGGTCAGCCGCATCTTCCGCTACCACCTGCTGAGCCCGGCTCAGGTCTCGGCGCTGCTGTCCGAGCTGGCCGCGACGCCCGACATCCAGGACCGGGGCGTGTACCCGGACTGGGACGACCGACCCGGCCTGGCCTTCAGCGCCGACGACAGCCTGGGCCGCCGGGAGACGGTGCAGTTCGACCCGCACACCGGCGAGTTGCTGAGCCACGAGACGACGACGGTGGCCGGCAACCAAATCGTCGAGTACGTGCTCATCCGCAGCAAGGCGCGGACCGATCGGACCGCCGGGCCGGGCTGCGCCTGACCGCTCGGCGGACCTCAACAGCGACGCTGCACGTAGTTCGGCCAGTTCCGGTAGGGCGCCGCGTCGCTACGGACCCGGTTGGCCGCACCGATGTCGAAGAGCCGGGTGTCGTAGTAGTAGAACGACACCGAGCCGCTGCCGAGGTTGTAGTGCGCCGACTCGACCCGGAACTGCCACTGCCAGGTGGCGAGGCTCTGCCGGCCGCAGTCGGAGAGCCGACCCCGGGGGTAGCCGTAGTTCGGCCACTCGTAGAAGCAGTACCAACCCGAGGGGCAGTCGGCCGCGACGAACGTGCCGATCGGCCGTCGCAGGCTGACGACGAACATCCCGCCGTCGTAGCTGATCTCGTTGTCGCTGATCGCCTTTCCGCCCGGATGCGCGGCCAGATACGCCGCCATTTCCGGACCGACAACCGCCGCGGCGCGAGCGGGGCCGGGCGCCGAAGAAACGATCAAAAGACCACTGAGTACGGCGGCGAGCAGCGTGCGAACAGGACGAGGAATGACCATTCGACACCTCGCGATGTGGGCGCAGTCGAATCAGCGTATGAAGAAACCACGATTAATCGCCAGGTGGAGTCGGCACAACATTCCGACAATGCGCCACGGCGGTGCCGATGCGTTTCCCATTAAGCCATAGCGCCACCACGTGGGAATAGGCATTGATCATTATTGATTGTGGATACGATTCGGGTCATGCGCTCCCGCCGTGCCACCGCCGTCGTCCTCCTCGCCGCGCTCGCGAGCCTGTCCTTCGCCGCCCCCGCCCGCGCCGACGACATCCCGGCGCTGACCACCCCCGGCAGTCCAACCGTGCTGACCAACGAGCCACACCAGCTCACCCTGACCTGGACACCCGCCGCCTGGGCGGGTGAACCGACCGGCGACGGCCCGATCAGCTACGAGGTGCAGGTGCCGCTCGGCCCCCACGTGTACCGCCTCCTCGGCACCACCACCGCCACCACCCTCACGCTCACCGACCTGGCCCCCGGCACCACGTACCGGATCGCGGTCGCCGCCCGCGCGCCCGGCGGCTACTCCGACAGCTCCGCCACGACGACCGTCCGCACCGCCGCCGGCCGCGCCACGGTCAGCTACCGCAACCTGGACTGGTCACCGACGAACAACCAGATCCAGTACGTCCTCCGGATCACCAACACCGGCGACGGACCACTTGACCTGAGCACCGTACGGGTGCGGTATCACCTGCGCTTCGAGGGCGGCAACACGTCGCTGGTGACCAACTGCGACTGGGCCGCGCTGGGCTGCGACCAGGTCCGGCAGACGCTGGTGTTCTTCGTGCCACCGGGAACGCCGCCCGGCTATCCGGTCCCGGGCACCACGGTTCCGGGCTGGGTCGAGCTGACCTTCACCAGCGGGACGCTCGCCCCGGGTGCCTCGACCGGACCGATCCAGCTACGCCACCACCGGCACAGTTGGAGTGACATCGACGAGCGCGACGACCCGAGCTGGCTCGCCGCCAGCGGCCAGTGGGCCGAGAACGGGCGGATCACGCTCGACGTCGACGGGGTACGCGAGTTCGGCGACACGTCGTCCTGACCACGCACCGGCCAGTGCGGCCGGTCCGGCGGGCCATGCCCTGTCGAGCGATATACCTGTGAGTCACAGTTATGACTCACAGGTATATCGCTTCACGGGGACCTACTCCCGACTGTCCCGCCCACTGGCTCTGGCGTCGCACGGGTCAGGGAATGCGAGCGACGGCCCGTCGGTGCCGAAGGAGCGCTTCGAGGTCTGGCCGGTCATCGGCACTCTCCGGCAGGCGGATTTGCTGACCGTGGTAGCCGGAGTAGTGCGCGATACCTGCCGCCACGTGCACGACGTACGACTCGTCGATCCAGATCAACCCTCGGTCGAGCAGGTTGTGCAGGTCAGCGCGGAGCAGGAGGCCGTTGTTCACCTGATTGGTGGCCGGTCCGTCGTACGGGTCGATGTGTGCCGCCTGAAGCGCGGCCTCAGCATCGCACCCGGTGATCGCGCAGCGGTTGCCGTACGCCGTCATGAGCCGGCGGCGGAAGTCTGCCTGCCCCTGCCGTGCGGTGACCTCGGCCAGCCTCCTACGCCGCCCCTCGGACGCATCGTCCGACTCGCCGGCGCTGCTGTCGTCCGGGGACCTATCCAGGTTGTCGGGCTGCGCCGGCCGTACCTTGTTCAACACCTGCTCGGCGAGTTGGTCGTTGTGTCCAGCGGCGTGCAGGGTTCGGACTCTCAGCAGCGGCTCGGTGAGAGCACGCACGGCCGCGGCGAATCGGTCGTCGCGGAAAGCGGCCATCAGGTCGTGATGCCAGCCATCGACCCGGACCTGGTCCGGCCCAGGGTCCGCGTAGTCGGAGTCGCCGATGGCCAGATCGGGGAAGGCGTCCACGAACGCCTGAAACGTCGGCCAGTGCTGGCGTAGGGCCGACCATCTGACGATGACGAAGCCACTGATCAGCGAGTGCTCGGCCGGCTCGGCGGGCTCGGCCAGAACGAACGTCTCCATCCGCTTCATGCTGACTGCGGCGAGTCGGCCGGCAAAGGTCGCCGGCAGGCAGGACAGCGCCCAATATTCCCGCTCCTTGTCAGCGGCGTCGGGCACAGCGACGTGCAGATACGCGCGGACCGCATCGAGCACTCCACCGTAGTACCGGCTGGACTTCAGGCGATCGAACTGGCGCTGCTTCGCGGAGACTCCGGGCAACCCCGACTCCTTCGGCACCTGCCTGTTGAAACGAGGTCCAAGGGACGCGACCAGCGCATCCTTCACTTCATGCGTAGCGTCTGTCCGCAGCCAGCGGAGGTCGCAGTGCGACAGCCAGTCTGCGACGTCGGCAGCACCCGCCCGGGCACCGCGCTGGTCGAGCAATCGGCCGACCTGTTCGTGCAGGACCGATGAGCCCCGATTGCCGGTCAGATGCTGGCGAAGACGTCGACGTAGATCTCCCGTCGAGCCGACGTAGACGACCGTGCCGTCCTCGATGACCACGTGAACGCCGGGCATGCGTGGAGCCTCATCGGCGGCGTCCCTTGTGTAGGGACGCGCGGAGCTGAAGCCGGACAGCGGATCGCCGGAAGGGATGTCGGGCACGCCCAGACGCTACTGACCTGAATCATTTTTCGCGGTCCCGTGTCGCTGTCATCGCGCTCGCGCGACTGGCAGGTCCTCGACGTGGCCCCATCTGAGTTCGTTGCCGCTGAGCAGAGCGGCCTCGCCCCACGAGACCCGGAGCAGACCGTCGTCGGAGTTGCAGGCGAACCCGACGAGCAGCACCCTCGGCTCGTCGGTCAACTGCTCCACGGCCTCCCGCTGAGCTGAGCGGTCACGAGCCTCCTCCGGTGTGAGCGGCATCAGCGGGAGTGTGACCTCCTCATGACCCGGCTCAGGCCCGAAGAGGATCAGCAGGTCTCGGATCAGCCGGTTGAGGTCACGCCCCGGACGAGCGTCGCGCATGTCGACATCGCTCCGAGTCGCGTACCGCCAGGGCAACAGAAGATGCCCCCGACAGATGGTGACCCGCACCTGGGCACCGGGCGGATGGACACCGACCACGTCGGGGAGGTCGCGCAGGTACTCGTGCAACACCTCGTACTGCTGCTTCCACCGGACGGGGCCGAAGGCGTGGTCGGTGTCCAACTCCGATGCGTCGCGCGCACCCTGCGCGAGCTCGACCGCGCGGCCCAGCGCCGCCGGGACCAGAGTGCGCAGGGAGGTTGCCAGAGGCAGCCCGAACTTCTCGACCGACCACCCGGACGGACCGTCAGCACCCCGCACGCCGCTTACCCCCCGCACCGAGACGAACACTCTCAGGCGTTTAAGCCTCTCATGGTGATCGATCAATGAGAAGGCACGGCAGTCAGTGGGTGAACCCTTCGGGCAGGTGGATGCGGGCCGAGGGGATGTTGAGGGCGCACAGCCGTGACCGCGCGTCGGCCACCATGGCGGGTGGGCCGCAGACGTAGATGTCCTGGCCGGGCTGGTGATGGTCGAGGGCGACGGTCAGGGCACCGCCCTGCTCGGCCGGCTCGGCGCAGGGGTCAGCCGACAAGGCCGGCACGATGGTCAGCCAGTCGTGAGCGCACTGAAGCTTGTCGAGGGCGATCGCGTCGTACAGGTCGGTGAACGTGCGCGCGCCGACCACTAACGTCACCCCCTGACCGTTCCGTGCGGCGGCGACCTGCTCCACCAGGGCGCGCAGCGGCGCCAGCCCGGTGCCGCCGGCGACGAGCAGCAGATCGTTGGTGCCCGCCGGGTCGAGGCTCAGGCCGGTGTCGACGGGCGGGCCGAGCCAGAGCAGCTCACCGGGGCGTACCTGATGGACCAGACGGTGGGAGACGGTGCCGGCAGGCACGGCACGGACGTGCAGCTCGACGGTGCCGTCGGCGCGCGGGGCGTTGGCCGGCGAGAGCCAGCGCCAGTGCCCCGGCAGACGCGGCGTGCAGACCGGCACGGCCTGACCTGGCTGGAAGGGCAGGCGTCGCAAGGGACGTACCGTCAGGATGGCGATGTCGGGCGACGGCCGATCGTGGCCGATCACCTCGACATGCCACCAGGCCCGGCCGTTGCCGGTGTGGGCGGCGGCCCGGCGGATGGCGTGCGTGGCGCGGCACAGGGCGCGCTCGGCGACGACGGTGAGCTGTGGCGTCCACACTGGCTGGGCGTGGCGGGCGAGGGTGGCGAGCAACGCGTCGCCAATGGTGGTGGCGTGCGGAAGCAGGTCGAAGTGACGGTACGCGCGGCCGAGCACCCGGAGCAGCGCCGCCCGGTTCGCCGGGGCGTCACCACCGGCCAGGAGGCGGCCCAGCGCGGTGAAGAACAGTGGCGCGTCGCGGTGCGGCAGCAGACCGGTCCGGCGGTCTTCGACCGTGCACCAGAAGTCGGCGGCGGCACGCGCGTCGACCGACGCCCAGGCGGCGGCCAGACTCGCGCAGGCCGGGTGGTCGTCGTCGATCACGGTGGGCATACCGGCTCCAAGTCGTTGAATCGTGGGCTGGCACCGGGGCGGGAGGAGCTGCGCCGATGAGGGCCGGCACAGTTCCGAGGCCGAGCACCCGCCCCGGACCATGCAGCGACTGTCACGCCTGACCAGGCACAACGGCATGTCACGGTGATCGTCGACGGCATACGGGATCGGTATGCGCTCCACGCTCCGACTCTCGAATCGGGCAGACTGCGGGCATGACGGAACGCCCGGTGCTGTACCTGGTCGTCTGCGCCGCGGGTCCGGCGGAAAATATCGACGAGCTGGTCGACCTCCTGATCGCCGACGGGTGGCGGGTCTGCATGATCGTCAGCCCGACCGCCGCACGATGGCTCGACCGAGCGGCGTTGCAAGAGAAAACCGGCTATCTGGTACGCGTGGAGTGGCGGATGCCCGGCGACCCCGAGCCCCACCCGCCCGCCGATGTGGTGGTGGCCGCCCCGGTCACGTTCAACACGGTGACCAAGTGGGCGTTGGGCATCAACGACACGTTGGCGCTCGGCGTCCTCAACGAGTCGCTGGGCGCGGGGCTGCCGATCATCGCGTTCCCGCACACCAAGGAGGAGTTGGCCGCGCACCCCGCCTACGCGGGTCACCTGGCGGTTCTGCGCGCCGCCGGCGTGATCGTGGCCGACGGCAAGCCGCTGAACTCGGTGAACGGGCCGGGGCGTTGGGGCGTGGTCATCGAGGCGCTGCGGGCGGTGCGCCAGTCCTGAGTTCGCTCATCCGGCCGTCCCCTGACGATATGCGTCGCGCGTATACCAGCGCTCCACGCAGCGTGTTCAATGGATACGCTCGATGTGGCGAGACGGACGGAGCCGCCGGTGACTCACGCGAACTGCCCTCGGTGCGGCGGACGGCTGGCCCGGGACAACGACACCGGACGGTGTACGCCGTGCCAGGCCGCCGAACGGGACAGGCTGAGCGCGCCGCCGGTGGTGCCGGCGAACTTCTGGGACCACGAACCGGTGCGACTCGCGCTGGCCGAGCGGCATCTGGGGCGGGTGATCCGGGCGTACCGCTGCCATCCGTACCACGGGCGGGTCGCGTTGCCGCAGACCGTGGTGGCGGGGTGGTTGGGGATCACGCAGGCGCAGTTGAGTCGGGTGGAGAACGGCCCGCCGCTCGTGCACCTGGACCGGCTGGCGCACTGGGCGAAGGTCCTCGGGATACCGGCGGGCAGTCTCTGGTTCCGCCTTCCCGGCCAGCAGTGCTGGGTCGATGCAAGCCCTTCGGACGGCGAAGTGGTCTGCGTGCGTCGCGACGAGCAGGCGGTCGAGCGGGGCGATCCAGCGACCGTGGCAGTTAACGTGGAACAGGCACCAAGCCAAGGGGGTGGCGTCACGGACCGCAGACACTTCAACATCTTGGCCGCGCTCACCGGACTCGCCGCGGCGGGCCATCCCTACTTGCTCACAAGCCCCACCGACGTACCCGGGAACATGGGCACGGAACAGGTGCGGCTGGCCGGCTCGCTGGTCAATGACCTCCGGCAGGCGGATGCCGCAGTAGGAGCCGGCCAACTTTGCGACGTCGCCATCCAGGTGCACGCCCGACTGTCGGTCTGGGCCGCCAAGGCGAACTACAGCCGAGAGGTCGGGGACGCCCTGCAAGGCGCCCTGGCTGACCTCGGCATCCAGGCGGCGTGGCTCGCCATCGACGCCGAACGCCGTCCGGAAGCCCGACCTTTCCTCAACGAGGCCATCACGCGCGCCCGCATCGCGGACGATCCACGGGTGGAGGTGAGAGCATTGGCACTGTTGTCTCTGTTACTACGCGAGAGCCAACCGGGCGAGTCACTGCACTGCGCCGAGGCGGCGATGCGCGTCTCCGCCGGATGGGGCACGCCTCGACTCAGCACGTTGCTGCACCTGCGGAAGGCACACGCCTACGCCGTCCTCAGGGACGCAAGCGGGTTCAGCCGGGAGATGACGAAGGCTCGCCGCGAGCTGGATCGCGGGCCGCACGACGACGATCCGGGGTTTGTCGACTTCGTGGACGAGCAGGAATTGAGCGGCATCCAAGGACTTTCCTACCTCGCCCTGGGTAGACCCGAACGCGCCGCTTCGTCGTTCCGCGCGATCACTATTAGCCCATCGCCGGGCTATCGGCGCAATCAGGTCCTCTACACAATCGACCTCGCCGACGCGGCGTACCAGCAGGGTGACACCAACGAAGCGGCGCGCATCGCCCTGGACGTCCTGCCGGCGGTGTGCCAGATGAAGTCTGGGCGGGTGAGCCGGAATCTTGCGCAGGTGCGGGCGAAGCTTGCGGCACCAGGGAATGCCACCGCAACGACCCGCGAATTCGTCGACGCCTACGACCAAGTAGTAACCGTGTGATGGAGGGCGTGCAACTCCGCCATCGAGATGCCGGAGAGGCCACGGACATCCTGGACCAGCTCGTAAGTCTCTATCTGGAGGTCTACGCGGGCGGAGGCGAGTTCCACAGCGAGGACCGCTACCGGCGTCAGCTCGACCTGCACATGCAGCGAGCGGGGTGGGAGCTGGTCACCGCCGAGGTGAACGTTAGCCTGGTCGGCTACATCTACGGGTTTCCACTTCCCGCCGAGACGCGATGGTGGGAAGGCATCCATGACCCCGTCCCGCCTGGGTTCACCGACGAGGATGGGACGCGCACATTCGCGATAAGCGAGCTGATGGTCCACCCTGCCTGGCAACGTCGAGGCATCGCTGCAACGCTGCACGATGAGTTGTTGTCAGCCCGGAAAGAGCGCCGGACCACGCTGCTGGCCCGGCCGGACAATGTCGCCGCTCAGAGCGCGTACCGCTCCTGGGGCTGGTGCAAGGTCACCAAGTTGCAGCCAGACTGGGAAGGCGGACCAATCTTCGACGTCTTGGTTCGTAACGCCTCAGGGAGCCGCACCTTCTCGAGTGGCTGACTCTAATGGTCCAGGGACCATGGGTACAAGGCACGGAGTAAGTCGGCAGCCTGTCCGCGGCTGGCAATAACGCCACTCCGCGCAAACTTGACTGGCAGGTCGAACATCGAGTCATACGCCAGCCAAGTGCAGCAACCAGGGCTGCCCGTGGCCCGCATCATGCGGATGCATCTGTCCGGGATCCGACACCGAGAACGCCAATGAACACGAACAAGGAAGGACATAAGGTTCGGTCCGAAAATTTTGGTTTCAGCCGCACGGCGGGTGTCGGAACGCCCGGTTGCTGGCTATGGTGTCCGAACCGCAGTCGTCGCGACCTTAGGAATGGCGTGGGGATCCTCAAGGAAATGCAGCGAGCGCAAGCTCGCCATGAGCGTGCACAGAGGCAGGCCCAGGCCGCCGCCTACCGGCATCAGCAACACCTCCGCCGTGAGGCAGATCGCGCCAGGAAGGCCGCAGAGCGTGCGTCCGCAGCTAATGAACGAGAGCGCAAGCGACTCTACGCGGAGGCGCGCAATGCCGAGGTCGCGGCTAACAACTCTGACCTACAGGCGCGCATAGACGAGCTCGATGTCTTGCTGCTGGCCACACTTGACGTGGACGATCACATTGATTTTCGGCGGCTTCGCAAATCTGTAAAACACCCACCCTTCCAGCCGGGGCCCCTCGGCACTCCTTTGCCACCACCGGATTGGCGACGTTTCGAACCGCTTGCCCCCTCGGGGATCGGGAAGCTATTCGGTGGTCAGGCCAAGTATCAGCAACAACTTGCCCAGGCGCATCATGCCTTCGGGCAGGCTCAGGCACAGCACGCAGCCGCAGAGGCCGAACGGGAGCGCCGGCTGGCTCTCGCTTATCAGCGATACCAACAGGACCAGGCAAAAGTTGATGCCCAGACGAAGGCACACAACGCCGAGGTCGATCGATTTGCAGCCGCAGTTGCCGCCGGAGACCCCGCCGCAGTAGTGGATTACTTCGGGATGGTGCTCGGCAACTCGGTTTACCCTGACGATTTCCCTCAGCACTATCGACTAGCATACGTGCCCGAATCCCGGCAGCTCGTAGTAGAGTACCATTTGCCGACGATAGACGTAATTCCATCAGTGCGAGAGTACCGCTACGTCAAAGTCCGTGATGAGATCAGCACCGTGGCACGGCCAGCGAAAGAAGTGAAGGAACGGTATGCAAGCATCGTGAGCCAAGTGACTCTGCGGACCATCCACGAACTCTTTGAGTCCGACCGAGCCGGACTGGTGCAGACAATCGTCTTTAACGGCATCGTTGACACAACCGACCCGCGCACTGGCGCCGCCGTTCAACCTTGCCTTGTGACACTACGAACGACACGTGAAATATTTACCGCCCTCACGCTCCGCAGCGTCGATCCGGCCGCATGTCTCCAACACCTGAATGCTTCGGTATCGAAGCGACCCGAGGCCCTTGCCCCGGTTCGACCGGTACTTGAGTTCGACATGGTGGACAAGCGGTTCATTGACGAGGTTGACGTGTTGGCCGACCTCGACCAGCGACCAAATCTTCTGAGGCTGACACCGAACGAGTTCGAGAGTCTTATCCAGAACCTATTCGCCAAGATGGGCCTCGAAACTAAGCAGACACGTGCGTCGCGGGACGGCGGCGTGGACTGTGTTGCCTTCGATCCTCGACCCATTTTCGGTGGCAAGGTTGTCATTCAGGCCAAGCGGTACCGTAACACCGTAGACGTTTCTTCTGTCCGCGACCTATATGGAACCCTTCAAAACGAAGGCGCGTCCAAGGGAATCTTGGTGACAACAAGCGGATATGGCCCCGCTTCATACGAGTTCGCTTCCGGCAAGCCACTAGAGTTGATCGACGGCTCGAATCTGCTCTATCTACTGGCCGAGCACGCAGCAGTTAAGGCCCGCATCGATCCGACTGATCTGGACTGATCCATGCCTGGACGGCCAATTAGCCAGGCAAACCAAGATTCTGCACTTCACTCACATTGGGAATCCGCCGGCGATCTTCACCGTGGGCAAGCTCTTCGCCGGCAGCATGGTCGGCACGAGGCTGACCACGACGTGAGGCCCCATGTCAAGGCCGGCCGCCTACGCGCCTTAGCTGATTGGCTGTAACGATGACGGATTTTGAGCGGGGCGTCTTCGAGCACCTGATCACCCGTGAGCTGGCTAACCGCCTCCAGCACGTTGACCCCGCACTGATCCAACGCCACGACCTCGACCCGGCTGACGCGCACACCGCCCTCGCCCGGCACATCGCCACCCTGACCGCCCGAGCCCTTCAGTCCGTCCCCAACGGCGACAACAAGCTCCATCACCAGATTGCGATGGCGAACCAGATCGCTGACGCCATCACCACCCTGAGCCCCAAGGCAGCGACCGACCAAGACCAGGTCACCGACACCAAGCAGTTGCTCCACGCCATCGCCGCCCCGCCGATCCCACCGGCACAGCCCACCTTCCCGGATCGACCCAGCACCCCGCTCTCCACCGGCGCGTTGCTGGTTAACGGCCGCCACCAGCCGCGCATCGGCCACGAGGTCAACCACGAGATGGCGTCGGCGGAGAGCGTCGACCTGCTCTGCGCGTTCATCAAGTGGTACGGCCTGCGCATCGTCGAGCAGCCCATCCGCGAGCTGATCGCCCGAGGCGGCCGGGTCCGCGTCATCACCACGACCTACCTGGGCGCAACGGATCAGCGAGCGCTCGACCGACTCAGCGAACTCGGCGCCGAGATCAAAGTTTCGTACGAGACGAGGACCACCCGCCTGCACGCCAAGGCGTGGCTGTTCCGCCGCAACAACGGCACCACCACCGCGTACGTCGGCTCGTCGAACCTGTCGAAGACCGCGCTTGTCGACGGCGTCGAGTGGAACGTGCGCATCTCCAACATCGAGCAGCCACACGTCATCGACACGTTCACGGCGACGTTCGAGGACTACTGGAACGACCCGGCGTTCGAGGCGTACGACGCGACCAGGGACGCCGATCGGCTACGGCACGCACTCACCGGGGAGCGCCGCAACGACGCACCAACGGCGATCTCGAACCTGGACGTGCGCCCGTACCCGTATCAGGCGGAGATCCTGGCCGACCTGGACGCCGAGCGGTTGGTGCACGGGCGGTGGCGCAACCTCGTGGTGATGGCGACGGGTACCGGCAAGACCGTCGTCGCCGCCCTCGACTACCGCCGGCTGCACCGCGCCAACCGGGCGGATTCGCTGCTCTTCGTCGCGCATCAGGAGCAGATCCTGCGGCAGAGCCTGTCGACGTTCCGGCAGGTGATGGGGGACGGCAGTTTCGGCGAGATCCTGGTGGCGGGCGAGCGGCCGAATGGCTGGAGGCACGTCTTCGCCTCGATCCAGTCGCTGCACCGCCGGGAGGTCGACCCCGAGGCGTACGACATGGTGATCGTGGACGAGTTCCACCACGCCGAGGCGCCCACGTACACGCGGCTGTTGGAGCGGTTGCGTCCGCGCGTACTCCTTGGGCTGACGGCGACCCCCGACCGGGCCGACGGCGGCGACGTACGCCGGTGGTTCGACGGCCGCACGGCCGTTGAGCTGCATCTGTGGGACGCGTTGGAGCGGCAGTTGTTGGCGCCGTTCCAGTATTTCGGGCTGCACGACGACGTCGATCTGTCACAGGTCGCCTGGAAGCGCGGCCAGGGTTACGACCTTGCCGAACTCACCACCCTCTACACCGCCGACCATGCCCGGGCACGGCTGGTGCTGCACGCCGTCCGCGACAAGGTGGACGTCGGGCGGATGCGGGCGCTCGGGTTCTGCGTGAGCATCAGACACGCCGAGTTCATGGCCGACTGGTTCAACCAGCACGGAGTGGCGTCGGCCGCCGTGACGTCCCGCGCCGGCACCGATCGGGCCGGGTTGTTGCGGGATTTCAAGGCCGGCAAGCTGCGGGTGCTCTTCACGGTGGACCTGTTCAACGAGGGCGTCGACCTGCCGATGGTCGACACGATCCTCATGCTGCGACCCACCGAGAGCGCCACGATCTTCCTGCAACAGCTCGGTCGTGGTCTGCGACTCGACGACGACAAGCCCTGCCTCACGGTGCTCGACTTCATCGGCGGGCAGCACGCCAACTTCCGCTTCGACCTGCGCTGGCGTGCCCTCACCGGGGTGAGCCGGCGGGCGATCACCGAGGCGGTCCGCGACGACTTCCCGAGCCTGCCCAGCGGCTGCCACGTCGAGCTGGACCGGGTGGCCAAGGAGAAGGTGCTCGCCAACCTGAAGTCGGCGCTGCCCAACTCCAAGGCCGGCTTAATGTCCGAGTTGCGGCGCCTCGGCGACGTCAGCCTGGCCACGTTCCTTCGGGAGACCGGCCTGGAGATCGAGGATGTATACCGGTCGGCCAGCCTCGGCGGCTGGACCGGTCTGCGCCGCCTCGCCGGCATCGAGACGTCCGCGCCCGGCGAAGATGATCGCGAGCTGGGCCGCGCCATCGGTCGCATGCTGCACACCGACGACACCGACCGGCTCGAGCTGCTGGCCCAGGTCGCGGCCGGACCGCCCGCGCCAGGTCAGCAGGTGTACGCGGGCAATGGTCGCCTGCTCGACATGCTGCACTTCAGTCTCTGGGGGCCTTCCGCACCCCTCGCCACGCGCGAAGAGCGGCTGGCGCGACTGTGGAAGGAGCCGGCGCGCTGCGCCGAGCTACGGCAGGTCGCCGAGGTGCTGCGGGACCGCATCCATCGGGTCACCCCGGCTGCCGCCCCGGGTGCGGTACCGCTGCGGGTGCACGCCCGGTACAGCCGCAACGAGGCGTGCGCCGCGTTCGGGATGCCCAATCCGGGCTCGCTGCGCGAGGGCGTGAAGTGGCTGCCCGACGCCCAGGCCGACCTGTTCTTCGTCACGCTGGTCAAGTCGGAGGCGCACTACTCCCCCACGACCATGTACGCCGACCGGGCCATTACCGACACGCTCTTCCAGTGGGAGTCGCAGAGCACCACCTCGGCGGCGTCGGCGACCGGTCAGCGCTACACGTCGGGCACCTCGACCGTGCACCTCTTCGTACGGGAGACCCGGGTCGCCGACCGCGACCTGGGCGCACCGCCGTACCTCTACGCGGGCACGATGACGTACGAGTCGCACACCGGCGACCGGCCGATGCGGATTCTCTGGCGACTCCGGCACGCCCTACCCGCCGACGTCTACGCCACGGCCAGAGCGATCGCGGCCTAGCGACTGCCAGCAGGTTAGGTTACGGAAATGGAGCAGCGGATCAGTCTGATCACTCTCGGCGTCTCGGACCTGGCGCGCGCCAAGGCCTTCTACGAGCATCTCGGCTGGCGTGGTCAGGAGGTCGAGGGGACGGTTTTCTTCCAGGCCGGCGGCCTGGCCCTCGTCCTGTGGAGTCGCGACAAGCTGGCCGCCGACGCGGGCGTGCCCAACCCGGACACCGGCGGTTTCGGCGGGCTGACCCTGGCCCAGAACGTGCGCTCACGGACCGAGGTCGACGAGGTGATCGCGACCGCCGCCGAGGCCGGTGCCGAGGTGACCCAGCCGGCGCGGGAGACGTTCTACGGCGGGTACGCGGGCTACTTCACCGACCCGGACGGTCACGTCTGGGAGATCGCCTGGAATCCTGGCTTCACGTTGGGCCCGGACGGCACTCTCACCCTCCCCGACTTCGACACCGCGACCTGACCCCAATATCGGGAGATCTTGGACAGTTTCCGTTAGCAGCTAACTGTGCTGACAACGGAAACTGTCCAAGATCTCTGCGCGATACGAACAGCACCACCTGATCCGACCACCGTTCGCCGAACCACGGGCACGGAACAACACGGGGCACGTCCAACACGCGCCGAACGGCACGGCGGTCACACGTCGAGGGGCACCAGGATCAAGGGCCGGCCGATGGGCAGAGTAGCCGTTCCACAAGCGGCAACGACGGGTCCAGACATACCGTCAGCAGCGCGGGGTCGGGCGTCACGGTGGGCTTGGGCGACGGTGACCCGGTCGGCAGGGCCGTCGGCACCGGGTCGGACGAGGACGACGGGGTGGGAGCAACCGAGGGCAACGCCTCGGCGGTCGGCGACGTGAGGGCGACGGCCGGCGACGTGGACGGCGCGGCGGCGACCGCCGGCGACGTCGAGCGGAGGGCAGCAGCCGGCGACGTCGAGGGCACCACGACCACGGAGGGGTTCGCAGCGAGCCGCGACGGGTTGGCCGCCGCAGGACGCACCGGCCCGACCACAGAAGCCGGCCCGCCCACAAGAGCCGGCCCGCCCACACGATTCGGCCCGACCACGAGCGCCGGCCCGACCGCGAGCGCCCGCGGCGTTGTCAGGGCAGCAGGCGTCCGGAGCGGAGCACTCAAGCCGGCATCCCGCATCGGCCCGGTGGGCGTCGGTCCCACCGCGCCGGGGCCCAGCGTCGCGAACACCACCGTGGCGACGGCGGCGACGGCGAGCGCACGGCGGTCGGGGCGTACCGCGGTCAGCGGCGCGTCGGCCGGCCCGACCGTCGGCAGTGGCACGGGCGGGGCGGCCCGGTGCGCGGCCAGCAGGGCGTCGAGCTGTCCGACGAGAGCGGCACGATCGGTGGTGGCGGCGAGGGTGAGGTAGAAGCGGACGTTCACGGCGGCGCTCGCCGGGACCCGCAGGCCGGACAGCCGACCGTCGTCGTGCAGCAGGGTGACCGGCACGTCCGGGTGGTGGGCGACGCCGAGCAGGTCGGCGTACCGCCACTCGCGCCGGTGGTCGCCGGCGAAGGCCACCCGCCGGCTGGTCACCACGGCCATGCCGGTGTCAACGGCCCGCAGGCCCGGTGGCAGTGCCTCGGAAGACGGCTCAGCGAAGGAACACGAACCCGGCGTGGGCAGCCCGGGGACGTGCCGCGCCTCGGCCTCGACAAGTGTGGCGACGGGAAGGACGCGGAAGACGAGCTCGTCCTCGTCGAGGTCGACGGGCAGGCCGGCGCGGGGTTGCGTACACCCGATGAAGCCGGCGGCTTCGATGCGGAGCCGAACCAGGTGGTCGTCGCGGCGCTGCCAGGCGGCGGTGGCGTCGCGGTACGCGCGCTGACGCCGCTCGTTCTCGCGTTCGGCCCAGGCCAGCCGCCAGGGAGAGGATGCCAAAGCGGTCACACGCGGTACAACCGCTCACGTACGTGACAGGCAACGCCGATCGAATCGATGCATCCCTTTGGTCCGCAAAGGAGAGAATTGACGGACGCCGGCGGCTGCTCCGGCGGAGAACCGGAGCAGCCGCCGGGACAGCACTACGGGCGCAGCGAGGTGAAGAACTGCGTCAGTTCACCGGCCAGCAGATCCGGCTCCTCCAGCGGCATGAAGTGCCCGCCCCGGCCGGGCTCGCTCCAGTGCCGGATGTCGGTGCAGGCCCGCTCGGCGATCGAGCGGGGAAAGTTTGCCTGCGAAGGTTCGGTGCTCAGCGTGAACGCGGCGGGCACGGTGATGTCGGGTCGTGGCGTGTTGTGGTCGAAGTCGGCGTACTGCCGGAACGACGAACCGATCGTGCCCGTCACCCAGTACAGCGTGATGATGGTGAGCAGGGTGTCCCGGTCGATGCTGTTCGCCAGGTCGCCGTGGTTGTCGCTCCAGTCCCGATACTTGTCGACGATCCACGCGGCAAGCCCGGCGGGTGAGTCGGCGAGCGCCGCTGCGAGAGTGTCCGGGCGGGTGCCCATGATGGCGCTGTATCCGCCGTCGGTCTCGTCGTACGCGGCCTCGGCGTCCAGGAACGCCTGCTCGGCGGGCGACAGCGGGTGGGCGTCGAAGCTGGCCGGGAACGGTGGATGGATCATGTGGATGCCGGCCACCTGCTCCGGGTAGAGGGCGCCGAGCCAACCGGTGACCACGCCCCCGACGTCACCGCCGAACGCGCCGTAGCGTTCGTAGCCGAGCACGTCGGTCATCAGCTCGTGCAGCGTCCGGGCCAGCAGCGCCCGGGTCACCGGCTCATTCGGTGTCGCCGAGAAGCCGAAGCCGGGCAGTGAGGGCACCACCACGTCGAACGCGCCGCCGGGCCGGTGGGGGTCGGTGAGTCGGTCGACCAGCGGCAGCATCTCGACGAAGCTGCTGGGCCAGCCGTGGCTGAAAATCAATGGCAACGGCGTGGGCGCGCCCGCCGGGCGCGCGGCCCGGACATGCAGGAAGTGCAGCTTCCGGCCGCCGACGACGGCCAGGTGCTGGGGGTACGCGTTGAGCTCGGCTTGGCGAGCTGTCCAGTCGAACCCGTCGTGCCAGTAGGACACCAGGTCCCGCAGGTAGTCGGGATCGACGCCGCCCTGCCAGGGTCGGGTACCGCTGCGGTCGGTGAAGCGGGTACGGGCCAGTCGAGCCCGCAGGTCGTCGAGAACCGCAGCGGAGACGTCGATGCGGAACGAGGAGACAGACATTTGTCCTCCGGTAAAGGAGGGCGCTCCCCGACGCGAGAGGTCAGCGCAGGGGGACGGCCGAAAGGAGCGCCCAGGAATGACGGTGGGTGGTCACCGGGCTCACCTCCTCTCATGGCTGACGACGATCACCCTACCCAAGCCCTGCGCCGCGACCTGCACGCGGCATTCGTTATCGCGCTCGGTTCAGCCCTGGGCGGGCTCGAACAGCTCGACCGGATTGCCGGCCGGGTCGTCCAGGACGATCTGCCGACCGCCCGGTCCGCTGACCACGTCGCTGCGGAAGGCGACTCCGGCCGTACGCAGCCGGGCGACCTCGGCGTCGATGTCGGCGACGATCAGGTGGATGCGGTTCCAGCCTCCCGGCTGCGGACGGCTGCCGTCGGGCAGTGCCCGGCCCGCCGAGCTGGCCGGGCCGGAGAGCAGCAGCCGCAGGTTGCCGCGCCGCACGTCGGCGAACGCGGGCAGGAAGGCGCTGGCCGACGTGAAGCCGAGGTGGACGGTGTAGAAGTCGATCGCGGCGGCCACGTCGTCGACGAGGTAGCGCACGCTGACCGTGCTGTCATCGATGGGGCTGGTCATGATGCCCTCTCTTCTGGTGTGCCGAGCGTGTGCAACAGGAAGTCGATGCGTCCGGCGAGGTCGTCGGCGACCCGGTGGAACGCGGGCAGCCCGTCCGGGTCCACGGCCGGGTCCGGGATGCTCCAGTGCGCGCTGCGCGGGCGTCCGGGGAACTCGGGGCAGACCTCCTTGACCCGGTCGCACAGGGTGATCACGACGTCGAACCGCTGGCCGGTGAACTCGTCGAGGTGCGTGGGCCGGGCCGAGCCCAGGTCGATGCCGCGCGCCGACATGACGCGCACCGCGTGCGGGTGGACCGGCTTCGGTCGGCTCCCGGCGCTGTACGCCCGCACGGCGCCGGCGGTGCGGTGCCGCAGCAGCGCTTCGGCCATCTGCGAGCGGGAGCTGTTGCCGGTACAGAGGAACAGCACTCGTCCGGTCACCGGGGTGGCCGGCGACGGCGGGCCGAGCCGCAGCCCGGGATGCAGGGCCGCGCCCGCGCCGGACAGCAGGTCCGCGCAGTGGACCAGGTCGAGCGAGTAGTAGGTGTCGCGGCCGTCGGCGCTGCTGCGTCGGGCGGTCACGAGTGCCGCCTTGCGGAGTTTGCCGAGGTGGTACGAGACGAGGTTCTGCGGCTGACCGAGGCGCGCGGTCAACTCGTGCACGGCGAGGTCACCACCGGCCAGTTCGCTGAGCAGACGCCACCGCACCGGGTGCCCGGCCGCGGTTGCGAACTCGGGCGGCGTGCTGATGCCGGTTGACGTCACGTCCGCAGATTACATCAAACTGATTTGATGCAATAGCGGTCAGCCAGCAATAGCTGTCAGCCCACGCGTCGCCGGCGCGGCAGGTGACCGAGCAGCGGGTCGTCGACCGGGAACCGCGATGACGTACGCGGCGGGTACGCCGCACAGTGCCCGGCCCACTGGTCGGCGGCGACGGCGAGCGCGTCCGCGGAGACGGTGAGGATCAGCGGGTAGATGGCGGTGGCCGGTCGGCGCATCCACGGGGGCAGCGACTCGGCGGAGAACTCGACGATCAGTTCCAGCCGGCGACGACGGATCACCCGGGTGCGCAGGGCCAGGTTCGGTTCGGTGAAGCGGACCATCGCCGGCGGCGGGTTCGGCCCGAGGGCGGCGGTCGCCTGACCGTGCAGCCAACTGCCCAGCGCGCGGGCCTCCTCGACGAGCAGGCTCGGGTAGTGGTGCGACCAGAGCTGACCGTCGGCGGTGCGGGCGTCCACCTCGATGAGCAGCCAGTCCTGCCAGCCCGGCGCGGCCAGGTCGGGGTCGTCGGGCGGGTCGATGCCCGGCTGGTAGCCGACCGGGCGAATCCGCACCCGGGCGCCGTCGTCGGATCGGATCTCCACTCAATCATTCTGGCCGACCTGAACGATCGTTATGGCCCAAACGCGCTACTTCGTGACGGTCCGCCGGACGCCCCGGTGCTCGGCGCACGCGCCCGCCCGGCCGCCCCCGAGGCTCACCGAGCCGTCCCGGCACTGCACCAGGTAGCCCCGACCGGCCCAGAACTGCGGCACGCAGTCGAACCAGTCGCACACCTCGGCGGCCGGCCGGCGGATCCGCGTCCCGCCGCAGAAGTCGTACCCCAGGGGATTTTCTGGCGCACCGCAGCGCGGACCGGACGTCGCGCTGGGCGACGGACGTGGCGACGGCTTCCGCTTGACCCCGCCGGTGGGCGCGGGCGACGGGATCGCCGGCCGCAGCAGCGCGGGGAACGCGCTGCCGGTCGGGGCCGGCGTGGCCGCCACGGCGACCTCCGCGCCACCCGTCGGGTGCGACGGGCCCGAGTCGACGAGCGCCGCCGGCACGAGCAGCGCGGCGGCCGCCGCCACCGCGATCGACCGTCGGCCACCGGGCACGAGGGACGAAAGTCGGGCCTGGCCCGGCGTGGCCACCGCCGGCCGGAACGGTTTGAGCTGGTCATGCTCGGCGATCAGCTCGTCGAGCTGTTCGAGCACCGCGGCGCGCTGCTCGATCGAGTCGGCGAAGGCCAGCGTCAGCTTGAACCGGAAGTCCGCCGCCGCGTCGGTGGGCAGCAACAGTCCGGAGGTGCGCCGCCGGTCCAGCACCTGGATCAGGGTCACCGGCGCCGCCGGGTCGTGGGCCAGGCCGGTGATCCGGCCGTACGCCCAGTCACGTCGACCGCGCCCGCCCAGCAGCACCAACCGGCGGCTGGTGATGACGGCCATCCCGGCGTCGGTGACGCGTACGCCGTCGGGTCGGCGCGGCCGCAGCGGCGCGGCCGGCACCGCGACCGTCAGGTCCGGCGCGGGCAGCACCGCCGTGTGTCGCACCTCGACCAGTTGGGCGGCGGGCAGCGCCCAGAGCACCACCTCGTCGTCGAGGAGTTCGAGTGGAAGGCCCGTGCCGGCGGCGGCGGAACCGTGAAAGTCGGCGGCCAGGGCGCGCAGCCGGCGTAACTCGTCATCGCGTCGCCGCCAGGCCGTCTCCGCGCCGCGGTACGTGCTGATCCGTCGCACGTTCTGCCGCTGCGCCCAGCGGTACCGCCAAGTGGAACCCGTCGAATCAGTCTTTGCCACGCCGACTCCTTCGCCGCGTAGGCCACCAATCTGGGGTGCACTCGGATTAACAGTCGTGATGGTCCGCCCGGACACGCCAGGATGGGCGAACTACCCGAACGGTGGAGCAACCCGGACGATAGGGCGATACTGACGGTCATGCCGCCAGACACCCCGCCCGGTGTGGTGATCGGGATCGACATCGGCACCACGAGCACCAAGACCATGGCGTACGACACCGACGGGCGGCTGCTCGCCAGCCACTCCGTCGGTTATCCGCTCGACGGCCCGCACCCCGGGTACGCCGAGCAGGACCCGGACGTGATCCTCGCCGCCGTCGTCGAGTCGCTCCGGACCGTGGTGTCCGAGGTGGCCGCACCGATCTCCGGCCTCGCGTTCTGCTCCGCGATGCACAGCCTGATCGGCCTCGACGCGGCCGGTGACCCGCTCACCCCGTCGGTGACCTGGGCCGACTCCCGGGCCGTCCGGCAGGCCGAGCGGCTGCGGGCGGTGCCGTCTGGGCTGGCGCTGCACCGGCGTACCGGCACGCCCATGCACCCGATGTCGCCGCTGCCCAAGCTGCTCTGGTTCGCCGAGCAGGAACCTCAGCTCTTCGAGCGCGTCGTGCACTGGGTCGGCATCAAGGACTGGGTGCTGCTGCGCCTCTGCGGGGAGTTGGTCACCGACCACTCGATCGCCTCGGCCACCGGGCTGATGGACATCCACACCCTCGGGTGGGACGCCGAGGCGCTGACCATCGCCGGCATCACCGAGGAGCGGCTGCCCCGACTGGTCGCCACCACCGCCGTCCTGCCCGGCCTCACCGCGCGGGCCGCGACCGCCATCGGCGTGCCGCAGCGCACACCCGTGGTGGTCGGGGCGGGCGACGGGCCGCTGGCCAACCTGGGTCTGGGCGCGGTGCACCCCGGCATGGTGGCCTGCTCGATCGGCACCAGCGGCGCGATGCGGGTCATGGTCGAACGCCCCGGCGTCGACCCGCTGGGCGGGGTGTTCTGCTACGCGCTGACCGAGAAGCGTTGGGCGGTCGGCGGTGCGATCAACAACGGCGGCATCGTCCTCAAGTGGGCGGGCGCGGCGCTCGCGCCGGAGTTGGGCGAGCACTCCGAGGAGGACCTGGTCGCCCTGGCGGCCCGGGCGCCGGTCGGCTCGGGCGGGCTCATCATGCTGCCGTACCTGCACAGCGAACGGGCTCCACACTGGAGCGCGCTGCCCCGCGGCGCGTACGTCGGGCTGACCCACGGGCACCGCCGGGAACACCTCGTCCGGGCCGCCATGGAGGGGGTCTGCCAGCAGCTCGCCCTGGTGCTCGCCTCGGTGCGCGCGGCCGGCAACGAGGTGCGCGAGATCCGGGCCGGTGGCGGCTTCGCCCGCAGCGGCCTGTGGCGGCAGATGCTCGCCGACGTGCTCGGCATGCCGGTGAGCTTCCCCGCCGGCCGCGAGGGGTCGAGCTTCGGCGCGGCGCTGCTCGGGATGCAGGCGCTGGGCCTGATCCCCAGCATCGACGTGGCGGCCGACCTGGTCCGCATCGAGGAGGTCATCCGCCCCGATCCGGCCGCCGCCGCCACCTACGCCTCGCTGCTGCCGCTCTTCGCCGAGCTGTACGAAGCGCTGGTGCCGGCCTTCACCTCGATGCGCCGCCTGGCACCCGGCCTGCCCGCCGAGCCACCCACGCCGGGACCGATGACATAGCCGGCTCGATCGTCACCTGGCTCGATCACCAGCGGGCTCGATCATCAGCCGACGCGGTCGTCAGCCGGCTCGATCGGTCGGCAGGCTCGATCGTCGGCAGGCCGGTACCGGGCCGGCCGTTCGGCGCTGAGCGTGATGCCTCTGAGTCATCTTGATGCCGCTGGGGCATCACGCCTCTACGGCCGCTGCCCTCCCGGACGGGTGACTCAAGCCCCGGCAGCCCCACCAACCGCTGGCGCTTCCTATCGTACAAACGTGAGGAAAAGCGACAAGAAGCGCTCATCTTCCCTGCTCGCGGTGGTGGTCGCGCTGGTCGTCGCGGCGACGACCGGCCAGGCCACCGCCGGCGGTCCCGGCCGTGACCACCAGACAACCCTGGGGTACGCGGCCGACGGGCCCGCCGCCGACGACGGGCTCGCCGACGGGCCGAGCGACACGGACGGGCCTGACGACACGGACGGGCCGGACGACGAGGGTGGGCGGAGCGACGAGCCGGGCGTGGAGCCGACCCCGGAGCGGGCGCCGACCAGCGAGGTGTCCTGGCTGTCGTTCCCCGGCGGGGCGTTCGCGGTCGACTCGCTCGGGCACACCGTGCGGTACCGGGCCTGCGACGGCGACACCGGCCGGGTCGCCGACCCGGGCATGCGCGTCGCCGCCGGGGTGGCCAGTGGGGCGGTCGTCGTCGGAGGGACCGCCTACCGCTACCGGGTGCCGCTGGTCGGGCGCAGCGAGGGCACGCTTGAGGTGATCCAGCGGCACCGCCCGCCGACGACGCTCACCGGCGTGGTGGTGACCAGCCCGCAGCCGCCCACCGACCCGGTCGCGGGCGCCCGACTGTTCCCGCTCAGCAACCAGCTTGCCCGGGTGGTCGCCGACGCCAGCCTCAACCCGGCCGGAGCCACCGTCCGGGACCTGTCCGGCCGGTACGGCGATCAGCAGGTCTCGGTCAACGGCGCGCTGCGCCCGAAGGCCGCGAGCGTCATCAAGCTCTGGATCCTGGTCGAACTCCTGCGCCGGGTCGACTGTGGACAGGTCTCCCTCGACGAGGGTGTGCTGGTCACCCCGGCCGACGTGGTGGGCGGCACCGGTCAGCTCCAGTTCGAGACGTTCCCGCAGGTGGTCACGCTGTACCGGCTCGCGCGATACCTGATCAAGTACAGCGACAACGTCGCGGCAAACGTACTGATCACCTACCTGGGTGGGTTCGCCCCGGTCAACGCGCTGATCGACTCGATGAACCAGCGCTCGACGATCCTGGCCCGGCGGATGCTCGACAGCGCGGCAGCGCAGCGCGGCGAGGAGAACTACACCAGCCCGGACGACGTCGTGTCGCTGCTCGGCGCGGTCTGGGACGGCGAGATCCTCACCCCCGCCTCCCGGGACCTGATGATCGGCTTCATGCGCGAGCAGACCCTCAACACCAAGATCCCGGCGGCGCTGCCGCCCGGCGTCCCGGTGGCCCACAAGACCGGTGACCTGCCGGACGCCTCCCACGACGTCGGCTACTACCTGATCCCCGGCACGGAGACCGCCGTCGCGTTCCTCACCGCCGGGCCGATGGCGACCGGGGACGAGACCGTCCGCCGGATGGCCAGGACCGTCTACGACTTCCTGGTCACGCCATCCGACGGAGCGGTCGAGGAGTGAGCCGCGTCAGGCCCGGCTGATCGCGTTGGCGTGGATCGCCTCGCTCACGTAGGCGGCCAGGCCGGGCGCGATGTTCTCGTAGTACGCGGTGAACCGCTCGTCGGCCAGGTACATGTCGGCCAGCCCGGTGTGCATCTCGTACGAGCACTCGTAGAACCAGCGGCTGATCAGCTGCCGGTGCTCCTCGGCCAGGTCCATCGCCTCCGCGCTGTCCGCCGGCACCCCCGAGGTGAGCAGCGCGACGATCCGCCGACCCCAGTCCTCGTTCTCCGCCTTGTTACGGAGCCAGTCCTCCTTGGTGTACCGGGCGACCCGCCGGTTCGACTCCCGGTACGCGTCGGTGTCGCCCCAACGCTGCTCCGCCTCGGCCTCGTACTCCTCCGGCCGGAAGTCGCCGAAGACCTCGAACCGCTCCTCGGGTGTCAGTTGGATGTTCAACTTGCTCGCCTCCATCGCGAATTCGATCGCCGTGACCATCTCCTGCAACCGCTTGATCCGTACCGTCAGCAGTTCGTGCTGGCGGCGCAGGTGCGCGGCCGGGTCGGCCGCCGGGTCGTCGATGATCGCGGTGATCTCCTCAAGCGGGAAACCCAGCTCGCGGTAGTACAGGACGAGTTGCAGCCGTTGCAGGTCCGTGTCGTCGTAGCGGCGGTAGCCGGTTGACGTCCGGCCGCTCGGCGAGAGCAGACCGATCTCGTCGTAGTGGTGCAGCGTCCGTACCGTCACGCCGGCGATCTTCGCCACCTGACCCACCGTGTACGCCATGGTTCCCCTCCCTTCCGGAAACCAGGCTCCTGCCTGCCGCTACGTCAGGGTCAAGCCCGATTCTGACCCACCGTGGCGGGGCTGTCCGGGCGCCCGTACAGATAGCCCTGGCCGCGTGGGCAGCCGATGGCGGTGACCGCGTCGTGCTGGCGCTCCGTCTCCACCCCCTCGGCGATCACCGCCAGGTCGTACGCGCCGGCGAGCCGGGTGACCATCTCCACCGTGGCGTACGCCCGCTCGTCCGTGCCGAGGCGGGCCACGAACGAACGGTCGATCTTCAACTCGGTGGCCGGGATGCGGTGCAGGTAGCTCAGCGACGAGTAACCCGTGCCGAAGTCGTCGATGGCGATCTGGATGCCCAGTTCCCGGAGCTGGTGCAGCCGCTCCAACACCGCGTCGGTCCCCTCGATCAACGCCGACTCGGTCAGCTCCAGCGTCAACGCCCGCGGTGCCAGCCCGGCGCTGGCGGTGGCCGCCGTGACCGTGGCGATGAGGTCCGGCCGGCGCAGGTGGGCCGCGGCAATGTTCACCGCGACGGTCGCCTCCGGCGCGCGGGCCCGCCAGGTCGCCGCGGCCCGGCACGCCTCGTGGATCACCCAACGGTCGATCGGGAGGATCAGGCCGGTCTCCTCGGCCAGCGGCAGGAACCGCGCCGGCGGCAACATCCCCAGTCGGGGGTGCCGCCAGCGCACCAACGCCTCGGCGCTGCGGACCGCACCGGTCGCCAGGTCGACGATCGGCTGGAACTCCAGGTGCAGTTGCTCCTCGTCGACGGCCCGGCGCAGATCGGCGATCAGCTCCGCCCGGGACACGGCCGACTCACGCAGCGCCGGCGTGCAGGTCCGGTACGCGGACTTACCGGCGGCCTTCGCCGCGTACATGGCGATGTCGGCGTCGCGCAGCAGGTCGCTGTGCGAGGCGTGCTGCGGCCCGTACTCGGCGATGCCGATGCTCGCCGACGGGTGCACACCCACACCCTCCTCCCCCTCGGACGGGCGCAGCGCGTCCAGCAACCGTTCGGCCAGGTGCTCCGGCGACACCGGCCGGTCCCTCTCGACCAGCACCGCGAACTCGTCGCCACCGAGGCGGGCGATCGTGCCGTCGCCGTCCACGGCAGCCCGCATCCGGGCCGCCAGCCCGGTCAGCAGGGCGTCACCGGTGGCATGCCCGAACCGGTCGTTGACCTGCTTGAACCCGTCCAGGTCGAGCAGCAGGACCGCCACCGGCCGACCGTCCCGCAGGGCCAGCCGCAGCATCCGGTTGAACAGCAGCCGGTTCGGCAGGCCGGTGAGCTGGTCGCCGTACGCGAGCCGGCGCAGTCGCGCCACCAGGCGCAGGTTCTCGTTGGCGGCCAGCCCCTGGCGTACGGCGAGGGCGGCGAGCAGCGCCATCATGGTCACGAAGACCAACGGCGGGGTCTGGCCGGTCGGCCGGCGGGCCAGCAGCACCGCGATGATCGCCCCACCGACCGGCAGGTACGGCAGCGCCACCCGCCACCACGGCGGCAGCGGGGACTCGGCGGTCTCGTCGGTGCCGTCGCAGTCCGGCGGCGGACCGCTCCCGGTGGCCAGGCCGATCAGCAGATAGCTCAGCGGCCAGCACAGGTCGATGAGGTGACCGGCGGCGTACGCACCACGAGCGACCAGCGAGACGTACACCACGTCCGCGACCACCCGGATGGTCAGGCTCGCCGCGAGCACGCTCATCGGCCGCCACAGCGGACGCGCCGGACCGGCCACCGCCACCAGGATGGTGAGCTGCATCAGGTCGAACATCGGGTAGAGCAGCCCCAGCGTGCGCGCCGGATCGGCCAGCTCGGCGGAGGCCACCCCCCGAAACACCAGCACCCAGCCGACCGGTACCAGCGCCAGCGCGACGATCACACCGTCCAGCAGCGTCCGGGCCCGCCCGACCGCCGTGCGTGGCCCGGACGGGGAGCTGAGCAGGGCGGCGGTGCCGGTGAGGATGCCGGCGCTGAAGACCACCCCGATCAGTGCGTTGTGCGGCAGGTCGTCCCCGACGAGCCGCTGCACCGTCCAGATCCCCCGCCCCAGCGCGGCGAGCGCCATGGTGACGGCGAGCAGCGTCCAGAACCTGCGCAGCGGGGCCGGGTGTCGGCGGGCCACCTTCGCGCACGCGACCGTCGCCCAGCCGGCCACCAGCAGCGCGCCCACGTCGCTGACCAACGCGGCGCCGGGCAGCGCGGCGGCCAACCAGCCGGCCTCCACGACCAGGACCGCAACCGCGACAATCGGGCCGATGGGCTTGAGCTGCCCCCCGGCCTGCTTCACGTCCTGTCGCGACACGGTCGCTCCGGCTCTTCGTCGTGTGTGCACAGTCGGCGGACCGGTCCACGGCAAACCCCGAAAGCCTAGCCAGCGCCCCGGACCGCCGCCAGAGCCGAACATCCAGGTCGGTGCGGTCTTCCCGGGCGTTCGTGCCGGCCAGCGTTCCGCGCCGGCCGACGGGTCGGGTCAGCGGCCGGCGGAGCGGTTCCAGGGTGAGCGGGGCAACGCGGTGCCGGCCAGCGGGCGGCGCACGGGTCGGCGGCGACGCCGGCCGGGGGTGCACGGCGGGCGGGCGGCGGTGTGCACCACGGGTACGGCCGACGACGACGGTCGGCCGATCAACCAGCACAGGAAGCGGGCCATCTGCGGCTCAGCCGACCGGAAGGCGCTGGGCGTCGGACTTGGCGATCTCGTACTGCGCCCCGCAGAACGTGCACTGCTGCGCGTACCTGGTGCGGATCGGGATGAGCGGGATGAAGAAGAGGGTGAATTTCGTCGACCGGCGGGTGATCACCTGTGCGGCGTGGTTGCCGCAGTGACGGCACACCTCCTGCACGACACCGGACCGGTCGACCTTGGTACGCAGACCAAAGATGAAGAACATCGCCCGGCAGTACCCACTCCACCCCGAAAAGTCACCGACCCCGGCCCACCGATCACTACAACAGCGGCGCAGCACGGTATAGCGATTGGTATACTTCCCGGATGTCGCAGGATGAGTGGGAGGTCTTCGTCGTCGACGAGGTCCGCGCCTGGATCGACAGCCTGGACGAGGCGACTTTCGTCCGGGTCGTTCAGGCGATCGACGCGCTCGCCGACGTGGGACCCGGCCTGGGCCGCCCTCTGGTCGACACGATCAGCGGGTCGACGCTGGCGAACCTCAAGGAGCTGCGACCCGGCACCGTCCGCATACTCTTCGTCTTCGACCCGTGGCGCGCCAGCATTCTGCTGGTCGCGGGCGACAAGGCAGGCCAGTGGCAGAGCTGGTATCAGCAGGCCATCCCGCTCGCCGAACAACGCTACGAGATCTACTTGAAGGAACGCGCGCAGCAGGAGGGGGGCCGGCGATGAGTGGACATGTGCGGTGGTCGGACATCCGGTCGGAGTACGTACAGCGGGCCGGCGGCGAGGAAGCCGTCGAAGCGGGAAAGCAGGAAATGCTCGCGCAGGTCGTGGGGCACCGCCTCGCCGAGGTACGACGAGCACGCGGCCTCACTCAGCAGCAGGTGGCCGAGCGGATGGGGGTGACCAAGGGGCGGATCTCCCAGATCGAGCAGGGCCGGATTTCCGGTCAGGAGGTGGTGGCCCGGTATGCCATCGCCCTCGGCGGTCGACTTCACCAGGCCATCTACTTCGACGACGGCGACATCGCCGCCATCGCGTGAGCCGCCCTGCCGGCAGCCATCTCTCCCCGCACACAAGATCGTGCTCGATCCAGGATGTGGTGGCCTCCGGCGCAAACGAGGCCACTACATCCCTGATCGAGCACGATCACGATCAAGGCCGGACGGTCAGAAGGTGGGCTGGGGGTCCAGGCCGGGGACCTCCTCGGCGAGCCAGATCGGCTGCCAGGCCGTCATCTCGTGGAAGCGGCGCAGCTCGAACAGCCCCGCGACCGTACCGCTCCAGGCGCCGTACGGCGGGTTGGTCTCGTCGAAGCCGCTCTGCACGAAGGTCAGCGTGGTGCGACCACCGGATTCGGCCAGCTCCCAGTTGGTGACGCCGGTCGGCCCCCAGTCGACGGACATCCGCCGGCCGGGCTCCAGGTCGACGATCTTGGCGGCGTACCCGGCCTCGAAACCGCCCATGGCGTACCGGCCGCCGACCCACGGCTCGATCCCGATGGGGTAGCCGAACCAGGCGCTGGCCTGCTCGGAGTCGGTCAGCGACTCCCACACCTTGTCGGCGGGGGCGGCGATGACCAGCTCGCCACGCAGGTCGGCGGAGGTGAAGTCGGTGCGCGGCAGCAGCGGCTTGCCCTCCAGGTGGGCGGCCAGGTTGGCGATGGACAGCGCCCAGTACGTCTGGAGCACACCCCGGATGCTGGTGCCGCTCATCGCCTCGGCGAAGTCGAAGTGGCTCTGCGTCAGCGTGAGCACCGTGGCGTCCGGGCCGTCGGCGGCGAACTGAAAGCCGGTGGTGGTCTCCACGCCGTCGAGCAGCCAACCGAAGCTCAGCGAGTCGTCGTGGACGTGCAGCAGCCGCTGGTGCGGGGCGTCACCTTCGGGCGTGTAGCGGCCCCAGAACTCGTACCGCTCGGGCAGCTCGACCTCGGCGTGCTCGGCCAGCCAGACGCGCAGCTCGGCCGGGTCGGTCAGCGCCTGGCGGACGCGCGCCACGGGCGCGGCGAGGCGGGCCTGCACCTTCAACGGTTCACTCATTGTCGTTCCCTTTCGGATAGCAGGCGACGGCCAGCTTGAAGGCGTCGCCCTCGCTGCCGCCGTAGCGGGTGAACAGGTCCTGAAGTGCGGTTTGCAGGTCGTGCAGGAACTCCTGGCGTTGCTCGGCGGGCACCCGGATCTCGCCGGAGACCCCGATCGAGGGCAGCTCGGGCGCCGCCCGGTCCAGGGCCGCGATGTCGGCCTGGACCTCCTCCATCAGGTCGAGCAGGTAGCCCAGGCTCAGCTCGTCGCGGGCCCGCCGCAGCCCGATCCGGCCGACCAGCCGGGGCGAGAGCCAGTACGACCGGGCGGCGGCCTGGTAGATGCCCTCGGTGATGCCCCGGACCTTGCGCTCGTTGACCAGCTCGACCAGGCCGGCCGCGACGAGCTGCTTGACGTGGTAGTAGACGCGCTGTGGCGTCTGGTCGAGTCGGGCCGCGACCTCGGTGCAGGTGCGCGGTTCGGCCAGTTGCCGCAGCACCTCCACGCGCTGCGGCTTGAGCAGGACCTCGGCCTGCTCGATCTGCTCCAGGTACAGGACGTCTCTCATGGCAAAATCAGTTTGTACGTACAAAACTTGTTTGTCAATCGCTTCGCGAGAAGCCGCGCCGACTTTCTCGACGCGGCTTCAGGCGGCAGTCAGCCTCAGCTGACGCTCAGCGGATGATCAGGGCAACCAGTCCGGTCGCAGCGGGTAGCCGTTCGCGCCGTCCGGACCGTTGTGGGTGGCCAGCACCTGGTGCAGTTGGATGCCGTTGCGCTCGAACGCCATCCGCGAACCGGCCATGTAGAGGCCCCACACCCGGGCCGTCCCCGCGCCCACCTCCGAGACGCAGAAGTCCCAGTGCTCCACCAGGTTGCGACACCAGGCGGCGAGCGTCAGCGCGTAGTGCTGGCGCAGGTTCTCCTCGTGGTGCACCTCCAACCCGGCGTCGTGCACCTCGCTGATCAGCCGACCCGGGCCGGCCAGCTCGCCGTCCGGGAAGACGTACCTGTCGATGAACGCGCCCGAGCGGTGCGGCGCCCGGTTGTCGGCGCGGGTGATGGTGTGGTTGAGCAGCCGTCCACCCGTACGCAGCCGCGACCGCAGCGCCCCGAAGTACGACGGGTAGTTGCGCACGCCGATGTGTTCGGTCAGCCCGATCGAGGAGATGGCGTCGAACTGCTCCGCGGGCGCGTCCCGGTAGTCGAGGTGTCGCACCTCGGCCAACTCGGTCAGCCCTTCCCGCTCGATCGCGGCCTGCGCCCACTGCGCCTGCGCCTTCGACAGGGTGACCCCGAGCGCCTTGACCCCGTACTCGCGCGCGGCGTGCCGGACCATGCCGCCCCAGCCGCAGCCCACGTCGAGAAGCCGCATGCCCTTCTTGAGCGCCAGCTTGCCGGCGACCAGGTCGTACTTCGCCGCCTGGGCCTGCTCCAGCGTGTCGGTCGGGGACCGGAAAACCGCGCAGGTGTACGTCATGGACGGGCCGAGCACCTTCTCGTAGAAGGCGTTCGAGACGTCGTAGTGGTGCGAGATCGCCGTGCTGTCGCGGACCCGGGAATGCCGCAGCCCGTTCATCACCCGCTTCCAGCGGGGCTGGGCCTCCTGCGGCGGGGCCGGCGGCGGCAACAGCCGCTCCCAACCCAACCCCCGCACCAGCGCGACACCGTCGGCCACCGACGGCGGGCGCAGCCGCAGCTCGTCCTTGAGCACCCGCAGCGCCTCGTACGGGTCACCCGGGTGCACCCCCTGCAACGCCAGGTCGCCACTGACGTACGCCCGGGCCATGCCCAGGTCGCCGGGGGCGGTGAGCAGGTACGACAGACCCCGCTCGGAACGGATCGCCAGGGTGATGCCGGCGTCGGCCGGGCCGACGGCGCTGCCGTCGTACCCGGTGATGCGGATCGGCAACGGTCCGGCGGTGACCGCGCGGACGACGTCCGCCACGGTCGGACCGGTGCGCCGGCCCCCCGCCGGCGGGGTGGCGGGGACGCTCGCCGCCCCCTGGTCTCGGTCGGTCAGGCTCATGCTCGTGCTACCGCCTTTTCGTACAGTCCCGTCAGCCGGTGGTCCGGGTCGTAGCGGTCTTTCACCGCGCGCCAGGTCTCGCCGCCGTAGAGGCGATCGAAGGCGTCCCGGTCGTAGTACGCGTCGGAGTAGAGCGACTTGTGCCCACCCAGCTCCGACACCCTGCGTTCGATCGTGCGGTTGACGTCGCCGTCGGCGGCGCCGGGCGCGATCGGCACGCTCCCCCAGAACCCAATGTTGACGTAGTCCTGCCCCTCGTGGAGCGGATACAGCGGCCACGACCGCGCGGAACCGGGACCCTCCGGCTCGCGCAACCGCAGCGGGCAGAGCCACACCGGGGTCATCCCCACGTTGGCAGCGAACCAGCGCAGGAAGTCGGCCGTGCGGTCCAGCGGAATCTCCACGTCCTGCACGACCCGCTCCCGGGCCGGCTGGCCGCGCAGCCGGTCGATCCGGGCCGCCACCTGGTGCCGGTGTTCGAGGCGGACCAGTCGGTGATAGACGTCGCTGCGCCGGTAGCGCGCCGGCCAGAGCCGGCGGACGACCGGATGCTGCGCGCCGAACGCCGCCGAGCACCAGAACCAGTCGGTGTCCCAGCGCCAGAGGTAGTCGTACGCGGTCAGCACGTCGCGGGTGCGCCGGCGCAGCGACCGGTAGTAGATCTCCTGGCCGGTGTAGTCGCTGGGCGGGTCGGCCGTGTCGGTGAAGCGCCCCAGCACCAGGTACGCCTCGCCGGGGCTGAACATCACCCCGTCCAGCGCGTCGACCTGCTCGCCGGCCCAGGACCGGGTGGCGGTCACCTCGGCGATCGCGTCGGTGAGCGCCTCCAGTCGGGTGAACCGGATGTTGCGCAACGCCACGTACCGGCCGATCGGCTGCAACTCGATACGCAGCCGCGTCGCGTAGCCGAGGCTGCCCAGCGAGTTGGGGAACGCCCGGAACAGTTCGGCGTGCTCGCCGTCCGGGCGCGCGGTGACGATCGCGCCGGAGCCGGTGAGGATGTCCATCTCGCGGACCGACTCGTGGGGCAGGCCGTTGCGGAAGGAGGTCGACTCGATCCCCAGGCCGGTCACCGCGCCGCCCAGGGTGATGGTGCGCAGTTGCGGCACCACCAGCGGCATCAGCCCGTGCGGCAGGGTGGCGTCGACCAGGTCCTCGTACGTGCACATGCCCTGCACGTCGGCCGTACGCCCGGCCTCATCGACCGAGAGCACCCCGTTGAGGCCGCTCACGTCGAGGCCCGGGGTGCGGGGAGCGGATCGGGGGCGGAACAGGTTGGAGGTGCGTTTGGCCAGCCGGACAGGCTCGCCCGTGGGCACCGCGGCGTACGACCGCCGCAGCGTGTCCACCGCTTCATCATGGTCAATGGGGTGATCCACACGCTCAGCGCGCATGTGATCACCTTACGCCTGCACCCGGGAAATCGTGGGATGTCCTCGCCTGCCGTTTCCCGTCCGACGGCAGGTCCGACGGTTACCGTGGCGGTCATGCCGTCGCCCGCGATCGCCGCCCTGGACTCCGCCGGACTGCCGTACCGGTTGGTCAGTCACGGCGCGGTCGGCAGCCTCGCGGAGGCCGCCGCCGCCCGTGGCGTGGCCATCCCGGACGTGGTCAAGACGATCGTCGTCCGCCGCGCCGCGGACGACCACCTGTTCGTGCTCACCCCCGGCGACCGGGTCGTCTCCTGGCCCAAGCTGCGTGCCCTGCTCGGAGTGCAGCGCATCTCCATGCCGGACGCGGCGGGCGCGCTGGCCGCCACCGGGTACGAGCGCGGCACCATCACCCCGTTCGGCGCGAGCACCCCCTGGCCGGTGATCGCCGACGAGCGACTGCGCGGCCGGCAGATCACCCTGGGCGCGGGCGAGCGGGGTCTCGCCGTCGCGGTGGACGCCGACGCCGTGATCGCCGCCCTCGACGCCACTGTGGCCGACGTCACCGATCCGCAGCCCGCCCGTTGAGCGCTGCCGCCGTCGTCCGGCTGGCTCCCGCACGCCGCCCTGGGTGAGGATGGCGGCTATGCCCGCGCCCGAGGAACGCCCCGACTCCGTCGGCACCGTCTACGGTGGCCGACGCCGTGCCGACCCCGGACCGTTGGCCGATCCGCTGCTGCGGGTGGCGTTGGCTGTCGGGCTGGTGGGCGTACTCCTCGGCGTGGTCTTCGCCACCGGCCTGCTCGACGGCGACGACGAGCCGGTGGTGCCGGCGGCCGTCGCGACCCCGACCGGCGCGGTCGAGCCGACCACCCCGGCGGCCGAGCCGAGCCCGACGCCCTCGGTCGAGCCGTCCCCGACCCCGTCGGCCACCCCGGCGGTTCCTACCAGCGGTTCGCACGTGCTGCGGTCACCCGCCGGGCTCTGCCTCGGGCTCGACGGCGACGACGAGAAGGCCGAGGCCGAGCTGGCCGCCTGCACCGGCGGCCCGGAGCAGCAGTGGGTGCTCAACCCGGTCGGGACGGGCGCGGTGACGATGACCAACGCCGCCCACGGGCAGTGCCTCGACGTCGAGGGCGGCAGCGGCGACGACGGTGCGCGGATGATGCAGTTCCCCTGCCACGGTCAGGCCAACCAGCAGTGGCGGCTGACTCCCACCGGCGCCGGCCCGATCCTGCTGGTGGCGGTGCACAGCGGCAAGTGCGCGCAGGCCGAGGACGACGGCGCCGAGGCCGGGGACGACATCCGGCAGCGGCCCTGCGACGGCCGGGCCACCCAGCAGTGGACGGTGAGCTGACTCAGCCCCGGAAGCTCCACGCCCGGGGAGCGGTCGCGGCGGTCAGGACGGCCTCCGACACCGGTCGACCGGGCCGTCGGCGCAGCAGCAGCGACAGACCCGCCGCGCCGATCGACAGCGCGCCGGCCGCGTACCAGGCCACCGCGTAGTCGCCGAGCTGGTCGCGGACCAGCCCCGCGCCGGTGGCCGCGAGCGCCGCACCGAAC
Source organism: Micromonospora sp. bgisy143 (assembly GCF_057708145.1). Taxonomy (NCBI): domain Bacteria; kingdom Bacillati; phylum Actinomycetota; class Actinomycetes; order Micromonosporales; family Micromonosporaceae; genus Micromonospora; species Micromonospora sp. bgisy143. The sequence goes on from NZ_JBYIRN010000002.1 coordinate 394,644, forward strand.
TGGTGGGCGGCGAACACCCAACCGAAGACGACCGCACCGCCGCTGCCGAAGTACTCCCGGCACAGCGCCACCGTCGGCGGCACCGTGGCCACCCAGTCCAGCCCGTAGAAGACGATGAACACCAGCATGCTCGGCTCGGCGGTGCCCGTGAACAGGCTGGGCAGCACCAGCAGCGACAGCCCGCGCAGCGCGTAGTAGGCGCCGAGCAGCAGGCGACTGTCCACCCGGTCGGTGAGCCAGCCGGAGGCGATCGTGCCGACGATGTCGAAGAGCCCCACCAGCGCGAGCAGGCCCGCCGCCGTGGTCTCGGCCATGCCGTGGTCGTGCGCGGCCGGCACGAAGTGCGTACCCACCAGGCCGTTGGTGGTCGCCCCGCAGATCGCGAACCCGCCGGCCAGCAGCCAGAACGGCCGGGTGCGGGCGGCGGCGGCCAGCGCGCCCATCGCCCGGGTCGCCGCGCCACCGGTCGCCGGCGGCGCGGCGACGACCTCGGTCGCGCCGTAGGCGGGCAGGTCGAGATCCGCCGGGTGTTCGCGCAGCAGCCACACCACCAGGGGTACGACGGCCAGGGCGGCACCGGCCACGACGAGTGCCGCCGTACGCCAGCCGTGGTCGCGGACCAGTACGGCGATCAGCGGCAGGAAGATCAGTTGCCCGGCGGCCCCGCCCGCGGTCAGCACCCCGGTGACCAGCCCACGCCGGTGGACGAACCAGCGTCCGGTGACGGTCGCCACGAAGGCGAGCGCCATCGAGCCGGTGCCCAGGCCGACGAGGACGCCCCAGCACAGCAGCAACTGCCAGCTCGCGGTCATGAGGACCGTCAGGCCACTGCCGGCGGCGACCAGCAGCAGCGCCACCGAGACGACCCGACGGATGCCGAACCGGTCCATCAGCGCGGCGGCGAACGGCGCGGTGAGCCCGTAGAGGAGCAGGTTCACCGAGACGGCCGCGGAGATGGTGGCGAGCGGCCAGCCGAACTCGGCGTGCAGCGGGTGCAGCAGCACCGACGGGGTGGCGCGGAAACCGGCCGCGCCGACGAGCGCCACGAAGGCGACACCGGCCACGAGCCAGGCGGGGTGCAGGCGACGTGTCTTGCTCACGCGACCAGTCTGGGTTGCGCCCCCGGCGGCGACGAGTGGCCGGAAAGCCATCGTGCGCAATAATCGGGCCATGAGCAGTGGCCCGCACCGGATCGCCGTCCTCGCCCTCGACCAGGTCGTCGGCCTGGACCTCGGCACCCCGTCCCAGGTCTTCAGCACCGCCCGCGGTGTCGACGACCAGTACCGCTACGACGTACGGGTGTGCACCCCGGGCGGCCGGCCGGTCCGCAGCACCGCCGGCTTCCAGGTGCTCCCGGACCACGGGTTGGAGCTGCTCGACACCGCCGACACGGTGATCGTCCCGGGCATCCACGACGGCGCGGCGCTCACCACGGGCACCATCGAGCCGGAGGTGGCCGAGGCGCTGCGGTCGGCGTACGAGCGGGGCGCGCGGATCATGTCGATCTGCACCGGGGCGTTCGTGCTGGCCGCCGCCGGCCTGCTGGACGGACGCCGGGCGACCACCCACTGGGCGTACGCCAAGCCCTTCCGCCGCCTGCACCCCCGGGTGGACCTCGACCCGGACGTGCTCTTCATCGTCGACGACCGGGTGCTCACCTCGGCCGGAGTGGCCGCCGGCATCGACCTGTGCCTGCACGTCATCCGGCTCGACCACGGCAGCGAGATCGCCAACCGGGCGGCCCGGCGCTGCGTCATGCCGCCGTGGCGCGACGGTGGGCAGGCGCAGTACATCGAGCAGCCGGTGCCCCGGGCCACCGATGCGAGCACTGCCGCCGCCCGGGAGTGGGCCCGGCAGCGGCTGCACGAGCCGATCGCCCTGCGCGACCTCGCCGAGCAGGCCCGGATGAGCGTGCGCACCTTCACCCGACGTTTCCGGTTGGAGACCGGGCTGAGCCCGGCGCAGTGGCTGCTGCGTCAGCGCGCCGACCATGCCCGACTGCTGCTGGAGACGACCGACCTCACCGTCGACCAGATCGCCCGCCGCTGCGGCTTCGGCACGACAGCCGCCCTCCGCCAACAACTCCACCAGCGCATCGGCGTCGCCCCGACCACGTACCGCCGCACCTTCCACCCCCGCGAAGAGCTGACAACACCCTGACCCCCGCGATCTTGCACTTTGTGTCGTCGGAACGCCCTTCTTGTGCACCTTTATCGCCGCAGAAAGTGCAAGATCGGCGCGGTCTGGGATGGGTTCGGGTCAGGTGCGGAGCAGGTGGAGCTGGGCTTGGTGTTTGGGGAGGTGGACCCTGGCGTGCAGATCGAGCGTGCGGGACCAGGGCAGCGGCTCGTCGACGATCAGGTCGAACCCCTCGCGCAGGTGTGTCTCCACCGGCGCCTCCGCCGCGAGGCCGAGTTGGTCGACCAACCCGCACAGTCGGTCGCTGGTCTCGTGCAGCAGCGCCGCCAGGCCGCGCAGACCGCCGTGCTCGGCGGCCAACGCGTCGAGCTGCGGACGGTGGATGTCCTCCTCCAGCTCGTAGTAGGCGAACGGCGATCCGGCGAGCAACGCCTCGCTGGCCTGGATCATCAGCTCGTCGTTGGCCACCAGGTGCGCCACGATCTGCTCAGCACTCAACTGCCCCCGAGGAGCAGGCCCGAACGCCGCCCCGTCGATCTCCCCAAACACCCCGTCATAGGCCCGCCGCAGCCCACCAGTTCCCGCCACACCCCCACCCCACCCGCCCCACCCCGCCGATCATGGGGTTGTGGTGCCCGGTTCACCCGGACGAGCGGCATCTGCCACCCACCACAACTCCATGATCGACAAGGAGGCCGAGGGGGCCGAGCGGGTCAGCGGCGGGACTGGCGGGAGCGGAGGTAGTCGGAGACGACGTACTCGCCCAGGTCGTCGGTGTCGGGGGTGAACATGCGGCCACGACTGCGTCTCGCCACCGCGTCGACGAAGCGGCGCAGGCCCGGATCGTCACCGAGCATGAAGAGGTTGAGCGTGGCGCCGTAACGGCTGAGTCGGTCCACCTCGCGGACCGTCGCCTCGATCGTCTCCGGCAGCGGCGGCCAGTGGAACAGCGCCTCCCCGTCGTCCGGATCGAGGTGGGCGGTCGGCTCCCCGTCGGTGACCACCAGCACCACCGGCTCGGCGTCCGGATGCCGGCGCAGGTGCCGAGCGGCCAACCGCAGCGCGTGTTGCAGGTTCGTCCCCTGTTGCAGGTCCGGCTCCACGGCCGCCAACTCCTGCTGGGTGAGCGTCGTCGCCTCCCGACCGAAGCCCACGATCTGCAGGGCGTCCTGCGGAAAGCGGGTCTCCATCAGGTGCGCCAACGCCAGCGCCGTCTGCTTCATCGGTCCCCAACGACCCTGCGAGATCATCGAGTACGACAGGTCGACGCAGAGCACCACCGCCGCCGAGGCGCGCTTCTCGGTCTCCACCACCTCGAAGTCCTCGACGGCGAGCTGCACCGGGACGGTCGGCCCGGCCCGGCGTACCGCCCGGGTGAGCGTGCGGACCACGTCCAGCGGCTGCTCGTCGCCGTACTCCCACTGGCGGGACGCGCCGCTGACCTCGCCGGCGGCACCCGCCGAGCGCAGGTCGTGCTGACCGCGCGGTCCGGCCGTCAGGTCGGCGAAGACCCGTCGCAGCGCGGTGCCGCCGAGCCGGCGGAGCGCCTTCGGGCTGAGCGTGAGCCCGTCCGCGTCGCGGCCCACCCAGCCCTGCCGGCGCAGCTCGCGTTCCAACTCGCGCAGCCGGCGGACGTCGTCGGCCGCGTCCCGGCCCAGCGTCCGGGCCACCGCGTCGACGTCCACGTCGTCTAGCGTGGCTCCCGGGTGCTCCTGGTCGAGCTGGTCCAGCAGGTCGTCCAGCTCGCCGATCTCGCCGAGCGCGCCGGCCGCGTCGGCGTAGTCCAGCGGCTGGTCGCCCCGGACCCGCTCGCCGCGTCCCCAGCGCAGGTCCGGCCGCAGCGCCCGCAGGTTCGCGTCGAGCGCCGACAGCTCACCGGCGAGGCGGTCGCCGAGGGACTGCTGCATCAGGCCGGCCAGCTCGGCGCGCTGCCGCTCGGACAGCGAGTTCATCAGCCGCTCGCCGGCCGCCGAACGGCGGGCCAGCACGTCGATCAGCTCGTCGACCGTCTCCGGCTGCTCCGGGAAGAAGTCGCCGTGCCGGCGCATGAACTCGGCGAACGCGTCGGTGGTGTCCTCCGCGCGGCCGTGCCGGGCCAGCAGGTCGTTCAGGTCCCGCATCATCTCGGCGAGCCGCTGCTGTGCGGCCGGATCGGCGGACGCGCGGACCGCGTCCCGCAGTCCCGCGAACCGCTGACCGAGCACGTCGTCCCGGAGCTGGTCCAGGATCTGCTGGTACGACCGCCGGGCGTCCTCGCTGGCCCACTGGTAGCCGGACAGCTCCTGGACCGCCCGGGCCGTGGAGCGGGGCAGATTGTCCAGCACCGCCTCGGCGAACCGGGCGTTGTCGTCGTCGCGCCCGCGCAGCTCGTCACGTTCGGCCGCGAGCGCCTGGTCGAGCAGGGCCTGCGCTCGGGTCACCGCGCCGTCGAGGTCGCCACGACGAAGCGCCTCGCGGCGCAGCCGTCGTGCCCGGGCGGCCAGGTCGTCCAATCCGCCCCGCCCCTGCGGGCCACGGCGCAGCAGGTCGCGCAGCGCCTGCCGCAGGCTTCCGCCGGCCAGCACCTCGGCGCCGACCGCGTCCACCGCCTCGCGCACGTCGTACGGGGGTGCCAGCGGATCGGGGCCGCCGTTCCACTGGCCGTACCGGAACCGGTTGCCGGCCACGGTCAGCCCCGGCCGCCGTAGACGGTGCGCCCGGACTCGGTGACGTCCTTGCCGAGCCGGCGGGTCAGGTGCAGCCCCTCCAACACGAACTCGACGGCCGCGGCGGCCTCCTCCGGGGTGGGCGCGTCGCCCAGGCCGAGCCGGTCCAGCACCTTGGCGAGACCGGGCACGGTGCCCACCTGGCGCAGCAGCTCGGTGGAGCCGACCAGCTCGCCGGTCTCGATCGCCGTCCCGTCCTCGACGAGGGCGGTGAACCCGGACAGGTCGAGGCCGGCCAGGTGCGCCCGGAACGTCTCGGCGGTCGCGGTCCGCAGCAGGTGGGCGAGGATCTCGATCTCCCGCCCCTCCTCGCCGCTCTCGAACTCCACCTTGCCACGCAGCGTGCTGGTCACCGACACCGCGTCACCGACCCGGGCGACGGCGGCCTCGGGTCGACCGTCGGAATCGTCCGAGGCGGCGAGCAGGCCGGCACGACGCAGCGCGGCTCCGGCGACGGTCTCGGCGGCGGCGATCGCGAACCGGGCGGAGACGCCGGAGCGCGGGTCAACCGACGGGGATTCCCGGACGGCGCGGGCGAAGCGGGCCAGCACCTCCAGCACGTGCTCCGGGACGGCGGCGACCAGGTCCGCCTCCTGACGGATCAGCGCCAGCTCCAACTCCAGGTCGACCGGGTAGTGGGTACGGATCTCCGCGCCGAACCGGTCCTTGAGCGGGGTGATGATCCGGCCCCGGTTGGTGTAGTCCTCCGGGTTGGCGCTGGCCACCAGGAGCAGGTCCAGCGGAAGCCGGAGCTGGTAGCCGCGGACCTGGATGTCCCGCTCCTCCAGCACGTTGAGCAGCGCCACCTGGATGCGTTCGGCCAGGTCGGGCAGCTCGTTGACGGCGAAGATGCCCCGGTTGGTACGCGGCACCAGCCCGAAGTGGATGGTCTCCGGGTCACCGAGGGTGCGGCCCTGGGCGATCCGGATCGGGTCGACGTCACCGATCAGGTCGCCGACGCTGGTGTCCGGGGTGGCCAGCTTCTCGCCGTAGCGCATCGAGCGGTGCAGCCAGCCGATCGGCAGGTCGTCGCCGGCCTCGGCGACCTGGGCGACCGAGGCGGGGGTGAGCGGGCGCATCGGGTGCTCGTTGAGGACCGAGCCGGCGATGACGGGGGTCCACTCGTCGAGCAGCGAGCCCAGGGCGCGGATCAGTCGGGTCTTGCCCTGGCCGCGCTCGCCGAGCAGCACCATGTCGTGCCCGGCGAGCAGAGCCCGCTCGACCTCGGGCAGGACGGTGTCGTCGTAGCCGACGATGCCGGGGAAACGGGTCTCGCCGGAGCGCATCCGGGCGAGGAGGTTGTCACGGAGTTCCTGCTTGACGGTGCGGTACTGGTGACCGGCCGCCCGTAGCGCGCCGAGCGTGCCGGGCAGGTCGGCCGGTGGAACCGGGATTACCGGGGTAGGCGCAGTCACCCGAGTAACGCTAGCTCACATTTTCGGGGGCGCCGCCGGCTTCGGGTGGCACCCCCACGGCCACCCTCACCCCCGGCCGCAGCGCCGGCAGGCACCCCGGCGACGCAGGTGGTACGCGTACGCGGCCGCGCCGAGCGCCACGCCCCACACCGGCCAGAGGAGCATCGGCGCCCCGGTCAGGCTGGTCCCGCCGGTGAGTTCCCAGAACTTGGGGTTGCTGAGCAGGCCGAGGCTCGCCGCGGTGACGGAGATGGCGACCAGGGTGGCCGGCACCACGGCCAGCGTCACCGGCACCCGCCGACCGGCGAGCCCGACCATCCAGCGGGGGAACCGCTCACCCCAGCGCTGCACCAGGCCGAGGGTGAGGATCGCGCCGGCGGTGGCGAAGGCGGCCAGCCCGAACCCCGCCCAGACGAGTCCGCTGTCCTGCATCTCGGTCAGGAACTCCCGGGAGATCCCCAGCGGGATGCCGGCCGCCCAGGCGAACCGGATCGCCGCGTACGTCAATGGAATGATCGCCGCGATGCCGGCGGCCCACCGGCCCCAGCGCGCGGCGGCGGCCGGGGTGGTCCAGCCACGGTCGGCGCCGTCCCGGCCGCAGGAGACGCAGGCCCCGGCGGTACGGCGTTGCCAGGCGAGCACCGCCCCGGCCAGCAGCAACCCGCCGAGAAGCGCGGCGAAGCGGCCGAACAGTGCCCAGTTGAAGATGTCGGAGTAGTCGACCGGGGGCCAGCCGAACGGCGCGCCGACGATCAGGATCGGCAGGTAGCCGAGAATGACCAGCACGCGGACGTCCGGCACGACCACGGCGAGCACGAACGCGACCGCCCAGCCGTAGCCGGCGAGCAGCGCCCGCAGCGGGCCGGGTGGGCGGACCGCCGGGCGGCTCATGGCCAGGGCGGCCACGGCGGCGGTCAGCAGGACACCGGCGAAGAGCGGGGTGGCCACCTCCACCGGCACCAGGCGCAGCAGGCTGACGTCGCCGCCGTGCGGGTCGTTCGGGCCGAACGGGTAGCCGGCGCCGGTGAGCGTGCTGACCAGGGCGAGTACGCCCCACAGGCCGAGCCAGCCGGCGGCGAGCGGGGCGAGTCGGTCGGGCCAGCGGGAGTCGGTAGGGGTTCGTATGTCATCGATCGTCGTCATGCTCCCAGCCTCGGCCGATCGGCGACCGGTTCCCTCCCGGGCGGCGGTGAACCCGCTCCCCCGGCCGAGGGAAAGGCGGGAGGAACCGCCGAGGGAAAGGCCGGGGAAACCGGCGAGGGAACGGCCGGTCAGCCGGACGGGGTGACGAAGCCCGACTCGTACGCGGCGATGACCGCCTGGGTACGGTCACGGACGCCCAGCTTGGCCAGCACGTTGCCGACGTGCGTCTTGACCGTCTCCACCCCGACGACGAGGTGCGCGGCGATCTCCGGGTTGGACCGGCCGGTCGCCATCAGCCGCAGCACCTCGGCCTCCCGCTCGGTGAGGCGCGCGGCGCGCAGGCGGTCCCCACCCGTCGGCCCGTACGCCCCGACGAGCTGGCGGATCGCGGCCGGGAACAGCAGCGACTCCCCGGCCGCGACGACCCGTACCGCCTCGACGACCTCCGCCGGGCGGGCCCGCTTCAGCAGGAAGCCGGACGCGCCGGCGCGCAGCGCCTCGTAGACGTACTCGTCGTTGGCGAACGTGGTGACCACCAACACCCGAGGCGGGTCGGCGGAGGTGGCCAGCAGGTGCCGGGTGGCCTGGATGCCGTCGATGCCGGGCATCCGGACGTCCATCAGCACCACGTCCGGGCGGTGCCGGGCGACCAGGGGTGGCACCTCGGCGCCGTCGGCGGCCTCGGCGAGCACCCGCAGGTCGGGTTGCGCGTCGATGATGGCCCGCAGTCCGACCCGGATCAGTTCGTCGTCGTCGACGATCAGCACGCCGGTGCTCATCACCCCTCCTCGTACGGCAGGCGGGCCTTCACGAGCCACCGGTCGCCGTCCGGGCCGACGGTGAGCCGGCCGCCGAGCAGCAGCACGCGTTCCCGGATGCCGTCCAGCCCGCGTCCACCCCGCCCCGGTGCGCGCGAGGAGTGAGCCGGTTCTGCGAGCCCCGCAGTCGCGGACGAAGGGTGGCTCAGATCGGCGCGGCGCGGGTGGGGCAGAGCGTTCGCCATCTCCAACTCCAGGGCGTCCGGGTGCAGGTCCAGCCGCAACGTCACCGGCCCGTGGCCGTGGCGGGCCGCGTTGGTCAGTCCCTCCTGGACGATGCGGTAACCCTCCCGGCTGACCACGGCGGGTACCGCCGCCGGGTCGCCGGCGCGGCGGTCGTACACCGTCAGCCCGGCCGCGCGGGCGTCGGTGACCAACCGGTCCAGGTCGGCCAGCGTACGCTGCGGCGCGACCGACGGCCGGTCGCCGCCGGTCTCGCGGAGCAGCCCCAGTACGTGGTCCAACTCCTCCATGGCGGTCCGGCCGGCGTCCTCGATGGCGGTCAGCGCGCGCCGGACGAACTCCGGGTCGGTGTCCAGCACCTCGCGGGCCGCTCCCGCCTGCAGGGTCGCCACGGTCAACGCGTGACCCACCGAGTCGTGCAGCTCCCGGGCCAGCCGGTTGCGTTCGGCGAGCCGGGTGGCGCGCGCCTCCAGGGCGGCGATCCGCTCGGCCTGGGCGGGGCCGAGCAGCACCGGGGCCATCGAGACGGCGAGCGCGCCGAGCCCGGCGACGGCGTAGCCGAGGCCGACCAGCAGGGCGATACCGGCGAGGGTGAGCCAGCCGCTGTCCCGACCGTCCAGCGGCCCGAACTGTTCCCGGCTGGTCAGCTCGTCGCCCACCCCGAACTGCTGGGCGATGAACGCCAGCGCCATCGGCAGGGCGCTGAACAGCGCGGTCATCACCAGCGCCCCGACGATGAGGTGCGTGGCGATCCACAGCGCGCTGCGCAGGCGGCTCTCCCGGTCGCCCCGGTGTCCCGGCGCCGGGTCGGGCAGGTCGACGCCGAGCAGCGCCCGTACGGCGGCGATCTCCAGGGCCCGGCTGCCGTCCAAGAGCAGCGGCACCACGGCGATCAGCGCCGCGACCACCAGCAGGACGTAGACCAGCGGACGGGGGATCTCCGAGTCGGTGAGCATCTGCGCGAAGGTCACCGCGAGGACCCCGTACGGCAGCGCGAGCACGCCACCGAGCAGCAGGAACACGCCGCGTCGCCAGGTGCTGCCGGCGACCAGCGGGGCGAGCGCCGCGCGGAGGGTCATCCGGTCATTCTGCTGCCGTGGGGCCGGTACGCGACTCCCCCGCGGCGGGGAGATCTCAGCGGTGGTCGGCCACGTACCCCTGCGGGTCCTTGTCGCGGAACGGCAGGTTGCGCCCGTTCTTGTGTTCGCCGTAGAAGGTCAGCCAGCGTTGTCCCAGTTCGGCGCGGAGTTCGAAGCTGGCGTGCCGGCGGAAGTCGGGCAGCGCCTCGTCCTCCTCCTCGGCCAGGTGCTCGCTGTTCTCCCGGCGGGCCGTACCGACCGCGTCCCACCAGGGCTTCGAGCCGACCGGGTGCAGTTTGGACTCGGCGATGGCGTCCCGGATCTTGTTGTGGTCGCCGATCGCGTCCTCGGTCTCGTCCTCGCCGTCGTCGCCGTGCTTGACCAGGTGCGGGTAGAGGATCGCCTCCTCCGCCTCCGCGTGGATGTCCAGGTGCAGGGCGAGGGCGTCCCAGATGGCCAGCAGTTCCTGCTCGTCGCGGGCGTCGTCGAGGCGGGCGAAGCCGCGCCGGAAGGCGGCGTGGTCGTCCAGGATCAGTGCGGTGATGTCGTCCACGTCGCTCACTTTCCGCGGTGCTGGGCCGGTCGTCGGGTCGAAACTACCCCGATGTCCGGCTTTCCACGCCCGATCTCGGGCAGGCCGGACCGGGGCTAGGCTCATGATCGTGACCTACCTCGCCGCGGAAGACCGCTACGACACCATGACCTACCGGCGCAGCGGACGCAGTGGCCTGCGGCTGCCCGCCGTCTCCCTCGGGCTCTGGCACAACTTCGGCCCGGACCGCCCGTACGAGCGCCAGCGGGACATCGTCCGGCGCGCGTTCGACCTCGGCGTCACCCACTTCGACCTGGCGAACAACTACGGCCCGCCGCCCGGTTCGGCGGAGGAGAACTTCGGCCGGATGCTCGCCACCGACCTGAAGCCGTACCGGGACGAGCTGATCATCTCCAGCAAGGCCGGCTATCTCATGTGGCCCGGCCCGTACGGCGAGTGGGGCTCGCGCAAGAACCTGATCTCGTCGCTCGACCAGTCGCTGCGTCGGATGGGCCTCGACTACGTCGACATCTTCTACTCGCACCGGTTCGACCCGGACACCCCGCTGGAAGAGACGATGGGCGCGCTGGACGCGATCGTCCGCTCCGGCAAGGCGCTCTACGTGGGCATCTCCAACTACAACTCGGAGCAGACCGCGCGGGCCGCGGCGATCCTGCGCGAGCTGGGCACGCCGCTGCTGATCAACCAGCCGTCGTACTCGATGCTCAACCGCTGGACCGAGGATGACGGCCTGCTCGACACGCTGGAGCAGGTCGGCGCGGGTTGCATCGCGTACAGCCCGCTCGCGCAGGGCCTGCTGACCGACCGGTACCTGAAGGGCATCCCGGCCGACTCGCGGGTGCGGACCAGCGTCTTCCTCAACGAGAGCGACCTCGGCGAGGAGAAGATGGCCACCATCCGGGGGCTCGGCGCGATCGCCGAGCGGCGCGGTCAGTCCCTGGCCCAGCTCGCGCTGGCCTGGGCGCTGCGCGACGCGCGGATGACCAGCCTCATCATCGGGGCGAGCAGCGTCGAGCAGTTGGAGACCAACGTCGCCGCCGTGCACAACCTCGACCTCGGCGCGGAGGACCTGACCGAGATCGACCGCCTGCTGGGCTGATCCTCGGATCGCGGGCGGGCCGGGTCACCAGATCCGGCGCCGCCCCGCCCGGTGGTTGCGCACCTCGCACCGTGGTCCCGTCGGGGCGACGGTGTCGCGCCGCCGCCGACCCACGCCGACCAGCACCGCCACGACCAGCACCACGGCGACGCCGGCCAGGACCGGCCACCGGCCGTCGAGGTCGCGCACCGACGCCACCGGCACGCCCGGGTCGGCCGCCGCCGCCACCGCCGACTCGGTGGCGACCGGCCGGCTCGCGGGGGTACGCGCCGACGCGCGCGTCCCGGTCCCGCCCGGGGCGGCGAAGACCACGTCCGAGCAGGAGTAGTAGGTGTCCGGGGTGTTGGAGTTCTGCCAGATCGTGTAGATCAGGTGCCGGCCGGTGCGGCCCGTCGGCAGTCGTCCGGCCAACTGGTACGCGCCGGCCCGCACCGGCGGGTCGGTCCGGGTCAGGAACGGACGCGGCTCCAGATCCGCCCAGGTCAGCCGCTTACGCGGGTCGTAGTCGGGCGTGGTGACGTAGAGCCGGAAGGTGCCCCGGTGCTCGATGGTGGTCCGGTATCGGAAGGTGAACGTCGCGCCGGTGGTCAACCGGGTGCTCGGCCAGTCGGTCCGGGGCAGGTCCAGCCCCCGGTACGCGGAGAGTCCCCCACTGCACAGCTCGCCGTCCGGGATCCGTTCCCGGTCCCGACCGTTGATGGCCGCGACGCGTACGTTGTCCCATTCCCGCACCGCCGCGCCGGCCGCCACGGCCGCCCGGCAGGCGTCGGTGGACGCGTACCGGCCCTCGGGCCCGCAGGCCGCCGCCCGGCTGACCGGGTCGGTGGGGGCGCCGTGCGCCCCTGCGGGCACCGCGCCCAGCGGTGCCGCCGCCACAGCGACCAGCACCACGACGAGCATCCGACGCACGCGCATGGCTTGACCTCCCGCCACTGGTACGGACGCGGGAGGTCAAAGGTTCGACGCCGGGAGGCCGGGAATCGCGGGGCGGTCCCCGGCGTTCCGATAACCGGTACCGATAGAGGCCAGACCCCCAGGCCGAGGAGGCAGACATGAAGGTACGTAGCTCGTTGCGTGCGCTCAAGCAGAAGCCCGCTTCGGTGGTGGTCCGTCGTCGCGGCCGGGTGGTCGTGGTGAACCGCGCGAACCCGCAGTGGAAGAGCCGCCAGGGCTGACCAACCCCATACCGGACATATCATCGACAACGCCCCGACCGGGATCATCCGGTCGGGGCGTTTCGCGTCTCGGTTCTCGCCGCGCGGAGCGGTCCGGTCGATGGCATCATGCCCCTTGATCAAGCATGTTCATCGATCGAGGGGGCGACGGTGCACGGAACAGAGAGAACAGCCAGCCGACGGCGTACGCGTCGGCTCGCCGCCGGTCTGGTCGGAGCGCTGGCCGTGCTGGCCGCCGTTCCGGCACCCGCGTGGGCGGCCACCTGGTCGCCGATCCAGGTGGTCTCGGAGGAGGGCTGGAGTGGGCTGGACCAGCCCTTCGTGGCGGTTGACCGGCAGGGCGACTCGCTGCTCGCCTGGGCTGGCTGCGACAACAACGCGAGCAGCTGCAACGACCAGGTGCAGGCACAGCTCGTCTCGGTCGACGGCACAGCCGGCCCGGTCCAGACGCTCTCGCCGCTCGGCCCGTCCGCCTTCTGGCCCAAGGTCGCGTCCGACGACGACGGTGACTCGGCGGTGGTGTGGACACAGGACGGCCTCGTGGCCGGCCGGCGGGTGTCCGCCAGCGGCGAACTGGGTCCGCTCCAGATGATCGCAACCTGGTACGGGGCCAGTCCGGCCGTCGCCGTCGACCCGTCGGGACTGGCGCTGGTCACCTGGACCGAGATCCGCGATGGCACGTACACGACGAAGGCCCGCTACTTCGGCGCGGACAGTTCCCTCGGCCCGGAGCTGACCCTCGGTGTCGGCGTGGACCAGCCGGTGGTGGGCATCGACCGCACCGGGACCGCCGTCGTCGCCTGGACGGAGAGCTACGAGCGGGTGGTCGCGCGCCGCGTGCGCCCGGAGGGGGTCGGGCCGCTGCGCGTCATCGCCGGGCGCGCCACCGACGTGCGGTACGCCAGTATCTCGCTCGCCGTTGACCGGGACGGCGACGCGGTGATCAGCTACCGGTGGTCGAAGGCGGGCGAGCCGCCGCGCCTGCGCGTGCGGCACCTCAGCCAGACCGACACGCTGGGCGGCGTCCTCAGCGTCTCGCCGGCCGCCCACGAGCTGAGCCTCTTCGACGAGCTCGCCGGGGACCAGGACGGCGACGCGGTGCTGACCTGGGGCCGCTGGACGCCCGACGGCACGCAGGTCTTCGCCCGCTCGATCTCCTCCACCGGCGTGCTCGGCACGGTCACCCGGCTCGGCGTCGGCGACTGGCCGAAGATCACCCTGGACGACGACGGCGACGGCCTGGTCACCTGGCAGGCACCCAGCCCGGACTTCTCGACCACTCAGGTGCACGCCCGGACGATCGGCTCGGACGGCACGGTCGGGGCGGACGAGACCATCACCCCGGACGGGCGGTACGCGCAGCCGGCGTCCAGCCCGACGGGCCGCTTCTCGGTGATCTGGCAGAAGGCCTCCTACGAGTACGACATCCGGGCGCGCTACGGTCAGTAGCCCGGCAGACGGTGCGACGCCCGGACCGGTCCCCCGGTCCGGGCGTCTCGCTATCGCAGCCGTCGAAGTCGACTCTTGTCGGGTTTGCCGCTGGCCGCGAGTGGGACCCGGTCGATGACCGTGACGGTGCGGGGCACCGCCAGCTCGCCCACCTGCACGGCCACGAGCTTGCGCAACAGGTCCGGATCGGGCGTCCGGTCGGCCGCCGGCACCACGAACGCGTGCACGGCCTCGCCGGTCATCTCGTCCGAATCCCCGACGACGTACGCCTCGGCGATCGCGGGGTCGGTGGCGAGTGCCCGCTCCACCACCCCGACGTGGACCAACTGCGCGTTGACGATGATTACGTCCCGGGTGCGCCCGAGCAGCCGCAGGTAACCGTTGGCGTCGAACTCCCCCAGGTCACGGGTCCGCACCCAGCCGTCCACGAACACCTCGGCCGACTCGTCCGGGTCCTGCCAGTACGACGACGCCTGCGTGGGTGTGCGGGCGTAGATCTCGCCGTCGCGAAGGGAGACCTCGACGGCCGGACGACCGACGGTGGCGAGCGTGGCGGGGTCGGCCAGCATCTCGGCGGGGGTCACCATCGAGATCATCGACGTCTCGGTCTGCCCGTAGCCGTGGAAGAGCACCGGACCCAGCACGTCGAGCGCCTCCGCCAGGCGGCCCGGCGCAAGTGGCGACCCGGAGACCATCAGCGCCCGCAGGTGCCGCAGGTCCACCGGGTGGGAGCGCTGGTCCCGAATCAGTTGGTACAGCTTGCCGACCGTGATCACGCTCGCCGTGGCCCGGTGCTCGACCAGGGCGTCCGGGAAGACCGGCCGGGGCGCCACGACGAGGGTGCCGCCCGCCACGAGGGCGAGGATGCCGTACTCCAGCATCACCTGACTGGCCAGCGATCCGAAGACCAGGTAACGCTGCATCCGGGTGGCCAGTTCGGCGATGGCTGGCGGCCACCGGTCCGGATAGGGGACCCAGGACGCCGACATGGCCGCGTACGTCTGCACCACACCCTTCGGAGTTCCGGTGCTCCCACTGGTCCAGATGATCCGTGCGGGATCCTCGGCCCGTCCCGCCGCGACGAGTGGCAGCCCGTCGTCCGGCTGCTCGACGAACGAGGCCAGCCGGGCCGGGTCGACCACGAGGGCGCCGGACAGTTGCGTCGGGCTCAGGTCGGCACGCCACCCGGACACCCGCGCCCCCACGGCGAAGGCGGCAACCGTGGCGGCGAAGGCGATGGCGTCGACCGGCAGGTCGAGCGTGACACCCACTCCGGGCCCCGCGCCGGACGAGCGCAGCCCGGCCGCGATGCGCCGGACGAGGCCCGCCATCTCCGACGCGGTCGTGACGACCGACCCGTCCTCGAAGACCGGCCGGTCCCCGCCGCTCGCCAGGAGGTCGAGGACGGGCTGCGGCCAGACGTCAGCGGGCATCGGCGAGGACACCCTTGACGAACACCTCGAGGGGTTGTTGGTGCACGGTCGGCAGGTTCCAGGTGTTCTCAAGGTTCTCCGCCAGGTGGTGCTCGGCGACGACCTGCCCGTCGCGCCACACCCGCACCACGGGGTGGAGATAGGTGGCGTCGTGGGCGGCCGTCGCGTCGTTCTCGGCCGGGCGCGGCACGGTGATGTCGAACGGGTCGACATGGTCGTGGTCGGGGCCGTACTCGAGGGTGACCACGAACGCGAACACGTCCGGCTCCGCGTCCCGTAGGTAGGCGACCGGCACCTCCTCGCGGTAGCGGGCGACCTCGTCCTGGACGGTGATGACGTCGCCGAGCACGGCGAACTGCTGCCACAACGCCGAGGTCACGTTGATCCGGGCGATGATCGAGGCAGCGATCGCCTCCGGCGTCAGCGGAATCCGCCGGGACGGCCAGGGCTCGCCGTGGTGCCGCTGGCGCAGGATGTGGTGCAGCGCGCGGGTGGCGTAGCGGAAGCCGTGGATGAAGCCGTTCGTGGATTTCTTGAAGTCCCGCTGCTGGCTGAGGGTGCCGGCGAAGTAGAGGCCGGGAACGTTCACCGACTCGAAGGCCGACGTCTGTGCCGGGAACCGGTCGTTGATGACCAACTCCGGCCGGGCCGACTCGGCGAAGAGGGAGTCGTCGAAGCGGAAGCCGGTGCAGAGGATGACCCGGTCGTACTCGAGTTCCCGCAGATTCTCGACCGTCCGGGCGTACCGGAAGAGCACCCGGAAACCGCCGCCCTCCCGCTGACTGATCCGCTCCACCGTGCCGTCCAGGACGGCGTTCTGCGACTTCAACTGATAGGTGTCCAGGAAGTTGTTGTTCACCGCGCGCAGGTGCCCGACGTAATGGGTCTGCCAGGCCAGCTTGATGGAGTGCGGCCCGGCGACATGAATCGTCGCGGCGGTCTCGATCAGCGCGTCCGCGGTCTCGAATGCCGAGTTGCCCTTGCCGACGATCAACACCCGCTGGTTGACGAAATCGGCGGGGTCGACGCTCACCGTGTCGTAACGCTCCACCAGGTCCACGCCCTCGATCGGCGGCACGTAGAGCTGGGAGACACCGGTGGCGACGATGACCCTCCGCGCCTCGAAGACCTGGTCGCCGGCCCGCACCGTGAACACGTCACCGGCCTTCGACACCGCTGTCACCCGGGTGTCGTAACGAACGCGCAGACCCCGCGCGAAGTCGCCGAGATAGCGTACGAGATCGTCCGCGGCCGGGAAGTAGCGCGTGCTGTAGTTCTTGAAGAGCAGCGCCGGATCGTCGGACAGCAGCGAGTTCCAGTCCGACCGTAGATTGAACTCCGGGTCCTCCGAGCCGGTCCACACCTTGTTGATCGAGATCAACTGGCGGTGCCGGGGATAGGTCTCGAAGAACATGCCCGGCCGGGGACCACCCTCCAGCACCACATAGTCGTGACCGTCGCGCTCCAACAGGGCCGCGAGCTGCAATCCCGCCGGTCCGGCTCCGATGATCAGGCAATCGTGCGTCATGCGGCGCAATGTACTGAGGCGATTTCAGAGCGCTCTGAGAAACTGTTCCTAGCATCCGCTGCCATGACGATTCAGGTGGATCTGGCAGCACCGCTGCACCCCGCCGACCTGCGCCGCGCGGCCGGGCCGGTGACGCTCGTGATCAGTGACGAGGTGCGCGGCCGGGTGACGAACGGCCGGACGTTCCTCGGCAAGGCACTCGGCGACGATCGGGCCATCTACGGCGCCACCACCGGCTTCGGGGCGCTAGTGGGGTACGCGGGCCGAGCCGACCAACGCGACCAGGCCGACAACACCCTCGCCCACCTCGGCGCGGGTCAGGGACCCGACCTCGCCCCGGATGTCGTACGCGCGACCCTGCTGGTCCGCGCCTGGTCCCTGGCCCGGGGCGCGTCCGGGGTCTCGCCACATGTGATCGACGCGCTGGCGGCCATGCTCGGCACGACGTTCACGCCGGCGATGCCCCGGCTCGGCTCGGTGGGCGCCAGCGGTGACCTGATCCCGCTCGGCGCCGCCGCCAACGCGCTGCGCGGGCGTGGACACGCCTATCTGGACGGCGTCCGGATGCCCGCTGCGGAGGCCCTGGCGAAGGCCGGGTTGGAGCCGCTGCCGCTCGACGGCCGGGACGCGCTCGCGCTCGTCAACGGCACGTCGCTGACCACCGCCGCGCTGACCCTCGCCCTGGACCGGGTCCGCACCTCGCACCGGGTGGTGCAGACGCTGAGCTGCCTCCTCGCCGACCTGCTCGGCAGCGATCCGCAGTTCCTCGACCCCGCCCTCCTGGACGCCTACGGCCATCGGGGCGCCGTCGACGTCGGTACCGCGATGCGGGCGACCTGCGCCGGCCTGCGGCCGTCCGGCAGCAGACCCCTGCAGGAGCCGTACAGCATCCGCTGCGCGCCGCAGTTGCTCGGGGCGGCCGAGGACGCCCTGCGCTACGCCGACGGCGTCGTGGCGGCCGACCTCGGCGCGGTGAGTGACAATCCGCTGTTCTTTCCGGACGACGACAAGGTCGTGCACGGCGGCAACTTCTTCGGTCAGCCCGCCGCCTTCGCCGCCGACGTCCTGTCCATGGTGATCGCCCAGGTCGGCAACCTCGCCGAGCGACAGCTCGACCTGCTGGTGGATCCGGGCCGCAACGGCGGACTGCCGCCGATGCTCGCGGCGGGGCCGGGCCAGCAGCACGGGCTGCAGGGCGTCCAACTCGCGTCGACGGCGCTCATCACCGAGATCAGGCGGGACACCGTACCCGCGAGCGCCCAGAGCCTCCCCACCAACCTGCACAACCAGGACGTCATCCCGCTCGGCACGCAGGCCGCGCTGCGCGCCCTGGACCAGGCGGAACTCCTGCGCCTGATCACCGGTTCGCTCGCGCTGGGGCTACGCCAGGCGGTGCACGTGGGGGCGCGCCGGCCCACGGCGGTGGGCTGCGACCGGGCCCTGCGGGCGCTGGAGGAGGCGATCCCACCGATCGACCCGGACCGGCCGCTGGACGGGGACGTGCGAACGGCGGCCGCGATCGTGGAAGAACTTGAAAAATCTCTGAATTCCCACTCGTACGGTGAGCGCCGTGATGCTTGATTACCTGATCATCGGGGCCGGTCCGGCCGGTCTTCAGCTCGCCGCCCTGTTCGAGGCCGACGGCACGCGCGACTATCTGGTGCTGGAGGGCGCCGACGGGCCGGGCGCCTTCTTCGCCACCTATCCGCGGCACCGCACACTCATTTCGATCAACAAACCGCACACCGGCACGGACGATCCCGAACTGAATCTGCGGCTCGACTGGAACTCCCTGCTCACCGACGATCCGGCGCTGCTGTTCACGCAGTACACCGAGCGGTACTTCCCGGACGCCGACGTGATGGTGCGGTACCTCGCGGACTTCGCCGCCAAGACGGGCGTCAAGGTCAGGTACGGCACCCGGGTGACCCGGGTGTCCAAGCACGACGACGTGTTCACGGTCGAGGCCGGCGACCAGCGCTGGGAGGCCCGCGCGGTGATCGTCGCCACCGGCGTCTCGAAGACCTACGAGCCGGACATCCCCGGGTTCGAACTGGCCGAGGGGTACGACGTGATGAGCGTCGAGCCACGCGACTACCTCGACCAGAAGGTGCTGATCATCGGCAAGGGCAATTCCGCCTTCGAGACCGCCGACAACCTCATGGAGACCACCACGCTGATCCACGTCGCCGGGCCCAGCTCGGTCCGGATGGCGTGGCGTACCCACTACGTCGGGCACCTGCGCGCGGTGAACAACAACTTCCTCGACACCTATCAGCTCAAGTCGGCGAACGCGATCCTCGACGGCACGATCAAGAGCATCGAGCGCGACGGTACGGGCTACAAGGTCACGTTCAGCTTCTCCCGGGCGAACGAGGTCGTGAAGGAACTGCACTACGACCGGGTGCTGGCGTGTACGGGATTCCGGTTCGACGACTCGATTTTCGACTCCTCGGCCCGGCCCCGACTCGCGATCAGGGACCGGTTCCCGGCACAGACCGAAGCGTGGGAGTCGGTGAACGTGCCGGGGCTGTTCTTCGCCGGAACGATCTCGCAGGAACGCGACTTCAAGAAGTCCACGAGCGGTTTCGTGCACGGCTTCCGCTACGCCGTACGGGCACTGCACCGGATCCTCGCCCGTCGGTACGACGCCACGGAGTGGCCGTCGAACAAGCTCGCGGCCGAGCCGGCGGCCATGACCGCGGCCGTCGTCGAGCGGGTCAACCGCAGCTCGGCCCTGTGGCAGCAGTTCGGGTTCCTCGCCGACGTGCTCACCGTCGCCGGAGCAGAGGCCCGCTACCACGAGGAGGTGCCGGTGGACTATTTCGTGTCGACCGGCCTGCGCACCGCCGACCACGAGTACGACCAGGCCTTCGTCGTCACGCTGGAGTACGGGCCCGACCACGACCAGGTCGACCCGTTCGACATCACCGTGTCCCGGGTCGCCCAGGATGCCGTCGGGCAGGCGCACGACGCGGCGTACCTGCACCCGGTGGTCCGTCACCACCGCGACGGCAAGGTGATCGGCACGCACCACCTCGCCGAGAACCTGGAGAACCGGTGGGATCGGCCCGACGTCCACGTACGGCCGCTGGAGGAGTTCATCCGCCGTTGCCTGTCCGGTGCCGAGGGCTGACATGGACCCCGTCCACCGGGACTTCTTCGAGGGCGGTGCCGGGCGGGAGCGCACCCTGGCCGCCAACGAGGAGGCCTTCGCGCGACGGTGGCTCGTGCCACGGGTGCTCCGGGCGACCGGCGAGCGCGACCTACGGACCGAGGTGGCCGGCACCCGCCTCACCGCACCGGTGCTGGTCGCTCCGACGGCCTTCCATCGGCTCGCGCACCGCGACGGCGAGGCGGCCACCGCGCGGGGGGCCGCGGCGGCCGGCACGGCGATGGTGGTGAGCATGGCGGCA
Source organism: Micromonospora sp. bgisy143 (assembly GCF_057708145.1). Classification (NCBI taxonomy): domain Bacteria; kingdom Bacillati; phylum Actinomycetota; class Actinomycetes; order Micromonosporales; family Micromonosporaceae; genus Micromonospora; species Micromonospora sp. bgisy143. The sequence goes on from NZ_JBYIRN010000002.1 coordinate 414,779, forward strand.
ACCCAGCCGGTCGAGGAGATCGCGGCGGCGGGCGGCACGCTCTGGTTTCAGCTGTACCCGCAACCCGACCTCGACTTCACCGAGTACGTGGTGAAGCGGGCCGAGTCGGCGGGCTGCCAGGCGCTGGTGGTGACGGTGGACTCCCCGGTGTTCGGGCGGCGCGAGCGGGACCTGCGCAACGGCTTCACGGACCTGCCGCCCGGCTACGCCTGCGAGAACATGCGTGACGCGGCCGGCCGGGTGCGCCCGATCGCGATGGACGCGACGGCGGGGTGGGATCGGATCGCGTGGCTGCGCGGTGTCACGGGACTACCGATCCTGCTCAAGGGCATCCTGCATCCCGCTGATGCCCGCCTCGCGGTCGAGCACGGCGCCGCCGGCGTGATCGTGTCCAACCACGGCGGACGACAGCTCGACGGGGCGGTCCCCACGCTCGACGCGCTGCCCTCGGTGGTGGCAGCCGTGCAGGGGCGGCTTCCGGTGCTGCTCGACGGAGGTGTGCGCAGCGGCGGCGACGTGGTGATCGCGCTGGCGCTTGGGGCGCGGGCGGTGCTGGTGGGGCGTCCGGTGGTACGAGGTCTCGCGGCGGGCGGGTCGGTGGGCGTACGGCAGGTTCTCGAACGACTCACCACCGAGCTGGATGAGGCACTCGCCCTGACCGGAGCGCGGCGACCGGCCGACCTGACGCCCGATCTGGTGGTGACCCGGTGAAGGCCGTGGTCGACCTCCGGGAGTGGATCTTCGAGCGGGTCAACGGGACCGAGGGCATCCCGGTGCCCGGGCCGCTGGTGGGGCCGGAGGACTTCGAGCGGGTCTACAGCGATCCGGCCGCCGACGGGCGCAGCCGTGGGGCGGGCCTGTCGGACCTCTTCTGGTACTGGCTCGCGCCCGGTCCGCAGATGCACCAGGAGCACCTCGAGCCTGGCGAGCGGTACAAGACGGTCGCGCGGACGACCCGACGGGTGCTCGCCCGCTCGCACGCGCGCTCCGAGGAGCTGGTGACGGCCGCGACCCGGCGGATCCTCGACGCGCTCCCGGCCGACCGGATCAGCCACGTACGGCTACGTGACCTGATGATGCCGATCTGGGCCGAGGTCTCGTACGAGGTGGTGTTCGACGCGCCGTGCCCACGCGACGTCCGCGATCTCATCGTGGCGAACGCGGACGACGTGGCCACCGCACTGAAGGGGATGAGTCTGCGGCACATGTCCCGGCGGCTTCGGCTGACCCGCTACCTGCTGGACCGGATCGAGGCGGGGACGTGCCCGGTCGTGCTGCCGCCACCGTTCACCGCCCAGGAGACCGCCTGGTACGTGCACGGCACGTTCTTCACCACGGCGGTGGTGCAGATGTCGGAGGCCATGGCGCACATCCTGCTGTGCGCCGGGGACGTCACGGACACGTCGGACTCATCGCTCGACCGGGTCATCGACGAGGCGCTCCGGGTGCACCCCCTCTTCGGCATCGCGCACCGGATCACCTCCGGACCCATCACGGTGGGAGATCACGTCCTGCGCACCGGATCGGTGCTGCTCTTCAACTACCGGGCCTACCACCGCACCGGTCCCGCCGCCGACGACGAGTTCGACCCGGACCGCTGGCTGTCGTTGCGTCGACAGGACGCCCACTTCATCCCGTACGGCGTGACCGCCAACCGGGCCTGTCCGGCGCGCGGCTCGGCGCCCGTCCAGCTCCGCGCGGCGACCCGGGAGGTGCTGCGGCGCTTCTCGGTCAGCTCCTCGGCAGCGCACACCCGTTCGCTGCCCAGCCGCGGTCCGGCGTACCTGACGCCCCGGGGCCTCCCCGGCCCCGGCCGCGGACGGCTCGCCCTGATGCGGCAGCGCGACCGACTCTTCGACGTGGGCCGCTCGGTCAAGCAGCTGGTGTGCGGGACGTGGATGGTCGTCGACGCCCGACGACAGAAATTGTGCACCCGATTCTTCGAGGAGGCCGGCTCATGACGCCCACCGAACTCGCCCCGCGGTTCTTCATCGCGGTCGCGGTCATTCTGCTCTTCTGCAAGCTCGTCGCCTGGCTCCTCGGCAAGGTGGGCCAGCCCCCCGTCGTGAGCGAGATGCTCGCCGGGGTGCTGCTCGGCCCCTCGCTGCTCGGCCTGCTCTGGCCGGACGCGCAGGCCGCCCTCTTCCCCGCGCCGCTGCTGCCGATCCTGTACGTGGTCGGCCAGGTCGGCCTGGTGCTGTTCATGTTCCAGGCCGGGTACGCCTTCACCTCCCACCGGCTGACCAACCTCGCCGGCACGGCGGGAGCGGTGTCGCTCGCCGGCGTCGCCGCGCCGCTGGCGCTGGGCGTCCTGCTGGTGCTGGGCGTGGCGGGCTTCGTACCGATCCGCGCGGACGACGTGTCGCTCGGTGTGTCCGCGGCGTTCGTCGGCGTGGCGCTGGCGATCACCGCCTTCCCGATGCTTGCCCGGATCATCACCGAGCGCGGCCAGACGGGCACCCGGCACGGGATGCTCGCCCTGGCCAGCGGGGCGATCGACGACATGGTCGCGTGGATCATGCTGGCGGTGGTGCTGGCGTTCGCCTCGGGCGCCGCCGGCCCGGCCCTGGTCACCGCCGGTGGCGCGGTGCTGTTCGGGGTGGTGCTGTGGCTGGGCGGGCGGCGGGTGACCGGCTACGTGATGGGGTTCCCGGGCGACCGTGCGCGGCTGCTCGGCACGGTCGCGCTGCTCTTCCTGGTCGCCTGGTACACCGACGAGATCGGGCTCTACGCGGTCTTCGGCGCCTTCGCGGTCGGCGTGGTGATGCCGCACTCCGAACAGACCGACAAGGTGGTCGACACGTTGTCGCCGATCGCCGCGACGGTGTTCCTGCCGCTGTTCTTCACCTACTCCGGGCTGCGGACCGAGTTCGCGCTGTTGGGCGATCCGGCCGTACTGGGATTCGCCGCCGCCTGTGTGACGGTGGCGATCGTCGGCAAGTACGGCGCCTGCTGGGCCGCGGCCCGGATGCGCGGTGAGCCGAACTGGGTCGCACTACGCGTCGGCGCTCTCATGAACGCCCGGGGTCTGATGCAGCTGATCGCGCTCAACGTGGGTCTGGAGGCGGGCATCGTGAATCCGTCGCTGTTCACGGTGTTGGTGCTGGTCGCGCTCGTCACGACGCTGATGACGACGCCGCTGCTGAGCTGGATCGAGCGGCGCGAGGCCCGCACTCGCGTCCCCGCGCCGGCCCTCGTGACCGCCGGGAGCCGGTAGATTGTTTGTTTGAGGCGACAAGTTTTCCGGAACATAGAGACATGTCGATGTGTCGGTGTCACTATCTACCCATGACCCGACTCCTGCTCGTCGAGGACGACTCGGAGCTCCGCGGAATGGTGGCCGAGACGCTGACCGGCGAGGGATACGTCGTCGACCAGGCCCCCGACGGGCAGCGCGGCCTGCATCTGGGGCTCACCCGGCCGTACGACGTGATGGTGATCGACCGACGCCTACCCGCCCTCGACGGGCTGGACCTGGTCGTCCGGCTGCGATCCCGGGCGGTGGCCGCCCGGGCGCTGCTGCTGACCGCGCTCGGCACCGTCGAGGACCGGGTCGCCGGCCTCGACGCGGGCGCCGACGACTACCTGACGAAGCCCTTCGACCTGGACGAGCTGAGCGCCCGCGTCCGGGCACTCTGCCGCCGGATCACCGACTCCACCGAGGTGCTGCGGTTCGGGTCGGGCCAGCTCGACCTCGCCGCGCGCGACGCCGTCCTGCCCGACGGCACCCGGATCGCCCTCTCCGCGCGCGAGTTCGAGCTGCTCCGGGTCCTCGCGGCCCGGCCGCTCGCCGTCCACTCCCGCTCGGAGCTGCGCAGCCGGGTCTTCGACGAGGCGGCCGCGGCGTCCCTGGTCGACACGTACGTCTATTACCTGCGTCGCAAGCTCGGCCGCTCGGTGATCCGGACCGTCCACGGTCTCGGCTACCGGCTGGGAACTCTGTGAGCTCCGAGGACGCCATACTGCGCCGGGCCAGGACGCGGGTCAGCCTGCTCGTCGGACTCACCATGACGGCACTGCTCGCCCTGGGCGCCGCCATCTCGTACACCGCCCTGCTGCACAACCAGCAGGGACAGATCGAGCGAGAGCTCAGCTACGGCGTGGTCCACGGCACCATCAACGGACCGCCGGCCTGTAGTTGGATCATCCTGTACGACGGCGGCCGCATCGACCTCGGCCGCAACCCACCCCCGCCGGGCTTCCCGCTGCGGTCCGCCATCGACGCGGCGGCCGTCGATCGACAGGTCCACAGCGACAAGGTCGAACGCAACGGCACGACGTACTACGTCCGCACCCAGCCCCGCGGCACGGGAGTCGTGCAAGCGGTGTTCGACGCGCGTTTCCAGCTCTCCGACCGGCGGCACCTGCTCGCCGCCTTCCTCCTCGCCGCCGTCGTCGGCCTCGCCGCGGCCGCGCTCACCGGCATCGCCGTGGGCCGCCGAGCCGTGGCGCCGCTCGCCGAGGCGCTCGGCCGGCAACGCCGGTTCGTCGCCGACGCCAGCCACGAGTTGCGCACCCCCATCGCCCAGGTCCATACCCGCGCCCAGATCCTGGCCCGCCGCGCCGGTGCCGACCGTGCCGACTACGACCGCCTGATCGAGACCACCGGCCGCCTCGGTGAAATCGTCGACGAGTTGCTGCTCTCCGCCCGCCTCGCCGCCACCCCGGTCGACCGGCACCCCTCCGAGCCCGTCAACCTGGCCCTGCTCACCGCGCAGGCCGTCGACTGCGAGGCCGACCGTGCCGCCGAGCAGGGTGTCCAGCTGCACATGAGCGTCCCGGACACCCCGGTTCTCGTCTGCGGCATCGCCTCGGCCCTGCGCCGCGTGGTCGGCGAACTGCTCGCCAACGCCCTCACCCACACCCCGAGCGGCGGTCGCATCGACGTCGCCCTGCACACCTCCCGCCGGGGTGCGGACCTGGTGATCACGGACAGCGGCGCCGGCTTCGACCCCGCCGACGCGGCACACCTCTTCGACCGCTTCCACCGCGGTGCCGGGGCTGCGGACCGCCGCTTCGGTCTGGGCCTGGCCCTGGTGAGGGAGGTGGTCACCAGCCACGGCGGGACGATCTCCACCGACAGCAGGCCCGGCGCCGGGGCGACCTTCACCGTCCGGCTACCGACGGTGCCGCCTCGGGCTCCCCTGACCGCCTCGATCGGGCGAGATGTCCGACCCGAAACAGGAAAGCGGCCCGATCGGTATTCCCGACCAGGCCGCTGACCTGCAAAACAAGGGTGGAGCCGAGGGGACTCGAACCCCTGACCCCCACACTGCCAGTGTGGTGCGCTACCAGCTGCGCCACGGCCCCTTGCTGTCGTCCCGGTCGCCCGGGCACTCGGAAACTATACACAGACCCGCCAGCATGGTCATCTCGCGGGGGTCCCCACCCGACCGGGTCAGTTCAGCGCCACGTCCGGCGGGAAGTGGGCGACGGCGGCCATCATCCCGCCCTGCCGGCGCAGCACCATCGGCCACAGGTCGTCCGGGCGGTCGACGAAGGCGTCGCCGGGCAGGGCGTCCAGCAGGAACCAGGACCCATCGGCGATCTCCTGCTCCAACTGGCCGCTGCCCCAGCCGGAGTAGCCGGCGAACACCCGGATACCGCCGATGCTCTCCCGCAGCTTCTCCGGGTCGACGGAGAGATCGATCGTGCCGACCGCCCCGGACACCTGGTGGAAGCCCTTGAGCCGCCGTAGTGGTTGCCGCATCCGGGCCAGGCAGATCGCCGAGTCGGGTTGCACCGGGCCGCCCTCGAAGAGCACCGCCGGGTGGCGCGCCAGGTCACTCCAGTCGCCCAGCACCTCGGCCACCGGCACCTCGGTCGCCCGGTTCAGGACGACACCGAGCGCGCCGCCCGGTTCGTGGGCGACCAGCAGCACCACCGTACGGTCGAAGTTCGGGTCCTTGAGCGCCGGAGTCGCGACCAGCAGCCGCCCGGTCATCGACTCCATCGCTCGTCCGCCGATCGCCTGGCCCTCTCCCTGCATCCCACCTACCCGTCAGCCGTGAGCCCGCACCCGGGATCCGTCATCCGCCGCCTCCGCACGGTGCATCGGTGTCAGCCGCGCTGTCAACGCCATGCCTGGCACCATAGCCTGCGTCCCGGGCGCTGGCTAAGGTCTGAGCGGCGGGTGATCGGACAGTTGCGACGGAGGTTCCATGACACCGACGGCAGACCTCGCGGTGATCGGCGGCTCGGGTCTGTACGCGCTCCTCGACGGCACCCCCCATGAGCTGGGCACCCCTTACGGTCCACCGTCGGACGCGGTGACCATCGCGGAGGTGGCCGGGCGACGGGTCGCGTTCCTGCCCCGGCACGGATCCGACCACCGGTATCCGCCGCACCGGATCCCGTACCGGGCCAACATGTGGGCGCTACGCTCGCTCGGCGTACGCCAGGTGTTGGCGCCCTGCGCGGTCGGTGGGCTGCGGCCGGAGCTGGGTCCGGGCACGTTCGTGGTGCCGGACCAGCTCGTCGACCGCACCAACGGTCGGGTGCAGACCTACTACGACGAGGGCGCGGTGCACGTGCCGTTCGCCGACCCGTACTGCCCGAAGGGCCGGCACGCCCTGCTCACCGCGGCGGCCGGGCGGGACGTCACGGCAGTGGACGGCGGGACGGTGGTGGTGGTCGAGGGGCCCCGGTTCTCCACCCGTGCCGAGTCGCGCTGGTACGCCTCGATCGGGGGCACTGTCGTGAACATGACTGGCCACCCGGAGGCGGTGCTCGCCCGGGAGATGGCGCTCTGCTACTCCTCCATCGCGCTGATCACCGACCTGGACGCCGGGGTGCAGGCGGGCGAGACGGTGACCCAGGACGAGGTGTTCCGGGTGTTCGCGGCCAACACCGACCGACTGCGGGACGTGCTGTTGGACGCGCTGGCCGCGCTCCCCGCCGAGCAGGACTGCGCGTGTGGTCGGGCGTTGGACGGCATCAAACTGCCCTTCGCGCTCCCCTGAGCGCTCTCGGACGACCTCCCCGGACGCCGGAAAAGCCCGAAACGTCTGTCACATCCCGATAGATTCGGCTGATCGGGAGGGCGGCCCACGGTCGCCCCTGCGCGCGAGCGGAGGCAGGCGACGATGGCAACGGTCCGGGACGCGACGTACGACGTGCTCCGCACCCTGGGCATGACCACCGTCTTCGGCAACCCCGGCTCCACCGAGGAGCCGTTCCTGCGGGACTTCCCGGCCGACTTCCACTACGTCCACGCGCTGCACGAGGCCACGGCTGTGGCGATGGCCGACGGGTACGCCCAGGCCGCCGGCCGTCCCGCACACGTCAACCTGCACACCGCGCCGGGCCTGGGCAACGGCATGGGCAACCTGGTGACCGCCTGGCACAACAAGACGCCACTGATCGTCACCGCCGGTCAACAGACCCGGGAGATGCTGCTGCTGGAACCCCGCCTGACCAACCGCCGGGCCGTCGAACTGCCCGAGCCGTACGTCAAGTGGAGCTACGAGCCGGTCCGCGCGCAGGACATCCCGGCGGCGCTGCTGCGGGCGTACGCGACCGCCGTACAGCCCCCGGTCGGGCCGGTCTTCCTCTCCCTGCCGATGGACGACTGGGCCCAGCCCGCCGAGTCGCCGCCCGCGCCGCGTTCGGTGGCGACCCGCTTCGCGCCGGACCCGCAGCGGTTGGCGATGTTCGCCCGGGCGCTGGCCGACAGCCGCGACCCGGTCCTGGTGTTCGGACCCGGCGTGGACCGTTCCGAGAGCTGGTCGACGGCCGTCGCGCTGGCCGAGCGACTGGCCGCACCGGTCTGGTCGGCCCCGGCACCGGAGCGGGCCGTGTTCCCGGAGGACCACCCGCAGTTCCGGGGGGTCCTGCCGTTCGCCATCGGCCCGCTCGCCGAGGCGCTGCACGGGCACGACACCGTCCTGGTCGTCGGCGCGCCGGTGTTCCGCTACTACCCGCACGTACCGGGCGACCACCTGCCCGAGGGCGCCCGACTGCTGCACGTCACGGACGACCCGGACGAGGCCGCCCGAGCCCCGGTCGGCGACAGCCTGCTCGCCGACCCCGGACTGGCCCTGGCCGCCCTGCTCGACCTGGTCCCGGCCGCCGACCGGCAGCCGCCCGCGCCCCGGGCCGCCCCGACGCCGCCGGAGATCACCGCGCCGCTGAGCGCCGACGCGATGTTCGCCGCGCTGGCCGCGCACTGGCCGGCCGACGGCGTACTGGTCCAGGAGTCACCGTCCAACCTGGCCGCGCTGCGCCGCAACCTGCGCATCACCCGACCCGCGTCGTACTTCACGATGGCCAGCGGCGGCCTCGGCTACGGCCTGCCGGCCGCGATCGGCGTGGCGCTGGCCGAGCGCGACACCGGGCGCGGCCGGCCGGTGGTCGCGGTGATCGGCGACGGCTCGTTCCACTACTCCGTACAGGCGCTCTGGACCGCCGCGCGCCTGTCGCTACCCGTCGTGGTCGTCGTCCCGATCAACCAGCAGTACGCGATCCTCAAGGCGTTCGCCGAGCTGAAGGACACCCCTGGCGTGCCCGGGCTGGACCTGCCGGGACTGGACGTCACGGCGATCGCGGCCGGCTACGGCTGTGCGACCGAGGTGGTGCGGACTCCCGACGAACTCGGCGCGGCCCTCGCGGCCGGGCTGCGCGCCACCGGCCCCACGGTGCTGCCGGTGCCGATCAGCACCGACGTGCCGACCATCCTCTGACCAGGCGCCCGGCGGTCACCGTGGGGCGAGCGTCAGCGGGGCGCCGCTGACCACGTCCAGCACCGGCCGCGCCCCCAGCGGCTCGGTCAGGGTGACGACGACCGGTTCCAGCTTGAGCATGGCGTTGCAGACGCCGGTGGACCGGACGACCGTGCCACCGACCACCACCGCGTCGGGCCGTTCCGACACCAGCGGGGTGATGCCGGTGTCGCAGGAGCCGACGCCCAGTCGGACGGTCAACCGCGCGCCGTCCACCGCCGCGAGGTCCTGTGCCGCGACCACGCCGTCCGGTGGCGGCTGCGTCGGCGGGGCCACCGAGGGGACCGGTGTGACAGCGGTCGGCGCGACGGCGAGCTGGGCCACCGGCGTGGCCAGTTCCTCGACCGTGAACAACCAGGCCGGGACCTGCGCCTCGCCTCGACTCGTCCGGACCGGCACGGCGCCGAGCGTCACCCCGGTGACGGTCAGCGGCAGACAGGCCGTCTGCGTCGTGCTGGTGGCCCAGCCGTCCGGCCCGGGCTCGACGGTGGGATCGCCGGGGGTCGGCAGTCCGGGTCGCTTCGGCCGACCCGGGCAGGGCAGCGGGTCACCCTGGTCGAGCTGGCGGTACGCCTCCGCGGCGGTGATCAGCGGCAGCGTCAACCGGCCGTCCGGGAAGCGGACCTCGCCACTGACAGCTGTCGACGGGATGGCGACCTGCGCGCGGTACCAGCCGGCACGAAAGGCCGTCTCGGTGTCCGGGGTGAACCGCGGGTCGCCGGTGAGCACGGTCGGTCCCTGGAGGGGGACGTACCCGTCGTGCCAACCGGGACCGGGCCGCCAGGCCGCGGCGACCGCGGCGGCCCGGTCGTCGAACGCACGGGGGGTCGACGCGGTGGGACCGACGCCGGAGTCGGCGACGGGCGCGGCGCAGGCCACCATGGACAGCAGGGGCAGGACGAGCAACAGGACCGGTCGACGCATGCCAGGTTCGACGGTGCCGGCGGCCCGGGGGTTCCGCCGTCGACTCAGGTCTCCCCACCCAGATCCGTCTGGTACGCCTGCCAGAGCAGGTTCGCGCCCCGCCGCCGGTGCCGGGCGAGCGCCCGCAGCAGGTGCCCCGCGCGGTGGCGTAGCTCGTCCGAGCCGGCCTCGGGCCGTTCCGCGACCCGCTGCACGGCCAGGATCGCGGCGACGATCGCGGCGTGTTCCCGGGTCAGCGACCGGATACCGTGGTCGAGGCGGGGCGAGTGGGTGAGCAGTTCCCGGTAGAGGCCGGCCGGCCCCTCGGTGACCCGCACGTGCTCGGCGAACCCCTGCCCGACCGGACGCAGGCGCAGCAGCACCGTCTCGCGCCACCGCGGCTCGGCTGCCGTGACAGCGACGGCCCGGGCCAGGGCGTGCAGGTCGGCGGCGAGCCCGGTGGAAAGCGGCCCGGACGGATGCGGACGGGTCGCGCCCGACGGCTGCTGGACTCCACCGGTGACCATGGCACCTCCCGCACCGCGCCGCTACCCCATACCGTGATGGTGAACGATGCCCGTTCGCCCTGTCCAGGGGGCTGTTGGTGCTCATCTGCCCCAGGCGTCACAGCCGTCTACTCCGGCCTCAGCGGGCCCTGGCGACGTGCGCTCCGACGGGCCGCTCAGGCGTCCGCCAGTCGGCGCAGGTGGGCGGCGACGGCGCGAGCGTCGGGTGTGACCTCGGGCCCACCCGCGACAAACGCGTCGGCCAGCGCGCGCAGCTCGGACGGCGGCAGGACCGGCAGACCCATGCCCCGAAGCGGGATCGTGGCCCGCTGCCCGCTGACCCGATCGTGGACGACGACGGCGGGCGGGCCACCCTCCGTTCCGCGGTACGACTCGGGGTCGATCCGGGCGGTGGCGAGATCGACGGTGCGGCTGCGCAGCGCGCCTCGCAGGTGCACCCGGCTCCCGTCCAACCACGCGGCCGTCCGCAGCACCCGCAGCACCAGGTAGACACCGAGCAGGACGAACGGGAGCCCACACAGCCCGAGGAACAGTCCCCGCCCCGACCCGCCTCCGGACTCCCGCAGCGCGGGCGGCAGCATGCCGGGCGGCAGATCGCGGGCCTCCTCATAGGTGGCGAACCCGTCCCCGGGGCCGGTGAGGCGACGAATCAGCCCGCCGGCGAGCACGGGCCCCAGCACGAATGCCGCACCGACCGCCGCGACGAGCACGCCCGTCACCATCGCGAGCGTGCGTTGACCGGCTGACGCGCCGACCGACAGACGCAGTCCCTGGTTCGCCACAGCCGCAGCGTAGGCGGCGACGTAGGCAGCGGCTTACCCGGCGGCGTCGCGTCGGAGCGCGCTGATCGACGCCAGCTCGCCGAGGTAGGCGTATCCGGACGTCGGGATGCCCCCACATCAGCGAAGTGCAGCGGATCAACCGCTCCGCCCACGGGCATCACCACCTCTCACGGCGCGCCCGCCCTCGAAGCCACCGCACGCCATCAGCCGACACCACCCCAATGAGCGTGATGCCTCTGCGTCATCTTGATGACCTACAGGCATCACGTCTTTGGCGGTGGCCCCGCCCCCGGGGCCGCCCCTCCGATAAGCGTGATGCCCGAGGGTCAGCTGCCAAACAGAAAATGACCGAGGGTCTGGAAATGCGCCGATGGCCGGCACCCGTTGTCGGGTGCCGGCCATCGGTGTTGGTGTCAGCTGTTCCAGTACTGGCCGACCAGGTCGGTGGCCTGCTGCTCCCACTGGGCGTACGCGTCCGGGTAGGCGGAGACCTGCACGGTCTGCGCGGCGTCGGTCAGGGGCATGTCCTGCCAGCCGTCGACCTGCTTGAGGCCCTTGAGGAACGCCGTCGTGGAGTACTCGGGGTTGGTGATCTGCTCCGGCGTACCCCAACCACTGGACGGGCGCTGCTGGAACAGGCCCAGCGAGTCGTGGTCGTTGGCGTCGCCGAGGTGGCCGAGGTTCTCCAGCTTGGACTCCTGCAGGCTCGTCGCGATCGAGATGACCGCCGCCCGCTCGGGCAGGCCGGCCTTCTTGGTGGCGGCGATGATGGCCTTGGCGTTGGCGGTCTGCTCGTCGTTCAGGTCGATGTGCGACTGGTCGCCCTGCGGCTTCGGCGCAGTGGTCTGCACGGCGGCGGCGGGCTTGGCGTCGGCGGCCGGGGTGGCGGCGTGGGCGGCGATGGGGCCGGCGAAGACGCCTCCGGCGAACGCGAGACCAGCAACAGACAGCATGCTCTTGCGGAAGATCGTGTTCATCAGGGGTTGCTCCTTCGGGGGTAGGAAACACCCACGCGTTTCAGGGGGATGCGGGGGTGTTCAGCACCTCGTCCGGGCGCTTGCAAAGTCTGGGGGGCGGCGGCCGGCGAGCGGGGGCTCGGGCGCCGCGGACCGGGTTCAACGACCCGACGACCGGGGCCATTCCCGCACGGGGCGGCCCATGGCGGTTCGTGTGTAACGACCGGCTGGCCGGGGTCATTCCCGGGGGCTTTGGCGGCCTGCGGCCCCGTGGCGGCCGGTCCGGGTGTAACGACTTGGCGGCCGGAGCCATTCCCGCAGGCGGGCGGCCGCGCGGGCCGCTGACCCGTGCTCCTGCGATCGTCGGGGTATGTAACGGCCCACGGCCCGCCACGCTTCCCGCCCACGGGTGCCGCCCGCCACCACGAACGCCCCAGAGCGGACATCACGCCCAGCCGAGGCACGAACCGCGCGGTGATCGACTCGAGTTCGCCGCACTGGGGGTATCAGGGAGTGGTCAATGGCCCCATGTCGGCGAACTCGTGTCGATCACGACATCGCACGGCGCCGCACCACAGCGCGCGGCACCGGTCCCAGGCTCTCGATCGCCAACAGCGCGGTGAACACCACGTCGGCCAGTTCGGCCGCCACGTCCTCGCGCGTGTGGGTGACACCCTTGCGCGGATTCTGCCCGAACAGACCGATCCAGGCGGCGGCGACTTGGCCGGATACGACGATGCGCCCCGGCCGGTGGGCCGGGGCGCATCGCTTCGAGGTGGTGGAGGTGCCGGGAATCGAACCCGGGTCCTTCGCCGGTTTGTCAGGGCTTCTCCGAGCGCAGCTCGCTATGCCTCTACTCGGCCCCACCGCTCACGCGAGCAAGTTGGTGTGACGGGCCCAGTCGCTGATTGATCTCGCCGCACGGACCCCGCGACCGGGTCCGATTGGCCAGCCTTCTAGCTGATGCCGGCTAACTGGGACGAAGGCGTTCCCAGGCCGACAGACTCACTACTCGCCTCAGGCGGCGAGAGCGAAGTCAGCGCGATTGTTCTTGGCGCTTATTGGTTTCCGACGACCGATTCTCGAGACGACGTCGGCTTCCTCGGCTCGCTTCCCCTGTCGCTGCGTACGAAGTCGAAACCAGTCACCCCCTCGACAGGCCGCCTCGTGGCGGCACTGACAAGACTAACGCCTGCCGCAACGGCTTTCATCCCGAGGCCCAACCCGGCGCGCCGACCTGGACAAACTGGACGAATCAGTCGTCCATTCCCTTGCCGCGCCGACCGGACACCCGGGCGATCTCCCGGTCCGCGTCGCGCTTGGCGAGGTCCTGGCGCTTGTCGTACGACTTCTTGCCCTTGGCCAGGGCGATCTCCACCTTGGCCCAGCCGTCGGAGAAGTAGACCTGCAACGGCACGATGGTCAGACCGCCCTCGCGGGTCTTGCCGACCAGCTTGTCGATCTCACCACGGTTGAGCAGCAGCTTGCGGGTACGCCGGGGCTCGTGGTTGGTCCAGGTGCCCTGGGTGTACTCCGGGATGTGCATCGCGTGCAGGTACAGCTCGCCGTCGCGCTCCTGGGCGAACGCGTCGACAAGCGACGCCCGCCCGGCCCGCAGCGACTTGACCTCGGTGCCGGTCAACGCCATGCCCGCCTCGTACGTGTCGAGGATCGAGTAGTCGTGGCGGGCCTTCTTGTTGGAGGCGACCACCTTGCGCCCCTTTTCCCGTGGCATCGGCGCCACCCCCTTTCCCCTGGTTGGTCCGACTGCGGGTTACCCCGGCCGGACAACCGATCATGCTACCGGAGTAACAAGGACCCTCCCGCGCCGTTTATTTCCGGCGGCGGGAGGGTCCCGGTCAGCAGACGAACCCGACTAGACCCGCAGGTAGAAGCGCAGGGTGATCCAGGCGGTCGCGGCGCTGACGAGGCCACCGACGACGGCCATCAGCGGGAAGACGACCAGGATGTCGCCCCAGCTGATCGGCGACAGCAGGCCCTGCAACGCCTTGAGTGACCCGTCGAAGAGCAGATATTTCGCTGCCACCAGGGCCACCAGGCCGAGCAGTGCGCCGATCAGGCCGGCCACCACGGCCTCCAGGACGAACGGCGCCTGGATGAACCAGTTGGACGCGCCGACCAGCTTCATGACCGCCACCTCGCGCCGCTTGCTGTATGCGGCGACCTGGATGGTGTTGGCCACCAGGAGCAGTGCGGCGATGGCCATCACGACCGCGGCGGCCAGAGCGATGTTCTGGATCGCGGTGAGTACGTCGAAGATCTTGTCCAGGAGCCGGCTCTGGTCGACGATCTCGTCGACACCCTCGGTGTCCTTGTACTGGTCGTAGATGTTCTTGTACTGCTCCGGGTTCTTCAGCTTGAGCCGGAACGACTCCGGAAGCTGATCCGGCTTGACCGCGTTGACCAGGTCCGGCGCGTCCTGGTACATCTCCTGGAACTTCTTGTACGCCTCGTCCTTGTTGACGTAGATGACGTCCTTGACCAGGGGGTCGTTCTTCAGCTTGTCGTTCAGGTCGGTGCGCTGCTGCTCGCTCACCTCCTGGCTCAGGAAGATCGAGACCTCGATGTTCTTGTAGTAGAGGTCCTTCATGTCGTCAACCTGGCGGTACATCAGACCGCTGGCGCCGAGCATGGTCAGCGAGACCGCCATCGTGATGATCATCGCGATGGTCATGGTCACGTTGCGCCACAGTCCGACCAGTACCTCGGACAGGACGTATTTCACGCGCATCGGGATTTCCTCCGGGTCTCCGGCATGAGGTGTTCGTCGTCAGGCTGCGAGAAGGGTGAAGCGCCGGTTCACCCGTAGACGCCGCGGGCCTGGTCACGCACGATGCGGCCGCTCTCGATCTCGATAACGCGGCGGCGCATCTGGTTCACGATGTTGGAGTCGTGCGTGACCATCACGACGGTCGTGCCGGTGCGGTTGATCCGGTCCAGCAGACGCATGATCTCGATCGAGGTGTCCGGGTCCAGGTTTCCGGTCGGCTCGTCCGCCAGCAGGATCAGCGGACGGTTCACGAACGCCCGGGCGACGGCGACCCGCTGCTGCTCACCACCGGAGAGCTCGTGCGGATAGCGGTGCTCCTTGCCACCGAGCCCCACCAGCTCCAGCACCTCCGGCACGACCCGGCGGGCAACCGCCTTGGTCTTGCCGATCACCTCGAGAGCGAACGCCACGTTCTCGTAGGCGGTGCGGTTCGGCAGCAGCCGGAAGTCCTGGAAGACGCAGCCGATCGAGCGCCGGAAGTGGGGTCGCTTCCAGGAGCGCATCGACGTGACGTCCTTGCTGTTGACGATGACGCGTCCCTTGTTGGGGGTCACCTCGTGCAGCAGCATCTTGATGATCGTGGACTTGCCGGAGCCGGATGGACCGATGAAGAAGACGAACTCGCCCTTCTCGATCGAGACGGACACGTTGTCGAGCGAAGGCCGGGACGCCTTCGGGTACGTCTTCGTCACTTGCTCAAGCTGAATCACGGGTGGTGAGTCTACGCGGTGTAACAACTGAGCCAAGCCCCACGCCCCGCAGATGGCGCGCGCGTCGTCGAATCAGGCTCTCACCTGGAGATCGACGACGCGCTCCGCCCGCGAGTCGTTACGCACCGTCGCTGGCGAGCTGCCGCTGCTTGCGCCAACGGATACCGGCCTCGATGAAACCGTCCAGGTCGCCATCGAAGACCGCGCTCGGATTGCCGGTCTCCTGCTCGGTTCGGAGATCCTTCACCATCTGATACGGGTGCAGGACGTACGAGCGCATCTGGTCGCCCCACGAACCGGCCGCGTTCTCCTTCAGGCCCTCCAACTTGGCCTGCTCCTCCTGGCGCTTGCGCTCCAACAGCCGGGCCTGGAGGACCCGCAGCGCGGAGGCCTTGTTCTGAAGCTGGGACTTCTCGTTCTGGCAGGTCACCACGATGCCGGTGGGGATGTGGGTGAGCCGGACCGCCGAGTCGGTGGTGTTGACGCTCTGCCCACCGGGACCCGACGAACGGTAGACGTCGGTCCGGACCTCGTTCTCCGGGATGTCGATGTGGTCGGTCTGCTCGGTCACCGGCAGCACCTCGACGCCCGCGAAGCTGGTCTGCCGCCGGCCCTGGTTGTCGAACGGGCTGATCCGGACCAGCCGGTGGGTGCCCGACTCGACGCTGAGCGTGCCGTACGCGTACGGCACCTTGACGGCGAAGGTGGCCGACTTCAGGCCCGCCTCCTCGGCGTACGAGGTGTCGTAGACCTCCGTCGGGTAGCCGTGCCGCTCAGCCCAGCGCAGGTACATCCGCAGCAGCATCTCGGCGAAGTCCGCCGCGTCCACACCACCCGCGCCGGCCCGGATGGCGACCAGCGCCTCCCGGGAGTCGTACTCGCCGGAGAGCAGGGTGCGGACCTCCATCTCCTGGATGGCCTTGGTCAGCCCGGTGATCTCCGCCTCGACCTCGGTCAGCACACCCGGGTCGGATTCGGCCTCGGCCAGCTCCAGCAGGACCCCGGCGTCGTCGAGCCGGCTGCGCAGGCTGCCCAGCTTGCTGATCTCGCCGTTGACGTACGACAGCTGCGAGGTCACCTGCTGAGCCTTGGCCTGGTCGTCCCACAGGTCGGGGGCGGACGCCTCCTGCTCCAGACGGGCCTTGTCCTCGTGCAGCCGGTCCAGATTGAGGACGGCCTCGATGTTGCGCAGGGTCGCGTCGAGTTCCTTGAGCTGTTCGGCGTAATCGGCAGCGGTCACGACAGACAAGCGTACTGTGCCGCGGCCGGAGCAGCGCGTTCCCCGTCGGCGGATCCGCCGATCGTCACCCGACGGGGGCGGACTTCAGCCACGACAGGGCCGCCCGGTGGTAGGCGACGGCGAACTCCAGGGCGCTGGCGTCGTACGTCTCGCCGTCCCGTTTGGCGTTCTTGACCTGTTCCCGCACCTGGGCGAGGGCCTCGGTGTGATATTCGTTGGCCGAGGCGTACAGGCTCTTGAGCTGGCTGGACGAGTGGAGGTTGCCGAAGGCCATCCGGAGCGCGATCGGGTTGCGGATCGTGTCCCGCCCCGGGTTCTCCGCCAGCCAGCGGGAAAACGTCCGTTTCCCGCTGGCGGTGAGCGCGTACGGCTGGCTCATTCGGGGGCCCGGCTTGCCGAGCCGCACGTAGCCCCGCTCGGCCAGGACCGGCAATTCGCGGTAGACCTGACTGCGGGTCATCGACCAGTAGGGCGCCAGCCGGCGCTCTGCGGCGGCCATCAACTGACCGCCTGTCATGGGACCCTCGTGGAGCAGCCCGAGAAGGGCCGCCGCCGTGGGGTTGACTCCGGATTCCGCCATGCCCGTTACGCTGCCACTTTGCGCTGCCGGCGTCCAGGATTTGGCGGTTTGCCACCCAAGAAGGACTTCCTAAGTGCACTGTCGGCGGCAGACTGTCCGTTGAGGACTATCGATGGCTTGCCGCCCTGGGCCGCCCGCCGACGGCGCTACGCGCGCCGCCGGCGGGTCACCGCAGGTCAGCCCATGTGCGGGTAGGTGTGGTCGGTCGGCGGCACGAAGGTCTCCTTGATCGTCCGCGGCGACACCCAGCGGACCAGGTTGAGCCAGGAGCCCGCCTTGTCGTTGGTGCCGCTGGCGCGGGCGCCACCGAAGGGCTGCTGCCCGACGACCGCCCCGGTCGGCTTGTCGTTGATGTAGAAGTTGCCGGCCGCGTACCGCATCCGCTCGGCGACCGAGTCGACCACCTGCCGGTCGGTGGCGAACACCGACCCGGTCAGCGCGTACGGGGCGATCGACTCGGCCTGCGCGACCACCTCGTCGAAGCGGGCGTCGTCGAACACGTGCACGCCCAGGATCGGCCCGAAGTACTCGGTGGTGAACGTCTCGTGCGCGACGTCGGAGCACTCGAAGAGCGTCGGCCGGACGAAGTAGCCGACCGAGTCGTCGGCCGTGCCACCGGCCAGCACCCGGCAGCTGGCGTCCCCGTTGATCAGCTCCAGCGCGGCGGTGTGCCGCGCGAACGCCTTGTCGTCGATCACCGCGCCACCGAAGTTGCCGAAGTCGGCCACGTCGCCGTAGGTCAGCGAGTCGGCGGTGGCGGCCAGCCGGTCGCGCAGGCCACCCTCCCAGATCGAGCGCGGCACGTACGCCCGGGAGGCGGCCGAGCACTTCTGGCCCTGGTACTCGTACGCGCCGCGGATCAGCGCGGTGTGCAGCGCGTCCACGTCGGCGCTGGTGTGCGCGACCACGAAGTCCTTGCCGCCGGTCTCGCCGACCAGCCGCGGGTAGCCCCGGTAACGCGCGATGTTGTCGCCGACGGTCTTCCACAGGTGCTGGAAGACCTTCGTCGAACCGGTGAAGTGGATACCGGCCAGGTCCGGGTCGGCGAGCACGACATCGGAGACCTCCTCACCCCGGCCGGTCACCATGTTGATCACACCGGGCGGCAGGCCGGCCGCCTCGAAGAGCCGCATGGTGAAGTGCGCGGCGAACTGCTGGGTCGGGCCCGGCTTCCAGATCACCGTGTTGCCCAGCAGCGCCGGCGCGGACGGCAGGTTGCCGGCGATGGCGGTGAAGTTGAACGGGGTGACCGCGTAGACGAAGCCCTCCAGCGGGCGGTGGTCGAAGCGGTTCCAGACCCCGGGCGACGACGCCGGCTGCTCCTCGAGCAGGCGGCGCGCGAAGTGCACGTTGAAGCGCAGGAAGTCGATGAACTCGCAGGCCGAGTCGATCTCCGCCTGGATCGCGGTCTTCGACTGGCCGAGCATGGTGGCGGCGTTGAGGGTGTCCCGCCAGGGGCCGGCGAGCAGTTCGGCGGCGCGCAGGAAGATCGCGGCCCGCTCCTCGAACGGCAACGCCCGCCACATCGGCGCGGCGTCCTTGGCCGCCTTGATCGCGGCGCGGGCGTCGTCGTGGGAGGCATGGGCGGTCACGCCGAGCACGCGGGCGTGCTTGTGCGGCTGCACCACGTTGATCGGGTCACCGGCCGCCATCCGCTGCTCCCCGCCGATGGTCATCGGTAGGTCGATGCGCTCGGCGGCCAGCTCGGTCAGCCGCCGCTGCAGCCGCTCGCGGTCTGCGCTGCCCGGCTCGTAGTTGCGAACCGGCTCGTTGCGCGGCTCGGGAACGGAGAACACGGCATCCATCAAGGCTCCTGGCGATCTCGACAGCGGTGGCGAAACCGGACCCGCGGGCACCGACCGGATAGCCGGACACCGGACGCCGCGCGGGGTGGCCGAGCAGCGGCGGGACCTCCCGCGATTGTTTCACGCGAAGGTGCTGGCCCTGCCGCCGCCGTCTCCCGGTTGCTCAGGACCGGCTGCCCGTTCCCTCCTTACCAGCTCGCGGCTCGCCGTGGTGGGGCTGGGGCGATCGTCCCCGGCTCCGGGCGGTCAGGCTTGATCCCTGCGCCGGGGACGCTCGCCCCAGCCCCGACGTTGGTCGCGGTCCGCGCGCACGTCGCCGTTCCTTCGGGGGTACGTCTCGACGCGCCGCCCGTGTTGACGCGCCGCCCCGTGTTGTGGAGCTGCAACCGTGTCCCGCCCTGGGCCGGTTGACTTTGCTCGACTTGGCCTGATGGCTCGGCTGGGTTGGTTGGTGCGTACCCGTGGGGTGTGGCTCGTTCGGTGGGGGGCGCGGCGGTCCGCGTACCCTGAATGGTCGGTGACCTGGCGCCTCGAAGGGGAGACGATGACCAAGCAGCCCGGCCGCGACTCAGCCGCGGAGTCGGACCAGCCGGCGGTCGACGCGACCACCTCGACCACACGGCCGGTCCCGGCGCCCGGCGCGGCGGTGCTCGCGCTGCTGGCGCTCGGCTGGCTGGCCGCCATGCTCTGGTCGACCCGGGAGGCCATCACCTCGGCGGCGGCCGGCATCACCGCGATCAGCCTGTCCGCGTTCGCCCTGCCCGGCGTGATCTCGGCCGCGCTGGTGGCCGGCGCGGCCACCGCGCTGGCCTTCGGCAACCTGCTGTCCCGCCGGTACGGCGAGTGGACGACGCTGCGCTTCGTCGGCGCGATCGGGGCCGGGATGCTGGTCGGGCTGGTCGCCGCGGTGGCGATCAACCTGACCTACTTCGACACCTCGACCACGAACGTGATCGCCGGCACCACCGCGGCCGCCGCGATCATCGGCGGGGCGATCGCGGGCGCCCGGACCGCCCCGGCGGTCGGCGCGGTGGTGACCGCCGCCCTGGGCACGCTGATCTTCGTGGTGGCGTTCAGCCGTGCCCGGGATCCGCTGTTCGACCTCTTCGGCGCGGGCGACACCCAGCAGTCGCTGGTCGACGCGGCCAAGTGGGTGTCCCGCACCGAGTCGCTGCTCGGCGGCCTGCTGGCCGGACTGCTCGCCTTCGGCTACCTCACCTGGGCGCGGCATCGGGCGCTGCGGCGCGATCCGCTGACGCCCGCGCTGCGCTGGCCGGCGTACCTGCTCGCGGGCGCCGGACCGGGTCTGCTCCTGCTGCTCGCCGAGGTGATCATCCGGATCGGTGGCCGCTCACTGCTGGACCTGGCCAGCGCGCTCAGCGAGGCCGACGCGGTGGCGCAGACGTCGCTGGGCACCTCGCGGGTGGACAACGGCATCTGGGTGCTGTTCGTGGGGGCGCTGACCGCGCTCGTCGCGTTCGGCCGGACGCTCGGCCCGGCGCGCGGCGACGACGAGCCGGCCACCGACCCGGACACCGCGCCTCCGGCCACCGCGGCGGAGGCCGATGACGCGCACGGAACGGAGCCGGCGGCGGCTCAGGATGCCGCCGACACCGACCCGGCACCGGCTTCGCAGGCTGCCGCCGACCCCGCACCGGCTGACCCGACCCGCTGACCGACCGGCCGTCAGGTGGCGGTGCGCAGCAGCAGGTCCAGCTCCGTCACGTCGTACCACTCCAGCTCGTGGTCCTCGGCGCCGTCGACCGTGAACTGCGCGTCCGGGTCACCGGCGGCGGCCTCGGCCACCACGTCGGCCGCCGCCGCGACCTCGTCGACCGCGTCCGTGCCGTCGACGTGGATCGCCGCGACGGCGCCCACCGGCACGGTGCCGGTCAACGTCACCAGGCTGGAGCCCAGCTCATCGTCGCCACGGCCGAGCACGGCGGGCAGCAGGTCGACCGAGACGACCACCCGGCGGCGGGGCGCGGCCGGATCGGCACGGAGCAGGTGCAGTGCGTCCTGGGCGGCCCGGGTGAACGCGACGTACTCCAACTCCTCCTCGTCGCCCTCGGCGTACCACTCGCGCAGCGCCGGCGTCACCGCGTGCGCGCTGTCGGCGGTCAGCCCCTGCTCGCGCAGGCGGGCCAGCATGGGTACGGTCGCCGGCACGTACACCCGGACAAGCTCGTCGGTCACCGGTCGTCTCCCCGCTCGAGTCCGTGCCGACGGTAGCCGGCACGGGCGCAGATCATGCCGCACGCCGTGACCGTCATACACCCCGCCTCCGGCCGGTGGAAGTTTCCCGCCGGTGTGTCCGACCCGACGGTCGCGCTGCGGGTTGGGTGGCGAGCGCTGCCGGTGGCAAACTGAGGCAAACGACGTCAACCCCGGGAGTTCCTGTGGAGCCGAGGTTCCTGCTGCTCTCCGACGTGGCCGCCGAGCTGAACGTGTCGGACTCGCAGGTCTACCACATGGTCCGCAGCGGGGAGCTGCCGGCGATCAAGATCGGCGGGCGCGGTCAGTGGCGGGTCGAGCGGGCCCGACTGGAGGAGTACATCGCGCAGAAGTACGCCGAGACCGCCGACTGGGTACGCGGCAACCCGCTCGTCGACCGCGACCCCGAGTAGCGCCCGGCGCGGCGTGCGCCCCACGGGTTGATCGACTCCAGATCCCCGGAGTGGGGCCATCCCTGGCCACTGGATACCCCGAGGTCCGGGATCCGGAGTGGATCATGTCAGCCCGAGCGCCTTCTGTGCCTTGGTAGGCATTGACCGGGGCCACTTCGTGGCCGAGAATCTAGGGCGGTCGGAGGCAAACGAAAGCAAACGCAAGATCATGAGGAGGCGACGATGAGCGAGCGGCGACCCGGAGTCTCCCGACCACCCGTGCGCCTGCGTCCCGTTCCGCCGATCGATCCGCCGTACCAGGACGAGACGTACTGGCCGGGGCCGACCCACGGCCAACTCGCTCTCGATCTCTTCGCCTCGACGCGACCGGATCCGGTCCGGCCCCCAGTGCGCCGCTCGGTCGCCCGCCGCACGCCCGCGCATCCGGCGGCCAACCACCCGGGCGTGTCCCTGCCGCCGACGACCGCGTCCGAGGCCACCCGGGCCGCGCACCGCTTCGTCGGCACCTGCCTGGAAGTGGTCAACGGCTACCGCTCGCCGGCTCAGGTACGCCCTCTGCTCGACCCGGCCCGGGCCGTCGAACTGCTCACCGAACTCGCCCGGGCCACCGGGCGGGCCGGGCCGGCACGCCGTCGGGCGACCCGGCCGGCACTGCGGTTGCTCCGACTGCGGGTCTGCGAGCCCCGTGAGGCAGCCGTGGAGGCAGCCGCCGTGGTGAGCGGCCCCGGCGGACGGAGCTGGGCCATGGCTCTGCGCCTGGAGCACCGGCGCGGCCGGTGGCTGTGCACCGCGCTGCACGTCCTCTGACCCGGCACGCCGCCCGCTGATCGACTCGACATCCCGGAAAGCGGGGCATCAACCGGCCGCCGACACACCGACTTCCCGGAAGCGGAGTCGATCACACTGCCCGGCCAGACGTCGGCCGGCCGCAGACGCCGATGGGCCCCAGCCTTGTCGGCCGGGGCCCATGGGGACGCGCGGTGTCGGTCAGTTGCCGCCGTTGGGCGCGCCGTGGCAGCGCTTGTACTTGCGACCCGAGCCGCACGGGCACGGCGCGTTGCGGGACGGGCCGTTGCTGGCGTCGGCCTGGTTGGGTGCCGGACGCCGGGACCCGGCGGTCGGGAGCGTCGGGCCACGCAGCCCCGATGCCGGCCGCTGCGGGGCGGACGGCGCGCTCTGCCCAGGTGCCGCCGGAGCGCCCTGGGCCGGGCGGCCCAGGCCGAGCGCCGGTGCCTGCTGCTGCTCCTGCTCGATGGCGACGGCACCGGGGCTGGCCTCGCCGTCGATGGTCGGAGCGGAGTACTGCAGACCCTGCCGCCGTGGTGCCTGGTTGAGGCCCTTGGCGCGGATCTCGACCGGCTTGTCGAGCAGCTTGACCTCTTCCGAGTCGGCGTCGGGCTCCGGCTCGGTGACCTGGACGTCGATGTTGTAGAGGAAACCGACGGTCTCCTCCTTGATGCCGTCCATCATGCTGGCGAACATGTCGAAGCCCTCGCGCTGGTACTCCACCACGGGGTCGCGCTGGGCGTACGCCCGGAGGTTGATGCCCTCCTGGAGGTAGTCCATCTCGTACAGGTGCTCGCGCCACTTGCGGTCGATCACCTGGAGCAGCACCATCCGCTCGAGCTGGCGCACCCCTTCGGTGCCGAGCTCCTCCTCGCGGCGGTCGTACGCGGCGTTCGCGTCGTCCTTGAGGCGGGCGACCAGGAAGTCGGCGTCCATGCCGGCCCGGGAACCGCCGGCCTCCTCCTCCAGCTCCTCGATCGTCACGCCGACCGGGTAGAGCTGCTTGAGGCTGGACCACAGCTGCTCGAGGTCCCAGTCCTCGCCGTAGCCCTCCGAGGTGGCGCCCCGCACGTACGCCTCGACGGTGTCGTCGATCATGTTGCGGACCTGGTCGGACAGGTCCTCGCCGTTGAGCACCCGCAGCCGCTCGGCGTAGACGACCTGGCGCTGCTTGTTGAGCACCTCGTCGTACTTCAGCACGTTCTTGCGGATCTCGGCGTTCTGGCCCTCGATCTGGGCCTGGGCGCTCTTGATCTGGCGGGTGACCATCTTCGACTCGATGGGCACGTCCTCCGGGATGTTGAAGCGCTCCATGACGGCCTCGACCGCGCCGGCCCGGAAGCGGCGCATCAGCTCGTCCTGGAGGGACAGGTAGAACCGAGACTCACCCGGGTCACCCTGCCGGCCGGCACGACCGCGCAGCTGGTTGTCGATCCGCCGGGACTCGTGCCGCTCGGTGCCCAGCACGTACAGGCCACCGGCGGCGGCAACCTCGTCCGCCTCGGCGTCGCAGGCCTGCTTCCAGGTGGGCAGGACCTCCTCCATCGCCTTGGCGTAGTCCTCCTCGTTCTCCAGCGGGTCGAGGCCGCGCTGACGCAGCTCGTTCGCCGCCAGGAACTCGGGGTTGCCACCGAGCAGGATGTCCGTGCCACGGCCGGCCATGTTGGTGGCGACGGTGACCGCGCCCTTGCGCCCGGCCTGGGCGACGATCTCCGCCTCCCGGGCGTGGAACTTGGCGTTCAACACGTTGTGCGGGATGCCCCGGCGGCGCAGCAGCTGGGAGAGGATCTCGGAATTCTCCACCGAGACGGTGCCGACGAGCACCGGCTGCCCCATCTGGTGCCGCTCCGCGATGTCCTCGATGACCGCGTTGAACTTGGCCTTCTCGGTCTTGTAGATGACGTCCGGCCGGTCCTCGCGGACCATCGGGCGGTGGGTCGGGATGGTCACGACGCCGACCTTGTAGACCTTGTTGAACTCGCTCGCCTCGGTCTGCGCCGTACCGGTCATGCCGGACAGCTTGTTGTAGAGGCGGAAGTAGTTCTGGAGGGTGATCGTGGCCAGGGTCTGGTTCTCCTGCTTGATCTCCACCCCCTCCTTGGCCTCGATCGCCTGGTGCATGCCCTCGTTGTAGCGACGGCCGTGCAGGATGCGACCGGTGAACTCGTCGACGATCAGAACCTCACCGTCGCTGACGATGTAGTCCTTGTCGCGCTTGTAGAGCTCCTTGGCCTTGATGGCGTTGTTGAGGTAGCCGACCAGCGGGGTGTTCACCGACTCGTACAGGTTGTCGATGCCGAGCCGGTCCTCGACCTTGGCGACACCGCGCTCGGTGACCGCGACGGTCCGCTTGGAGTGGTCGACCTCGTAGTCGCCCTCGCCGTCGGTGCCGGGCTGGAGCCGGGCCACCACGCCCGCGAACTCGCCGTACCAGCGGGCCGAGTGCTCGGCCGGGCCGGAGATGATCAGCGGGGTACGCGCCTCGTCGATCAGGATCGAGTCGACCTCGTCGACAACCGCGAAGTTGTGGCCCCGCTGCACCAGCTCGTCCTTCGACCAGGCCATGTTGTCGCGCAGGTAGTCGAAGCCGAACTCGTTGTTGGTGCCGTAGGTGATGTCGCACTCGTAGGCGGCCTTGTGCTCGGCGGCCGGCCGGTTGGGCAGCACCACGCCGACGGTCAGCCCGAGGAACTCGTGCACGCGACCCATCCAGGCCGCGTCGCGCTGGGCGAGGTAGTCGTTGACGGTGACCACGTGCACGCCGTCGCCGGAGAGCGCGTTGAGGTAGACGGCCATGACCGAGGTCAGCGTCTTGCCCTCACCGGTCTTCATCTCGGCGATGTTGCCGAAGTGCAGTGCCGCGCCGCCCATCACCTGGACGTCGTACGGCCGCTGGCCGAGCACCCGGGCGGCCGCCTCGCGGGCCACCGCGAACGCCTCGGGCAGCAGGTCGTCGAGGGTCTCGCCGTCGGCGAGCCGCTCGCGGAACTGCTCGGTCATGCCGCGCAGCTCCTCGTCGGTGAGGTTGACGTAGTCGTCCTCGATCGAGCTGACGGCGGCGGCGATGGCCTTGAGCCGGCGCACCATGCGGCCCTCGCCCGCGTTAAGGACCTTTTCCAGAATCGACACGGATCAACGCTCCCCTAGACAGTCTCGAACCATCGTAGGCGCAACATCGGCGCGATGGTCACTGGTGGCGGCGGTCCGTTCCGCCGAACCCGACATAACACGCGCGCGGGCCGGGCCCGGGACGTTATCCGGTTACGCCCAGGGCGAACGTTCCGGCACGATGCACGGGTGGAACCTGTGGAGATCATCGAGGACGGGGTGCTGCTGCGGCCCTGGCGGGAGGCGGACGCCGAGGGCGTACACCGGGCCTGCCAGGACCGGGACATTCAGCGGTGGACCACCGTGCCGCGTCCGTACCGCCTCGAACACGCCCACGACTTCGTCACCCGGATTAGCCCACAGGCGTGGGCGGACGGCACCGGAGCGCCGTTCGCGGTCTGCGACGCGGCCACCGGCGACCTGCTCGGCTCGTGCGGGCTGATCTCCATCGACAGCGCCGGCACCGGCGAGATCGGCTACTGGACGGCTCCGTGGGCGCGCGGCCGGGGGGTGACCGTGCGGGCCACCCGGGCGGTGTCCCGCTGGTCGTTCGAGAAGCTCGGGCTGCGCCGGCTGCTCTGGCAGGCCGAGGTGGGCAACCACGCCTCCCGGCTGGTCGCGCTCCGGGCCGGATTCCGGATCGACGGCCGGGTACGGCTGGCGAACCCGGCACCGGACGGCGGGGTGGACGGCTGGATCGGCTCGCTGCTGCCGGGCGAGGTGCCCGAAGCCGGGTCGACCGGCCCGGCCGCCCGGGGCACCCTGGCGGCACGCCGGGCCGCCGTCTTCGGTCGCCCGCAACCCGTCCTGTTCGCCGCCTCAGCGAGCGGCGAGCTGCGGCTCCGGCCGATGGAGGAGCGCGATCTGGACGCGGTGGTGCAGACCTGCCGGGACCCGGAGACGATCCGCTGGACCACCGTTCCCGACCCGTACGACCGCTCCGACGCCCAGGGGTACCGGGACTACGCCCAGGCCGCCTGGGCCCGCGGGGACTCCGCCTGCTTCGTGATCGCCGACCCGGACGACAGCTACGCCGGCACGCTGGATCTCCGGCTCTCCCCCGCCGATCCGCTGCTGGCGGACGTGGGCTTCATGGTCGCCCCGGCCGTGCGCGGGCGGGGCTACCTGCCGGCCGCGCTGCTCGCGCTCAGCGCCTGGGGCTTCACCACCCTGGGCCTGGCCCGGATCGAGTGGAAGGCGAACGTCGGCAACACCTCGTCCCGCCGGGCCGCCGAGAAGGCGGGCTTCACGGTCGAGGGAACCGCCCGGGGTGGGGTGCCACACCGGGGTGAGCGGGTCGACGCGTGGGTGGGCGCACTGCTCGCCGAGGACCTGACGTGACGGGGGCGCCGCCGGTCGTCGAGGCGTACGGGGTACGGCTGCGGCCGTTCCGCGCCGACGACGTCGCTGACCTGGTCGACGGCTGCGCCGACCCGCTCAGCCAGCGCTTCGTGTCCACCATGCCGTCCCCGTACACCGAGGTCGACGCCCGCTGGTGGGTGGAGGCCGGCGCGCCGGCCGTCTGGACCGGCGGTGGCGCCGCGTACGCCATCGCGGACCCGGCCACCGACCGGCTGCTCGGCGGCGTCGGCCTGAGCAACCCGGTGCCAGCCCGGCGGCAGATGGACATCGGGTACTGGCTGCGACCGTCGGCGCGCGGACGCGGGCTGGCCACCGCCGCGACCCGGGCGCTGGCCGAACACGCCTTCGCCGCCGGCACGGTCCGGCTGGAGCTGCACACCGAGCCGGAGAACGCGGCCAGCCAGCGCGTCGCGCTGGCCGCCGGCTTCCGCTACGAGGGCCTGCGCCGGTCCGCCGGTCAGGACCGGAACGGCAGCCGGTACGACCTGCTGGCGTGGGTACGCCTCGCCGAGGATCCGCCCGGCCCGACCCCGCGGCTGCTGCCGGACCTGCCCGACGGAGTGCTCACCGATCGGGTGGTGACGCTGCGCAGGCGCGGCCCGGACGACGCGGAAATGATGTATGCCCTGCACAGCCGGCCGGACACGGTGGCCAACCAGGCTCCTCCGGTGCCCCCAACGCGGGAGTCGGTGCAGCGGCGTTGCCGGCTCGCCGAGAGCGCGTGGTTGACCGGCGACATCGCCGGGCTATTGATCATCGACGCGGCCACCGGCGAGCCGGCGGGCAGTTGCGGGCTGTCGTACACCGACGTGGCAGCCGGCGAGGCGTCGGTGGGCTACGCGCTGCTGCCCGAGTGGCGCGGCCGGGGGTACGCCACCCGTGCGCTGCGGCTGCTCGTCGACTGGGCGTTCGGGCCGGTCGGTGTGGCTCGGCTGATCGCCGGAACGGTGCCGGAGAACACCGCCTCGCACCGCGTGTTGGAGCGGGTCGGCTTCCAGCGCGAGGGCCTGCAACGCGGACGCCTGCCCGGCCTGGACGGCACACGCGTGGACGACCTGACCTTCGCGCTGCTCCCGGCCGACCTGCGCTGACGGAACACGGGGGCCGTGACGGGCGACCGCCACGACCCCCGTGTTCGACGGGAAGGACCCGCCTCAGGTGTCGAGGGAGATGATGCCGTAGTCGTAGGCGTGCCGTCGGTAGACGACGCTGGGGCGGCCGGTCTCCTTGTCCTGGAAGAGATAGAAGTCGTGGCCGACCAGTTCCATCTGGAACAACGCGTCGTCGATGGTCATGGGCTCGGCCGGGTGCACCTTCTCCCGGGCGATGTGCCACGGCTGGTCGTGCTCCTCCTCGGCGCGCTCCGCGACGGCGGTGCCGGCACGGACGCCCGACGCGGACAGCGGCGCGGCTACCAGGTCGGTGACCGGCAGGTCGGCGGTGGCGGCGGCCACGGAGATCGGCGCGTGCCGACCACGGTGTACGCGCCGGCGGTCCGCCGCGCGGCGTAGCCGGGTGTCGAGTTTCGCGATGGCGGCGTCGAGCGCGCTGTAGAAGTCGTTCGTGCAGGCCTCGGCCCGGATCACCGGGCCACGGGAGACGCAGGTGATCTCCACCCGCTGGCAGTGATCGGCCTGGCGCGGATTGCGCTCGTGAAACAGCTCGACATCGATGCGAATAATCTTGTGGTCGTAGCGTTCGACCTTTGCGAGTTTCTCGGCTACGTGTACCCGGTAATGGTCCGGCACTTCGACGTTGCGGCCCTTGACCACGATGTCCACGTGACCTCCCTTGTTCGGACGTCTTCGATCCGGTTTCCCGGTCGTGCGCCGTAGGAAGGCCCGCTGGCGTCGACCGGTCAGTACGGCTACGCCTCCTCTCACCGCCGGGGGTGGGATGGAACGACCTCCTACCCCTGACAGCGAAACGCTAACTCCTGTTCGCCCGGCAGTCACCCCATGTCGCCAAGACCGCCCGGGATTTTTCGCACCTCATACACCAACGGGTGAAACGGAAACACGGTGGGTTACGAATGGCGTCTTTTCTCGGTCGCGGCGAGCACCGCCGCGACACCCGGTCGCCATCCGGTCGCGGTCAGCACCCGGGCCGCCGCAGCCAGCGTCACACCCGTGGTGACGATGTCGTCGAGCAGCACCACGACGGGCCCGCTGCCCGCCGGGCCGGGCCCACTGCCCGCCGGGCCGGTCCCACCCGAGCCGCCGGAGCGGGGGCGGAACGCCGCCTCGGCGGCCGCGGCACGACCCGCGCTGTCCAGGGTCACCGAGTCGGGCCGGGGCAGCGCCCGCAACGGCCGGTGCACCCGTACCGGCCAGCCGCTCCGGCCCAGCCGCGCCGCGCAGTGCCGGGCCAGCCGGTCCAGGTGGTCGCCGTACCGGGCCCGGGCCGCAGCCGCCGTGTCCGGCACCGGCACCAGCGCCACCGGGCGCACCTCGCCGACCGCCACCGCGACCACCTCGGCCAGCAGCGCGCCGAGCGGACGGGCCAGACCGTGCCGGCCGTGGTCCTTGTACGCCAGCAGCGCCTCCCGCAGCGGACCGGCGTACGGGCCGAGGGCCACGCAGCGCGGCAGGCCGGGCGGGGCGGGTGTGGGGCGAGCGGCCCGGGGGCGCAGCGCGCTCAGCGCCGTCACGCAGGAGGGGCAGACCCCGTGCCGCAGCCGTTGGTGCCGCTCCCGGCAGCCGGCGCAGTCCGCGGGCAGGACCAGGTCGGCGAGGTCCGCCCAGAGCCCGCGCACGACGTCAGTAGAGGAAGAACGGGGCCGACGGGTTGCTCGGACGGACCCCGGCCGGCGGCGTGGGTACGTCGCGGACCTGCTCGGGCACGATCCGTTCGGACGGGCTGCTGCGGTAGGCGACCTTGTTCGCCTCATACATGTACGCCCCGGTGGGCACCCGCACGCTGCGGTTGGTGGGGTACGCCGTCAGGTGGTTGACCTTGGCGCCCACGTCGGTGCGCAGTGGTGTCTCCAGGGCACCGTCCACGCTGATCTCGTAGATCGCCGGCTGGCCGGCCGAACCGGCCACCACCAGCCGGTCCTCCCCGATCCAGTCCACCGCCGTCAGGTTGGTCAGGGACGTGACGAGTGCCCGGGGCGGGCCGATGGACAGTCCGCTGCCGGAGCCGTCGAGGGTGAGTGCCGCGACGTAGAGCTGCCCGCCGGCGATCAGCGCGATCCGCTGGCCGTCCAGCGCGGAGGCCACCGCGGTGACGTCCGGCGTGGGCAGATTGAGCGGCACCTGCGACATTCGGGCGGCCTCGTCGAAGCGGTACAGGCGGCCGTCGGCCACCACCAACCCCTGGGCCGGGCGGGTGTCGGCGGTCCGCAGCCAGACCGGGCGGCCGATCGAGGCGTACTCCCCGGCGCTGCGGCCGAGCGCGGACACGGTGTCCGCGCCCGCGCCCACGGCGAGCCGCTGCCGGTCCTTGCCGCTGGTCACCACCAGCGCGGCGAGCACGCGGTTGACGCCCCGCGCGAGACCGGCCGACACGATGGCGCGGTTGACCTCGGGCGTCAGGGGCACCGCGCCGCTGGGCTCGCCCGCGAAGTCGAGCGGACGGATCGCGCCCTCGTAGACGCCGTACCGCTGCGGGTCCTCCCGGACGGGGTATAGCGGCTGGGTCTTCCGACGTTCGTCGAGGTCCTGAACGGGCTGCGAATTGTTCCGGATCTTCAGCTCCAGCTCGCCCGGCAGGTCGCCCAGCGACCAGGCGAGCTGCGTGATCACCTGGTCGACCCGGCTCTGGTCGTCGCCGGACATGTCCAGGTTGACCTCCCACCGGTTGTTCGCGCCGGTGGCATTGTTGATCAGCTCGGTGCCGTCCGGCAGACCGACGACACCCGGCCGCAGCCAGTCGGACGGGCCGCCCACCAGCCACCGCACGACCTCGTTGACCCGGCGCTCGTCCGGCACCGCGTACGGCAGGTAGCGCTGGTCCGGCACCAGCCGGGTGCGGTCGGAATTCCAGAAGTAGATCGACTCGTCCTGGTAGTACTGCTGCAGGGCGACGTCACTGAGCAGTAGCACGTTCGGCGGGTCGAGCAGGTACTGCCCGGCGCGCTCGTCGCTGCCGACGCCGCCGAGACCCCCGCTGCGCAGCCGGAACTCGTACTGCGTCTCGGTCGCCACCGGCGGCGCCAGGGTGCCGTTGGTCCGCAGCACGCCGACCTGCTGCACCGTGATCTTGACGGTGGTGGTGGAGTCGCTGTTGAAGGTGAAGACCGTCTCGCGCAGCCGCACCACGGTCAGCGCGACCTCGCTGCCCTTCTTGTCCTGCAGGCGGGGCCGGTGCTCGGGGGCGATGAACGCCTTCACCCGCTCGTACGCCCGGTCCGGCTCGCCGGCGGCGGCGGACAGGAAGTTCCGCACGAAGGCCGCGTTGTCGCTGCCGCTGGCGGTCCGCGATGGCGGCTCGCTGCTGCGGCCGTTGCTCGATCCGGCCTCGGTCGCGGTGCCGGCCTTGCCGTCGACCCGCACGTCGGACGAGGCCGGGATGCCGCACCCGGCGCTGAGCAGCAACGCCGCGCCGAACGCGCCGAGCAGTGGTCGAGCCCTCACGAACGCACCTCCGCCCGCTCGCCGCTGCCGGTTGGCGCCGGGCCGATCGCGGGCGCCGGGCCCGGCCCGATGGCCAGCGGGCCGCCGTCGCGCGGACCGCCGAACGGCAGCGCCGCGTCGGCGGGCACCAGCCGCAGGGGCGACGTGGTGAGTCGGTCACCGGCGCGGGCCGGCAGGGTGAGCCGGAACTGGGCGCCCTGGCCGGGCGCTCCCCATGCCTCCAGCCAGCCACCGTGCAGGCGGGCGTCCTCCAGGCTGATCGACAGGCCGAGCCCGGTGCCGCCGGTCTGGCGGGCCCGCGACGGGTCCGCCCGCCAGAACCTGTTGAACACCAGCTTCTCCTCGCCCACCTTCAACCCCACCCCGTGGTCCCGGACGGTGATCGCCACGGCGGTCTCGTCGATGCCGAGGGTGATCAGCACCGGGCGGGCCTCGCCGTGCTCGACGGCGTTGCCGACCAGGTTGCGCAGCACCCGCTCGACGCGGCGGGGGTCGACCTCGGCGATCACCGGGGTGCTGGGCAGGTCCAGCTCGATCTCCACGCCCACCCGCTCGGCCAGCCCGGCCAACCGGTCGACGACCCGGTGCACCACCGGCACCAGGTCGGTCGGCTCGGCGTCCAGCATGGCGAAGCCGGCGTCGAACCGGCTGATCTCCAACAGGTCGGTGAGCAGTTCCTCGAACCGGTCCAGCTCGGCCTGGAGCAACTCGGCGCTGCGCGCCACCGCCGGGTCGAACTCGTCGCGCTCGGCGAAGATCAGGTCGGCGGCCATCCGGACCGTGGTCAACGGGGTCCGCAGCTCGTGCGAGACGTCGGAGGTGAACCGGCGCTGCAACCGGGACATCTCCTCCAGGCGCAGGATCTGCCGTTGCAGGTTGGTCGCCATCTGGTTGAACGAGGCGGCCAGCAGCGCGAGGTCGTCCTCGCCGTTGACCACCATCCGCTGGTCGAGAAGGCCGGCGGAGAGCCGCTGGGCGGTCCGCGCGGCGACCCGGACCGGATTGACCACCAGTCGGGTCACCAGGGCGGCGAGCAACCCCAGCAGGATCACCAGGGCGATACCGGTGGCGACGACGGTGGCCCGGGCGTCCGCGGCGGTGGTGTCCTGACGGGTCAACGGCACCAGGTAGTAGAGCTCGATCTGCCCGAAGCGGGTCGGCACGGGAGAGCCGTAGACCAGGTACTTCGTCGGCTCGCCGGTGAGCCGGCCGGTCTGGATCTGGCTGGCCACCTGGCCGCTGGCGACCGCGGCCCGCAGCTCCTTGCTGATCAGGGGCTGCACGTTGGCCGCCGGCGCGGTCCGGGTCTGGATCATCGTCGGGTAGTCGGCGGCGGTGATGGCCACCACCACGCCGCTGGTCTGTTGGGGATCGCCGCCGGCCAGGTAGTTGACCGTGCCCTCGATGGTCTCCTGGAGCTGCGCCTCCTGCGGCTGGCCGTAGAGGGAGACCTGCTTGGCCGCGTACCCGGCGCCGCCCTTGAGGCGTATCTGGACGTCGGTGCGCGCGTTGTCGAGCAGGATCGTCGTGATCTTGTCAGCGATCAGGTACGCGAAACCGCCCACCAGCAGGCTGGAGGCGACCAGCGTGATGGTGACCACCCGCACCTGGAGCGAACGCCGCCAGGTCTGGTGCGCCCGGGCCAGCAGTCGCGCGACCCGGCCGCTCAGCACACGCCAGACCTCCCGACCGGCGGCGAGCCGGCGGGCTGCGGTGGTCTGCGGGGGCGGGGGCGGCGAGGTCGACACAGTGTGACCAGGCTATCCGGTGCCCGCCTTGTAGCCCACGCCCCGCACGGTGAGGATGATTTCCGGTCGCTCCGGATCCGGTTCGATCTTGGCGCGCAGCCGTTGGACGTGCACGTTGACCAGTCGCGTGTCGGCCGCGTGCCGGTAGCCCCAGACCTGTTCCAGCAGCACCTCGCGGGTGAAGACCTGACGCGGCTTGCGGGCGAGCGCGACCAGCAGGTCGAACTCCAACG
The DNA here is from genome assembly GCF_057708145.1 of Micromonospora sp. bgisy143. NCBI lineage: Bacteria > Bacillati > Actinomycetota > Actinomycetes > Micromonosporales > Micromonosporaceae > Micromonospora > Micromonospora sp. bgisy143. Next base: position 448,234 of record NZ_JBYIRN010000002.1, read on the forward strand.
GCGTCAGCTTCACCTCCTCGTCGTTGCGGCTGACGGTGTGGGCGGGCACGTCGATGCTGATCTGGTTGCCGGGCGGCCCGATGGTCAGCATCTCCGGCGCGACGTCCTCGCCGCGGCGCAGCCGGGCCCGCATCCGGGCCACCAGCTCCTTGGGCTTGAACGGCTTGACCACGTAGTCGTCAGCGCCGGATTCGAGCCCGAGGACGACGTCCACGGTGTCGCTCTTGGCGGTCAGCATGACGATCGGCACGCCGGACTCGGCACGGATCGACCGCGCCACGTCGATACCACTCATTCCGGGCAACATCAGGTCAAGCAGGACGATGTCCGGCCGACTGTCACGAAACGCAGCCAACGCCCGCTCGCCGTCGGCCACGAACGAGGGCAGGAAACCCTCGCTGCGCAGCACGATGCCGAGCATCTCGGCGAGTGCGGGGTCGTCGTCGACCACCAGTACCCGGGCTCTCATGGGATTAATATTGCATCCCCGTTCAGTTCGGTGGGACCGGCGTCACCCGGCACGGACAGCGCCATGATCCCCCCTCGACGTGGTCCGGCGCCACCGCAGCTCGGACGGGTCGCGGCGGCGATCAGCCGAAGAGCGCCCGGCCCCAGTGGTCGCCACCGTCGCGCACCCCGGGCGGGCAGGCGAACAGGCCGCTGGAGACGTGCCGCAGGTACTCGTTCATCACGTCGTGGCGGGCCAACTGGGTCTGGATGGGCACGAACTGCCGGCGCGGGTCCCGCTGGTAGGCGATGAAGAACAGACCGGCGTCGAGCCGACCGAGACCGTCCGAGCCGTCGACGAAGTTGTAGCCCCGGCGCAGCAGGTGCGCGCCGTTGTTCCGACTCGGGTGGGCCAGGGCGACGTGGGCGTGCTCGGCGATCAGCGGCTTGCCGTCGTCACCGCGGGCCGCGAAGTCCGGCTCGTCGAACTCCTTGCTGCGCCCGAGCGGGGCGCCGCTGCCCTTGGTCCGGCCGACGATCTCCTCCTGCTCGGCCAGCGACGTCCGGTCCCAGGTCTCCACCAGCATCCGGATCTTGCGGGTGACCAGGTACGACCCGCCCGTCATCCAGTCCGGCCCGTCGCCGGGCTGCACCCACAACTGGTCGCGCAGCAGGTCGGTCTCCTCGGCCTTGAGGTTGGCCGTGCCGTCCTTGAAGCCGAACAGGTTACGGGCGGTCGCCTGGTCGCGGGAGGTCGACGAGGTACGGCCGAAGCCGAGCTGCGACCAGCGGACGCTGACCACCCCCATGCCGATCCGGGCCAGGTTGCGGATCGCGTGCACCGCCACCTGGGGGTCGTTGGCGCAGGCCTGCACGCACAGGTCGCCCCCGGAGATCGGGGCCTGCAACGCGTCGCCGGGGAACTTCGGAAGCTCCGCCAGGGCGGCCGGACGGCGGTCGGCGATGCCGAACCGGTCCCGCCCGTCGGCATCGCGGAACAGCGTCGGCCCGAAGCCGATGGTCAGGGTGAGCTGCGAGGGAGGGAGGCCGAGCGCCTCGCCGGTGTCGTCCGGCGGGGCCTCGGGCATGCCACCGACCGCACCGAGGACGCCGGCGTCCCGGCCGGCCGTCATCCGGGCGGCGGCGGCCGTCCACTCCTCGAGCATCCCGACCAGGCGGGCCCGGTCCTTGGTGATGACGTCGAAGGCGACGAAGTGCAGCCGGTCCTGGGCCGGGGTGACGATGCCGGCCTGGTGCTCGCCGAAGAACGGCACCGCGCCGGCCGGGTGGTCACTGGCCGAGGCCGGGCCACGCGAGTCGCCGACCAACGCGCCCGCGCCGGCGGCCACCCCCGCGACACCGGCCACCCCGGCGCCGGCGAGCGTGATGGCCCGTCGGCGGGTCAACCTGCGTACGCTCATCGACTCGACTCCCCCTGCGTCACTTGGCGACGACTGCGGCGACCTTGCTGATCGGCTCGGCGAGCGCGTTGATGCCGTCCGAGAGCTCCTTGAGCTCGACCTTGCTCAACGCGGTGTGCAGCTTCCACCCGTCGCCGTCGCGGTGCTTGCCGAGCTGCGCCTCGACGTTCGCGAACTCGGTGTCGAGCTGCTTGACCAGCTCCGGCGACCGCTGCTCCAGCGCGGGCCGCAGGGCGGACAGGGCCGCCTTGGAACCCTCCAGGTTGGCGGCGAAGTCCCACAGGTCGGTGTGCGAGTAGCGGTCCTCCTCGCCGGTGATCTTGCCGCTGGCGACCTCGTCGAGCAGCTCCTTCGCCCCGTTCGCGAGCTGCAACGGGGAGAGCTTCTCGGCGTTCGCCTTCGCCACGATCTCCTTGACGTCGACCAGCAGCCGGTCGGCGATCGGGCCGTCCTTGCTGATGTCACCGGACTGCCAGAGATCCTTCTCGATCCGGTGGAAGCCGGTGAACTCCATCCCCTCCTCGATGACCTCCTCGCGGCCGTCGATCTTGGGGTCGAGGTCGCCGAAGATCTCGGCCACCGGCTCGATCCGCTCCCAGTAGGTGCGCGCGACCGGGTACAACGTCTTGGCCTTCGCCACGTCGCCGGCCTTCACGGCGGCGACGAACTCCTCGGTCTTCTCCAGCAGCGCGGAGGTCTGGCTCTTGACGTACCGCTGGTAGTTGTCGGTGGCGCCGGCCAGGGCGGCGTCGGCGGTGAGCGGCTGCGCGGACCCGCTGACCTTGAGCGCGCCCCGGATGCCCTTGCCGCTCATGCCCGGCTTGCAGGCCGTCTCGTACGTGCCGGCGGGCAGTTCGACGTGCAGCTCGCGGCTCAGCCCGGGGGCGATGTTCTCCACCTCGCCCATCACCCGGTCACCGGAGGCGTACACGTAGAACTCGGTGACCTTCGCGCCCGAGTTGGTGATCTTGAAGGTGGCCGTACCGGCGCCGAGGTCGGTCGTGGCGACGTCGCAGGCCGTGTCGGTGGCCTTGACCACGATCGGGCCGCCCGCCGCGTCGGACTTGTCGGAGTCGCCCTTGGAGCAGGCGGCGACACCGGCCGTCGCCAGCACGCCGGCAGCGGCCAGCGCGAAGAATCGAGTGGTACGCATCTGTGCTGTCTCTCCTCGTGGGGTCAGGCACGCTGCGGCGCGGAGGCCGCCTCTGCCTCGGCGCCGGTGTCGGCCCCGCGTTCGGTGACGGTGGTGCTGGCGGGCGTCGTGGGCTCAGGCGTCGCGGCCGCGACCGGCGCCGCCGGGGCCGCGGTGGTCGCTGTCGAGGCGGGCGTACGCCGAGCCGGGCGCAGGAAGAGCACCAGGACGGGTACCGCGTACCCGATCCAGGCGATGGTCTCGAGCACGGTGGGCGCGGGGGTCACGTTGAACATGCCGGCCAGCAGCGCCGCGTACCAGGTGCTCGGGTCGAGCGTGGTGGTGATGTCGAAGGCCAGATCGCCGAGGCCGGGCAGGACACCGGCCTCCTGGAAGTCGTGCACGCCGTACTTGAGGATGCCGGCGGCGACCAGGATCAGCAGCGCTCCGGTCCAGGTGAAGAACTTGCTGAGGTTGATTTTGAGGGCGCTGGCGTAGAGCAGCACGCCGAGGACCACGGCGGTGACGATGCCGCCGATGAGCGCGAGCAGCGGTCCGCTGTCCCCGGCCGCGCCCTGGGCGGCGGAGTAGAAGATCAGCGCGGTCTCCAGGCCCTCGCGGATCACCGCGAGGAAGGCCATCCCGGCGACGGCGAGCGACCCGACGGCGAGCGCCTCGGTCAGCTTGCCGCGCAGTTCACCCGCGATCGTGCGGGCCGCCTTGCGCATCCAGAAAATCATCCAGGTGACGAAGACCACGGCGGCGACGGAGGTGATCGCCTCGAACAGCTCACGATCCTCGGAACGGGCCAGCAGCGAGGTCGACGTGTACTCGATGAGCCAGCCGAACAGCACGGAGAGCGCCACGGCCAGGCCGACGCCCGCCCAGACCTGGGGCAACCGGTCCCGGCGCTGCGACTTCACCAGGAAGGCGACCAGGATGCTGACCACCAGGGTCGCTTCCAGGCCCTCCCGCAGGCCGATCAGGTAGGTGGCGAACATCCCCGCTCCGTGTTCATTAGGCACGCCTTCGCTAACTTAGGGCAGCCATACCTTCCTCCTGTTCACAGGGCTCGTCAAGTTGTTCTTGGCAACCTCACTCTTCCCGTGAGCTGGCCTTCGACGACCGGGCGCACACCGTTGACCGTTCGGCTGTGCGAGGATCCCCGGCGTGAAAGCCTTCCTGCCGTGGCTCGCGGTATTGGCCGTGGTGCTGCTGCTCAGCGCGTTGCGCCAGCGGGCACTGGCCACCGTGGTGTCGCTGGGCTGGCTGGCCTGGTGCGCCTGGACCTGGCTCCGCCCCACTCCCCGCCGCTAACCGCCCTCGCGCCCTCGCGCCCTCGCGCCCTCGCGCCCTCGCGCCCTCGCGCCCTCGCGCCCTCGCGCCCTCGCGCCCTCGCGCCCTCGCGCCCTCGCGCCCTCGCGCCCTCGCGCCGATCTTGCACTTACTGACGCCGACATGTCCATCTTCGCGAAATAAGTCCGCGCAGAAAGTGCAAGATCGGCGTGGGAAGGCCCCGCGCCCCGCGCCCAAGATCCTCGCGCCCCGCGCCCAAGATCCTCACAACATCACCGATGTTGCTGCCTCAGACGCGCCGGAAGCAGCAACATCGGTGAAGTTGCTGCCATCCCCCGCCCCGCTCGCCCACAGCCCGCGCGATCTTGCACTTTCTGCGGCGACATACGGGGTCGAGAGGCGCAAATCACCAACCGAAACCGCAAGATCGCGGGGGCGGGGGCGAGGGCGAGATCGCGGGGGCGGGGAAGGAACGACGCACCGGGCCGGCTGTGGAACAGCCGACCCGGTGCGGGGAGTGCGATCAGTAGCGGTAGTGGTCCGGCTTGAACGGGCCCTCCGGGGAAACGCCCAGGTACGCGGCCTGCTCCTTGGTGAGCGTGCTCAGCTTCGCGCCGAGCGCGCCGAGGTGCAGGCGGGCCACCTTCTCGTCCAGGTGCTTGGGCAGCACGTAGACGCCGATCGGGTAGTCCTCGGTCTTGGTGAACAGCTCGATCTGGGCGATCGTCTGGTTGGCGAACGAGTTCGACATGACGAAGCTCGGGTGCCCGGTGGCATTGCCCAGGTTCAGCAGACGTCCCTCGGACAGCACGATGACGGCGTGCCCGTCGGCGAAGCGCCACAGGTCGACCTGCGGCTTGATGTTGACCCGCTCGACGTCGGAGCGCTTGGCCAGGCCGGCCATGTCGATCTCGTTGTCGAAGTGGCCGATGTTGCCGACGATGGCCTGGTGCTTCATCCGGGCCATGTGCTCGTTGGTGATGACGTCGAAGCAGCCGGTGGCGGTGATGAAGATGTCCGCCTGCTCGACCACATCGTCCAGGGTGGCGACCTGGTAGCCGTCCATCGCCGCCTGGAGGGCGCAGATCGGGTCGACCTCGGTCACCACGACCCGGGCGCCCTGGCCGCGCAGCGACTCGGCGCAGCCCTTGCCCACGTCGCCGTAGCCCATGACGACCGCCATCTTGCCGCCGATGAGCACGTCGGTGGCCCGGTTGATGCCGTCGATCAGGGAGTGCCGGCAGCCGTACTTGTTGTCGAACTTGCTCTTGGTCACCGAGTCGTTGACGTTGATGGCCGGGAAGAGCAGCGTGCCGGCGCGGTGCATCTCGTAGAGGCGGTGCACGCCGGTGGTGGTCTCCTCGGTGACGCCCTTGATGCCGGCGGCGACCCGGGTCCAGCGCTGGCCGTCCTCGCCCAGCGAGCGGTGCAGCAGTTCGAGGATGACCGCGTACTCCTCGGAGTCGGCGGACTCGACCGGCGGTACGACGCCGGCCTTCTCGAACTCGGCGCCCTTGTGCACCAGCAGGGTGGCGTCACCGCCGTCGTCGAGGATCATGTTGGGGCCCTGGCCGTCCGGCCACAGGAGCACCTGCTCGGTGCACCACCAGTACTCGGGCAGCGTCTCGCCCTTCCAGGCGTACACCGGGACGCCGGCGGGAGCCTCGGGGGTGCCGTTCGGGCCGACGACGATCGCGGCGGCGGCGTGGTCCTGGGTGGAGAAGATGTTGCAGGACGCCCAGCGGACCTGCGCGCCGAGGGCGACCAGGGTCTCGATCAGGACGGCGGTCTGGATGGTCATGTGCAGCGAGCCGGTGATCCGCGCGCCGGCGAGCGGCTGCGCCTCGGCGAACTCCCGCCGGATCGCCATCAGGCCGGGCATCTCGTGCTCGGCGAGCTGGATCTCCTTGCGCCCGAACTCGGCGAGCGACAGATCCGCCACCTTGAAGTCGCCCTCGGCGAGCGTGCTCGGCCGGGCCTCGGACGGCGTACCGCTGGCGGCCGCCGGGAGGGTGCTGGTCATGAAAGCTCCTGTCGAACGATGTCTGCGCCGATCCTCCACCTTACGCGCGCCGGCGACGGCCGCCGGGGGACGGGCGGCGGACAGCGCACGGGGCGGTCGGTGGTGGACAGACCCGCTGCCCACCTCCGCCCGCCCCGCGCATCCCCCCGGTTTGGTTTCCCGCACGTTGCCGGACCGTCGTCGCGATAACGCTGCGTACTCATAGGTTCACACTCGGCCAACGCTGAGTCAAGCTATTCCGGGAAAGTCGGACTTGTGGCGAGTCAGCGCAGTCCCGACGTCGCCACGTACGCCTCACCGTCACCGGTGATCCGCAGCGGCTCGCCGGCCGCCGTGCCGATCGCCGCCTGACCGGACGCCAAGGTCAGCGCGCCCGCCCCGTCGTCGACCGTCACCGAGCCGGCGCCGCAGAGCACCACCCGGGGGCCGGGCAGCGCCAGGGTTGCTTCCGGCACGTCCGCGCCGACCCGCACGCGGTGCAGCGCGAAGTCGTCCACCGGCACCGCCCAGCAGTCCACGCCGGGAGCGACGTGGCGGGCGGCGCGTACCGGATCGTCAAGCACCTCGAAGCGCAGCACCCGCACCAACTCGTCCACGTCGACCCGCTTCGGGGTGAGACCGCCGCGCAGCACGTTGTCGCTGGCCGCCATGATCTCGACGCCGCAGCCGCTGAGGTACGCGTGCAGGTTGCCCGCGGGCATCCAGATCGCCTCGCCCGGAACCAGCCGCACATGGTGCAGCAGCAGCGCCACCAGCACGCCGGGGTCGCCCGGATATGCCTTCGCCAGCCGGCGGGCCAACTCGGCGTCCGGGCCGTCGGCCGGCGACGAGATGGCCGCCCGCAGCAGCCCGTCGCGCTCCGCGGCCGGCCAGCCGAGCAACGTTCCCACCGCCGTGCGCAGGCCCGCCGGCCCGGTCCGCAGCGCGTCCACCACGGGCGTCAACTCGGGTACGCCGAACGCGGCGAGCGCCTCGGCCGACTCCACCGGATCGCGGAACCCGCAGAGCGCCTCGAACGGGGTGAGCGCGACCAGCAACTCCGGCTTGTGGTGCGGGTCGGAGTAGTTGCGCTCGGCCGCCGGGAGGTCCGCCTCCGCCGCGAACCCCGCCCGGGCCTGCTCCGCGTCCGGGTGGGCCTGCAGGCTCAGCGGCGAGTCGGCGGCGAGGACCTTGAGCAGGAACGGCAACCGGCTGCCGAACCGCCCGGCCACCCGTTGACCCAGCCACTGCCCCGGCTCGTCGCGGACCAGATCACAGAGGCTCACCCGGGCCCCGGCACGCTCCACGCTGGCCGGGGCGCCCGGGTGGGCGCCCAACCACAGCTCCGCCTCCGGGCCGGGGCTGGGTACCGGACGCCCCTGCAACAGCGCGATGGCGGAGCGGGACCCCCAGGCGTAGTCCCGGATCGGTCCGTACAGCGGTTCCACCGTCTCAGACCCCGGGCCGCCCGACCGCCTCGCCCGCCGGCTCCTGGGGCTGCGGTACGGCGGTGTCGGCGGCGGCGCCGGTGCCGGCCTCGGCGGCGGCGACGCTGTAGATGTCCGGCTCCAGGTAGATCACCCGAGCGATCGGCACGGCGGTACGGATACGCGCCTCCACGGCGTTGATGCCCTTGGCCAGCTCGTGCGCGCTCTCGCAGGCCGGTACGCCGATCTTCGCGGCCACCATCAGCTCTTCCGGACCCAGGTAGAGCGTCTTCATGTGGATGATCCGCTCCACCTCGGGGCCCTCGGTGATGGCCCGCTCGATGGCCGCCAGGTCCTGCTGCTCGGCACCCTCACCGAGAAGCAGGCTCTTGGTCTCGATGGCCAGCACGACGGCGATGACCACCAGCAGGATGCCGATCATCGCGGTGCCGGCGGCGTCCCACCGACCGTTCCCGGTGGCCAGCGTCATGCCCACACCGAACAGCGCGAACACCAGGCCGACAAGTGCGCCGAAGTCCTCCAGGAGCACCACCGGCAGCTCCGGGGCCTTGGCCCGGCGGATGAACCGCACCCAGGACTGCTTGCCCCGGATGTGGTTGGACTCCTTGATCGCCGTCCGGAAGGAGAACGACTCCATGCCGATCGCCACCACCAGCACCGCCACCGGCAGCCACTGCCACTCGGTGATGCCGTGCGGATCCGACCACTTGTGGTACGCCTCGTAGAGGGCGAACAGGCCACCGATGCTGAACAGCACGATCGACACGATGAACGCGTAGATGTACCGCTCCCGGCCGTACCCGAACGGGTGCTCCGGCGTGGCCGCGCGCTTCGCCCGCTTGCCACCGAGCAGCAGCAGACCCTGGTTGCCGGAGTCGGCGACCGAGTGGACCGCCTCGGCCAGCATCGACGAGGACCCGGAGAGCAGGAACGCGATGAACTTGGTGACGGCGATGCCGACGTTGGCCAGCAGGGCGGCGACGATCGCCTTCGTCCCGCCGTTCGCGCTCACGCCGCCACTCCGCTTCGCGTCGTGGTGACGTACGTGTAGCGCCGCCCCCTGGGTACGTTCACTGGTTCGACAGCTCCTTCATCTCGGTGATGGCCGGTACGGCCATCGGGTCCAACCCGTGTGCCAGAGCAAGATAGATCGAGGCGAAATCCGGTACGGCGATCAGCGAGGCCAGCCGCTCCAGCGCCGACCCGCCCTCGGCGGTCACCACGTCGCACCGCACGCCACGGCGCTCGGCGAGGGTCTGCACCGCGTCCGCGCGGCGCTCCTCGACCGCGAGCGGCTCGTCCGTGTCGTCCTCGGCGTTCAGCCCGCCGTCCCGCAGCAGCACCAACCGCAGCCGCGTCCCGTCGCCGTCGTCCTCCGACGGGTCGGCGAAGATGTCCCGCTCGCCCTCGGCCAGGCCGCCGAAGACGCCGTCCAGCAGACCGACCCGCCCCCGCCCGGCCTCGCCCAGCGCACCGGTGACCACCGGGTAGCGGGCGTTCGCGGACAGGGTGTCGCCGAACCGGCGGGCCGCCACGGTCGCCAGCGGCGACGAGCCCCACACGATCGGGATCGAGCCGGCCAGGCCCAACGCCAACGACTTGGCCGGGTTGACGAACGACTCGGCGGCCGAGCGGCAGCGGTCGGCGTCCGCGTCGAGCCGGGCCGCCGTCTCCGCCAGGTCCGCCTCGTTGACCTTCACCAGGCCGAGCGACCGCGCCGCCAGCAGGACCGGCACGGTGAGCGCCCAGAGGCTGGCCCGGGCCGGTGCCCGTCGTGGCACCGGTATGAACGGCGCGCGGGCCCGCTCGGCCACCGACTGCAACTGCGAGTCCGGTGCGCCCACCGCGACCAGTCGGGCGCCGCGCCGGTGCGCGGCCTCGGCGGCGCCGAGCGCCTCCGGGCTGCGACCGGACGCGCTCACCGCGATCACCACGTCGGCGGCGCCCACCCAACCGGGTACGCCGGCGCTGCGGTGCCCGATGATCGGCACCGGGCAGCGCGGCCCGGCGACCGTGGCCAACACGTCACCGGTACGCCCCGCGGTGCCGATGCCGGCGATCACCACGGCCCGGGGCCGTCCGTCGTCGGCGAGCACCGCGAGGTTCGCCTCAGCGGCCAGTGCCGCGCTCTCGCGCACCTGAGCGCCGGCCGAGGCGGTGTGCCGCAGCATGTCGCCCGGGTCGTGCTCGGCCAGTGCGCTCGGGTTGTCGAGCAGGGCCTCGTCGGCGTCGCGCCGCCCGCTGACCCCGGCCGTACCGTCGATCATGACTGCTGCCCGGGGCCGCCACGCGCCTCGTCGAGGAGCAGCACCGGCACGTCGTCGCGGACCTCGAAGATCCGGCCGCACTCCGTGCAGGTCAACGTCTGCGCCTCCGCGTCGTACGTCAGCGGGGCGTGGTGCGTGTCCGGGCAGGCGAGGATCTCGAGCAACTGCGGATCCAGGGCCATGGCACGGCTCCTTCCACGAGTGCGGGTCACCGACGGCGGTGCCGACCGGCGCAGGCGATCTTATCGGCGAACGCGGTCGAGCACCGCGTCCCGGAGCGAGACCATCCGCTCGCGGGTGGGCGCCTCGACGTTGAGCCGCAACAACGGCTCCGTGTTGGAGGCGCGCAGGTTGAACCAGGCGCCGTCGGGAAAGCGCAGCGTCAGCCCGTCCATCTCGTCGGCCGTCGCCTCCGGGTACGCGGCCCGCACGTCGGCCACCGCCGCGCCCTGGTCGGCGACCGTCGAGTTGATCTCACCGGAGGCGACGTAGCGCTCGTACTCGCCGGCCAGCACGGAGAGCGGCAGCGACTGCTCGCCCAGCGCGGCCAGCGTGTGCATCGCCGCGAGCATGCCGGTGTCCGCGAACCAGAAGTCCCGGAAGTAGTAGTGGGCGGAGTGCTCCCCGCCGAAGACGGCGTTGGTCCGGGCCATCTCGGCCTTGATGAAGGAGTGTCCGACCCGGGCCACGACCGGCTCGCCACCGTGCTCGCGGATGATCTCCGCGACCGCGCTGGAGGTGATCAGGCCGTGGATCACCGTGGAGCCCGGGTGCTTGGCCAGCTCGCGTGCCGCGACCAGCGCGGTGATCGCCGACGGCGAGACCGGCTCGCCGCGCTCGTCGACCACGAAGCAGCGGTCGGCGTCGCCGTCGAAGGCCAGGCCGATGTCGGCGCCGTGCTCGACCACGGCCCGCTGGAGGTCGACCAGGTTCGCCGGGTCCAGCGGATTCGCCTCGTGGTTGGGGAAGCTGCCGTCCAGCTCGAAGTAGAGCGGCACGATCTCCAGCGGCAGGGCCGACAGCGCGGCTTCACCGAGCACGGTGGGGACGGTGTAGCCACCCATCCCGTTGCCGGCGTCGACGACCACCTTAAGCGGCCGGATGCCGGAGAGGTCGACCAGCTTGCGCAGGTACGCGGCGTAGTCGGGGAGCAGGTCGCGCCGCTCGGCCGGCCGCGTCGGCTCGCCCGCCGGGCGGGACGCCCCCGAGTCCAGCATCGCCTGGGCCCGATCGCGGATCTCCGCCAACCCGCTGTCCTGCCCGATCGGCCGGGCGCCGGAGCGGCACATCTTGATGCCGTTGTACTGCGCCGGGTTGTGACTGGCGGTGAACATCGCACCGGGCAGGCCGAGCGAGCCGGAGGCGAAGTAGAGCAGGTCGGTGGAGGCGAGCCCGATCTCGATCACCGAGCGCCCCTCGGCCCGTACGCCGGCGGCGAAGGCGGACGCCAGGCCGGGCGAGCTGGCCCGCATGTCGTACCCGATGACAACGGCGTCACCGGGCTCGTCAGTGGCGTTGAGCAGCTGGGTGAAGGCGGCCCCGAGTGCCTCGGCGACCCGCTCGTCCCACTGGTCCGGCACCGTCCCTCGGACGTCGTACGCCTTGACGATCTGGGACAGATCAGACACTAGTTCCGCTCCTTGGCCGCAGGTTTCCAACAAACCTGAGCGTATCGGAGCGGCCGGGCCCGGCCCCGCTCAGCCGGGGAGCCGGGGCATGAACACGGTGTGGTCGCCGCCCTCCGGGTCATCGGGTCGTGGTCGAGCACCCGGACCGCCGGGGAGGCCCGGCATGACCTGAGTGGCGTCCGGCGAAGGCGCGGCCGGTCGCGCCCCGTAGACACCCCCGGGGGTGGGCCGCTGGACGGGCAGGGCCGGCGGCTGCTGGCCGTACACCGGGCCGGGGTGACCGGACGCGGCCGGCGACCCACCGCCGGCGCGGTAGGTGGTCCCACCGGGGTTGCCCGGCAGCGGTCCGGGCTCGTCGGTCGGGGTGCGGTCCTGCCGGGAACGGCGGACCAGGAACACGATCAGCAGCGCGCCGACCGCCACCATCGCGATGCCGAAGAACATGATCAGCGAACCACCGCCGGACTCGGCGGCCACGGCCGTCGGGGAGGGTGCGCCGGTGGTCGCGCTCAGTGCGGCCGGGTCCACCACCTCGCCCCCCGCCGCGACCTCGGTCGGGCTCGGTGTCGGGGTGGGCTTCTTCGACGGCGTGGGGGTGGGCGACGCGGACGTGCGGCCACCTGTCACCCGCGCCGTGTCGCTGCCGCGACCGAGTTCCTGACCGGCGGCGGTGACCCCCACGCCGGTCACCGCGAGCCGACCACCAGGCGCACCGGCGGCGAACGCCACCCGGTACCGCACGGTGATCCCCTTGCCCTTGCACAGCGTCGGCTTGGCCGGCGAGGTCTGCCCGGTCGCCACGCTGCCACCACCGCCGGAAACGGCTACCGGGAACCAGCGCCCACCCGCGTTGACCTGGACCGCCACCTGGTCCGACTGAAGACCCTCGAGGCGCAGCGCCAGTGCGGTGCGCAGCAGGACGCATCCCTCGGAGCGCTTACGCACCGCGACGTTCACACCCTGGGGAGAACCACCCGCGGCGAAGCTGCTGGCCGCACCCACCCGGACCGAGTCCTCGTCGGCCAGCGCGGGTGACGCGCCGAGCATCACCAGGCCGACCAGCAGGCCGCAGACCGTCGCGAGCCGTGCGGCGCGTCGACGCAGCTTCATGATCACCTCACCGTTCCTCCCCGGGTGGGGTCCGCCGGTCAGGCTACTACCGGACCACTTTCACCACCTGTCATAGAGCGGCCGGCATGTGTGCGGCGTTACGGTTTGCGACCCGCGCTCGTCAGCGGGTCCGACCCGCGCTCCGTCGTGTCCGGCCCGCGCTCCGTCGTGTCCGGCCTCGGCGAGAGCGTCGCGGCACAGCCGGTCGGCGGTGCGCGTCGTCTCGGGGAGGCGGTAGCGCGGAGTCAACGCGAGCACCTGGGCGGTGGCGTTCTCCAGACTCATCCGGTGCCCGACGCTCACGAAGACCGGCTTCACCCCGTCCCGGGTACGCACCACCCGACCCACCACGTCGCCCCCGTCGCGCAGCGGCGACCAGGCGCCCCGTTCGGCGGCCGGCGCAACCCACTCGCCGACCAGCGGCGTCTTCCCCACCCCGATCGCCGGCAGGCCGGTGACCACCCCGAGGTGACAGGCCAACCCGAACCGGCGCGGATGTGCCACCCCGTGCCCGTCACAGACCAGCAGGTCCGGGAGGGTCGTCAAGGTGTCCAGGGCGGCGAGCAGAGCCGGCAGCTCGCGGAAGGCGAACAGCCCCGGCACGTAGTCGAACGCGGGCCGGCCCACGCTGACCGCCGAGTCCACCACGGCAAGCGTCCGGGCGTCCAACACGGTCACCGCCGCCGCGAGCAGGTCACCGCTCTCGGCGTACGCCACATCCAGGCCGGCCACCGTCTCCGGCGCGGCCGGACCGGGCCCGACCAGGTCGACGAGCGGCCGCAACTCCTCCTGTACGGCCACCGCCTCCGCGACCGAGCGCGGAGCCCGGGTCAGCGCCACCCTTGATCCACTCGGTTTCGGCGATGTCGCGGTATCCCGTGCCCCCGGACACCCCGATATCGGCGACGTCGAGTCGATCACACGTCGTCCGACCTGTCCTTACCAGACGGTCGCGGCGCGCTGCCATCCTCGGCCCCATCGACCTCGTCGCCGTCCACTCGGCTCCGATTGGCACCGAGGGCGACCCCGAAGGCGACGGCCATGGCGACACCGAAGGCGACACCGCTCGTAGGACCCAACGAGGGGATGCCGATCGCCAAACCGAACAGAAGGCCGACCGGCCACACCCAGAGGCGGGCCCCGCCGCTGTCGGTCGTGAAATTCGCCATGGACCGATGTTAATCAGCACGGCCAACCACGCGGGCCGCCCGCCGATGCGCGCTGCGTGGTTGGCCGTAGCGCCGCCGAATCTCCGGCACAGGCAGACCGTGCTCAGTCGAGCTTCAGCTCGTCGCGGGCCTCGTCGATCCACCGGGCGATACCGCGCGCACCGCTGCTGGTGGCCAGGGACGCTGCCTCGTCGAGCAGCCCACGGGCGGCGTCCCGGTCACCGTCGCTCGCCGCCAGGTCCGCCAACCCGATCAGGTTCGCCGCCACCCCCGGCGTGAAGGACAGCTTCCGGCGCAACCGCGTCGACTCCTCCAGCAACTCCCGCGCCACCTCGACCCGGCCGGCAGCCTGCTCGCCGAAGCAGAGGTGCCGCAGCACGTACGAGAGAGTCAGCTCATCCCCCGCCTCGGTCGCCAGCTCACGCGCCCGGGCGAAGGACGGATCGGCGGTGGCCTGATCCTGGCGGATCACCTGGTGGACCGTACCCACCCAGAACAGCGCCTCACCCTCGCCACGGGCGTCGCCCACCTCGCGGTAGAGCTGCGCCGCCCTCTCGAAGAGCGACAGCTCGGCCGCGTCCTCCGCGCCGGTCTCCAGGAACCGGGCGTGCAGCAGCCGTCCACGGGCCAGAGCCGTGTCCGCCTCCAACGCCACGAGATCCCGCTCGGCCTCGTCCAACGACGTCGCGTCGCCACCGAAGACCGCCTGCTCGTAGCGCTCCTGCGCCCGCGTCAACCGGACGTCGAACCCCTCGGCCATCCCTGACCCACCCTCTTCGTCGATACGCTCGCTGATGCCGTCGCCCGTCCAGTCATGATCGACTCCACTTCGGCGACATCGCGCCAACCCGCCGCGCGGAAACCGCCACTTCGGCGATCCGGAGTCGATCACGCTCTGTACTGGTAGCGACGACTGATCCAGCCTTCCGTCGATGCGGCCGGCGCGCAATGCCTACGCCGCACGGGCGATGTCGGGGTCCGCGCCCGGGTCGCCCGCCGCCCGAAGCTGCTCCTCGAACATCACGAACGACCGCTGCCGGATCCCCCGGATGAGAGCCTGCTCGCGCGGCGTCAGGTGCCGCCCCTCGGCCGCTGCCAGGTCCTGAATCGACCGCACCGTCTCGTACAGCGCGAAGATCGGGCCGTCACCCTCCAGGTAGTGGGCCCGGAACGCCTCCACCTCCTGAACGAAATCCGCCTCCGAACGGCGGAAGATGTCGCCGCCGACCGCGAGCATGATTTCGGCGAAGAGGCTGGGCTTGGCGTGCCATCCTCCCGTGTCGATGGACACTCGCCAGACCTGGGCACCACCGTCGGGCGTCTCCACGATCTTCACCGGTGCCTGGTGATACAGGTAGTACGCGGGAAGCTCCGAAACGGGCTTCTCGGTCATCCAGACTCCTCAAAGGTCGACAGCAAGGCCTGCCAGAACAACTGCTGCTCGCGAAGGCGGATGCCCTCTACGATCTCCCGCTCGCGTAGCGTCAGAGTGCGCCCCTCAACGCGGGCCAGCGCTTCGATGTCGCGGCGGACCTCGTACAGCACATGCTCCCAAACGGCCACGGCATCGAGCGCCGCCAGATGCAGCCGAAATTCGCCCAGATGTCCATTCTGCGTCCGGAGCACGAGCTGTACATCTCGGTAGCCGCTACTCATTGGTGCAACGAAACGGTCTTCGAACCTGACGATCGTGATGTCCGGACTCCCCTTGATCCGAGCGAGCGCAGCATAGAGGTCGTCGAGAGAATCGAATTCGACCTTCGCGGCCGCTAGGTCCAGCAGCGTGGACGCATCGCCTTGCCGGCTGTTCACCTTGTCCTCGGCTCGCCGTCGATCCTTGGGCTGGGGACGCCAGCCTGGGTTTCCCACAGAACGGCCATCGACAACAGACAGAGACGTCGCGAGCCGGTTCAGGTCGGCCTGGGCCTCGACTGCTGCCTCATATAGATCGTCGAGGTAGCTACTTCGATAGTCGGAATCGCCGATCCGACGCCGGTCGAAGCCCGCTTGGGCAACGGGCCCCGGCTGCACCTGCAAAGTGGCGCTGATCCGCAACTGATCAGCGGTGAGGGGTGTGGGTTCCGGTTGAGGCAATGCCGGACCGGGCTCCGCGTCCGGTCGTGCTGCTTCTCGCGCGTTGATGTCGTCGAGCACGTCGGCGAGGGCGTCGATGGCCTGTTGGTGGCTCGCCAGGTGATGCAACGTCAACGGCCGCGCCGTCAGTGACGCCGCCAACTCGGGGGTGCCCAGAATCATCCGCGCCAGATCCGGCGCCTGCGCCAGTTGCCGGGCCAACGTCTCGGCCAGTTGCGGCTCGTTCGGGGGCGGCTCTCGCAGGGTGGTGTCCAGCATGTCTCGGACGCGGGTGTCGGCGAACAGCCGCGACACGTCCTGCGCGGCCGCGTCATCGAGGCTGGGCACCAGCCGCCGGAGGCTCGGCGGGTCCACCGCCCGCGCGAAGTCGGCGGGACTCATCCCTGCCGAGAAGACCTCGTCGAGACTGCCGGCGTGCGCGAGTGGCTGACCTACGCGAGCATCGGACGGCAGGCCGTCCGGCACCGAGCCCGGGCCGTCCAGCAGCAGGTACATGCGGTTGATGTACGGGTCGCCGTGGCCGCCGTCGTCGTATCCGGGTGGATGGGTCGGCAGGTCGGGGCGTTCACTGAACCGCCCCCGGGGCAGCCCGCCGAGCGGCATCGGTCGGCCGTCTCCGCCCAGTACGAGCGCGTCGATGCCGACCACGTCGGGATACAGCGGCCGGTCGCGGACGAGGCCGGTCTGCGGGTCGACGTAGAGGATCGTGCCGTTCTGGTTCAGTGCCACCCAGGCGTGCGAGCCGCCACCGGCCCACTCGGTGATCAGGAACGCGTAGCTGCCGTGGCCGCCCAGCAGCAGTTGGTCGTGCAGATTGGCGTACCCCTGTCGGGCCTGTGCCGGGTCGGGTGGCTGGCCGGGTGCGAGTACGCGTTGGAAGCGGCCGCCGGTGACGTCCTCCACCCGGCCCGGCCCACCCGCCTCGCCGCGGATCGGGCGTCGGATGTCACCGTTCAGGTAGCCGTCGAAGGTGCGCGGCGCGGACACCCGCGGCCGCCCGTGCACCCAGGTGTCGAAGAGCGACAGGGTGCAGTCCAGGCAGTTGATGCCACGGGTGGCGTCGGCCTGGGGACCGCCGTCGTTCAACAGGCGGAACCAGCCGCCCTGGCGCGGATCGGCGGTACGTCTGATCGTGCCGTCGCGCTCACGTGGCATCTGTCGTTCGACGTCGACCTGATGCAGCGCGAGGGGCGGCCGGAGCCCGCCCGGCTGCCCGTACGGACGGGAGTCGTCGATCGGCGGGGGAACGTCGTCGCCGGTGAGCCGGGACGGGCCGCTGGTCTCCACCGCGCCGAGCGCGAGCGCGCCCACGTCACTGTTGGCGTGCGCGAAGGCGCCGTCGGCCAGGTCGATGACCGGCGGTGCCGTGATCCCCGCCAGCACGTCGTTGGCCAGGTCACGCCAGTGGGCGTACGCGCGTGTCTCGTCGTTCGCCGCCCGCTGCCACCCGTCGGCCCATTGCCGGTGACCGGTCTGGTGCAGCTGCCGGGCGTAGTTGGCGTACTCGACGGCCCGGCGGTCGTGCTCCGCCGCCCGCGCCCGCAGCCGGGTGGCCTCGGCCTGCCGGCGGTTGTTCTCGAAGCCGATCCGCTGTGCCTCGAAGTGGCCCTGGTAGCGCCGCCGCTCGGCGGCCTCCGCCTCGGCCAGCCACTGGGCCGCGTACCAGTCGTCGAGGTCGGTCGTGGACACCACCGGGTCGCCGAACGCCACCACGTCGACGGGCGCGGACCTGCGACCACCCGTTCGCTGCCGGGGTACGCGGGCCGGTGCGACCGCCTCCCGCTCGGGTGCGGAGTGTCGGCCCGCCGGCGCGGACAGCGCGCCGCCGTCCGCCGGGGTCACGGCTGTGCCCTGCCTGGCCAGGACGTCGGGTGACGCGTCGGCCGTCGGTCCGGTGGACGGGAGCGGGGACGCCACCGAGGGCGCGATGGCCGGGGCAGGGCCGGCGGACGCGCTCGGCGTCGGGAGCCCGGTGGTGCTCGCGGCCGCCGAGCCGACCGGAGGCACCGCCCCCACGGCCGTTGGCGGGGACGCCGACACCGGCCCGGTCGAGGACATCACGGATGCCGACGAGGCCACGGAGGCCGACGAGAACCCGGCCGCCGACGGCAGCGGGCCCGACGACGGCCCGACCGCTGGGGGCAGCGGGGCCGCCGAGACCGGCGGCGACACGGCCGAGGTGGCCCCGGGTAGACCTGCCGACGGGGGTACGGAACCGCTGACGCCCGCCGGGTCCATCGCCGCCGGGGTGAGCGCCGTAGCGACGCCGACACGTGGTCCGCCGACCGCGTCGACAACGCCGGCGACGGGCGCGGTGACCCCCGAGAGCGTGGGCGCCGCCGCGACGGCGGGATGGCCCGGCTCCGCAACGGCCGAGAGCCCCACCTCCGACACTGCGGGACCCGCGCCGTGCCCGTCGGCGGGAACGCCCTGGACGCCCGCTGCTGCCGGCGAAGACGTACCGGCGACGTTCGCGCCCACCGCTCCGGCACCATCCCCCGTCGACGCCGACGATGGCGAAAGCGGCCCGGACGACACCGGCCCAGACGACACCGGCGCGGACGCCGTGAGTTCCGCGGGCGGGGGTGGGATCGGCAGCGACGGGCCGGGGAGGGACGCCCCGGTCAGCGCGTCGGCCTGGGCGCGAAGCCGCGCCTGCAACGCGTGGTCGGTCTGCGCGGTCGTCGAGCCGGTGACCCCGGACGCGGCGGCGCGTACCACGTCGTCGACCGAGGCCAGGCCCTGCCCGGTGGCGACGCTGGCGGCGCTCTCGGCGAGCATTTCGCCGGTCATCTCCCGACCCAGGTGCTCGCCGACACGTGCGGCGCGGCCGGTCGCGTGGCGGCCCAGGCCGGCGAGCGGCGCGACCGCACCGCCGGCGAGCCCGCCGACGGCCGACGCGCCCAGGTCGGTCAGGTCGACGCCGTGGGCCCGGCCCGTGGAGTTCTGGTACGCCTGCGTGGCGAGACTGATCCCGGACTCCTCGGCCGCCTCCTCCAAACCTTCCCGGGTGGCCCGCTTCGCGAGGCCACGTACACCGCCCTTGGCGACCTCCTTGGCCGCCCGCTCGCCGGCCTCCTTGAGCCCTCGCCGCAGCGCCTTGCTGGCCAGCTGCCCCATCAGGCGCTTGAAGATCTGCTGGATGAGCAGCCGGGTCGCGGTGACGGCCGCGCCGGCCGCCGGGGAGGCCGCCCCGGCGGTGAGCAGCGCCGCCACGGCCACCGAGAGCAGTTCGACGACCAGGATCCCCAGCTCGATCCAGACCTCGATCTTGGTGCCCTCGATGTCACAGCCGCACTCCTCGACCAGCCGGCCCAGGTCGGCGGTGACCGCGAGCAGCACCGGCAGGGGCGCGTCGTCGCCCTCGGCGATGCCGCGCCAGGCCGCCTCGAACGCTGCGTCGACAGCGCCGACACCGCCGTACCCACTGCGTACCTCGGCGGCGGCCGTGGCGGCGTCGGCGTGCGGGCCGGCGAGGACGGCGGCCACCGCGTACCACCGGTCCGCGAGGTCCCATACGGCCCGCTCGTCGCCCTCGGGCCACTGCACGCCGATCGCCCAGTCGAGGGCCTCGTAGATCCACCCGGGTACGTCCCAGGGCGCGTAGTCCAGCGGGTGCGGAATCGGGCTGGGCAGCACGCTCATCCGGATCGGCCCGTCGTCAGCGCTGGTCGGCGGTGCCGTCGAGCCGGACGGCGCTGCTCTGGTCGGTCCGCATGCTCGCGTCGACCGCGCTGACCACGTCGGTGCCCAACTCGGTGAGGCGCTGCCCGACGCCCGACCAGGCACGCAGCACGGTCTGCTCGATGCCCCGGTAGCTCCGCTCGAACGCCGCGCCGATGTCGTCCCGCCCCCACGGACGGGTGCCGCTGGCGGCCTCGATCTCGCCGCCCTCCGCCGCCCGTCGGGCAGTCACCGCCTCGCCGGAGAGGGCCAGGTCCGCGCCGCCGCGCCGGGCCCGGGACGCGTCCAGCCAGAGCTGCCCGTCGGTCACGCCGGCCCCCCGCGACGGCCGAGTACGGCGTCGGCACGGCCGAGCAACGTGCCGAAGTCACCGGTACGCAGGAAGTCCGCCGAGCCGGCACCGGCCGGCATGGTCTCGGCGACGAGGTCCTGGGTGGCCTGGGCCGCGGCGGCCACAGCCGCCCGGATCGTCTCGGTGATCTTCCGGCTCAGCGCCTCGGCGTCGCGGACCCGGTAGACGGCCGGGGCGAGGACGACCTCGATGACCTGACCCTGCGCGCCGACGGTCGCCGTGACGTGACCATCCGGCGAGCGGCGGGTCACCCGTAGCTCGGCGAGCCGCGCCGCAAGAGTGTCCAAACCGGACCTGAGCTGCTGGTACTGGCCGTACACATCGTCGAATCGGGCTCGTAGCTCGCGATTGGCGTCCCGTTCCACGCGTTCGCTCACCGCCGCTCCTCCCGTCACCGTCGGTATCCAAGACCATACCGGCCGCCATCGATCCGTGTAGTCCGGTAGTTTCGATGTGTGATCGACCGTCAGCAGGCCGAGCAGCTCGCGTCCGCCTGGGCTCGGCGCGACTCACAGCGCCTCGGCCACGAGTGCACCCCGGTCGTCGACGAGTTCGACCTCGGCTTCGTGGTCACCTCGATCGTGTCGAGCGGCGCGCGGGCGATCCCCGGCGACCTGCCGACGACCGTCATCGACAAGCGCACCGGCACGGTCACCACCTGGCCCCGGGTGCCGGCCGCGGTGGTGGCGGACCTGTACCGGCGCAGCCAGCCGAGCGGACCGACCGCACCGCGCACGGTCGACGCGTCGAGCCTGCTGATCCGGGAGATCCATCGGGGTCCGACGCCGAACACGGTGGCGCACCTGACCCTCGACGGTCGCATCTGGACGGCCCAGGGCACGAGAGGACCGGCGACCCTGAACCACCATCCGCTGGTGCGCGCGTACCTGGACGAGAGGCCGCCCGGCGAGTTGGTGCGCGGCGTCGAGTGTCACGCCGAGCTGATCGTGGTCTCCGACGTGCTGCACGAGTACGACCACCGGCGGGCCGCCGAGGGCATCGAGCCGATGGGGCGGGCCGAGGCCGCCGCGCTGCTGGACGCCGCCCGCTTCGAGATCTTCCGGATCCGTGAACCGGGCGACCCGGCCGGCGGGGCCGCCGAACTGCCCTGCGACTCGTGCATCGCGTTCCTGGTACGCGCCAACGTCCTGCCGGAGGCGGCACGGGCCTACACCGAGACGTGGCTCGCCCCGACCGCGCCCGATCCCGACCCGGGGCGCTTCCCACCCGCGGTGGCGAACGCGCTGGTGGCGGCGGGATGGCGACCGCACATCGGTGACCAGATCATGGCGGCGGCCGGGGTACGGGACGTCACCGCCGTGCCCGGGAGGACGCACCGGCACGAGGCCTTCCCGGCCGCCGTGGAGGCGCTGACCGCGTTTCCCAGCCTGGTCGGCGCCCGGCGTGGTCCGGGCGAGCAGGTGTGGATATCCCGTTTCGACATCCGTCCGCACCTGATCGCGCACACCGCCGACACGCTCGCCGACCTCGGCGCGGTGCTCGGCGTACGGCTCTTCCCGATCGGCACCGAGCAGCAGGACAGCATCCTCGCCGTCGACGAGCGGGGCCGGGTCTTCGCTCTCGACCAGGCCGGCGACTGGTTCCTCGGCGACAGCATCGACGCCGCGCTCACCACGTTGCTGCTCGGCCGCGCCCCCGCACGAGTGCGCGACGACGGCACCTGGACGAGTTGATATTGACCGATACACTCTTCTCGCCTCGCCCCTAGAGAAGAGACACCGAATTGACGAAACTATCGAGCGTCGCCACCGTGCTCGCACTCTCCGTCGGCATCGCCCTCGCCCCGGCCGCGGCTGCCTCCGCTGCTACCGACCGGAGTGGGGCGGTCCGGTTGGACATCCCCAACAGCAGTGCGTGCAAGGCCGGTCGCACGGTCATGCAGGGCATGGTGGCGGGGCCGGGCGGCCAGCTCTACATCGTCTTCACGAAGGCGGCCGGCGCGGAGCCGGTCCTGTCCCGGTGGCTGCGGGACGGCTCGACCTGGGACGGCGCCAGCTGGGTCTGCTCCGGGGCCCCGACCTCCATTCCGACCCTCAGCCACGGCAACGACCTCGCCTACAACGCGAACTACCTGGGCCTGGGACCGGCCCTGATTGCCGCCCAGGGAAGCCAGTCGGCGTTCCTGAGCGACAAGGTGACGATCATTCGCCTGAACGCCGACGGCGCGATCGGCACGACCAGTGAGGTGCGTCTGCCGATCGGCAACATCAGCGGGTTCTGCTACAGCGCGACGGCTGCCGGCGGTGCCGGCAAGTATGCGGCCCGCCGGTTGGGCAGCCTGTGGACCCATCCCGGCGCCGGCGCGCTCACCAGTGGCTGGACGCTGGTCAAGAGCAACCTGACGAGTCACGACAATCGTTCCGACCAGGGCATCGACTGCTCGGAGAACTACATCTGGAACACCAAGTCGATCAACACTTCGACGCCCTCGACCGGATGGAACTGGGTGTACCAGTACAACTGGTCGGGTGGCGATGTGGAGAGCGACATCGGAGTCCCGAGCAACAACCTGGTCGACGAGATCGAAGATGTCACCCACGTGGGAAGCGAATTCTTCGTCGGCATCAACCGCAACGACGGGCTCTCCGACACCGTGAAGGTGTTCATCGAATAGAGCTCGCGTCGCCTAGAGGTCGAGCCCGGTCAGCACCATGACGCGCGGTTCGGTGTAGTCGTCCATCGCGCTGCGCAGCCCCTCCCGGCCGACGCCACTGCCCTTCACCCCGCCGTACGGCATCTGGTCCGCCCGGTACGACGGCACGTCGCCGACGATCACGCCGCCCACCTCGAGGACTCGGGCGGCGGCGAAGGCCACGTCCAGCCGCCGGGTGAACACGCCGGCCTGCAAGCCGTACGCCGAATCGTTGACCGCGGCGAACGCGGCCTGGTCGTCGGCGACCGGGGTGACCACCAGTACCGGCCCGAACACCTCCTCGGCGACGACCCGGGCGTCCGCCGGCACGCCGGTGAGGACGGTCGGGGGGTACGACGCGCCGGTGCGGACGCCGCCCACCTCGACCGTCGCGCCGGCCACCACCGCCTCGGACACCCACGCCTCGACCCGGCGGGCCGCGTCCTCGGAGACCATCGGGCCGACGTCGGTCACCTCGGAGGAGGGGTCGCCGGTGCGCAGCGCGCGTACCGCCGCCACCAGGCGGGGCAGGAAGTCGGCGTGCAGCGCGTGGTGCACGTACACCCGCTGCACGGCGATGCACGACTGGCCGGCCTGGTAGTTGGCGAAGGTGGCGATACGCTGCGCCGCGAAGTCCAGGTCGTCGGGGGACGTCCAGTCCGCGCAGAGCACCGCCGCCGCGTTGCCGCCCAGTTCGAGCGTCACGTGCTTCTCCGGTGCCTGCCGCCGGATCGCTGCCCCGACCGGTCCGGACCCGGTGAACGACACGACCGGCAGCTGCGGGTCGGCGACCAGTTCGGCGGCGCGGTCGTTCGGCAGCGGCAGCACCGAGAACATGCCGGCCGGGAGGTCCGTCTCGGCCAGCAGTTCGCCGAGCAGCAGCGCGGACAGCGGCGTCGCCGGGGCCGGCTTGACGATGATCGGCGCGCCGACCGCGATGGCCGGGGCGACCTTGTGCGCGACCAGGTTGAGCGGGAAGTTGAACGGCGCGATGCCGAGCACCGGCCCCCGGGGGACCCGTCGGACCAGGGCGATCCGGCCGGTGGCGGCCGGATCGGTGTCGAGCCGTTGCAGGTCACCGGAGAAGCGTCGGGCCTCCTCGGCGGCCCACCGGAAGGTGGAGACCGCCCGCCCCACCTCGGCGCGCGCCCACTTCACCGGCTTGCCGTTCTCGGCGGTGATCAGAGCCGTGACCTCGTCGGCCCGCTCGGCGAGCCGCCGGGAGACGTGGTCCAGGGCCGCCGCGCGGGCGTGCGCGGGCAGGGCCGCGGCCTGCGCGGCCACCCCGGCCGCTGCCGCGACAGCGGCCTCGACCTGGTCGGGCGTGGCAAAGGTGGTACGCCCCACCGCGCGACCGTCGTACGGGTGGTGCACGGTCAACTCGCCCGCGCCGGAGGCGGGACGGGAGGCGACAAAGAAGGGTGTGGGCTCCACGCCGTGCAGCGTAGACGGAACAGCAGTCGACGGAAACAGTCGCCGCATCCCTTGTCTGCTGCGGATTCAGTAGCGAAGATGTCAGACAGATTGCGAGAACCGCCGCAGACTCACCCCCGGCCCCCCTCGGAGTGATCCCGTCATGAGTGACCAGCAGCAGCTGCGCAACTTCGTCAACGGCTCCTACGTCGACCCGGCCGACGGCGGCTACGCCGACCTCGTCGACCCCTGCACCGGGGAGGTGTTCGCGCAGGCGCCGGTCTCCGGCCCGGCCGACGTCGACGCGGCGATGAACGCCGCCGCAACCGCCTTCGAGAGCTGGCGGGAGGTCACCCCCGCCGAGCGGCAGAGGGCGCTGCTCAAGCTCGCCGACGCGGTGGAGGCGCGGGCCGCCGAGCTGGTCGACGCCGAGGTACGCAACACCGGCAAGCCCCGCCAGCTCACCGCCGAGGAGGAGCTGCCCCCGGCGGTCGACGAATTCCGGTTCTTCGCCGGGGCCGCCCGGCTGCTGGAGGGGCGCTCGGCCGGGGAGTACCTGGCCGGGCACACCTCGTACGTGCGGCGCGAGCCGATCGGGGTCTGCGCCCAGGTGACCCCGTGGAACTACCCGCTGATGATGGCGATCTGGAAGATCGCCCCGGCGCTGGCGGCCGGCAACACGGTCGTCCTGAAGCCGTCGGACACCACGCCGGTGTCGACGCTGCTGCTCGCCGAGATCGCCGCCGAGTTCTTCCCGCCGGGGGTGTTCAACGTGGTCTGCGGCGACCGCGACACCGGTCGTACCCTCGTCTCCCACCCGACCCCGCAGCTCGTGTCGATCACCGGCTCGACCCGCGCGGGCATGGAGGTGGCCGCCGCGGCGGCCCCCGACCTCAAGCGCACCCACCTGGAGCTGGGCGGCAAGGCCCCGGTGGTGGTCTTCGACGACGCCGACGTGGCGGCGGCGGCCGAGGCCATCGCGGTCGGCGGCTACTTCAACGCCGGGCAGGACTGCACGGCGGCGACCCGGGTGCTGGCCGGTCCCGGCGTCCACGACGACTTCGTGGCGGCGCTCACCGAGCAGGCCCGCGCCACGAAGACCGGCGCCCCGGACGACGCCGACGTGCTCTACGGCCCGCTGAACAACGCCAACCAGCTCGCCCGGGTCAGCGGCTTCGTCGACCGGTTGCCCGACCACGCGGCGATCCAGACCGGCGGCGCCCGGCAGGGCGAGCGCGGCTACTTCTACACGCCCACCGTCGTGTCCGGGCTGCGCCAGGCCGACGAGATCATCCAGGACGAGGTGTTCGGCCCGGTCATCACGGTGCAGCGCTTCTCCGACGAGGACGAGGCGGTGCGCTGGGCCAACGGCGTCGACTACGGCCTGTCCGCGTCGGTCTGGACCCGCGACCACGGCCGGGCGATGCGGATGACCCGGCGGCTCGACTTCGGCTGCGTCTGGGTCAACACGCACATCCCGTTCGTGTCCGAGATGCCGCACGGCGGGTTCAAGCACTCCGGGCACGGCAAGGACCTGTCGGTCTACAGCCTGGAGGACTACACCCGGATCAAGCACGTTATGCACAACATCGAGGTGTGAGCCATGGCCACTTCTGACGAGTTGCACAAGCGGCGGGGCAGCGCGGTCGCCCGCGGGATCGGCAGCGTCATCGCATCCTATGTGGACACCGCCGCGGGCGGGACGATCACCGACGTCGACGGGCGGGAGTGGATCGACTTCGCCGCCGGCATCGCGGTGACAAGCGTCGGGAACTCCGCGCCGAAGGTGGTCGAGGCCGTCCGCGCGCAGGTCGAACGGTTCACCCACACGTGCTTCATGGTCGCGCCGTACGAGTCGTACGTGGCGGTGTGCGAGCAGCTCAACGCGTTGACGCCGGGCGGGTTCGAGAAACGGTCGGCGCTGTTCAACTCCGGTGCCGAGGCGGTGGAGAACGCTGTCAAAATCGCGCGGCACGCCACGGGACGACCGGCGGTGGTGGTCTTCGACCACGCGTACCACGGCCGGACCAACCTGACCATGGCGTTGACCGCGAAGAACATGCCGTACAAGCACCGGTTCGGGCCGTTCGCCGGAGAGATCTACCGGGTGCCGATGTCGTACCCGCTGCGCGACGGCGGGCTCTCCGGCGTCGAGGCGGCCGCACGCGCCATCGAGATGGTCGAGAAGCAGGTCGGCGCGGAGAACGTCGCCGCGCTGCTCATCGAGCCGATCCAGGGCGAGGGCGGTTTCGTCGTACCCGCGCCGGGTTTCCTGCCCGCGCTGCGCGACTGGGCGACGGCCGCCGGGGTGGTCTTCGTCGCCGACGAGATCCAGACCGGCTTCTGCCGGACCGGCGACTGGTTCGCCTGCCAGCACGAGGGCGTCGAACCCGACCTGGTGACCCTCGCCAAGGGCATCGCCGGCGGGCTGCCCCTCGCGGCGGTGACCGGCCGGGCGGAGCTGATGGACGCGGTGCACGTGGGCGGGCTCGGCGGCACGTACGGCGGCAACCCGATCGCCTGCGCCGCCGCGCTGGCCACCATCGAGACCATGCACGAGCAGGACCTGGCCGGCGCGGCCCGCCGGATCGAATCGGTGCTGGCCCCTCGCCTGCGGGCCATCGCCGAGCGGGACTCCCGGGTCGCCGAGGTACGCGGGCGCGGCGCGATGCTCGCCGTGGAACTGGTTCAGCCCGGGACCCTCGTTCCTGACCCGAGCGCCACGGCGGCCATCTCGGCGGCGTGCCACGCCGCCGGCCTGCTCACCCTGACCTGCGGCACGTACGGCAACGTGCTGCGCTTCCTCCCGCCGCTGGTCATCTCCGACGCGGACCTCATCCGGGGCGCCGACATCCTCGACGCGGCGTTCGAGTGACGCCCGTGGCGGGGCCCGATCCGGACCCCGGCACAACGTCCGGCGGCGCTGACGCCGTCGAGAGGCCCGCATCGGGCCCCTCGACCCACGTCAGCGCAGCACTTCGACGGTGTTGTTGCGGACCAGGTTCTTGCCCGGCTCGCGGATCTGGTCCATCGCCGCGGTGTTGAGCAGCACGCAACTGCCCGACGGGCCGGTCACCGTCACCGTGGTCGCCCGGTTGTTGTCCAGGTTCGTCACCCGCAACCGCGTACCCACGGGGAACCGCCCGCTGGTCGCCGCCGGGGCAGCGTTCTCCGCAAAGAAGGTGATCGCGCCGGAGCAGGCCGAGCCGGGCACCGGACGCGACGCGGCGGGCGAGGCGGCGCCGGGGCGTACCCCACCGGGGGCGGGCTGGGCGGCCGCGCCGTCCAGCCGCTCCACCACGTTGCGGCGGATCACGTTCTTGCCCGGTTCGCGCACCAGCTCCATGGCGGCGGCGTTGAGCAGCACACAACTCCCCGACGGGCCGGTCACCGTCACCGTGGCCGTACGGTTGTTGTCCAGGTTGGTCACCCGCAGCCGGGTACCCACCGGGAACCTGTCACTTGTCGCCGCCGGCGCTCCACCCTCCGCCGAGAACGTCACCGAGCCGGAGCAGGCGGACGACCGTGCCGGAGCGGTGTCGGCGAACCCGAACCCGGTCCCCACCGCCACCCCGGCGGCGGCAACCACCGCCACGGTCGCCGCCAGCACATGCTTCCGCTGAACCCTCATCGCCGTAACTCCCGCCCTAGCCAACGTCCGTCACCCCCTGATACGAAAACAACCCCCCAACCGTTCACCCCCCGCCCCCGCGCCCCCGCCCCGCGCCCCGCCCCCCGCTCTCGCCGATCTTGCACTTTGTGTTGTTGAAATGTCGCTCTTGTGGGTATTAGTCGCCACAGAAAGTGCAAGATCGGCGAGGTCGGAACGCGCTAGGGGTCACGAGAGGGCTCCGCGGACTGTGGCTTTGACGTAGTCGGGACGGCGGTAGAGGTCACGGTCGGTGAAGTAGCGCATTCGCCAGCCCGACGCGTCCAGCCAGTTGACCCGCTCCCGGTCGTGTCGAAGACGATCGCGGTCCAGGTGCGACAGACCGTCGTACTCCACGCCGACTCGCCGCTCCCGGTATCCGAGGTCGAGCCGGTAGAGCGGGATGCCGAATCCATCGGTGACCCACAGCTGCGGCTCGGGCGCGGGTAGCCCTCCGTCAACCAGGATCAGTCGCAACTGACTCTCCTGCCGACATTCGGCCCGGCCGTCAGCCAGCAGTATGAGCTGGCGGGCCTGCCGTACCCCGCGCAACGCGTCGTGAGCGGAAACCTCCGCCAGCAGGTCATCCTGGCTCACCGCGCCGGACCGGAGCGCCGCGTCGAGCACCGGCAGCGCGTCGAGCCGCCGAACGGCACGCGCCAGGTCCACCGCACACCGGGCCGCCGGCACGCAGGGCAGGCCGCCGACGAGCACCGGCCGAACAGACAGAACCGACCGGTGTACGACGACCCCGGGCAGCCGAGGCTTCGGCACATTCGCGGGCAGCTGGATATGCACCAGGTCCTCCCGCAAGACGCCGAAGCCGTGCCTGCGGGCGGCACTCTGCCGGGTCAACATGGCCCCGTCGGGGAGGCGCAGCATCAGCGCCCGTAGCAGGTCATCGTCGTCGCAGGACTCAGCTGCGTACACGCCCCTGCGGACCCGCCGAAGCTCCTCGCGGTCGAGCCGAGTGCGGATCCGCGCGACGGTGAGCTCCCGCATCAGGGCATCCGTACGCCACAACTGAACAGTCATGCCGAAAGGCTGGCCGCCTACCGGTCACAAACGCCGCCCCGCCCCCACAACCTGTGGACAACAAAGCCCTCTGTGGAAAACCCCCACCCCACACCCGCACGTGCTAAGCCGCCAGCCCTCACGCCCCCGGCCCCCGCCCCACCCTCCGCCCCACCCCCCGCGCCGATCTTGCACTTTCTGTTGTCGATACGCCCCGCTTTGACGCGGATTGTGACCGCAGAAAGTGCAAGATCGACGGGGGGCGGGGACGGGGGCGGGGACGGGGGACGGGACTAAGGGCGGGGAGGGTTAGTCGCAGCCGTAGCCGTCGTTGTCGCGGTCCAGGTCGTAGATGTCTTCGCCGATGACTTTGACGGTGCCGCGGACGTAGGCGGGCCCGTTCCCGGAGCCGGGCAAGCAGTCGACGTCGCTGGCTATCGGGACGCAGGGGCTGTAGTTCGGGTCGCAGTTGGACTTCTTCTTCGTGCCGACGGCGACGACCTCGGTGACCGGCTGCTTCGTCACGGTGGACGTGACCAGCTTCTTGCCGGTCTGCACACCGTCGGTGGTGGTCACCTCGTAGGTCAGCGTCCGTACGCCGTCCACGCCCTTCGTGCGGACGACCCGCTTGCCCTCGGCCAGCGAGGCGTCCTTGACGGTGCGCGAACCGTGCCGGATAGCAGAACGCTCGGTCACCGTCGTCACCCGCACCACCGGCGCGGGCGCGGCACTCGAGGGCGCCGCGCTGGAGGGCACGGGGCTGGAGGGTGCCGGCTCGGCCGACTGGGCTTCGGCGAGCGCGTCAGGTGTCGGTTCGGCGGGCGCCGCGGCGATGGGTCGTTGCGCCTCGTCGGCGGCGGTGGCCGTGCTCTTCGGGTCCGGATCGCCGGTCAGCGCGCCGACGATGGCGGTACCGGCGCAGCAGAGCAGCAGGACGGAGAGCAGCACCGAACCGACAATCACTGCGGCGCGGCGGCCCGGGCTGGCACGGCGGAACCAGTTCGGGGCGGCGGATGGCTGCGGTCCGGGGCCGTACGGCAGCGGATGCCCCGGCCCGGGTGGTGGTTGCATCGTCACGCGGAGAAGTGTCGTCGCCACCACTGTCCGCAATATCCACCGTCGCGCTGGTTGCCTGCGCCGTTCGCCTGGCGTCGATCAATCGGTGGGCGCGACCTGCGTCGCCGACCGAGTCGGCGGGGTGACAAGTCGACAGGTCGACTGGCCGTTAGGCCCGTCGAGCCGGGGCCAATAGTGCGGCCACCCGCCCACAAAATACCCGCCAAACGACCAAATCCCGCACTCCCACAAACCACCCCCCAGAACCCCAGCCCAACCCCCGAGAAACCTGTCAGCAAGCCGTCACCCACCACCCCAGCCCCGCCGATCTTGCACTTGCTGTCGAGGTTATGCCCGATAAGCGAGTGATGCCCCCACAGAAAGTGCAAGATCGACGCAGGTCAGGGGGTGGGGGTTTCGCGGAGACCCCAGGGGGATCCGTAGTTCGTGAGCAGGTCTAGGAAGGGCACCGGGGGTAGGGCTTCGGGGCCCAGGACTCCTACGCCGGTCCAGACGCCGGTGGCGAGCAGTTCCAGCGCCACCACCGGGTTGACCGCGGTCTGCCAGACGACCGCCTGGTGGCCGTACTCGCTCATCGACCACTCGTTGTCGACCACGTGGTAGAGGTAGACCTCCCGGGGCCGTCCGTCCGGGCCCAGCCCGCGTACCCAGGTGCCGGCGCAGGTCTTGCCGCGCATCCGCGTCCCGAGGGTGGCCGGGTCGGGCAGGCAGGCCGCCACCACGTCGCGCGGGGACACGTCGACCCCGCGGATCCGCACCGGGGAGACACCGTCCAGGCCGACCTTGTGCAGCGTCTTCAGGACGTCGATGAACTCCTCGCCGAGCCCGTACTTGAAGGTGACCCGGCGGGCCTTGACCCAGCGCGGAATGAGGAGCACCTCCTCGTGCTCCACGTTGACGCACTCGACCGGCCCGATCCCCTCGGGGAAGTCGAAGACCTCCGGTTCGCTGAACGGCTCGGTGGTGTACCAGCCGCGGTCGGCCTCCCAGACCACCGGCGGGTTCAGGCACTCCTCGATGGTGGTCCAGATGGAGAACGAGGGCGCGAAGTCGTAGCCGTCGACGGTCAGGTTCGCGCCGTCCCGCACGCCGATCTCGTCGATCTCGCTGAACAGTTCATCGGCGGCGTACCGGGCGAACACGTCGGACAGTCCCGGTTCCACACCGATGCCGGCGAGCGCCAGCCGACCGGCCGCCGCCCAGGCGTCGGCGCGGGCGAACTGCTCGTCGCCGAGCTTCACGCCGGTCTCGGCGTACGGCTGCGACGGGTGCGGGCGGGACAGCGACATCGCCATGTCCAGGTAGTCGGCGCCGGCCGCGAACGCGCCGTCGAAGATGGGCATGACGAAGCGCGGGTCGACGGCGTTGAGGACGTGGGTGATCCGGTGTTCGCGGCACAGCGCGGTAATCGCGTCGGCCGAGGCAGCGTCCACGTGGGCGGCGACGAAGCGGTCGCCGTGCCCGGCCACCGCGCGGGCCGCGCGCTGCGGGTCGTGGTCGGCCACGACCATCGTCTCGAAGAAGGACCGTCGGGCGGCGATGGCTACGGCAGCGGAGCCGACGCCACCGGCGCCGACGAGCAGGACACGCATCAGGAATCAAACCCCAAACCAAGACGATCGAGAGTACGGAGCCACAGGTCGCGTCTGCCCCCACGCGCATCGGCGCGGGCCATCGACCGGCGGGTGAGATTGATGCCGATCGCGCGGACGGGTTCCGGCGGGAACGGCAGGGGCTTGCGGCGGACCAGATCGAGCCGGGTCAACGGGGTGTTCCCGCCGTCCAGCAGGTCGAGAAGCACGCGGGCGGAGAAGCGGGTCGCGCCGACGCCGAGGCCGGTGTACCCGGCGGCGTACGCCAGCCGACCGCCGAAGGCGGTGCCGTAGAACGGGCAGAACCGGGTGCAGGTGTCGATGACACCGCCCCAGCGGTGGCTGAAGCGCACGTCCGCGAGCTGCGGAAACGTGGTGAAGAAGTGCTGTGCGAGGGTGGTGAAGGTGGCCGGGCGCTGTTCCAGTTTCGGGGCGACCCGGTTGCCGTAGTGGTAGACGGCGTCGTAGCCGCCGAAGAGGATCCGCCCGTCGCGGGTGATCCGGTAGTAGTGGAACTGGTTGCCGGTGTCGGCGAGCCCCTGCCGGTTGCGCCAGCCGATCGCGTCGCGCTGCGCCGGGTTGAGCGGCTCGGTCATCAGGACGTGGTCGTAGACGGGCACCACGTACGCGCGCAGCCGGCGCAGCAGCGGCGGAAACGCGTTGGTGGCCAGCACGATCCGGCGGGCGCGGATGACGCCGGGGCGGCCCGGTGCGGGTGCGGCCAGGCCGGCGGGTGCGGCAGGGCCGGCCAGGTCGGCAGAGCGGGCCAGGTCGTCAGGATCGGTGCCGAGGGTGTCCGCCCGCAGCGCGACGCCGTCGGCGCGCAGCCCGGTGACCCGGGTGTGCTCGTGCACGCGTACGCCCGCCTCGACGCAGGCGCGGCGCAGCCCCCAGGCCAGCTTCGCCGGGTCCACCATCGCCACCCGGTCGGCGTCGATCATGCCGCCCAGGTAGGTGGGCGAGTTGACCTCGGCGCGTACCTCGTCGCGGTCGAGCAGGCGCACCCGGTGGCCGTACCGGCGGGCCAGCTCCGCGTCGGCGGCGAGCCCGTCGAGCTGGTACGGCTCGACGGCGACGGCCAGCTCGCCGGTGCGCTCGAAGTCGCAGTCGATGCCGAACTCCGCGACGGTGTCGGCGATGTCGTCGAGGTTTTGCCGGCCCAGGCGTTCCAGCTCGCCGATCTCGTCGGGGAACCGGTCCACGCCGTTGGCGAGGCCGTGGGTGAGCGAGGCGGCGCAGAACCCGCCGTTGCGCCCGGAGGCGGCCCATCCGCAGGTCCCGGCGTCGACGAGGAGCACGTCCCGGTGCGGGTCGGCGCGCTTGGCCTCCAGGGCGGCCCAGAGCCCGCCGTACCCGCCGCCGATGACGAGCAGGTCGGCGGTCTGCGCGCCGACGAGCGGCGGCAGCGGGTCGGGCCGCTCCTTGCGGTCGAGCCAGTACGGCACAGGTGCCGCGTCGGCCAACGCCCGCCCGACACGCGCGGTCGTCACGACGGCCGCCGCGCCTGTGGTGTCGTACCGGCCAGCAGGTTGGCGCGGCGGGCCCGGCGTCCGCGCAGTGAGCTGAGGCCGACCAGCAGCAGCGCGATCGCGAACATCGCGGTGCCGATGACGTTGACCTGCGGCGGGATGCCCCGCTGGGCGGCGCCCCAGACGTACATCGGGAACGTCACGGTCGTACCGGCGTTGAAGTTGGTGATGATGAAGTCGTCGAAGCTCAACGAGAAGGCCAGCAGCGCGGCGGCCACGATGCCGGGCAGCACCAGCGGCAGGGTGATCCGCCGGAAGGTCTGCCACTCGCTGGCGTAGAGGTCCATGGCGGCCTCCTCCAGCCGCCGGTCCATCCCGGCGAGCCGCGCCTTCACGGTGACCACCACGAACGACACGCAGAACATGACGTGCGCGATCACGATGGTCCAGAAGCCCTGCGGTACCCCGGCCGAGACGAACAGGGCCAGCAGCGACGTGCCCATCACCAGCTCCGGCGTCGCCATCGGCAGGAAGATCAGCACGTTGACGCCGGCCCGTCCCCGGAAGCGGTGCCGGACCAGCGCGAACGCCATCAACGTGCCGAGCACGGTGGAGACGACCGTGGCGAGGAATCCGATCTGGACGCTGCGCACGACCGCGTCGCACATGTCCGAGGTGGCGCAGGGCTGCCGCCAGTTGTCGAGCGTGAACTCGTTGAAGTCGTACGACAGGCGGCTCGACGGGCGGTTGAACGACAGCCCCGCCACCACCAGGATCGGCAGCGACAGGTAGCCGAGCACCAGCAGCGCCACGATCATCACCCAGCGATCGGCCAGCCAGCGGGAGAGTCGCATCTAGAGCACCTCCTCCGTGCCAGCCCGGCGCAGGTAGCCGAAGACCACCGCGAGGATCGCCGCCATCAGCAGGAACGACAGGGCGGCACCCTGCGGGTAGTCCAGCCGGACCAGGAACGCCGAGTCGATGACGTTGCCGACCATGTACTCGTTGGGCGTGCCGAGCAGTTCGGCGTTGATGTAGTCACCGCTGGCCGGGATGAAGAACAGCAGCGTGCCGGCGACCAGGCCGGGCATGGACAGCGGCAGGGTCACCCGCCGGAACGCCTGCACCGGGCTCGCGTACAGGTCGGTAGCCGCCTCCAGCAGCCGGGGGTCCAGCCGCTCCAGGCTCGCGTACAGCGGCAGCACCAGGAACGGCAGGAAGTTGTACGTCAGACCGAGCACCACCGCGAACGGCGTGGCCAGCAGCCGACCGTCCGACGCGAGCAGGTGCACGTCGCGCAGCAGGCCGACGAGCGGGCCGTTGTCCGACAGGATCGTCTTCCAGGCCAGCGTACGGACCAGGAAGCTGGTGAACATCGGCGCGACCACGCACACCAGCAGCAGGTTCTTCCACCGGCCCGCCTTCTGCGCGATGGCGTACGCCAACGGATAGCCCAGCAGCAGCGCCACCACCAGGGCCAGCCCGGCGTAGCCGAACGAGCGCAGCAGCTGCGGCCAGTACGCCTGCACCACGTCCGGGTAGTTGCCGAACGCCCAGGTCATCGCGTACCCGGTGGAGAGCGAGCCGCTGGGGTCGTACAGGCTCGCCGCGGCGAGCTGCACCAGCGGCACACCGAAGAAGATGAGCAGCCAGGCCGCGCCGGGCAACAGCAGCAGGTACGGCAGGAGGCGGTACCGCCCGGACCGGGCCGCCGGTGGCGCGGGCGGCGGCTGGCCCGCTTTGCTGGGCGCCAGGAGGGTCACGACGACGCACCCACCGGCTCGTCGAACACCGGTGCCGTCCGGTCGGCGTCGGCGGCGTCCCGGGGCAGCAGGAACGCGTGCTCCGGATCCCAGTACGCCACGGCCTCGGCGCCGACCGGCATCCGCGTCGCGGTACCGCTGTTGGCGGCGAAGACCGTCAGTTCGGTGCCCCAGCCGGTGCGCAACAGGTACTGGGTGCTGACGCCCACGTAGGAGGCGTCGGTGACCACACCGGTGACGTGTTGGTGTCCGTCGGGCACCTGGTCGGCGGAGCCGACCAGATGCAGTTTCTCCGGGCGTACCCCCAGGTGAACCGGACCACGGTCGGCGCGCGACCGGCCGGCGGGCACCGAGAAGCGCGAACCGTGCGCCGTCACCGCGACCTCGCCGCCGCTCGTGCCGGCGGCCTCCCCGGCGAGAAGGTTGGACTGGCCGAGGAAGTTCGCCACGAACGCGGTGGCCGGGAACTCGTAGATGTCGACCGGAGCGCCCTGCTGCTCGATCCGGCCGGCGTTCATCACCGCGACGGTGTCGGCCATGGTCATGGCCTCCTCCTGGTCGTGGGTGACGTGCACGAAGGTGATGCCGACCTCGGTCTGGATGCGCTTCAGCTCGATCTGCATCTGCCGGCGCAGCTTCAGGTCGAGCGCGCCCAGCGGCTCGTCCAGCAGCAGCACCTGCGGCTTGTTGATCAGTGCGCGGGCCAGCGCGACCCGCTGCTGCTGGCCGCCGGAGAGCTGGGCCGGGCGGCGCGGGCCGAAACCGTCGAGCTGCACCAGCGACAGCATCCGCCGGACCTCGTCGTCGACCGCGCGGATGCCGCGCCGACGCAGCCCGAAGGCCACGTTCTCGAAGATGGTGAGGTGCGGAAAGAGCGCGTAGCTCTGGAAGACCGTGTTGACCGGCCGTTTGTACGGCCGCAGCCGAGCGATGTCGCTGTCGCCGAGCAGCACCTGACCGCTCGTCGGCTCCTCCAGCCCGGCGATCATCCGCAGGGTGGTGGTCTTGCCGCAGCCGGACGCGCCCAGCAGCGCGAAGAACGAGCCCTGCGGAATCGTCAGGCTGAGGTCGTCGACGGCGGTGAAGATGCCGAACCGCTTGGTGAGGTTGGCCAGGCGCAGGTCGCCGGCGGGTGTCTCGCGCGCCATCCTCGTCACGCCCCGATGACCTGCTGGAACTTGCCCTCGTACTCCTTCTCCTGCTTCTCGTCCAGGGCCATGAAGACCTTCGACTTCGCCAGCAGCGCGTCGTCGGGGAAGATCAGCGGGTTGGCGGCCAACTCCGGGTCGATCTTCTCCATCTCGGCCTGGGCGCCCTTGACCGGGCAGATGTAGTTGACGTACGCGGCGAGCTTCGCGGCCACGGCCGGCTCGTAGTAGTAGTTGATCAGCGCCTCGGCGTTGCCCTTGTGGCTGGCCTTGTTGGGCACCATCATGTTGTCGCTGTAGAGCATCACGCCGGAGTCGGGCGCGACGAACCGCACCTTGGCGTTCTCACTGGAGAGCTGGATGACGTCCCCGGACCAGCCGATGCACGCGGCGATGTCGCCCTTGGCCAGGTCGGGTGCGTAGTCGTTGCCGGTGAACTTGCGAATCTGCCCGGAGTCGACGGCCTTCTTGAGCTTGTTGAGCGCGTCGTCGAACTGGGCGGACGTGAAGTTCGACGGATCGTGCCCGTTCGCGCCGAGCAGCAGACCCATCGTGTCGCGCATCTCGCTGAGCGCCGTCACCTTGCCCTTGAGGTCGGCGCGGGTCAGCAGCTCGTCGACGGTGCGCAGCTCCTTGGTGACGCTGCCGTTGTACGCCAACCCGGCCAGGCCGGACTGCCACGGGATCGAGATCCGGTTCTCGGTGTCGAAGGGACGCTTGAGCAGGGACGGCAACAGGTTCGCCTGGACGTTCGGGATCTTCGCCGGGTCGAGCTTCTGGATCCAGCCGAGCCGGATCATCCGCGCCGCCATCCAGTCGGTCAGCACGATGATGTCCCGGTCGGTGCTCTGGCAGGCGGCCAACTGGTTCTGCACCTTGCCGAAGAACTCGTTGTTGTCGTTGATGTCCTCGGTGTAGGTCACCTGGATGCCGGTCTTCGTGATGAACTCGTCCAGGCTCGGCCGCTTGGACTCGTCCTTCTCGTCGACGTCCATGTACTGCGGCCAGTTGGAGAAGGCGAGCTTCTTCTCGGTGCCGGACAGGTCCTCGCTGACGCAGCCGGCCTCGGTCTGCTGGGCGCCCTTGGTGCCACAGCCGGCGAGGCTGCCGCCCGCCGCGAGCAGGGCGGCCGAACCGAGGGTGCCGGTGAGCAGTCCACGCCGGGAGAGGGGCCGGAGGGGAGTACGCATGACGACTCCTAGGGGGGTCATCGTCGGCGGCGGGACGGGGAGGCACGCCGGCGGGAATGTCGGGAGGGTCAGGTGCCAGGGAGCACTGATCCTGACATGAGGAAACCTCCCTTACAAGGGATTCCGTTGCGGGATTAGCAGTTGACGACGAAATACGCCAGACTGCGCGGGGACACACGCGCGACATCACGATTCGGGACATGGGGAGCGCACGATGACGAACCGACAGCACGAGAGTGGCGGCGGCGGTCGCCGCGTCGCCGTGCGTGAAGGTGCCAACCACGCTCTGCTGGACGACGTGGCCAAGCAGATCATCGAGCAGCTCCAGGAGGACGGCCGCCGGCCGTACGCCACCATCGGCAAGGCGGTCGGCCTGTCCGAGGCGGCGGTCCGCCAGCGGGTACAGCGACTGCTCGACTCCGGCGTCATGCAGATCGTCGCCGTGACCGATCCCCTCCAGCTCGGCTTCCCCCGCCAGGCCATGATCGGGCTGCGGACCGACGGCGACCTGGAGGCCGTCGCCGACCGACTGGCCGAACTGGACGAGGTCGACTACGTCGTCATCACCGCCGGGTCGTTCGACCTGCTCACCGAGGTGGTCTGTCGCAACGACGACCACCTGCTGGAGATCCTGCAACGGCTACGCGCGGTGCCGGGGGTGCTCTCCACCGAGGCGTTCGTCTACCTCAAGCTCCGCAAACAGACCTACACCTGGGGTACGGCCTGACGGCTCTCGCTGGTCGGCGCTGGTCGGCGCTGGTCGGCGCTGGTCGGCGCTGGTCGGCGCTGGTCGGCGCTGGTCGGCGCTTGATCGACTCGGTTTGCCGGAAGTCGGGGTGTCCGGGGCGCTCCGATGCCCCGGTTTCCGGGATCCCGAGTGGATCAGCGGGCCGTCGCGCGGACCGCGCCGACGAACGACGCCCAGGCGGCCGGCGCGAAGGTCAGGGTGCCGCCGTCACGGTCCTTGCTGTCGCGCACCAGCACCCGCCCCGACAGGTTGTCGGCGACCTCGACGCACGCGCCACCGTTGTTGCTGCTGCGGGTCGCGGTGCGCCAACGGGCGTCGGTCATGTCACGCCTGCCGCAACTGGTCGACGAAGGAACGCCAACTGGCCGGCGCGAAGGTCAGGGTGCCGCCCTCGCGGTCCTTGCTGTCGCGCACCAGCACCCGCCCCGGCAGGTTGTCGGCGACCTCGACGCAGTTTCCACCGTTGTTGCTGCTGCGGGTCGCGGTGCGCCAGCGCGCGTCGGTCATGTCCATGTCGTGGCCACTTCCCTGATCAGCTCGATCGACTGACGTTGGGGCAACGCCTCACCGGTGACGCTCTCCCACCTGCGTCCCAGGTTAGCCACGTCGAGAGGATCGGTCACGATCTGACCGCGGAGTTGGTTGTCGAGATACGCCAATTCCGTCCCGTCGGGCAGGCGACCCAGCACGAAGGGCCCGGCCAACCCGGTGTGCCACGGGCTCTCGGCGGGGATGACCCGGACCTGCACGTGCTCCCACTCCGCTGCCGAGGCGAGGTGCCGCAGTTGCCCGGCCATCACCGAGCCGTCGCCGACCGGCCGGCGGAGCACCACCTCGTCGAGCACCGCGACGAGCTGCGGTGGGGCGTCCCGGCGAAGGACCGCCTGCCGGTCGATGCGGCTCGCCACGATCTGGTCCACTTCGGAGGGCGGGACCAGCCCGCCGGTATTCAGGACCGCCCGGGCGTACCCCTCGGTCTGGAGCAGGCCCGGCACGAGCAGCGGCTCGTACGACCGCAGGCCAATCGCGTCCTGCTCCAGCTCGGCCCACGGTCGGAACCACGGCAGGTCCCGACGGCGGAACGGCTCCGGCCAGAGATCCGCCGCGTCCCGGCGCAGGATCTCGGCAACCGCGATCCGGGTACGCGGATGCGGGATACGCCCGGACGCCAGCCACCGCCCCGCCGTCTTGGGGTCGACGCGGACCTTCTCGGCCAGCGACTCGACCGTCTCCCCCGCCTCGGCCATCGCCACCCGCAACGCCTCGTTCGCCATGTGATCCTCCCGTCCATCGGCCACCCGCCGCAGCTCCGCGCGGTGCGGATCGCCGCACCGCCCAGCACACGCCGCACACCGCGCCGCTCGGTGCACGCCGCGCCGTGCCGCCCGGCAGACGCTGCAGCCCGCTGGGTGCACGCTGCGCCGCACGCTAGCCACGCTGAGTGTCGATGTCTCCAGCCTGCCGGCGTGTTGCGGTGGGACGTGTTGGCACGCACCCAGGACGCCCCGCTACCGCCCCCGAGGTGTCCCACCAGCGTCCCGACGACCAGCCAGGGCCGACCCGGCCGTTGATCCACTCGACTTCGCCGATGTCGCGGTATCAACCTCGCCCTGATACAGCGATATCGGCGAAGCGGAGTGGATCAACCTAGGAGACGCGGGGCGAGCGCCTCTGGGTGCGGGCCAGGCACAGGCGGGTGCCGTCGGGCGGGGGCCAGGCGAGCGCGGTCGGCGGGGGCCAGGCGAGGGCGAGCGCGGTCGGCGGGGGCCAGGCGAGGGCGAGCACGGTCAGCGGGGGCCAGGCGCTGGCGAGCACGGTCGGCGGGGGCCAGGCGAGGGCGAGCACGGTCAGCGGGGGCCAGGCGCTGGCGAGCACGGTCAGCGGGGGCCAGGCGCTGGCGAGCACGGTCGGCGGGAGCCGGACGCTGGCGAGCGCCTGCGTCCGGGAGGCAGGTCCGGCCCGCCCCACATCTGGGGCAGCTCGACAGCGTCCCACCCCATACCGTCCAACCCCGCACGTTGATGCGGAATCCGTTGCCTAGGCTGCAACTGCTCGCTGATTCCGTCGCACTCCGCCATATAGACCACTGATACCACTTGCCGACGGGCACTGGACTGTGCGATAACCGTGAGCAGAGCGGCCGGCTTCACCCCTTTGACCGGCCCGACGATCGATGGGGCTGACATGGCCGACGCCACCGACCACCTCTGGATGCACTTCACCCGGATGGCGAGCTACTCCGCCGGCGAGGTGCCGACCATCGTGCGCGGCGAGGGCGCGTACGTCTGGGACGCGCAGGGCCGCCGCTACCTCGACGGGCTCGCCGGGCTGTTCGTCGTCAACGCCGGTCACGGCCGCACCGAGCTGGCCGAGGCCGCCGCCAAGCAGGCCGGCGAGCTGGCGTACTTCCCGCTCTGGTCGTACGCCCACCCGAAGGCCGTCGAGCTGGCTGAGAAGATCGCCTCGCTCACGCCCGGCGACCTGAACCGGGTCTTCTTCACCACCGGCGGCTCCGAGGCCGTCGAGGCGGCGTGGAAGCTGGCCCGGGCCTACTTCAAGCGGACCGGCCAGCCCAACAAGTACAAGGTGGTCAGCCGCTACATCGCTTACCACGGCACCTCGATGGGCGCGCTGTCGATCACCGGCCTGCCCGGCATCAAGACCGACTTCGAGCCGCTGGTGCCCGGCGGAATCAAGGTGCCGAACACCAACTTCTACCGCGCACCCGAGCACGGCGACGACCCCGAGGCGTTCGGCCGCTGGGCCGCCGACGAGATCGGTCGGGCCATCGAGCGCGAGGGGCCGGACACCGTCGCCGCCGTCTTCCTGGAGCCGGTGCAGAACTCGGGCGGCTGCTTCCCACCACCTCCCGGCTACTTCGAGCGGGTGCGGGAGATCTGCGACGCGTACGACGTGCTGCTCGTCTCCGACGAGGTGATCTGCTCATGGGGTCGGCTCGGCGAGTACTTCGGGGCGGTCCGCTACGGCTTCCAGCCGGACATCATCACCACCGCCAAGGGCATCACCTCCGGCTACGCCCCGCTCGGCGCGATGATCGCCAGCGACCGGCTGATGGAGCCGTTCCTCACCGAGACCGGCATGTTCGCCCACGGGGTGACCTTCGGTGGGCACCCGGTGTCCTGCGCGGTGGCCCTGGCCAACCTCGAGGTGTTCGCCCGCGAAGACCTCGTCGGGCACGTACGCGCCAACGAGGACGCGTTCCGCGCCACCCTGGAGAAGCTGCACGACCTGCCCATCGTCGGCGACGTGCGGGGCGACGGCTACTTCTACGGCATCGAGCTGGTCAAGGACAAGACCACCCGGCAGACCTTCGACGAGGCCGAGTCGGAGCGGCTGCTGCGCGGCTTCCTGTCCACCGCGCTGTTCCAGGCGGGCCTGTACTGCCGGGCCGACGACCGGGGTGACCCGGTCATCCAGCTCGCCCCGCCGCTGATCGCCGAGCAGCGACACTTCGACGAGATCGAGCAGATCCTCCGTACCGTCCTGACCGAGGCCTGGTCGCGGCTCTGACCGTTCTCGGGTCAGTGGTTGGGGGGAATCACCCGGAGGTGGCCCCGCCGGCCGGTCTGGTGGGGGTTTTCCTGGTGGGGCTGGTCGGGCTCCGGGGGGCGGGGCGCCGGACGGGCGGCCTCGCGGACCGCTTCGGCCAGCGCGACCAGGTCGTCAGTGGTGGGCGGGGGCGGCTCGAACTCGCCCTCGTGCCGGACCACGTCCCAGCCGCGCGGGGCGGTGAGGCTGCGGGCGTGCTGCTCACACAGGTCGTACGTGTGCGGCTCGGCGAACGCCGCCAACGGGCCGACCACGGCCGTCGACTCGTTGTAGACATAGGTCAATGTGGCGACCGCTTGCCGGGGGCAGCCGTTACGGGAGCAGCGCCGTGGTGACCTCACGGCGGCAGGGTATCTCCATTACCGGGTCCGGCGCACCGCTTCGCGTTGCGACACGCCCGTCGTGGTGATCACAATTCGCGGTCCGGGTCGCGCCGCGCCACGCTGGCGGCGGTGCCGCGGGCCGGCCTGGCCCGGGGGCTACCCTTTGCCTCATGACGAGTCCGGAACACCGCCGCCCCGGCCCCGGCCGGCGTGCGCACCGCGACCGGCACGGGCGTGGCCTGCGCGGGCGCCTGGTGCCGGCGACCGTGCCGCTGGCGCGGACCAAGGCGGAGGTCTTCGACGACCTGGTACTGGACACCGTCGAGACGTTGGAGCGACGGTTCGCCAAGGAGCTGGCCGGCGTCGAGTTCGCGGTCGAGGACGTTCCACCGGACCTGAACGTCTACGACTCCGACGTGCTGGAGGACGGCGAGGTGCCGCTGGCCCGCCTGCTGCCGGGTCGCCCCGGCCGCCAGGAGGTGCCGCCCCGGATCGTGCTGTACCGCCGACCCCTGGAGTTCCGCGCGATGGACCGCGAAGATCTCGCCGACCTCGTCCATGACGTGATCATCGAGCAGGTGGCGAACCTGCTCGGGGTCGACCCCGACGAGCTGGCCTGAGCCGGGCGCCCCCACCGCCCTGACTCCGCGCCACCCCCGACTCCGCACCGCCCAGGCGGTGCGCTGCACACCGCTCAGGCGGCGCGCCGCTTCAACTTGCGCCGTTCCCGCTCCGAGAGCCCACCCCAGATACCGAACCGCTCGTCGTGGCCGAGAGCGTATTCGAGGCATTCGGTCTTGACCTCGCAGCGCGAGCAGATTCGCTTCGCCTCGC
This sequence comes from Micromonospora sp. bgisy143, assembly GCF_057708145.1. NCBI lineage: Bacteria > Bacillati > Actinomycetota > Actinomycetes > Micromonosporales > Micromonosporaceae > Micromonospora > Micromonospora sp. bgisy143. The sequence goes on from NZ_JBYIRN010000002.1 coordinate 490,727, forward strand.
GGGTCGAGCCGCCCTTCTCGGGAAAGAACGCCTCGGGGTCGGTCTGCGAGCACAAGGCCCGCTCCTGCCACTCCGGCGCGTTTCCGAGCAGGTCGGCCACCTCAAGCTGGCCGTCCATCAGATGCCTCCTTGTCGCGCACCGGCGTCATCGCCGCTGCAACCCCCCACGCGAAAGGCGTGCTTGTCCGTCCGGTCCCGTTTTGTTGCGTTCCGTGCGAACAACCCCATTCAAATTACACGCGTGTAATGCGTGCGCCGTCAAGCCAAACTTGATAATGGAGTCGCCCTCCCGACAACCCTGGCCGGCCACCAGGACCGTCCAGCCTCGCAACCTGCCCTATCGATTCAGACCCCGGCCGAGTAACGCCCTCTCCGGCGAGTTGCCCGACTTTTCTGCCGTGGCGCTCCCTCCGACGGCCCGCCGGACGGGGAGCACCGGTACCCCCTTCGCAAAGCTGATCTTGGTGGGGGACAGGTTAACGCGGGTCGGCGCAGACCGCCCGTCGAGCCGTGGACAGCGCTCGCACCCCGCCCACAATGTGGACGGGGTGCGAGCGGAAAGAGGGCGCGGAGGGGTCAGCCGGCAGCCCCGAAACCGCTGCTCGGCCAGGCGAACTCGGCGATCCCTCCACCGTGGACAGAAACTGTGCCGGCGGACGTGTTCGCGTCCCACCAGACGGTATAAATCCCGGCGGGAAGATCGGGGTAGACCGCACTGTGGAACGAGCCGTCCCGGACCCGGCGCTCCCGGACCGCCGAGTGGACCCGCCGCTCGCCGTCGCGGCTGATCTCGATCTCCCGGCCGTGCAGATCCCGACCGGTGTAGATGATCAGGGCACCGGTGTCGCCGCCCAGATCGAGGACGACACTCCCCGTCTCCGACGGCCCGTACGTGTGTTCGTGCACCACTGCTCCCCCGCCCGAGATCAGGACGACGCCGGCGGGTTGTTGAACCCGTCGTACGGCGTACCCAGGTAGGGGAAGTTCGCCAGGAACGGCGCCGTCACGTCAGCGGCGCTGAGCCCCGGGGTGACCGCGCCGGCCGCCGCGTCCGGACGGAACGTCTTGTCGACCAGCGGCACGGTCACCCCTGCGATCGCCCGCAGCGCGATGCTGACCACGTCGTCGCCGACGCGCCGCCCGTTCGGGAAGCCGGCCAGGTCGCCGCCGAGCACCCCGAACCGGTCCGGCCGCCGGTTCGGCGCGATGGCCGTGTTCAACCGCAGCATGTCGGCCTGCACGTCGCCGGTGGCGTTCGTGAAGCCGTCGATCAGGCCGGCCGGTACACCGGTGAGCAGGATGGCCACCAGGTCGGCGCGCGCCTTCTTGGACTTGTTGAGCTTGTCCAGGTTGGGGAAGACGTCCGGGTAGAGCGCCGGCAGCAGCGCGGCCAGCTCCGGCTGCTCGACGAACCGCGCGAACCGCTTGTCCTCCGACGGTGGCAGCGAGTTCCACAGGTCCTTCTTGGACATCGGCACGATGACCTCGTTGAACAGCGGGTTCCCCAGCCGGGAGACCTGGGTGAACGGGCCGGTGGAGGTGTCCGCCCCACCCCGGTCGCCGAGCACCCGGACCTGCCGGCGCGACGCCGACGTCCACACCCCCAGCACCGATGCGGCGTCCGCCGGACCGTACCGGTTGGCCCGGCGGCGCACCTGCTTCAGCGGCACCTGCACGGCGATGCTGTGGACGTTCATGCGGTCGGTGGCGTTGACCGGCTCACCCTCGGCCTTGAAGATCTTCTTGCCGGCCACGTGCAACTGCTGGAACGGCCGCAGCGTGCCGAGGTCGAAGATCGCTCCCAGGTCGACGAAGAAACCGTCGGCGCGCTGGCCCGCGAAGACCCGCTCCCCCGTCGACAGGGTGTACGTGGCCTGCCGTACGAGATCGGCGTACTTCGGCGTGGACAGCGGCCCGACGTTGCACGGCGGGCAGGGCAGCTTGTGCGCGAGCCGGTGCTCCCGACCATCGGTGATCCGGGTCAGGCTGTAGAACTGCCGGCGGTTCCAGTTCTTGCTGTCGAGCGACTCGATGGGCCCGGTGTTGTAGAGGAAGCTGTTCGGGTTGGTGATCTCGGTGGTGAACTCGAAACGGTAGGTCACGTCCGGATGACCGTCACCGTTGTTGTCGATGTGGATCTCGTAGCGCACGTCGTCGCCGAACTCGAAGAAGTTCGGCCCTCCGGACGGCAACTGCAACGGCACGTAGTTGGCGATCAGCGTGACCGTGTCGGGCTTGTCGGGGCTGACGAACGCGTAAAGGTCGGAGCTGTCGGCGACCGGATCCTTGGCTATCTCCGGGGCCTCGCGGTGGGAAGACATGACGGACCAACCTCACTGGGCAGGGACTGATGGCGGGCGGAGGGCGCTGCTCAGCGCCGGGCGTGGGCGCTGGTCAGCGCTTGGCGGCGCGGCGCAACCGGTCCGCGAGGCCGCGGTCGCGTACCTCGATTCGGGACTCACCGACGAAGACGTCCATCGTTCCGGACGCGGCGTCACGCAGGTGCACGATGATCGGCTCGTCGGCCCGACCCGCCGCGCCCGGCGCGTTCTGGGCGGCCGACAGACCCGGCACGGTGAGCGCGGCGGCACCGAGGGTGGCGCTGGCCGCGGCGGTCAACGTCTGCCGGCGGGTCAGTCGCGGCCAGTGCCGCTTCCGCTGATCAGTGGTCATGGGGAACCTTTCCGGCGGCGGCGCGCACGCGCCCGCGGTGACGGGTCCGGTGCCGCCGACCGACGCCGCCGGGCCCCTGGGGGAACACCGGCGGCGGCCCTCGCCGCGACCGCCGCCGGCACCGCTTGGTACGGCCGGCGGCGGGAAAAGGTTCGACCTCAGCGGCGAACGTGACCGTATGCGGTCGTCCGCTTGCGCGCCGGCCGCCCGGCCGCCGTCGCGATGGCCCGCAACTGCTCCTCGGTACGCGCCGACCCGTTTCCGGAACCGGCCATCCGGGAGATGGTCTCCTCCATCAGCGTGCCGCCCAGGTCGTTGCAGCCGCCCTGGAGCATCGCCACCGTGCCCTCGTCGCCGAGCTTCACCCAGGAGCACTGGATGTTGTCGATCCGGCCGTGCAGCAGCAGCCGGGACATGGCGTGCACCACCCGGTTCTCCCGCCAGGTCGGCCCGGGGCGGGCGATGCCGGCCAGGTAGATCGGGGCGTTGGTGTGCACGAACGGCAGCGCCACGAACTCGGTGAACCCACCCGTACGGTCCTGCACACCGGCCAGCACCCGGAAGTGCGCCAACCACTGGCCGGGGTGGTCGACATGCCCGTACATCATCGTGGAGCTGGACCGGATGCCCAGCTCGTGGGCCGTGCTGACCACCTCGACCCAGGCGGCGGCCGGCAGTTTGCCCTTGGTGAGCACCCAGCGCACGTCGTCGTCGAGGATCTCGGCGGCGGTGCCCGGGATGGTGTCCAGGCCGGCCTCGCGGAGCTGGGTGAGCCACTCGCGGACCGGCACGCCGGCCTTCGCGGCGGCGGTGACGATCTCCATCGGGGAGAACGCGTGCACGTGCATCTCGGGTACCCGGGCCTTGATGGCGCGGACGATGTCCGCGTACCCGGTGACCGGCATCTTGGGGTCGATCCCGCCCTGGAGGCACACCTCGCTGGCACCGGCCGCCCATGCCTCCTCAGCCCGGTCGGCGACCTGGTCGACGGAGAGCCGGTAGGCGTCGGCGTCCCGCTCACGCTGGGCGAACGCGCAGAACCGGCAGCCCACGTAGCAGACGTTGCTGAAGTTGATGTTGCGGTTGACCACGTAGGTCACGTCGTCGCCGACCGCGTCCCGGCGGACGTCGTCGGCCAGCCTGCACAGCTCGTCCAGCGCCGGCCCGTCCGCCGCGAACAGCGCCAGCGCCGCGTCGGTGTGGGCCGGGTCGAGCAGCGCCGCCGGGTCGTCGGCCGCGAGCCGCAGCCCTGCCGTCAGGTCACGGTCCGCGCCACTGCCGGCCGTCACCGGGGGTACGCCCGATCGGCGCGCCGCCGCCTCGGGGGTGACCTTGTCGGCGACCTCGGCCCAGTCGCCGTAGACGCTGTCGAAGTCGCCGCGCCGGTCGTCGGTCCGGCCGGTGGTGTCGATGGTGGCGTGCAGGTCGGTTCGGCCGCCGAACACCTCCTCCGGCTCCTGCCAGGGCCGGCCCTGCGGGATCGCCGACTCCACGGCCATGCCGGTCGCCGGATCGGACAGCGCGCTCACGTGCGGCAGCAGCCTCGGGTCGAGCCACGGGTCGCCCGCCCGCACGTACTCGGGGTAGATCGTCAACCGTTCCCGCAGCGTGAACCCGGCCAGCTCGGTGTGCCGGGCCAGCTCCTCGATCTGCGGCCACGGGCGCTCCGGGTTGACGTGGTCCGGGGTGAGCGGCGAGACGCCACCCCAGTCGTCGATGCCGGCCCGCAGCAGCAGGTCGTACTCGCCCGCGATGAGGTTCGGCGGGGCCTGGATCCGGGCCTTCGGGCCGAGCAGCAACCGGGCCACGGCCACCGTGGCGGCCAGGTCGTGCAGCTCCGCGTCGGGCATGCCGCGCATCGCCGTGTCCGGCTTGGCGCGGAAGTTCTGCACGATCACCTCTTGGAGGTGGCCGTACTCGCGGTGCGCGCGGCGGATCGCGAACAGCGCGTCCACCCGCTCGGCGGGGGTCTCCCCGATGCCGATGAGGATGCCCGTGGTGAACGGCACCCCGACCCGACCGGCGTCGTCGAGCACCCGCAGCCGGACCGCCGGTTCCTTGTCCGGTGACCCGTAGTGCGGGCCGCCCGGCTCGGACCAGAGCCGGGTGGCGGTGGTCTCCAGCATCATGCCCATGCTCGGCGCGACCGGCTTCAGCCGTTGCAGCTCCGACCAGGACAGCACCCCCGGGTTGAGGTGCGGCAGCAGCCCCGTCTCCTCCAACACGGCCACCGCGCAGGCGCGCAGGTAGTCCAGGGTGGAGTCGTAGCCGCGCTCGTCCAGCCAGGTGCGGGCCGCGGGCCACCGCTCCTCCGGCCGGTCACCGAGGGTGAACAGGGCCTCCTTGCAGCCCTGCGCCGCACCCTCCCGGGCGATCGCGAGGACCTCGTCGCGGTCCAGGAACGGCGCCGGCAGGCGGTGCGGCACGGTGGCGAAGGTGCAGTAGTGGCACCGGTCCCGGCAGAGCCGGGTCAGCGGGATGAAAACCTTCTTCGAGTACGTGACGACACCCGGCCGCCCAGCCTCCCGCAGCCCCGCGTCACGGACGTGACCGGCCACCCGCAGCAGCTCGTCCAGAGCCTCCCCCCGAGCGGCGAGCAGCGCGGACGCCTCGTCAAGGTCCAGCGCCCGGCCGGCAGCGGCCCGACCCAGCGCCCGCCGCACGCTCGCCTCGCCGAACCCGGGCTGCATCCGATCAACCATCCGCCCACCCTATGCGCAGCGCCTCCCCGCCCGCCCAAGCCCGCCCCAGCCCGCCCCAGCCCGCGGCGATCTTGCAGTTTCGGTGGCGACACGAGGGGCATCAAGCCCATAACGACCACAGAAAGTGCAAGATCGGCGAGCGCTCGCCGATCTTGCACTTTCTGTGGTGACATACGGGGTAATTCACGCGAACCGACAACCGAAAGTGCAAGATCGGCGCGCGTTTGGCGGCGGCGGGGGGGAGGGGGTGGGTCAGCGCGGCGGGTTGTCGGGGTTGATGTGCTGGGTGCGGTCGTTGTCCTCGTTGCCCGGACGCGGGATCGCCTGGGTCGGGTCGGCCGACGGCGGCTCGGCGGACTGGCGCGGGATCGTCTGGGTGGGGTCGGCCGACGGCGGCTGCCCGAACGGCGGCGCGGGCGGCGCGGACTGCGGGCCCGGGTTGGCCGGCGGCGCGGATTGCGGGAACGGCGGAGCAGACTGCGGGCCCGCCGGGAACGGTGGCGCGGACTGCGGGAACGGCGCTGCGGACTGCGGGGACGGTGGCGCGGACTGCTGGTGCGGCGGCGCCGACTGCGGGGCCTGGAACGGCGGGGAAGGCTGGCCGTACTGGCCGGCGAACTGCGCCGGCGGGTAACCACCCGGCTGACCCGCCTGCGGGTAACCGCCCGGCTGGCCGGGGGCGGGCCAACCGCCCTGCGGCTGACCACCGGGCTGACCCGGGGCCGGCCAACCACCGGGCTGCTGCGGCCAGCCCTGCGGCGGCTGCCCGTACACGCCCGGCTGCGGCTTCGGCTTGGGCACGTAGTAGAACGCCCGCCAGATCGTGAAGACCACCCAGGCGGCCACCGCGAAGATCACCAACCAGGCGAACCGGGTGAGGATGCCGAGCAGCGCGTCGAAGATCTCCGCGTCGGCGAGCCGGCCCACCGTCCAGATCAGCATGGTGAGCGTGCCGAACAGGGCGCTGAACGCGTACTCGCCGAGCGCCACCTGTGTGATCAGCTTCGCCTTGGGCAGCACCGGCGCGACGTGGGTGGCCAACAGCACGGCCAGCAGCGGCAGGACCACCGCCTCCACCCCGATGAACGAGAAGAAGGAGCTGCCCGCCCGACCGGTGAAGTCGGTGTAGTCGGCGGGACTGATCAGCCGGAGCAGCCCCACGAAGAGGAGAACGGCGTTGGCGCCGAGCAGGGCGAGCGCACCCAGTTCGCGCAGTGGCTTGGTCAGCTGGCGGGCCTGCGTCGCGTCGGCGGACGCGGGCTCGGCGGGGCTGGTCACGAGCTCCCCCTCGGGGCATCGGACGGACAGGGCGCACGTGAGCCTAGTCTCCCCGGGCACCGGCGGACCGGAGGCGTCACGTACGCGAGGATGGTCGACATGCGCATCGTGGTTCTGGCCGGCGGCATCGGGGGTGCCCGGTTCCTGCTCGGCGTCCGGGCGTACGCCCGCGAGGTCGGCGCCGAGGTGACCGCCGTGGTCAACGTCGGCGACGACCTGTGGCTGCACGGGTTGAAGATCTGCCCCGACCTGGACAGCGTCATGTACACCCTCGGTGGCGGCGCCGACCCGGAGCGGGGCTGGGGCCGGGTCGGGGAGAGCTGGACGGTCAAGGAGGAACTGGCCGGGTACGGCGTCGAGCCCACCTGGTTCGGCCTCGGCGACAAGGACATCGCCACCCACCTGGTCCGCAGCACCATGCTCAACGGCGGTTACCCGCTCAGCGCGGTCACCGAGGCGCTGGCGAGCCGCTGGCAGCCCGGCGTACGCCTGCTGCCGGCGACCGACGACCGGTTGGAGACCCACGCCATCGTGAGCGGCAGGGGTGAGCCCGCGAACGGCGCCGGCGCTGCCGGGGACGACCCGGGCCAGCGGGCGATCCACTTCCAGGAGTGGTGGGTGCGGTACCGGGCGAACATCGAGACCCACCGTTTCGTGTTCGTGGGCGCGGAGACGGCGAAGCCGGCCCCCGGGGTGCTGGATGCCATCGGGGCGGCCGACCTGGTGCTGGTCGCCCCGAGCAATCCGGTGGTGAGCATCGCGCCGGTGCTCGCCGTACCCGGGATGCGGGAGGCCGTGGTGGACGGCCCGGCACCGGTGGTGGGTGTCTCGCCGATCATCGGCGGCGCCCCGGTGCGCGGCATGGCCGACCGGTGTCTCGAGGTGCTCGGCGTCGAGTGCAGCGCGGCCGGGGTGGGCCGGCTGTACGGCGGACGGGCGGCCGGTGGCCTGCTGGACGGCTGGCTGGTCGCCGAGGAGGACGCCGACACGCTGGTGCCGGAGGTGACGGTCCGCGCGGTGCCGCTGCGGATGACCGACGAGGCGGCGACGGCGGCTATGGTCCGCGCCGCGGTGGAGTTGACGTGAGGCTGGAGATCCTGCCGGTGCTGGGCATCGGCCATGTGAGTGAGGGCGACGACCTGGCGGCGTTGATCGCCACCGCCGCGCCGTGGCTGCGCGACGGCGACGTGCTGGTGGTGACCAGCAAGATCGTCTCCAAGGCGGAGGGACGCCTGGTCGACGTCCCGGCGGACGGGCCGGAGCGGCTCGCCGCACGCGAGGAGGTGCTGGCCGGCGAGACCGCCCGCGTCGTGGCCAGCCGAGGTGCGACCCGGATCGTGCAGACCCACCACGGGTTCGTGATGGCGTCCGCCGGGATCGACGCGTCGAACGTGGACAAGACCCGACTGGTGCTGTTGCCGGTGGACCCGGACGCGTCGGCCCGGGAGCTGCGCGCCGCGCTGCGGGAACGGTACGACCTCGACGTCGCGGTGATCGTCAGCGACACCATGGGCCGGCCCTGGCGCAACGGGCTGACCGACGTCGCGCTCGGGGTCGCCGGCATGCCCGCCATCCGCGACCACCGGGGCGAGGTCGACCCGTACGGCAACGAGCTGCAGCTCACCCAGATGGCGGTGGTGGACGAGCTGGCCGGCGCCGGTGAGTTGATCAAGGGTAAGTGTGACCAGGTCCCGGTGGCCGTGGTGCGGGGGTACCTCACCGCCACCGGCGCGGACGACTCCGGCGGCGCGCGGGCGCTGGTCCGGGACGCCGCGCAGGATCTCTTCTCGCTGGGCACCGCTGAGGCCCGCGCCGCCGGACTGGCCGACGCCGCGACCCTCGCGGAGGCCGTCGGCCCCGAGCCGGTCGACCCCGCCGCGGTGCGGCGGGCGCTCGACGCGGTGGCCGAGGTGGTCACCCCCGGCACGGTCTTCACGCTCGTCGACGAGGCGGAGGTACGCGCCGGCCTGGTCGCCGAGGTGCCCGGCTGGCCCGCCGACGCCACCGCGCTGCTGCTCGGCACCGCCCCGGCGCCGGTCGACCCGATGGACCTGGTCCGCTTCGGCGCCGACCTGCACCGGCTGCGCATCGCCCTGACCGCCGAAGGCGTCCCGTCGACGCTGCTGCCCCCACCCGCCGGCAGCCCAGCCAGCGCCGCCCTGGCCCTGTAGGTCTCACCCCCGCCGACCGCGCCCCGGGCCGGCTCTGGCGTCGATCATGAAGTTATTGCCCGTCGCCTCGGCGTGTCGGGGCGATAACTTCATGATCGACGAGCCGGACCGGGTCGGGTGGGGCCGGGCCGGGCCGGCCGGGTGGGGGGTTACGCCTCTAGGACTGCTCGGCCTAACGGGGTCAGCGTGTGGAGCACGGTGTTGCGGTCGCGGTGGCTGACGAGCAGGCCGGCGTTGCGCAGGACGGTGGCGTGCTGGCTCGCCGCCGCCGGGGAGATGTCGAGCCGACGGGCCATCTCGCCCGTCGTACAGCCGTCGTCGCTGGCCTGCAGCACCGCGGCCCTGGTCCGGCCGAGCAGCGCGGCCAGCGACTCGCGGCCGGCACCGGTCCCGCCTGTTGCGTCGCTGTCGGCCAGGCCGCCCAGCCGGTCCACGGGATAGACCAGGACGGGTGGCAGCGCCGGGTCGAGCAGGGCGACCGGGGTGGGTGCGCAGAAGAACGACGGCACCAGCAGCAGCCCTCGCCCGTCCAGGTGCAACTCGCGGCTGTGCGGGTAGTCGCGCACCTCGAGCACCCCGTTCGCCCAGCGCATACTCGGACGCAGGCTGGTCAGAAGGCCCTCGACGCCGCCGTCGAGGAGGGCGCGCGCCCGACGGTTACGGTCCGCCGCCACGGCGGCCTGGATCCGGCCCCAGTACGGGCTGATCGCCAGCGCCCGGTACTGCTCCATCGAATCCGCGAGGTGATGCAACGTCGCCACGTCGCCACGGGCCAGCGCGGCAGCCGAGGTGGGCAGTGGGTTCTCGGCGGCCACCAGGGTCAGGTCCCGTTGGAGCACCTCGATCGGCGTACTGCGGACCGCGTCCAGGCCCGCCTCGAAACCCTCCACGCTGGCGTACGGGGTGAGGAAGTCGGGGAAGTAGCCGCGCGGCGGGTTCAGGGCGAAGAGCAGTCGGAGCTGGTCGGAGGCGACGTCCCGGCGCAGCCCTCGGGTCACCGTGCGCCGCCAGGCCGACGTCAACGGGTCGCGGTTGCGGCCCTGCAACGCGTGCAGGCTGAGGACCAGCTCCCAGACCGGGTCAGCCGCCGGTGCCACCCGGGTCCGAAGGATGTCCTCGCCGGAAAAGTGGATCTTCAGCATGGAGCGCTCCCGTGCCGCCGGCAGAGGGATGCCGGGCGGCCGTTTCGACTCTACCCGGCCGGCAGTTATCTCCATCTTTAAGCCTGGACTGAAAAACCTCGACGCCTCCGGTGAGCGTTGGGCATGCTTCCAATGCCCGCGCACGGCACCGACGCGTCCTGGACGCGCTCGACGCCGGGGCACCGGGACTGGGGAGGACCGGTGATCGGGCGGCACCACGAGGGTCTGCGGCCCTTGCTCCGCAGAGGTGTCGTCCGGTCACCCGCCGCCGCGGTACGCGTCGCCGGCCAGGCCAAGAGCCGCCCGCTCGTAGAGTGACGGGATGCCCGACATCGCGATGACCGAACCCGCCGCCGACCCCACCGATTTCGCGGCGCTGCACGCCGATGCCGTCGCGCTGCTGGAAGGCTGGCAGCCGACCAGCCCGGCGGCGGCCGAGGCCCGGGACCGTACCCTCGCGCTGCTCGCCGCAGGACCGATCGCGATGAGCCGGCAGCACCGTCCTGGTCACGTCACCGCGAGCGCGCTGGTGCTGGACCCGACCGGAGCACGGGTGCTGCTCTGTCTGCACGCCAAGTTCAGCCGGTGGGTGCAGCTCGGCGGGCACTGCGAGCCGGTCGACCGGACGCTTGTCGGGGCCGCGCTGCGCGAGACCACCGAGGAGTCCGGCATCAGCGGGCTGCGCATCGACCCGGTGCCGATCGACATCGACGTGCACGAGGTGCAGTGCCAGGGCGGCTCACGCCACTACGACGTCCGGTTCGCCGTGGTCGCCCCGGCCGACGCGGTCGAGCAGGTCAGCGACGAGGCCGAGGCGCTGGGCTGGTTCCCGCCCGACCGGCTGCCCGAGCCGCTGGCCGGCGGGACCGCACAACTCGTCGAGCCGGCCCTCGCGGCCCTGCGCAGGTGGTGACACGGCGCTGGCGACGGACGTTCCCGCCGCCAGCGCCAGCCGACCCCCGCCATCGCCGCGGTGACGCCGCCTTCGGGGGCGCCTCGGCCGCGGGTGGCACCGGATGTCAGACGTAGCCCTCTTCGCCGCGCTCCTTGAGCTCGTCGACCAGCAGCTTCACGTCCTGGGCCCGCTCGCGCGGGCAGACCAGCACCGCGTCCGGGGTGTCCACCACGATCAGGTCACGCACACCGATGACCGCCACCAGTCGACCCGACTGCGGCACCACGACCAGGTCGGCGGTGTCCCGCAGCAGCACGCCCGGCTTGGCGTCGGTGCCGAGCACCACGTTGCCCGCGTCGTCGGCGGGGAGCACGTCGCCGAGGGTGTGGAAGTCGCCGACGTCGTTCCAGCCGAAGTCACCCGGCACCGTGGCGACCCGACCCGCGGTGGCCGCGCCCTCCATCACCGCGTAGTCGACGGAGATCTTCGGCAGCGTCGGCCACACCGTGCCGAGGACGTCGTCCTGCTCCGGCGTGCCCCAGGCGGCGGCGATCGCGGTGACCCCGGCGTGCAGCGCCGGCTGCTGACGGGCCAGCTCGGCGAGGAACACGTCCACCCGCCAGACGAACATGCTGGCGTTCCAGAGGTGCCGACCCGAGCGGACGTACGCCTCGGCGACCTCGGCGGCCGGCTTCTCCTTGAACTCGGCCACCTGACGCCACGGGGTGCCGTCGGTGGCGTCGCCGGTCTCCAGGTAGCCGTAGCCGGTCTCCGGCCGGGTCGGGGTGATACCGACCGTCATCAGCATGCCCTGCTCGGCACCCCGGACCGCCTCCTGGACCGTGCGCACCCAGCTGTCCGGGTCACGGATCAGGTGGTCGGCCGCGAAGCTACCCATCACCGCCTCCGGGTCGCGCACCGCGATCACCGCCGCGGCCAGCGCGATCGCCGCGCAGGAGTCCCGGGGGGACGGCTCGACCAGGATGTTCTCCTCCGGCAGCCCGGTGAGCTGCCGGGCGACCGCCGCGACGTGCGCGGCACCGGTGACCACAAGGGTCCGATCCGGTGTGGTCAGCGGCGCGAGCCGCTCCACGGTCGCCTGCAACAGCGAGGAGCTGGTGCCGGTCAGCGGGTGGAGGAACTTGGGGTGGCCGGCGCGGGACAACGGCCACAACCTTGTGCCGCTGCCACCTGCCGGAATGACCGCATAAAGCATCCGCACATCATGCCCGACGCATCCCCCCGCAGTGGCACGGGTCACCACGAGGGGCCCCGAACGGTCACGAACGGGCGCGACTCCAGGCGGCGATGTGCACCTCGGCGCTGGACTCCCAGGTGAACTCCTTGGCCCGGTCGAAGCCGGCCTTCGCCAACGACAACCGGCGCTGCTCGTCGTCGAGCAGGGCGGCCAGGTCGGTGGCGATCTGGTCCGGGTCCTCCGAGGTGTACGCGACCGCGTCGCCACCCACCTCGGGCAGCGACAGGCGGGGCGTGGTCAGCACCGGAGCGGCGCACGCCATCGCCTCCAGGATCGGCAGGCCGAACCCCTCACCGTACGACGGGTAGGCCGCGACCAGCGCACCGCCGAGGAAGCCGGGCAGGTCCCCGTACCGCAGGTAGCCGGGGCGCAGCAGGCGCAGGTGCGACGGCACCTCGGCCACCGCGCGGTCGATGTCGTCGTCGTGCCCCTGGCCGCCGGCGATCACCAGCGCCGGCGGCTCGGCCCGGTCGGCCACCGCACGAGCCCAACCCCGAATCAGATTGGGTACGTTCTTGCGCGGCTCCTTGGCGCCGAGGAAGGCGACGTAGCTGCTGTTGCCCAACCCCAGCCGGGCGCGGACCCGGGCCTTCTCCTCCTCGCTCGGCGCGTGGAAGGCGGCGTGGTCGACGCCGTGGTAGGCCACGTCGATACGGGTCGGGTCGGCGTCGAGCAGTCGGATCAGCTCGTCCCGGGTGGCCTTGCTGGGCACGATCACCCGGTCGGCGCGACGCAGCGATGTCTTGATCGCGCTGCGGAAGAACGTCCGGCGCGACTTGTCGTAGTGCTCCGGCTCGGTGAAGAACGTCGCGTCGTGCACGGTGACCGTCACCGGGCACCCGGCGCGCAGCGGGCAGGTGTAGAAGGGCGAGTGCAGCACGTGCGCGCCGACCTGCTGGGCGAGCAGCGGCAGGCCGGTCTGCTCCCAGGCGAGGCGGGCCGGGCGGTGCGCCACGGCGGCCGGCGCGGGAATGATCTCCGCGCCCGGCAGCATCCGGGTGTACCGCTCCTGGTCGGTGCGGAGGCTCACCACGGCCAACTCCACCCCCGACCCGCACACCTTGCCGAGGGCACCGAGCAGACCGTCGACGTATCGACCGACACCACCACGGTCGGCGGGGACACTCGTGGCGTCGATGAGCACGCGGGGCGGGCGACCGGCGGTCACGGGGCGACTCCTTGAAGGTGGGTCTGTGGGGAACAACACTCCGGGGGTAAAGCCTACGCCGGAGTACGGGGCCGACGCTGACTGCGACCCGACCGTACGCCGACTTGTCATCGTCATCGAGTACGGGTGACGAAGGCGTATCGTTCGCGCCGATGGCCGACAACATTGCCCGGGTCTTCGCCGACGCGATCGCGACCGACCCGACCCGACCGCTGCTGACCTGGTACGACGACGCCACCGGCGACCGCACCGAACTTTCCGGCGTCACCCTGGCGAACTGGGTGTCGAAGACCGCCAATCTCCTCGTCGACGAGGTCGGCCTCGCGCCGGGCACACCGGCCGGCGTCCTGCTCCCTGCGCACTGGCAGACCGCGGCGGTGCTGCTGGGCTGCTGGTCGGCCAAGCTGAGCGTGCTCGACACGCCGGGGCCCGTGGACGTCCTCTTCGCCGCCGCCGACCGGTTCGACGAGGCGCAGTCCTGGTCCGCGGACGAGCGGTACGCCCTGGGTCTCGCCCCGCTCGCCGCCCCGCTGCGGCAGGTGCCGCCCGGCTTCGCGGACTACGTGGTCGAGGTACGCGGGCACGGCGACCACTTCACCCCGCAGCCCGGCCCGGGTCTCACCGACGCGCACCTGCTGGCCCGCGCCGAGGACCGCGCGGCCGAGTTGGGCATCGAGCCCGGCGCGCGGGTCCTGGTCGACACCGCCCGCTACCCCGACCCGGTCGACTGGCTCCTCGCCCCGCTCACCCGCGCCGCCACGGTGGTCCTCTGCGCCAACCTGGACCCCACCCGCCTGGCCACCCGCCTGACCGCCGAAAAAGTCACCCACCCCCTCCCCTAAAAACCCCGCCCCGCCCCGCCCCGGCCCGCCCCGGCCCGCCCCGGCCCGCCCCGGCGATCTTGCACTTTCGGATGCCGATACGCGTGGGGTACCCCTTATGTCGCGACAGAAAGTGCAAGATCGCGGGACCTCAGGGTCAGACCCGGGTCGATCATGGGGTTGTGGTGGGCGAATACTTCCGTGATGCACCTTTCGCGGGGCACCACAACTTCATGATCGACGCCTGCGGAGACGCAGCGCGGGATCGACGTCGGCGTGCGGCGCGGAGGGGGGCAGGGGCCACGGCGTGCGGAAGCCTCGCGGGTGGGGTGGGTCAGGGGTGGGTGCGGGACTGGGCGAAGGTGGCGAAGGCGGTCAGGGACTCGGGGTTGGCCAGGGCACCCTTGGCGGCGGCCCGGTCGACCGGGATGCCGGTGAGGATCTTCTTGACCGGTACCTCGAGCTTCTTCGCCGAGAGCGTCCGGGGCACGGCGCGCACCTGGTGGATCTCGTCGGGGACGTGCCGGGGGGAAAGAGCGGTACGCAGCTCACGGCTGATCTTCGCCCGCAGGGCGTCGTCCAGGGACAGGCCGTCCGCCAGCACCACGAAGAGCAGCAGCTCGCCGGCGCCGCCCTCGTCGTCCTCCAGGTGCACGACGACCGAGTCGACGACCTCGTCCAGCCCTTCGACGACCGAGTAGAACTCGGCGGTGCCGAGCCGTACCCCGCCGCGGTTGAGGGTGGCGTCGGACCGTCCGGTGATCACGCAGCCGCCGCGGGCGTTGATGGTGATCCAGTCACCGTGCCGCCACACGCCCGGGTAGACCGAGAAGTACGCCTCGGCGTACCGCACGCCGTCCGGGTCGTTCCAGAAGCCCACCGGCATGCTCGGCATCGGCTCGGTGATCACCAACTCGCCCAGCTCGCCGATCACCGGGGTGCCGTCGGCCGAGCGGGCCTCCACCTTCGCGCCCAGCGCGCGGCAGGCGATCTCACCGGCGTAGACGGGCAGCAGCGGCACCCCGCCGACGAAGCCGGTGCACACGTCGGTGCCGCCGGAGAGCGACTGGAGCTGCACCTGGTCGCCGACCGTCTCGTACACCCAGTGAAAGCCCTCGGCGGGCAGCGGCGCACCGGTGGAACCGACGCCGCGCAGCGCGGACAGGTCGGCGACGTCGCGGGGCACCAGACCGGCCTTGCGGCAGGCCAGCAGGAACGGCGCGGAGGTGCCGAAGTAGGTGGTGCCGGTCTCCGCCGCGAGCCGCCACATCTCGCCGAGATCGGGGTGGCCCGGGTTGCCGTCGAAGAGCACGATGGCCGCGCCCACCGCCGGCCCGGAGACCAGGAAGTTCCACATCATCCAGCCGGTGGTGGTGAACCAGAAGAACCGGTCGGACGGGCCGAGGTCGTGGTGCAGGGCCAGCATCTTCAGGTGTTCCAGCAGGATGCCACCGTGGCCGTGGACGATCGGCTTGGGCAGGCCGGTAGTGCCCGAGGAGTAGAGCACGTACAGCGGGTGGTCGAACGGCACCGGCGTGAACGTCAACGGCTCGTCGGTCGGCGCGGCCAGGTCGGCCCAGTCGAGGAGGCCGTCCGACGCGCCGTCCGCCGACGCGGCGGCCGGGCCGTCACCGGTCGCGCTCCCCGAGCCGAGGTACGCGATGCCGACGGTGTGCCGCAGCGACGGCAGGGCGGCACGGATGGCGGCTACCTCGGCCCGCCGGTCGACGGGCTTGTCGCCGTACCGGTAGCCGTCCACGGCGACCAGCACGGTCGGCTCGATCTGCTGCCAGCGGTCGGTGACGCTGCGGGTGCCGAACTCGGGCGCGCAGGACGAGAAGATCGCGCCCAGGCTGGCGGTGGCGAGCAGCAGGACGTACGTCTCGGAGATGTTCGGCGCGTACGCCGCCACCCGGTCCCCGGCGGTGACGCCGAGCCGGCGCAGACCGGCCGACACCCGGCGGACCTGCTCGCGCAGCTCGGCGGCGGTGAGGGTGACCGGCGGCCGGGTCTGGCCGTGCGCGATGACGACGGGGTCGTCGTCGGCACGGCCCGGCATCCGCAGCACGTTCTCGGCGTAGTTGAGGGTCGCGCCGGGGAACCAGCGGGCCCCGGGCATCGCCCGCTCGGCCAGCGTGGCGGTCGGCGGGGTGTGCGCGACGACCTCGAAGTGGTCCCAGATCGAGCGCCAGAAGGCGTCCAGGTCGGTGACCGACCACTGCCACAGCGCGTCGTAGTCGGCGAAGTCCAGCCCGCGGTGCTCCCGCAGCCAGCGCAGGTAGTCGCCGATCCGGGACCGCTCGAGCACGTCCGCCGGCGGCGTCCACAGCACGTCACCCACTGCTCCACCCTCCCTGAGGCCCGCACGTCACTGTGCATGGGCCGTGGCGCCATCTTGCCCTACCTCGAAGCGCCATTCTGCGCACCGGGTGGGCCGATCGACGCGTGCCCGGCCCACACTCCACCCCGGCGACCCATGTGGGTCAGCCCGCCCGGTGCGCCTGGATGGCCCGGCGCCGCGCCAGCCGGTGCTCGCGGCGGATCTCCGCCTCCCGGTACCGGCGTTCGTCCTCCGGCGTCTCCGGCAGCACCGGGCGGACCGTGCGCGGCGCGCCGCCGACGTCCACCCCGACGAAGACCAGGTACGCCGTGGCGACCCGCACCGGCGCGTCCTCGGCCGAGTCCCACCGCTCGGCGACCACCCGCACCCCCACCTCCATCGAGGTCTGCCCGGTCCAGTTCACCTGGGCGTGCGCGTGCACCAGGTCACCGACCCGGACCGCCTCGGAGAAGACGATCTCGTCGATCGCCGCGGTGACCGCCGTCCCGCCGCTGTGCCGGGCGGCGGCGGCGCCCGCCACGTCGTCGACGAACTTCATCAGGACCCCGCCGTGGACGGTTCCGTAGAGGTTGACGTCCACCGCAGTCATGATCTTGCTGAGGGTGACGCGGGAGTACG
Source organism: Micromonospora sp. bgisy143 (assembly GCF_057708145.1). Lineage (NCBI taxonomy): Bacteria > Bacillati > Actinomycetota > Actinomycetes > Micromonosporales > Micromonosporaceae > Micromonospora > Micromonospora sp. bgisy143. Next base: position 507,794 of record NZ_JBYIRN010000002.1, read on the forward strand.
ACGTCGGCTTGCCGGTCGGAGCGGCGGAGAGGTGCTCGGTCATGCCGGAAACGGTACGGTGCGCGGATGCGACATCTCTGGAGCTTCCTCGCCGGGTTGGTGGTGGCACCCGTCACGTGGGTGCTGGTCACACTCGGACAGGACGGGTCGAGCCGGACGGTCGACCGCTGGGTGGAGATCGGCACCTTCAACACCGCCAACCTGATCGAGCCGGCCGTGTACCTCGGTGTCGGCGGTGTCCTGCTCGGGCTGCTCGGCACCCTGCGGTTCTCGCCGGCGGGCCCACTGGTGGCCGGGCTGCTGCTGGTCACGCCGTACATCGGGATGTTCGTGGCGCCGTTCGAGGTGCGCGACGCGATCCCGCACGAGTGGAAGGTGTTCGGCGACCCGCTGCCGCTGCGGCTGCCGGTCGAGAACGGCACGCTCTTCCTGATCGGTCTGCTGCTGCTGATGGCGACGTTCAGCGGTCAGCGCTGGCGGCGGTGGCCGCAGCCGGCGACCGTGCCGGCCGCCACCCCGGCGCCGACGGACGCGCCGCGCGGCGACGACTTCACCCTGACCGACTGGTCGCCGTCCGAACCGGCGGAGCGGGACACCGCACCACTGACCCTGGGCTACCCGGCCGATCCGACACCGACCGAGCCGCTGCCCCGCCGGGTGGGCGGCGAATCGCCGTGGTCCGCGCCACCGCGCGGCCAGTCCCGGCCCGAGGACACCACCGAAATCCGCTGACCGTCGGGCGGGCCGGGGAACCGGCCCGCCCTCCTGGGGTCGGCGGCGCGTCGGGGCTAGTGCACGGCGACGGCCAGGTCGGCGTCGACCGGGCCGAGGGTGGCGCGGGGCACGACCAGGACCATGACCGCCAGCGCCGCGGCCATGCCGCCCGCGATGACGACCGCCATCGGTACGCTCCCCGTCCCGAACAGGCCGGCCAGGGGCGCCGACAGCGCGCCGACGCCGAACTGGACGGCACCGAGCAGCGCCGCTGCCGTACCGGCGGCCTCGCTGTGCCGGCTCATGGCCAGCGCCGGCGCGTTCGGCAGGGCCAGACCGGCCGCGGCCAGCACCAGCCACAGCGACGCGAGCAGGGTGCCCAGGCCACCGATGCCGGTGGCGGCGAACAGCACCAGCAGCAGCCCGGCCGCCATCCCCGCGATCAGGGCGCTGATCAGGATCTGCTGCGGGGTGTAGCGGCGCAGCAGCCGGACGTTGAACTGGGTGGCCCCGATCAGGCCCACCGCGCCGGCGCCGAAGGCCAGGCCGAACTGCTGCTCGTCGAGGCCGTACTCCCGCTGCAGGACGAAGGACGACCCGGAGACGTACGCGAACAGCGACGCCATGGCCAGACCGGCGACCAGCACCAGACCGACGAACGCCCGGTCGTTCACCAGCGCCCGGTAGTCACGCAGAGTCGCGGCCACCCCACCGTGCCGGCGGCGCGACACGTCGAGGGTCTCCGGCAACCTGATCGCCGCGACGACGATCAGCAGCGCGCCCAGCACGGCCAGCGCCGCGAACACGCCCCGCCACTCGGTCCAGCGCAGCAGCCCGCTGCCCAGCGTCGGCGCGAGGACCGGCGCGAGCCCCATGACCAGCATCAGGCGGGAGAAGATCCGCGCGAACGACGCGCCGCTGAACAGGTCGCGGACGACGGCCGTGGCGACCACGGTGGCGGCGGCGACGCCGAGGCCCTGCAGGACGCGCAGCACACCGAGCACGGCGATGTTCGGTGCGAAGACGCACAGCACGGACGCCACGATGTGCGCGGCGAGCCCGGCGAGCAGCGGCAGGCGTCGGCCGACCACGTCGGAGACCGGCCCGATCAGCAGTTGGCCCAACGCGAGGCCGACCAGCGTGCCGGTCAGCGTCAACTGCACGGCCGTCTCGGTGGTCTGCAGGCCGGTGGTGATGGCCGGCAGCGCCGGCAGGTACATGTCGATGGTCAGCGGCCCGATGGCGATCAACGCGCCGAGCACGAGCACGAGTTGCGCGCGCTGGCGGTTGGTCATCAGGTCGCCGGGCAGCGCGTCCTGCTCGTGGGCGGTCTTGTTCATCCTGATCTCTCTCCGGGTGCTGGAGCGCCGTCATCGAGAGATTGACGAGGCCGGGGCGGGGTGACTCTCCGGGCTTCAACGCCACAGACGTGGATCAAGATTCCCGCGCGGGGATCACTCCTCGCCCGGTTCAACGAAGTCAATATAATTCCCTACTTTGGACGACTTACCAGGGAACATGAGCCCTGTGCTGCGGCACCCCGCTCCAGGGCGCTACCGAGACAGGGGAGCGGCATGGCTCGGCACGAGCGGCCCGTAGATCCGACCGCTGGACCGTTGTCGTCATTCGCCCATGAGCTACGAAAGTTACGTGTCGAAGCCGGCAACCCCACCTACCGGCGACTGGCCGAGGTCGCCGGCTACAGCGCCTCGACCCTTTCCGCCGCCGCCAGCGGAATCCGGCAACCCAGTCTCGACGTGCTGCTCGCGTACGTCGGTGCCTGCGGCGGGGACACCGCCGAATGGCGACAACGTTGGCTCGAACTCGACGAGGAACTGCGCACCGCCACCCCCCTCGCAGCGTCACCGTCCACTGTGGTCGCCGGGGATCTACCCGCCCCGGCCACGGGTGAGCCGACCGACGCCGGCGAAGCGGCCGGACCGGCCCACGACCGGCCCGCGAGCCCTCCGCGGCCCCGGAAACTCCGACGGCGACTGGTGCTGGCGGCGGTGGCGGTCGCCGGTCTCGCCGGTACGGCCGCCGTGGTGCCGTTGACCCAGCTGAGGTGGGGGCCCGAGGGGGCGACGGCGGCCGCCGGCACGACGACCAGCACGGCCTGCCCGACGACCGCCACGGACGCCGCCTTCACCGCCGTCACGTACGGCAGTGGCGTGCATGTCCGGAGCGAGCCCCGCCGCGACCAGGGCATCCTCTACACCATTCCGCCCGGCTGCGTGCTCGGGCTCACCGGCTACTGCCTGGGTGAGCGGATCAACGACTCCACCTCCCAGACCCCCGACATCCGCTGGTTCACCCTGGCCGACGGTGGGCTGATCGCCTCCGGGGTGGTGCACGGCAACCCGCCAACGGGCCTGGAACCGTCCCGCTGCCGGGGCGACCGACCCGGGCCGGCCACGATCGCCCTCGCGATCGCCCCCGATGGGACCGGCCCGGGTGGGTGGCGGCTGAGCGCGACCGGCACGCACGTGGAGATCGTCGGCTTTGCCGCCTACTACGCGGACGATCCGGCGCTGCCGACGGAGCGCCGCTGGCACCAGATCGGGATGACCGGACTGGCCGCCCCGCCGTTCGACCTGACCTGGAAGCCCGACCACCTGTCGGTGCGGCCCGGAACCACCGCCGAGATCCCGGTGGCCGCGGTCGCCTGTCTCGGCGGTGGCGCGCCGACCGACGTACTCGACGTGCGGATGGCCCGCCCCGACGGATCCAGCACCGCCGAGGTCCTGCCGCTCCCCGCCGACCAACGGCTCGCCGCCCGCCGGACCGCCTGCCTCTACCCCTGACGGGGGCGTACGCGGACGGCCACCACCGGTGGCCCGGCGGGACGGATCCCACCGGGCCACCGGTCAGGCGTCACCGGACTCAGCAGCCCTGGCGACCGGAGTGGATCCAGTAGGTGGTGCCGGCCCAGTCCATCTCGCCGTACGCGTCGACGCAGTTGTTCGCCGTGCCGGTCACGCCGCGCGGCCCGGCGTAGTACAGGTAGTCGTCGTTGTCCTTGGTGGAGACGGCGGTGGCGGTGCACGAGCCGCTGCCGGAGGTCTCCGCGCACCGGGCGATCTGCACGGAGGTCCGCGCCGAGGAGCCGTACGCCGCGCCGCGGTGGTACATGCAGGCGCTGTTCGTGCCGCCGTTGGTGCTGTTGTAGTAGATGACCAGCTCGGCAACGGGCTTGCTCGGCGGGTACGCGTAGCTGTAGGTGACCGTGCCCGAGCAGGCCACCGCCGCCTGCGACGGAGCCTCCGTGACGACCAGCACCGTGCCGAGGGTCAGCAACGCCACCAGCGCTCCGAACGCCTTGCGCAGCATCATGACTTCCACTCCTCCGGGACGAGGTTGGTTGAGAGCCGTCCCGCCGTCCACTTCTACGGAAGAGCGAAGTTGATCGCCGCTGATGGCGGTGCCGATCAATCAATCCCGCACAACGCCGGACAACCGGGTGCCGCGTCGCCGGGCCGGGCCGAACAGGTCGGGGCGGTCAGTAATCAGTGACATGTTCGCACCGTGTGCACACCGGCCATCGGGCTTGCAACGCGCGGGCAGGCCGACCGAGGGCTTGACGTGGTCCTGCGCACAAGCTGGGGCCACGGAGAGGGATTCATGTTGGATAGTGTCTGCGTCGCTACTGCATGTGCAAAACACCGGCACCCAGCCGTAGTCGACCGGAAGGGACGGCATGGCCAGCATCGAGCAAGTCAAAGCCGCACTCGCCCAGGCAGCCGAGCAGAGCAACACGACGACGAGCCAGATCCGGGCCGCCATCGACAGCACCGAGCAGGTGCTCGCCCGACTGCGCGCGGTGGCCGCCGGCACCGGGCATCCCGCGCTCTCCGAGGCGATCGCGCGCGCCGAGCAGAGCAAGCAACGCCTGGTCGAGGCAGCCACCACCCTCCAAGGCAGTACGGCGGCGGCCCGGCAGTACATCAACATCCTCGGCTGAACCATGAGCATCGGCGAGATCAAGGCAGCCCTGACCGAAGCGCGTCAATTGCTCGACCAGGGCAGAACGACAATCGAGGGCATCGGTGATTCCCTGGATGAAGCTGCTGGAGTCATGCTCCCCACCCTGCATGACAGCCGGCGCGAGGAGGCCGAGCAGGCCCGACGGGCACTGGCCGAGGCGGTACGTGAGGTGAAGCTGACCCTCCGGGTCATCACCGCCGCCCAGGAGAATGGGGACGAGTTCCGGCGGGCGCTCGGGTGAGCAGCCTACTCGGCCAGGTCGTGGCGCAGCTCAGGTCCACGATCGATCGGCTGGACGAGGTGGCGGTCCAGGCAAGCCGCGCCGCAACGGATGTCGCCGAGGGAAACGGCCGGTATGCCGAGCTCGGCCGAGGCACTGACCATCCGAAGCTTCGCGCGGCGATAGTTGAGAGCCGTACTGGGGTCGACAAGGCGTACCGGCTTGCGCGGCTGAGCAGCGACGCAGCCCGGAACGTCGCCGAGTTTCTGAACGCCATCGCTCCCGGTTCAGCACCTCGGCCGTCAGCTGCCAGTTCAGGGCCGCCTTCCGGGAATGAGCTGATGGCGGACAGCGATCGGCGTGAGTTCGCTCGCGCGAAGGCGCGGGGCTGGCTCAACCGCTCGGTGCGAAGGGCTGACGACCTTCAGGAGCACGCCACCACTGCCGTCGATAAGACACAGCAGTTGATCAAGGTTTTTCGTGACCCGAAGGGTCCCGCTGGGACACAATCGACGGGCACTGGCACCCCCACCGTCCCGCAGGCACCACCACGGACAAAGATCGATGGCGCCGAGGCCGCCGGAAATCTCGTGGTTGTCGGCTTGCTGGCAGGGGTGGCGGCGAGCCGGTTCGCAACGGCGACTGGCAAATTGATTGCGAGGTTTCGGAAACGTGCAGGTTAAAGCGCTCAGCGACCTGATCCGGGCACTGGCCCGAGCTGACTGGGATACCGCCGATGCGTTGGTCGGGGAGATCGGCCGGAGCGGCTGGGTCGGTGGTCTTCAGGTCATCGGAGCCGCGTTCGCCCTTGCCGTTCACCGGCGTTTCGAGCCAGAAGCAACCCCTAGTGAGGTAGCGGCCTGGGTCGCGGCGGCCCGTTCCCAGTATCAGGAGGGAGACACTCTGCCGGCCCTCGAAATGGAGGGTCTCATCCGCGCTGCCCTCGGTGAAGAGGAACTGGTTGACAACGTCCCAGTCGAGACTTTGATCGCCGCCCAGGTCTTCATCCTCGGGCAGCTACTCCTTGAGGCGAGGTTGGCACCAGCCGAGTTGGACGGATTCGTGAGCGAGGCAGAGCAACTCGCCGCCGAATACCTCTAGGCAGTGTGATCGGTCTACCGGGGACGTGCTCTCAGCGCGATCCCTTGATGCTGCCGAGGAACGACTCCCAGGCGGCCGGCTCGAAGCTCAACGTTCCGGCGCCGGGAACCTTGGAGTCGCGGACGTCGACCCGAGCGCCACGCTCCCGCACCTCCACGCACTGACCGTTGTTGCCGGACCGGCTCGACGTGTGCGGAACCCTGCTGCTCCAGGCCGCCATGGCCGCCGCCGCAAACGGGGACACTCGACACGCCCACGACCTGCTCGACCTGCCGCCCTGCCGCCCGTACCCCCATCACCGACCTCGCCCACAACGGCCCGCCAGCCACCGACCTGGCCCGACTGACCGCGGTTGTCGGGCTCACCCGATGACGGCGACCAACGCGGTGGACGCCCCCGTTGTCGAGATCGACGAGGGCGCTATTCCACCGCTGTCACCAGTGGCCTGATTCAGCCCTTCAGGAGCTGCCGCGCCATGACGATCCGCTGGACCTGGTTGGTGCCTTCGTAGATCTGGGTGATCTTGGCGTCCCGCATCATCCGCTCGACCGGGTAGTCGCGGGTGTAGCCGTAGCCGCCCAGCAACTGCACCGCGTCGGTGGTGATCTCCATGGCGGCGTCGGAGGCGAAGCACTTGGCCGCCGCGCCGAAGTAGGTCAGGTCGGCGTCGCCCCGCTCGGACTTGCCGGCGGCGGCGTACGTGAGTTGCCGGGCCGCCTCCAGCTTCATGCCCATGTCGGCGAGCATGAACTGGATGCCCTGGAACTCGGCGACCGCCTTGCCGAACTGTCGGCGCTCGGCGACGTACCCCTTGGCGTAGTCGAGCGCGCCCTGCGCGATCCCGACGGCCTGGGCGGCGATGGTGACCCGGGTGTGGTCCAGGGTCTGCATGGCGGTGGCGAAGCCGGTGCCCTCCGGGCCGATCATGCGGTCGGCGGGGATCCGCACGTTGTCCAGGTAGACCTCGCGGGTGGGCGAGCCCTTGATGCCGAGCTTCTTCTCCGGCGCGCCGAAGCTCACCCCGGGATCGGACTTCTCGACCACGAAGGCGGAGATGCCCCGGGAGCGGGCGGTGGGGTCGGTGACGGCGAAGACGGTGTAGAACTCGGAGACTCCGGCGTTGGTGATCCACCGCTTCACGCCGTTGAGAACCCAGTGATCCCCGTCACGTACCGCGCGGGTGGTCATGGACGCCGCGTCGCTGCCCGCCTCCGGCTCGGAGAGGCAGTACGAGAACATCGCGTCGCCCGCCGCGACCGGCGTCAGGTAGCGGCGCTTGATCTCGTCGGAGCCGGCCAGCAGCAGCGGCATCGTGCCGAGCTTGTTCACCGCCGGGATCAGCGACGAGGACGCGCAGGCGCGCGCCACCTCCTCGATCACGATGGCGGTGGCCAGGGCGTCCGCGCCCGCGCCGCCGTACTCCTCGGGGATGTGCGGGGCGTGGAAGTCGGCGGCCCGCAGCGCGTCGTAGGACGCCTTGGGGAACTCCCCGGTCTCGTCGGCCTCGGCGGCGTGCGGCGCCACCTTGGCGGCGCAGACCTCCCGGACCGCCTCCCTGATCGCCTCGTGCTCCTCCGGCAACCGGTAGACGTCGAACGACTCCCCTGCGGCCATGTCGGCCCCTCCCCTTCACCGCTATCATGCGCAGTCTGTGGCCTCCCCTGACCGCCGACCGCGCAGACTGAAGGATAGCGACTGCAGTTCAGGTGATGTTACCGGCGCGTAGGTATGGGCATGACGGAGCATCCGCGCCGCTGGGTGATGATGGAAGGCAGACAGTGAGCCACCCCTCCGGTGCCCGCCCAGGCGCCGCAGCAGAATGCGACGCGACGACGCGCCGCCAGTGCGAGCGGAGAAGACAGGCGTGACGATCCCCTACCCCACCATCCAGCCGACCCCCGCCATCGCCGCGGTGACGCCGCCTTCGGGGGCGCCTCGGCCGCGGGTGACGTTCCTGGGGACCGGTTACCTCGGTGCGACGTACGCCATCTGCTACGCCGAGCTGGGCTACGAGGTGCTCGGGTTCGACGTCGACGCGGACAAGATCGCGAAGCTGAACGCCGGCGAGGTGCCGATCCACGAGCCCGGCCTCGACGAGCTGCTCAAGCGCAACCTGGCCGCCGGCCGGCTGCGGTTCTCGACCGACATCGCCGAGACCGCCGAATTCGGTGACGTGCACTTCATCTGCGTCGGCACCCCGCAGCGGGCCGACGGGATGGGCGCCGACCTGTCATACGTCGAGGCGTCGGTGACCGGCCTCGCCCAGCACCTGACCCGCAAGGCCCTGATCGTCGGCAAGTCCACCGTGCCGGTGGGCACCGCCGAGTGGGTCGAGCAGCTGGTCGGCAAGCACACCCCCGACGACCTGGGCGTCGAGGTGGCGTGGAGCCCGGAGTTCCTCCAGGAGGGCTTCGCCGTAGACGACGTGCTGCGGCCCAACCGGATCGTGGTCGGCGTGAAGAGCGAGTGGGCCAACGGCATGCTCTACGCCGCGCACAAGGGCGTCTTCGACCTGGCCGCCACCGAGGACCGCGAGGTGCCCCTGGTGGTCACCGACTTCGCCACGGCCGAGCTGGTCAAGGTCGCGGCGAACGCCTTCCTGGCCACCAAGATCTCGTTCATCAACGCGATGGCCGAGGTCTGCGAGGCCAGCGGCGGCGACGTCACCCAGTTGGCCCGGGCCATCGGGTACGACCCCCGCATCGGCAACCGGTTCCTCCAGGCCGGCCTCGGCTTCGGTGGCGCCTGCCTGCCCAAGGACATCCGCGCCTTCCAGGCCCGCGCACAGGAGCTGGGCGCCGGCGAGGCGCTGCGCTTCCTGCACGAGGTCGACCTGATCAACCTGCGCCGTCGTACCCGCGTGCTCCAGCTCGCGGCGGACCTGCTCGGCCGCCGCTCCGGGCCGGCCGGCCCGGACTTCTCCGGCACCCGGATCGCCGTGCTGGGCGCGACCTTCAAGCCCAACACCGACGACGTCCGCGACGCCCCGGCGCTCGCCGTCGCCGCGCTGTTGCAGAAGGCCGGCGCCGACGTGCACGTGTACGACCCGCAGGGCACCGAGAACGCCCGCCGCGCGGTGCCCGAGCTGACCTACGAGCCCGGCATCAACGAGGCGGTCGCCGGCGCGGACCTGGTCTGCGTCCTCACCGAGTGGGCGGACTTCCGCAACGCCGACCCGGTCGCCCTGGGCGAGCTGGTCGGCGGTCGCAAGGTCGTCGACGGGCGGAACTGTCTCGACTCGGCACTGTGGACCCAGGCCGGCTGGGAGTACCGGGGCATGGGCCGCCCCTGACGACGCACCACCCCTCGGCCGGTCGCGCAGCACTCCGCGCGGCCGGCCGATCATGTTGTTTGCCCCGGACCCGCCGACAAGTGTCGAAATCCGCGCCAGCTTTGGGCATGCTGCGACAGTGGGAGTCCACAGTGCGGCGGGTGGAGGGGTGTCGTGGCGACCTTTCAATGCTCCTCGTGCGGCCGGGAGATCAAGCCGGCCGTGCACTGCCCGCACTGCGGGGCCGACCAGCCCCAGTGGGTGGAACATCTGGCGGACATCGAGCGCTCGATCGCGGAGATGAAGGCGCGCGACGCCGCCATCGCCCGCGAGCAGCGGCAGATCGCCGCCAAGATGCAGGCCGCGCTCTTCCAGCGGGACATCCTCGCCCACGCCGGTGAGGAACGGGTCAAGCAGGCCACCCGGCCGCGCCGGGTGCTTCGCCGCCGTCCCGGTCGCCGCCCGCCGACGGCCACCACCGGCGCGCCGCCGCCCCGCGTTCCGCGCCAGGGCATGCCGCCCGCCCCGGAGGATCCGCCGCCGCCCCCGCCCCGGGCGTCCTGGCTGGACGCCGACGACCCCGAGCACCCGCCGGAGGCGTCCAGCCGGGAGGTGCAGAACATCCCGCTCGGGCTGGGCGCGCTGCTGCTCGCCGTGGCCGCGGTGGTCTTCGCCGCGGTGGCCACCAGCTCGATGGACGCGCTGGCCCGCCTCGGCGTCCTGCTGCTCGCCACGGCGCTGATGTTGCTCGCCCCACCGGCGTTGGCCCGGCGCGGGCTCACCTCCACCGCGGAGACGATCTCGGCGGTGGGTCTGCTGCTCGTGCCGCTGGCCGGCTACGCGCTCTGGGCGGTGGACCGGATCGGCGGCGGCACCTCGGGCGCCGTCTTCGCCGGGTTGATCTTCGCGGCCACCGCCGCCGTGTCCGTCGGGTACGCCGCCTGGACGGGCCTGCGCGCACCCCGCTTCGCGACCGTGGTCGCCGCGCAGCCGGTCCTACCGCTGCTCGCGTACGACCGGATCACCGGGCCGGGCGGCTGGGCGCTGGTGCTGACCCTGGTGGCCCTGCTCGACCTCTGGCTGGCCCGCTCCCCGCTCGTGGTGGAGCGCCCCGTCCGGCAGGACCTGCCGCAGCCGGCCGAGCCGTCGACGACGCCCCGGCAGCGCGACGCCGAGGCCCGGCCGGAGGGCGATCCGGAGGAGGCCGGCGAGGTGGTCGACGCCGGCGCGGGCGCCGCCGACACCCGGCCCGCCCGCCCGGTGCCCGGGCTGCGCGAGCTGACCTGGTCGCTGCACGCGGTGGCGGTCGCGGTCGCCCTGGCGTACGCGGTCACCGCCCTGCTGCGGGCGCAGACCGTGCCGACGGCGACCGGTGCCGGGCTGGTGCTCCTGCTGGCCGCCGTGGTCGGACTGGCCGGCGCGCTGGTACTGCGCCGACCACCGCTGCCCGACGTGGCGGCCGGCATCGTCACCCTGGCCGTGATCGGCGCGTTCGGCCGGGTCGCCTCGGTGGCCCTGCCCGGTCAGGCGCTGCTGCTGATCGCGGCGGTGATCACGGCGACCGGACTGGCGGTACGCGCGATCCCCGAGGCCGCCCGCCGTGGCCCGCAGATCGCCTCGGCGGTGGCGCTCACCGTCAGCGGGCTGGTGGTCGCCGGCGGCGCCCTGCGGGCCGGCGTCGCGCCCGTCCGGGCGGCGCTGCCCGCCTGGGACGCCGACCTCGACCGGCACGCCGCCGAGCTGGCCGCCGCCGTCGGCCCGACCACCTGGCAGCTCGCCGCCGCCGCGTTCCTGCTCACCATCGCCGCGATGCTGGCCCTGCCACCGGAGATCCGCCGGGAGTTCGCGGTCGCCGGTGCCGCGCTGACGGCGCTCGCCGTACCGGCGTCGTTCGGCCTCGGCTGGGCGGCCGCCCCCTGGCCGATGGTGATCACCGCGATCGGCATCGGCGTCATCGGCCTCTCCGCGCGTACCTCCCGGGCCGCCCTGGCCCACGGGGTCGGCGCGGCCGTGGTGGGCCTGTTCGGCGCGGGCGCCGGCCTGTCCCGGCCCGCGCTCACGGCCGCCGTCCTGCTCACCCTGTTCGCGGCCGGCGCGCTGGTCGCACTGGCTCCCCGGGTACGCATCGCCTCGGCCACCGCCGAGACGGTCACCGAGTGGGCCGCCGGAGGCGCGGCCTTCGCGCTGCCCGGCGCGGTGGCCGCGTTCGTGGCCGCCACCGTGCCCGTCGACGAGACCCCCACCCCGGCCAGCCTGCGCGAGGCGACCGTCCCGGTGCTCGCGGCGAGCTTCCTGGCCGTCTGCGTGACCCTCGGGTACGCCGCGATGGTGCAGGTCTCCCAGCGGCGCATCCCGGTGCCGCTGTCGGTCGGCACCGGGATGGGTGCGCTCGTCGTCACCGCCGCCGCCTTCGGCGCACCCGGCGCCACCGTCGCCGACGCCTGGGTCGGGGCGCTGCTGCTGATCGCCGCGGTGCTGCTCTTCCTGGCTCCCTCGATCGACGCCGGTCGCCGCTCCGACCTCACCCTGGACGGCTCCGACCTGGCCGCCGCGGCGGTGACCACCGCCCTGATCGCCACGATGGTGCGGATCGCCGCGGTCCTCGCCCCGGGTGGGCAGTTGGCGGTGGCCGCCGGCCTGGTCCTGGTCGTCGCCGTGGCCGCCCGCGCCATGCCCGAGGAGTGGCGACGCGGCCCGATCCTCGGCATCGCCGTCGGCGGCGTACTCATCGGGGTGCTCGCCGGTTGGACGGCGCTGCGCGGTGGCGTGGGCGTGCTGGCCACGCCCGGGCCGATCTGGAACGGCGACCTGAGCAACTGGCCGGCGGCGCCGACCGGCGGCTCGACCTGGCAGGCGCCGATCGCGCTGCTGCTGCTGGCCGTCGCCGCCGGTGTCCTGCTGCCACCGCCCTGGCGGTGGGACGCGTCCGGGGTGGCCGTGGTGCTCGCCACCATCGGCGCGCCGGCCGCGTTCGACCTGCCCTGGTGGTCGCCGGTGCTGGTCGGAGCGATGGTCGCCACCGTCTTCGGGATGGCCGCGGTGGCCAGCGAGGAGCCCCGGGCCGGGCTGTCCCGGGCCACCGTGGCCGGGGTGGTCGCGTTGCACGGGGCCGGCGCCGGCCTGGTCCGCCCGTGGACCACCGCGCTGGCGCTGGGCAGCATCGCGCTGATCGGTGTCGTGGTGGCCACGCTGGCCCGGATACTCGCCCGACCCCAGGTGACCGACCTGGAGACCGAGGGCATGCCGCCGCACCTGGCGCAGATCGGCGGCGCGGCGGCCGGTGCCGCGCTGCTGGCGTTGCCCGGCGCGGTGGCGGCGCTGGCCGTCGAGTTCCAGCACTCGGCGCAGGTGGTGCTGACCGCCGCGCTGGCCGCGTCGAGCCTCGGGCTGGCCGGGGTGGCCGCCGCACGCCGGCACGTCCCGCAGTACCTGCCCTGGGTCAGTGTGGCTGTGGTCGGCGGGGCGAGCATCAGCGCGGTCGCCGCCATCCCCACCGGGCTTCCCGTCGGGGTCTTCGCGGCCGCCGCCGCGCTGCTCGGCGTCCTCGCCGAACTCGTCCGCGCGGCGACCGTGCCGCCCGCCGCCGCCGCCCAGCCGGTGCGTCGCTGGGCGGTGCTGCTCGACGGCGCGCTACGCCGGCTGCCGGACGATCCGGATCGGCGACGGTGGCGGGTCAGCCCCTCGGCCGGCGCGCTCGCGGCCGCCGCGCTGCCGACCGCCCTGGCCGTCGTCACGATCGCACCCACGCTGCTCTTCGCCCTGGTCGAGCCGCAGCACACGGTGAACCGGATCTGGCAGGGTCCGCCACCGGAACTGCTCAACCCGCCGCCGGACGTGGTCAACCCGACCCACGTGCTGACCGCGCTCCTCCTCACGGCGACGGCAGCCCTGGCCGCCACCGGTTTCAGCGGCGGACGGCGGTCCCGGGCCGTACCGGTGGTGCTCCCCGGCGCCGCCGTCACGCTGCTGATCGCGCCCATCGCGCTGGGCAGCAGGTGGCCGGCGAGCACCCTCGCCGCGCTCTCCGTGTTCAGCATTGCCATGCTCGGTCTCGCCCTGACCCCACCACCGCCGCTGGTGGAGCCGGCCCGTTCGCTGCGGCTGGCCCGGGTGCTGGTGTTCGTCATCGGCCTGGCCGCCGGTGGCGCCGGCCTCGCCGGCAGCCTGGCCGAGCGGCAACTGACCCTGTTCACCCTCGGCGGCGCGGTCGGCGTCGGGGCGGTGGCGGCCCTGTTCGGCACCACCCAGCGGGCCCGCATCCTCGGCTGGCTGTTCGCCTCGATCATGGCCCAACTCTTCGTGCTCACCGCCGGCCTGATCGCCGGGCTGGCCCCGGTCTGGTCCGCGTTCGGCGTGCTCGCCGTCGGCGCGGTCCTCCAGGTGCTCGCGGCGACCCTGCCGCAGTTGCGCCGCCCCGAGGCGCAGCGCGAGGCGTCCACCGTGCAGTGGAGCGGGTACGCGGCGGCCCTCATCGCGCTGGCGCTCGCCTTCGACTCACCACGGCACATCGCCGCCCTGCTGGCCGCATGGGGTGCCGTCCTCGGCGTGGCGGCCACCCGGCCCGGTCGACGGCCCGTGGAGCGCCGGATCCTCTTCTGGGCGGTGGTGTTCTGCGAGATCACCGCCTGGTGGATCCTGATGCGGGTCGCCGACGTGGCGCTGCCCGAGGCGTACACGTTGCCGTTCGCCGCGCTGGCGCTGCTGGTCGGCATCCTGGAACTGCGGCACCGACCGGACCTGAGCAGTTGGGTGGCGTACGGGCCGGCGCTGGTCGCCGCGTTCGTGCCGACGCTGGCGATCGTGCTGGCCACCGAGTCCAGCACGCTGCGGCAGATGCTGCTGCTGCTCGGCGCGGTGGCGGTGCTGATCTTCGGCTCGTCCAGCCGGCAGCAGGCGCCGGTGATCGTCGGCGCGACGGTCACCGCGATCGCCGCGATCCACGCGTTGGTCAGTCTCGGCCCGTGGCTGGCGCTGATCCCGGTGGGCATCCTGCTGCTCGTCCTCGGCGCCAGCAACGAACGCCGCCGCCGCGCCCAGGAACGCCTCCAGACCGCCCTACGCGGCATGAGATGAACCTGAGGGTCCCTGCGGCGTGGGTGAGCGTGCCGGGTCCGCCGCGGGTCTCGCTGCGGGTCTCGGCGATCTTGCACTTTCTGTCGCCGCATAGTTGGACATATGCCGCGTAAAAACCACCGAAAGTGCAAGATCGCGGAGGCCGGACCCTAGCGGGCCAGGCGGTCCAGTAGTTCGTCTAGTAGTGCGCGTTCGCCTGGGGTGAGGTCGCCCGGGTCGTTGGCGACCAGCGCACGCAGCGTCAGGGCGGCGCTCGTACGGGTCGCGGGGACCTCGGTGGAGGGCGTGCGCAGGACACCGGCCAGCGCGGCCTCGCGGACGCGTCGGGACAGCTCGAAATCCGGCTCCGGCTGGCTGATCAACGTCAGCGTGATGCCGACGTTGGCGGCGAGCACCTGCTCGGCGGCGTCGTCCACCGGCACCTTGAGCAGGCCCTGGGCTGCGGTGTCGGTGAACCGCTGACGCAACGCGGCATGCGCGGGAGCGGTCACGGCGCAGGGTTTTCCCGGCTCGACGCGCCCGTAGAGCAGCCCGTAGAACGACGGGTGCTCCAGCCCGAACCGTACGTGCCTGTCCCAGCCCTCACGCAGGTCCTCCAGCGGGTCGCCGGAGCTCTCGACCGCCGTGTACTGGGTGAAACCGTGGTTCACCACGGCGTCGATCAGGCCCTGCTTGCTGCCGAAGTGGTGGTACAGCGTCGGTGCCTGCACGCCCGCGCGCTCGCACACCGCCCTCGTGGACATCGTGCCGCCGGCCTGCAGCAACTCCGCTGCGGCGAGCAGCAGTCGATCTCGTGCGTTCTGCATGGTTGCTATAGTAACTTACATAGCGCTACATTGCGTTCTATAGCGAGAGGAGAAGTCCATGAGGACTTGGTTCATCACGGGTGGGACGCCCGGAGGGTTCGGCCTGGTCTACGCGGAGGCCGCACTGGACCAGGGCGATCGGGTGGTGGTGACCGCCCGACGACCCGCTGAGCTACGGGAATGGGCGGAACCGTACGGCGACCGGGTGCTGGTTCTCCAGCTCGACGTCACCGATGCCGACCAGGTGCGTGCGGCGGTCAAGACGGCAGAGGAGCGGTTCGGCGGAATCGACGTGCTCGTCAACAACGCGGGTCGGGGCTGGTACGGCTCGGTCGAGGGCGCCCCGGACGAGATCGTCCGCCGCACGTTCGACCTCAACCTGTTCGCCGTGGTCGAGGTCATGCGCGCGGTCCTGCCCGGCATGCGGGCACGCGGCGACGGCTGGATCGTGAACATGTCCTCGGTGGCCGGCCTCGTCGCCACGGAAGGGTTCGGCTACTACACGGCGGCGAAGTTCGCGATCGAGGGACTGTCCGAAGCACTGCGCCAGGAGGTCGAGCCGTTCGGCGTACGGGTGCTCGTCGTCGAGCCGGGCGCGTTCCGTACCAAGGCCTTCGCTTACTTCCAGAACGAGCCCGTCAATGAGACCGTCGACGCCTACGTGCCGATGGTCGAGGGCGTCAAGGCGGCGTTCGTGGAACATGACGGCAGGCAGGCGGGCGATCCCGTTCGTGGAGTGCAGGCCGTGCTCAACGCGATGAACGCACCCCTACCACCGAAACGAATCGTGCTCGGCAACTCCGGGTACGACGCCGTTGTCGCCATGCACGAGAACGCGCTGGCGGAACTGCGCGCGAACGAGAAGCTTTCCCGCAGCGCGGACTTCTGAGCCGGTCAGCACCTCGAACTGATCGCCACGCCGCACGGCCGTGACAGCTCAGCAGCACGGCGGAGATTCACCAGCACACGCCCGGGTCCGGGCACCTTGAGAAACCGGAGAGCAGACATGAACGACATCACCCTGCCCAAGGCCGTCGACACTTTCATCGCGGCCACCAACGCGCACGACGTGAATGAACTGGCCGCGGTGTTCGGCGATGGGGCCACCGTGCGCGATGACGGGAAGACCTGGACCGGCGAGGCCGAGATCCGCGAGTGGATCCAGGGGCACCTCATCGACCCCAAGGTCGTACTCACGCCGACCTCGTTCGCGGACGACCGGCTGGTGGCCTCCGGGGACGGCGACTTCCCCGGCGGACCCTTGTCTTTCGCATTCGAGTTCGACATCAAGGACGATCAGGTGACCAACCTCGCGATCGAACCCGTCTGATTCACCACCGGCCGGGGCAGCCTCAAGTACTTCCCCGGCCCGGGGACGGAGCCATCAGGGCAGGGTGGCCTGGAGGGCCGCGTCCTTCGTCTTGATGAGCTGTTCCAGGTCCTGCTGGTAGGTGGCCATCCGGGTCCGCAGCGTCTCGTCGGACGCGCCGAGGATCCGTACGGCCAGCAGGCCGGCGTTGCGGGCGTTCCCGATCGACACGGTGGCCACCGGAATCCCCGCCGGCATCTGCACGATGGACAGCAGCGAGTCCATACCGTCGAGGTGCTTCAGCGGCACCGGCACACCGATCACCGGCAACGGCGTCACCGAGGCGACCATGCCCGGCAGGGCGGCGGCGCCACCGGCACCCGCGATGATCACCTTGAGCCCGCGGTCGACGGCCTCGCGACCGTAGTCGATCATGGCGACCGGGGTCCGGTGTGCCGAGATGACCCGCACCTCGTACGACACCTCGAAGTCGTCGAGCACCTCGGCGGCCGCCCGCATGGTCGGCCAGTCCGAGTCGCTGCCCATGATCAGCCCGACGGTGGTCATGTCGTTCATTCGTGCCCCTCGCGCAGCCAGCGTGCGGCCCGCGCCGCCCGCGCCCGTACGTCGTCCAGGTCGTCGCCGAGCACCGTGACGTGCCCGATCTTGCGGCCGGGACGTGCCTGCTTGCCGTAGAGGTGCACCTTGGCCCCGGGCTCGGCGGCGAAGAGGTGGTGCAACCGCTCGTCGATCGACATTCCGCCCGGCTCGCCACCGAGCACGTTCGCCGACACGACGACCGGCGCGGTCAGCGCGGTGTCGCCCATCGGGTAGTCCAGGACCGCCCGCACGTGCTGCTCGAACTGGGAGGTGCGGGCACCCTCGATGGTCCAGTGCCCCGAGTTGTGCGGACGCATCGCCAGCTCGTTGACCACGATCGCCGGCCGACCGGCCTCGTCGCGCACCTCGAAGAGCTCCACGGCGAGCAGCCCGACCACACCGAGCGCGGTGGCCAGGTCGATGGCGAGCTGCTGGGCGGAGACCGCCAGTTCCTCGTCGAGGCCGGGCGCCGGGGCCAGCACCTCGACGTTGATGCCGTCACGCTGGACCGTCTCGACCACCGGGTACGCGGCCACCTGGCCGAACGGCGAGCGGGCCACCTGCACGGCCAGTTCGCGGCGCAGCGGCACCCGCTCCTCGACGAGCAGCCGGGTGCCCCCGGCGAGCAGCGTGGTCGCCAGCTCGGCGGCCTGGGTGGCGTCGTCCACCATCCAGACGCCCCGGCCGTCGTAGCCGCCCCGGGCCGCCTTGAGCACCACCGGCCAACCGACCTGCTCGCCGAAGTCGACCAGGTCGGCGGGCTCGCCGACCGGCCGCCACGCCGGGTTCGGCGCGCCCAGCTCGGTGAGGCGTTCGCGCATGACCTGCTTGTCCTGGGCGTGCAGCAGGGCGTCCGCCGGCGGGTACAGGGTCACCCCTTCCGCCGTCAGGGTGCGGATGTGCTCGTTGGGCACGTGCTCGTGGTCGAAGGTGACCACGTCACAGCCCTTGGCGAAGGTGCGCAGGGCGGCCAGGTCGGTGTGGTCCCCGTACTGGACGTCGGCGGCCACCAGGGCCGCGCCGTCGTCGGGGGCGCTCGCGAGCACACGCAGTGACTGGCCGAGGGCGATCGCGGCCTGGTGGGTCATCCGGGCCAACTGGCCGCCACCCACCATGCCGACAACAGGCAGACCGGTACGGGAATCCATAGCGCGGCCAGCCTACCGGGTGCCCTACTCAGCCCAGCTCGGCGACCAACTCATCGACCGAGGTGACCGGCCGCTGGCAGACGAAGCCCCGGCAGACGTACGCGGCGGACCGACCGTCGACCAACGGCCGGTCGGCGAGCAACGGCACACCGGGCTGGTCCGGGAGGCCGGCGACCACCACCGCTCCGGGCGGGGCGTACCGCCGGGCCGCGGCCACCAGCGGGTCGCCGGCCGGGTCGGCGGTCACCACCGCGATCTCGTACGGCCCGGACAGCAGCGCCTCGCCGACCGTGGCCGCGTACCCGGCGAAGCGGGCGTGCCGTCCGACGATCGGCGCCACGGTGGCGAGCGCGGCCTCGGCGGCCTCGCGGTAGCGGGTCTGTCCGGTCAGCGCGGAGTACGCCACCAGCCCGGCGACCAGCGCCGACCGCCCCGACGGGGTGGCGTTGTCGGTGGGATCGGCGGGCCGGGCGACCAACTGCTCGGCGTCGTCGGCGGTGTCGTAGTAGGCGCCCCCGGGCGCGGCGAAGCGCTCCAGGGCGGTGTCCAGCAGCTCACCGGCCAGGGTCAGCCAGCGCCCCTCGCCGGTGAGCTGGTGCAGCGCGCAGAACGCCTCGGCCACGCAGCCGTAGTCCTCCAGCACCCCGGCCGGCTCGCCGACCCGACCGTCGCGGGAGACCCGACGCAGCCGTCCGTCGACCACGTGCACCCTGGCCAGGTGCTCGGCGGCGTCCCGCATCGCGCCGTCGGCCACGATGGTGACGCCCTCCATCAGGTTGGCGTCCTCGTCCTGCGGCGTCGCGTACACCGCGGCGACCTGCTGGAACTCGCAGATCGCGGTGATCGCCAGGCCGTTCCAGGCGGCCACCACCTTGTCGTCGCGGGCCGGCTGGGGCCGGGTGTCCCGGGCGGCGAGCAGTTGCCCCACCACCCGCTGCCAGCGGCCACGGATCTCGGGCGCGGCGTCGTCGACGTCCCGGGCGAGCCTGAGCACGCTCGTGCCGTGCTCAAAGGTGCCCTCGTCGGTGACGGCGAACAGGTCGGCGGCCCACCGGCCGTCCTCGTCGCCGAGCGCCTCGACCAGTTGGGCCGGCGTCCAGGCGTAGGTCAGCCCCTCGACGCCCTCGGTGTCGGCGTCCAGCGCGGACGCGAACCCCTCCCCCGGCCGGTGCAGCTCGTCGGCGAGGAACCGGGCGGTGTCCCGGGCGACCCGACGGGCCAACGGATCGCCGGTCAGCCGCCAGAGCTGGGTGTAGACCCGCAACAGCAGCGCGTTGTCGTAGAGCATCTTCTCGAAGTGCGGCACCGTCCAGTGCGCGTCCACCGAGTACCTGGCGAAACCGCCGGCGAGCTGGTCGTAGATGCCGCCCCGGGCCATCGCCTCGGCGGTGTGCCGGACGATCTCCAGGCTGCGCGGGTCACCGGTGCGCTGGTGGTGGCGCAGCAGGAAGAGCAGGTTCATGTGCGGCGGGAACTTCGGGGCGCCCCCGAACCCGCCGTTCGTCTCGTCGTACCCACCGGCGAGGTTGCCGGCCGCGGCGTCGAGCAGTGGGCCGTCCAGCGGCGCGGTGGGGCCGCCCACGGCCTGCGCGCCGCCGATCGCCTCGACCACGGCGGCGCCCTGGCGCAGCACCTCCTCCCGCTGGTCCCGCCAGGCGGTGCTGACCGACTGGAGCAGCCGGGTGAAGTTGGCGCGCGGGAAGTAGGTGCCGCAGAAGAACGGGGTGCCGTCCGGGGTGGCGAAGACCGTCATCGGCCACCCACCCTGACCGGTCATGGCCTGGGTGGCTGTCATGTAGACGGCGTCGACGTCGGGACGCTCCTCGCGGTCCACCTTGATCGACACGAAGTTGTCGTTCAGCAGGGCGCCGACCTGCTCGTTCTCGAACGACTCGTGCGCCATGACGTGACACCAGTGGCAGGCCGCGTAACCCACCGAGATGAGCACCGGCACGTCGCGCCGCTTCGCCTCGGCGAACGCCTCGTCGCACCAGGGCCACCAGTCGACCGGGTTGTCGGCGTGCTGAAGCAGGTACGGGGAGGTCGCGTCGGCGAGTCGATTCACCCGACGACCATAACCACCCGCGCCGGGCCGTGCCGGGCGGTCAGGAGGCGCCGTCGGCACGCAGCCGGAAGACGTTCGACTCGGCCGAGTCGCGCAGCGTCCCGAGCACCGCGCCGATCTTGTCGGCCGGCATGGGCTTGAAGAAGTGGTAGCCCTGCGCGGACGTGCAGCCCAGCTCGGCCAGGGCCAGCCGCTGTTCGGCCGTCTCCACGCCCTCGGCGACCACCCGCAGCCCCAACTCGTGGGCGAGCCCGACGGTGGTCCGGACGATGGCCGCGGCCTCCGGCGAGTCGGCCATCCGGATCACGAAGGAGCGGTCCACCTTCAACTCGTCGACCGCGATCCGGGTCAGGAAGGTCAACGAGGAGAAGCCGGTACCGAAGTCGTCCACCGCGAGCTGCACGCCCATCGACCGGAGGTTGGCGAGCACCTCGTCGATGATCTCCAGCTCGCTCATCACCACCGTCTCGGTGATCTCCAGGACCAGCCGGTGCGGTGGCACCTGGTGTCGGCGCAGCGCGTCGGCGATCTCTGCCGGCAGGCGGGGGTCGAGCAGGCTACGCGCGGACAGGTTGACCGAGATCGGAACGTCAAGTCCCTCGCGGGCCCAGCCGGCGGCGACGCCGAGCGCCTTGTCGAGCACATAGCGGGTGAACGTGCCGAGCTGCTCGCTGTTCTCCACCGGACGGATGAAGTCGGCCGGGCTCAGCCAGCCCCGCCGGGGGTGCTGCCAACGGATCAGCGCCTCCACCCCGGTGGGCGCACCGGTGGCCAGGTCGACCGCCGGCTGCAAGGCCAGCACCAACTGGTCGTCGACCTTCAACGCCTCACGCAGTTCGGCGAGCAGGGCGAGCTGGTCGGTGCTGGCCGCGTCGCGGGTGCTGTCGTACGCGGCGACACTGCCGCCGCCCTCCTTGGCCTGGTACATCGCGATGTCCGCGCGGCGCAGCAGCTCGGTCAGGTCGGCGGTGCCGGCGTCGGCGACGACCACGCCCACGGAGACCTCGATGGACATCCGCACCCCGGCCACCTCGGTCGGCGCGGCCAGCCGCTCGGCGATCTCACGGGCCTGACGCAGCGCGTGCGCCATGGGCGCGGTCCGATCACCGAGCACGGGGACCGAGGTGAGCAGCAGCGCGAACTCGTCGCCGCCGAGCCGGCCGAGCAGGTCACCGGGGCGGGTCAGCGCACTGAGCCGATTGGCGGTCAGTCGCAGCAACTGGTCGCCGGCCGCGTGCCCGAGGGTGTCGTTGACCTCTTTGAACTGGTTGATGTCCAGCAGCAGCAGCGCCACCGGATGGTCGTGGGCGAGCTGCCGCAGCGCCTGGTCGCCCTTGCCGAGCATCGCCGTACGGTTCGCCAGTCCGGTGAGCGGATCGTGCACCGCCTCGTACGACGACCGGGCGGTGACCAGGCGCAGCTCGCGGTGGGTCGCGGCGTCGTGCAGGGCGGCGGCGAGCGCGTCGCCGAACGCGGCCACCGCGTCCCGTTCCCGGTTGGTGGGCGGGGCGGAACGGGGGAACCGGACCCGCAGCTGACCGACCGGCGCGGCACCCACCGACAGGGGACGGACCAGCTCGTACTCGTCGGGCTCGGCCGGGTCGGGCGGGCTGACCTCCCGGTCGAGCAGCTGACCTGCGGCGTCCCCCCGGTAGCGGCGCCACCTGCCGTCAGGGCGGGCCACCTCGACATCGACCAGTTCGGCGTTGAACAGCGTCAGCGCGCCGGTCACCGCCGCGCTGGCCACGCCTCGCTCGTCGAGCTGGTTGAGAGCCGCGGTGGCCTCGGCGAAGGCCCGCCACGTCCGACGTTCCTGGTCCGCTCGCAGCCGGTAACGGTAGGTCTGCTGCAGCAGCCAGAGCAGCGGTGGGAGCAGCAGCAACCAGCGCGGGTCCAACTCCAGCAGCGCGATCACGACCAGGCCGACCGCCACGTTGCCGACGAACATCAGCAGCTTGCCGCGCAGCGCGGCCAGCAGCGGCGGCCCGATCGGAAGCCCGTGCCGCAGGCTCAGGCTCACCGCTCCGAGCCAGCCCGTCACCATCAGGTACGTCACCGACCCGGCGATCACGGCCAGCGCCAGCATCGGGTTCGGCGGGGTGAGCAGGGGATGCCCCAGCGCGGTGGTCACGGACACGGCCAGCGCCGACGCGGCGGCCAGCGACGCGGCGATCCGGACGATCTCCAGCGGCGGACGACGGTCGCTGTGCAGGGACAACCCCGTCCAGGCCAGCCCGGCGCCGATGAGCGTGGCCGACGGCAGCCAGCCGGCCGGGGCGAGATAGAGGCAGACGATCAGCGCGGCCTCACCCCAGGTGATGCTGACCATGCCGGCGGCGCTGCGGAACCGGAGCCGGGCGAGTTGGGCCAGGGCCAGGACACCGACCGCGATGCCGAAACGGGCCGGACCGCCCAGCGGGTCGTCGGCCGGCAGCCCGGACGGAAGCGTCAACCCGACCACGGCGGCGACGAGGGCGGTCAGCGTCACCGCGACCGTCAGCACGCGCAGCCGGACCGGCATGCCGTGCACCCCGAGCCGGTCGAACGGGTCGCCGGCCGGGCCGGAGGTCATCGACCTCCCCCGTCAGCCGACCAACCGACGGTACGGCGGGCGGCCGGTGCTGTGCTGGTCATCGGCGCCCCCTCCCGCGCACGGCTCGGGGACTTTTGGTCCCCCGGCGGAAGGCTAAGCCAAACCGGGTGGTCGCAACAGGGGTCCACCACCCGGTTCGGCGTGATTCACGCGCGGACTACCCGTTCCGCTGCTGCTGGTGCCCATTGGGAGCGTGCGCGGATGAATCATGCGCAGCGGTCCCGTCTGTCGGATCGACGACTGAAGCGTCGGCCCTGGTCGGATCGACCGCCCGCCCCGGCTGCGGGAACCGGTCGGGCAGCCGCCGCAGTCGGGCGTTCATGTTGCGGATCAGCAGGATGGTGGCGGTGGCCAGCAGCAGGATGAGGAGGAGACCCATCGGGCCGGCCAGGCCACCCGTGCGGGTGTCCCCGAAGTTGTTCTCCGCGAGCACCTGGGCAGCGGTCAGCATGGTCGTCCTCCGATGTGCGATTGCCTACCAGGGTAGCCCCGGCCGGAATCAGCGCGCGTGCGCCGTCTCCCGCACTCCGGCGAAGAGATCGGACTCGGGCAGCGGGCTCTCCACCATGCTGCGCGCCAGCTCGAAATCCTCCGTCGGCCAGGCCCGCTGCTGCATCTCCATGGGCACGTGGAACCAGAAGCCGTCCGGGTCGACCTGGGTGGCGTGGGCGCGCAGCGCGTCGTCCCGGACGGGGAAGTACTCGGCGCAATCCACCCGGGTGGTGATCCGGGGGCCCTTGTCCGGACGCTCGTCCCAGCGCTTGAGCCAATCCTCGTACGGCGACTCGGCGCCGGTGGCGAGCACCGCCTCGTGCAGGGCCATGATCTTGGCCTTGGAGAAGCCGATGTCGTAGTAGAGCTTCAGCGGCTGCCAGGGCGCGCCCAACTCGGGGTAGCGCTCCGGGTCACCGGCGGCCTCGAAGGCGGCCACGCTCACCTTGTGGCACATGATGTGGTCGGGGTGCGGGTAGCCACCCTCCTCGTCGTACGTGGTCACCACGTGCGGACGGAACTCCCGCATCAGCCGGACCAGGGGGCCGGCGGCCACCTCGACGTCCTGGAGAGCGAAGCAGCCCTCGGGCAGCGGCGGCAACGGGTCGCCCTCGGGCAGGCCGGAGTCGACGAACCCGAGCCAGGCCTGGTCGACGCCGAGGATCGCCCGCGCGGCGTCCATCTCGGCGCGGCGGATGTCCGCGATGTTGGCCCAGACGTCGGGCCGGTCGAGCTTCGGGTTGAGCACACTGCCGCGCTCACCGCCGGTGCACGTCACCACCAGCACGTCGACCCCCTGGGCGACGTACTTCGCCATGGTCGCCGCACCCTTGCTCGACTCGTCGTCCGGGTGTGCGTGGACGGCCATGAGACGCAGCTGCTCTGCCAACTTTCGGCGCTCCTCGTCTGTGCCGGCCGGTGGACCCGGCCGGGCTCGACCGGCTGACCTGCCAGGAAACTCCCCCGCCCCGCCGCCGGTCGGCACCTGCGGGACCCGACCTGCCATTCCTGGTGTTCGGCCGGGCTGGGAGGATGGACTCCTGCCATTCTTGCCGATGCCGCCGACAACAACGCCAGGAGATACCCGCCGGTGACCGAGACGCACGCCACAATTTCACCGGGCGCGCCGGTTTTCCCGGCCGGGCGCTACGGCCGACGCCGCGCGCCCGGCGGAGGCCGTCGTCGTACGCTGCTGGCCGCCCTGGTGCTCCTGGTGCTGGTGGTGGGGTTGAGCCTGGTCTCGCTGCGGCTCTATCGGCAGTACGGCGACCCGGTCTACGACGCCCAGGTGATCACGTACACCGACATCACGGACAGTCAGGTGGTAATCGACTTCCGGGTACGGGTGCCGGAGGGCGGCTCGGCCGTCTGCGTCCTGCGCGCCCGCGACCGCGCCGGCGTCGAGGTGGCCCGCGACGAGGTGACGGTGACCGCCGCACCGGGTGAGCGGCACGTCAGCGCCCGGCACCGGCTGGCCACCAGCGGCCGGCCGTTCATCGGCGAGGTGCTGCGCTGCCGGCAGCCCTCCTGACCTGCTGACACGTCACCCGGGACCGGCGGCCGGACGACCCGTCGTCCGGTATCGACCACGGGTGTCGGATACGCACACCGCCGGTGATCGCCGACACGCTGTGTCGTACCGCACTGGTAACTTGGTAGTTCACCTGTCAGCCAGCCACGCACAACCGAGGAGAACGCCTGTGTCCACTGGCAACGAGGCGCCCGCCACCTGGCTGTCCCAGGACGCGTACGACCGCCTCCAGGCCGAGCTCGACGAGCACATCGCCAACCGGCCGGCGATCGCGGCCGAGATCAACGCTCGCCGCGAAGAGGGCGACCTGCGGGAGAACGGCGGCTACCACGCCGCCCGCGAGGAACAGGGCAAGGCCGAGGGTCGCATCCGCTACCTGCAGGAGCTGCTGCGCACCGCGAAGGTCGGCGCTGCGCCGACCGCCGACGCGGTGTCGCCCGGCATGGTGGTGACGATCTACTTCGACGACGACACCGACGACACCGAGACCTTCCTGCTCGGCTCGCGGGAGATCGCCGCCACCACGGACCTGACGGTCTACAGCCCCGAGTCGGCCCTGGGCAAGGCGATCCTGGGTGGTCGTGCCGGCCAGACCTGCACCTACACGGCACCGAGTGGCGCCGACATCAAGGTGACCGTGGTCAGCTTCGAGCCGTTCTCCGGCTGAGCGCCGCGCCCCGTCCGATCAGCTACGGCGTAGCGCCGCCGAGGCGTGACAGCGCCTGTCACGCCTCGGCGGCGAACACCACCTGGTAGCCGCTGGCCCGCAGCGCGCTGATCAGCGTGTCGGAGTGCTCCACACCACGGGTCTCCACCGACAGCGCCACCTCCACCTCGCCGAGGCTGAGGTGCGGGTTGGCGCGCTGGTGCTCCACGTCCACCACGTTGGCCCGGTGCTCGGCGATCTGACTCAACAGTGACGCGAGCTGCCCGGGCCGGTCCGAGCAGCGGACGGTCACCCGCAGGTAGCGGCCGGCGGCGGCCAGACCGTGCTCGATCACCCGCATCATCAGCAGCGGGTCGATGTTGCCGCCGGAGAGCACCGCGACCACGGGCGTCTCCACCTCCACCACGCCGGCCAGCAACGCGGCCACGCCGACCGCCCCGGCCGGTTCGACGACCTGCTTGCCGCGCTCCAGCAGCATCAGCAGGGCCCGCGAGATGTCCTCCTCCGAGACCGTGACGATCTCGTCGACGAGCTTGCGGACATGGTTGAAGGTGATCTCCCCCGGCCGACCCACCGCGATGCCGTCGGCGATGGTGGCGAACGCGGGCAGCCGGACCGGCTCGCCGGCCACCAGCGAGGGCGGGAAGGCCGCCGCGCCCGCCGCCTGCACGCCGATGATGCGTACGTCCGGGCGGAGCGCCTTGGCGGCCACCGCCATGCCGGAGATCAGGCCGCCGCCGCCCACCCCGGTGATGATGGTCCGCACATCGGGGCACTGGTCGAGGATCTCCAGTGCGACCGTGCCCTGCCCGGCGATCACGTCCCGGTGGTCGAACGGGTGGATGAGCACCGCACCGGTCCGCTCGGCATACGTCTGCGCGGCCACCAGCGACTCGTCGACCGTGTTACCGGCCAACTCGACCTGCGCGCCGTACCCCTTGGTGGCCGCGACCTTGGGCAGCGGCGCGTTGACCGGCATGAAGACCGTCGCGTGCGTGCCGACCAGCCCGGCGGCGAGCGCCACGCCCTGGGCGTGGTTGCCGGCGCTCGCCGCGACCACGCCACGCTCGCGCTCCGCCGCTGACAGCCGGGAGATCCGCACGTACGCGCCTCGCACCTTGTACGAGCCGGCGCGCTGCACGTTCTCGCACTTGAGCCACGTCGGCCCGCCCAGCGCCGCGCTCAGTGGCCGCGAGGGCTCCAGCGGGGTGGTCCGGACGACATCGGCCAGCAGTTTCCGCGCAGCCCGTACGTCGTCGAGGCCGACCAGTTCCGTCATGCCCCGATCGTGCCACCCGGCCCCGGCGCCCCCGGCGGCGACACCGGGGTAGCCGACGGGGACTGCGCCGGCACCACCGGCGGGGCGGGCGGCCATGCCTGCGCTGGCCAGACCGGGGCGGTCGGCCACACCGGGACGGCGCGGGCGATCCGGGCCTCCTGGGCGGCGGAGATCCGATGGATCAACAGGATCAGTGTCACCGCCGCGATCGCGCAGCCCAGCGCCGGAAGGGTGTTGCGGAGCAGCGAGTCCCGGTAGTGGTCCACGTACGCCTGGTAGCCCGCGTCGTTGAAGGGGGTCTCCGGCAACTTCGCGTACGCCTTGTCCTCAAGGCGGCTGCTCAGCCGCTCACCGATGCTGAACACCAGCCAGGAGCACCACCAGACGCTCACCAGGGTGGGCGTGAACCGCCGCCAGAGGCTGTCCCGCGCAACGCCCGCCACGACCCGGGCCGGCACCACGAAGTTCGCGAACGGCACCAGCCAGCCGGCGATCGCCCAGCCCGCGCCGAGGGTGGGCAGCGCGCCGGGGAAGGCGTCGGTGTTCTTGCGCGCCCGCCACGTCCAGATGATCACGAGTACGGCAGCGGTCAGGTAGGCCACGGACATGGCCAGCGCCACCACCACGGTGATGATCACCGGACCGAGGAGAAGGTCCGGGTCGTCGTCGGCCATGGCCCGCCGGGCCAGCGCCATCCCGACGAGCGGGGACAGCGCCACCACCAGGTAGAGCACGGCGGTCGCGCCGACGGCGACGCTGGCCGCCAGGCCGATCCCCCGTACCCGGTAGGTCGCCAGCCCCGGCGTGACCGCCGGCTGGCCGAGCGGTGTGTAACAGCGCGGGCATTCGTTGTGCTCGGAGGACGTGGCGTCTCCGCAGGTCTGGCAGCGCATTGGTGTCCCTCGTGGTGTGCGCGACGATGCGCGCACACGCTAGACGATCATGCGCTGGCCGGCGACCCCGTTCCGACGAGGGGATAGCCGGGGGCGTGCCGCGACCACGGGGCGGTCATCTCGAACTGACCGGCCACGCCGAGCAGCAGCAGCTCCGAGCCGGGCGGGCCGACGAGCTGCACGGCGACCGGCAAACCGTCCGGGCGACGCCCGACCGGCACCACGATGGCCGGCAGGCCGGCGACGTTCCACGGCGCGGCGTACGGGGCGTACCTGATGTTGGCCGACAGGTTCGACCGCCAGGACCGCTGCGACCAGCGGTCGGCCTCCGGGGGCGCGCTCGCCAGCGCGGGCGTGAGCAGCAGGTCGACGGAGTGATCGGTGAAGAAGTCGACCGACCGCTGCCGCCAGGCGGCCCGGTCGGCCTCCCGGACGTAGCCACGGCGCTGCGCCCACTCACCCAGCGCGACGTGCCGCCGGGTACGGCGTTGCAGACCGCGCCGGTCCAGTCCGGCGGCCCGCACGTCGGCGGCGGCCGCGGCGAACCAGGTGGCGAGGCCCTGTAGGCCCAGAGCCGTGGGGTAGACCGGATCGGCCGGGACGGTGTCGTGGCCGGCGGCGGCGAGCAGCCGGCCGGCGGCGGCCACCGCGTCCCGGTTGGGCTCGTCCGGCGAGACACCGCGCACCGGTGAGCGCAGTGAGACACCGACGCGCAGCCGCTGCGGCGGGACCAGCTTCTCCGGGCGTCGGCCGGCGAGCACCGAGAAGCCGACGGCGGCGTCGGCGACAGTGCTGGTGAGCATCCCGTGCTCGGTCAGGCCGAACCAGTCGTCCGCGCCGAGTTGGCAGGGCACCACACCACGACCCGGTTTGAGGCCGACCAGGCCGCAGCAGGCCGCCGGGATGCGGATCGAGCCGAGACCGTCGTTGCCGTGCGCGATCGGCACCAGGCCGGCGGCGACCGCGGCGGCCGCGCCGCCCGAAGAACCCCCGGGGGTACGCGTGCTGTCCCACGGGTTGCGGGTCACCGCGCTGTCGTCGTCGGTGAGCGCCCACAGTCCCAGTTCGGGCATCCGGGTGACACCGACGATCACCGCCCCGGCGCCGCGCAGCCGGCGGACCACCTCGTGGTCGGCCTCCGCGACGTCGGTGCGCACGGCGGCCGACCCGTTCCAGGTGGGCAGGCCGGCGACCGGGGTGTTCTCCTTGACCGCCACCGGCACCCCGGCCAGGGGGAGGTTGGCCAGGTCTTCCTGCTCGTCGACCTTCTCCGCCTCGGTGATCGCCTCGCCGCCGCGAACGGCGCGGAAGGCGGCCAGTTCGCGGTCGGCGGAAGCGATGTACTCGAGGTGGTCGGCGACGACCTGGGTGGCCGAGACGTCACCCCGGCGTACGCCCCGGGCGATCTGCTTGGCGGTCGCCCCAACCCAGGTCGCCATGATGTCCTGCACGGCCGTCCTCCCCAGCGGTCAGCCCAGCGCCTGCTCCAGATCGGCGAGCAGGTCGTCGACCGTCTCGATGCCGACAGACAGTCGCACGAGATCGCCGGGAACTTCAAGCGGCGAGCCGGCAGCACTTGCGTGTGTCATCCGACCCGGGTGTTCGATCAGGGATTCCACGCCACCCAGCGACTCGGCGAGCACGAAGAGCTTGGCCCGGTTGCAGATCTCGACGGCATGGTCCTCGCCGCCGGCGGCCCGGAACGAGATCATGCCGCCGAACCGGCGCATCTGCTTGGCGGCCACCTCGTGACCAGGGTGCGAGGGCAGCCCGGGATAGATCACTTCGGATACCTTGGCGTGCCCGTCGAGGTACGCGGCGAGGCGTTCGGCGTTGTCGCAGTGCCGGTCCATCCGTACCCCGAGGGTCTTGATGCCGCGCAGGGTGAGCCACGCGTCGAACGGGCCGTTGATCGCGCCCATCGCGTTCTGGTGGTAGCGCAGCTCCTCGCCGAGCGCGGCGTCGGCGACGACGAGCGCGCCGCCGACCACGTCGGAGTGCCCGCCGATGTACTTGGTGGTGGAGTGCACCACCACGTCGGCGCCGTACGCGATCGGCTGCTGGAGGTACGGCGAGGCGAAGGTGTTGTCGACGACGAGCAGCGCGCCGGCGTCGTGCGCCACACCGGCCAGGACGGCGATGTCGGCGATGCCGAGCAGCGGGTTCGTCGGCGTCTCCACCCAGATGATCTTCGTCCGGCCGGGCTGGACCGCAGCCCGCACCGAGGCCGGGTCGGAGACCTTTGCCGGCGTGAACTCCAGCCCCCAGCGCTGGGCCACCCGGGCGAAGAGCCGGTAGGTGCCGCCGTACGCGTCGTCCGGGATGATCACGTGGTCGCCCGGCTGGCAGACCGCCCGCAGCAAGGTGTCCTCGGCGGCCAGGCCACTGGCGAAGGCGAGACCCACCGGCCCGCCCTCCAGCGCGGCCAGGCACTCCTGGAGGGCGTCGCGGGTCGGGTTGCCGGAGCGGCTGTACTCGTAGCCGAGCCGGGGCGCGCCGACGGCGTCCTGGGCGTACGTGCTGGTCTGGTAGATCGGCGGGATCACCGCGCCGGTGCGGGCCTCAGGGTCCTGACCGGCGTGAATGGCGAGCGTCTCGAAGCCGTGACTCATTCTGGTGAGGCTAGTGCCCCGTCGCGGCGGCCCGGCACGGAACCCGTGCTCCGGGCGGGGGCCGGACCGTCCGGCCCGACCCCCGCGCGTCGGCGCGGGCTCTCAGCCGGCCGGAACGGGCAGGACGTGCAGGGTGACCGGGTGGGCGCCGGTCCAGTCGTAGGAGACCGCGTAGAGCCGGGCGCCGTTCGGCGCCCAGGCCAGCGCGCCGGGGCTGAGCTCGTCGCCCAGCTCGAAGTGGGCCAGCTCGGTGCCGCCCGTCGAGAAGACGAACACGTCCGGGTCGTAGGAGGCGTCCGCGCCGCCGGCGATCCGGGTGCCGTCGCGGGAGACCTCGACCGCATTGGGGTACGCACCGGTGCGGTAGGTCGCGGACGGGGTGGTGATGTCGGCGAACGGGAACGCCTGCACCTCGTACGGGGCACCGGACGCGGTGAACACGGTGGTGCCCGTCGGGTCGAGGGCGATGTCACGCAGGTTGCTGCCGATCGCCATGAACTCGTTGGTGCCCGGCGCGCTCAGCACGCCCCCCGTGCCGATCGTGTAGGTGTACACCGACGCCGGGCTCAGGCCGGGTTGCCCGGCCAGCAGCACGGCACGGTTCTGGCTGGCGGCGGTCAGCAGCGGAGCGCCGTAGAAGCCGCTACCGGTGTCCAGGCCCGTGGTCACCCGCGCCGGCTGGCGACCCAGGTCGATCCGGCCGATGTTGCCGTCCCAACCGCCGCAGCCGTACCCGAACCACAGGTACCGCCCGGTCAGCGCCAGCGACGACGGGCACTGGCCCGCGCCGGTGTCGTACCGGGCCGACTCGACGAGCGAGCCGGTGTCGAAGGCGGCGATGGCGTTGGCGGTGGGCAGCGCCACGTAGAGGGTCTGCCGGTCGGCGCTGAGCAGCAGGTCGGACGGGCCGGGCAGGCCGGACAGGGTGCCCACGACCGCACCCGTCGCGCTGGTCACCACGACGTCGGTCGAGGAGGGACCACCGCTGACGAAGACCCGGTCACCGGCCGAGACCACATCGGCCACCGCCGGCAGGGACAGCGGGGTGGCCGTCGGTGCCGCGGCGGCCTGGGCGGGGCCCGGGAGGCCGGCGGTGAGCAACCCGGCGGCCAGTACGGCCGTGGCCAGGGTCGTGCCTCTCTTGATGTGCACGTGCGTCTCCCCCGTGTGTTGATCCAGACGCGTAAATGAGTACCACAGTCGATGCGTGCGCGGGGGGCACGTGCCCGGCGGTCCGAGCTATAGCCTGGCGCGATGAGCGGGTGCGTGTTCTGCGGGATCGTGTCGGGTGAGGTTCCGGCGTTCCGGGTCGCCGACGAGCCGGACGGGGTGGCGTTTCTGGACACCCGCCCGGTCTTCGCGGGGCACGTGCTGGTGGTGCCCCGGACGCACCTGGTGACCCTGGCCGAGTTGCCGGCCGATCTGCTGCCGGGCTACTTCGCACTGGTCCAACGGCTGGCCGTGGCGGTGGAGGCCGGTCTGGGAGCCGGTGGGACGTTCGTGGCGATGAACAACCGGGTGTCCCAGTCCGTCCTGCACCTGCACACCCACGTGGTCCCCCGCACCAAGGGCGACGGGCTGCGCGGCTTCTTCTGGCCACGCACCCGGTACACCGACGACACCGAGGCACAGACCTACGCCGACCGGATCGCCGCCGCTCTCGACGGCGGGGCCTGAGTCACAGTGACGCGGGTAAGGAAGCAGAACCCACCGGTGTTACACACGCTGGGAAAGGCCATGAGAGGAGTCCCACCGTGTTCCTGCGCCGTATGAACGCCGAGATGATCACGCCCGAGCAGGCCCTGCCGGGCCGGCCGATCGCGATGCCGGTCGCCGACCGCCACGAGGTGCTGGGCACCCCGCTGAAGGGTCCGTTCCCGGAGGGCCTCCAGGTGGCCGTCTTCGGCATGGGCTGTTTCTGGGGCGCCGAGCGGCTGTTCTGGACGCTGCCCGGCGTGTACACCACCTCCGCCGGCTACGCGGGCGGCTTCACCACCAACCCGACGTACGAGGAGACGTGTTCCGGTCGCACCGGGCACGCCGAGGTCGTCCAGGTGGTGTACGACCCCAGCAAGATCACGTACGAGGACCTGCTGAAGGTCTTCTGGGAGAACCACGACCCGACCCAGGGAATGCGCCAGGGCAACGACGTGGGCACCCAGTACCGGTCGGCGATCTACACCACCACCGACGAGCAGCAGGCCATCGCGGAGTCGTCCCGGGACGCCTTCCAGCCGATCGTGACCCGGGCCGGCAAGGGTGAGATCACCACCGAGATCCGCCCGCTCGGCAGCTATTTCCTGGCCGAGGACTACCACCAGCAGTACTTGGCACCCACCAAGAACCCGAACGGGTACTGCAACCACGGCCCGAACGGCCTGAGCTGCCCGGTCGGCGTGGCCCGTACCGCCGGCTGACCGCCAGCCACCTGATGCCCGGCCGCCGACACGGTGGCCGGGCATTCCCGTCCGGGCGTGTGATCGAAATCCGTTGCCGAGCCCCACGGGGACTCGATAGCGTGGCGGTACACGTGAAAGGAGGTGGTCCAGACTTGTATAGCAATCGGACTCGTGAGGTGGCTGTCCGCTAGCCGCTGTCCTCGACAGTGATCGTCCGCCGCGAGGCGGGCAACCAGTACTACCGTCGAGACCGTGTGGCAGCGGTGCGGCGAAACCACGACAGCCACCCGACCCCCGGGGTGCCGGCTTTGTCCAGCCGGCCCGCGCGACAGCGTGGAGCACCCCGGGGGTCGCTTCATATCTGCGGGAGATCAGCGTGTCGATGCGCGAGCTGGTGATTCTCGGGACGGCCAGCCAGACCCCCACCCGGCAGCGCAACCACAACGGGTACGTGCTGCGCTGGGACGACGAGGTGATCCTCTTCGACCCGGGCGAGGGCAGTCAGCGCCAACTCCTGCACACCACCGTGACCGCCACCGACCTGACCCGGATCTGCGTCACGCACTTTCACGGGGACCACTGCCTCGGGCTGCCCGGCACCATCCAGCGGCTCTCGCTGGACCGCGTACCGCACCCGGTCGCCGTGCACTTCCCGGCGGGCGGCGCCGAATACTTCGCCCGCCTGCGGCACGCCACCTCCTTCTACGAGAGCGCCGAGCTGGCCGTCACGCCGATCGCGAGCGACGGCCAGCGGATCGCCCTACGCTGCGGAACGCTGGAGGCCCGCCGGCTGCGGCACCCCATCGAGACGTACGGCTATCGGCTCGTCGAACCGGACGGCTGCCGGATGCTGCCGGAGAAGCTGGCCGCGTACGGCATCGCCGGCCCGGCCGTCGGCGAACTGATCCGCGTCGGCCACCTGGAGGTCGACGGGCGTCGCGTCAGCCGCGACGAGGTGAGCGTGCCCCGACCGGGGCAGCGGTTCGCGTTCGTGATGGACACCGGCCTCTGCGACGGCGTGTACGCCCTGGCCGAGCACGCCGACCTGCTGGTCATCGAGTCGACGTTCCTGGAGTCGGACGCCGCGTTGGCCGCCGAGGTCGGCCACCTGACCGCGGCACAGGCCGCGCGGGTGGCGACCGAATCGGGGGTACGCACGCTGGTGCTGACCCATTTCTCCCAGCGCTACTCCGATGCGCGCCGCTTCCACGACGAGGCCCGCGCACACTTCGACGGCGATCTGGTCATCGCCGAGGACCTGACCACCGTGCAGGTCCCGCCGCGCCGGGTAGCCTCGGCCAAGTGACTGTCACGCTCCGTCCCGCGACCGGTGACGACCTGATGGGCGTGGGTGCCCTGCACCAGCGTTCCCGGGTCGCGGCGTACTCCTCGTTCCTGCCGGCCGCGTCGTTGGCCGACCCGACGCCGGAGGCGATGGGTCGGTACTGGGTCGAGCGGTGGCGGTGGGAGCGGGACACCCACCGGATGACCGTGGCCGAACGGGCCGGGACGCTGGTGGGGTTCAGCCACCTGGGCCCGGACGACGAGGACGACCCGTCGACCGGGCTGCTCAACGCGATCCACCTCGACCCGGCCGAGCAGGGCCGGGGCGTCGGTCGCACGCTGATGGTGGACGCCCTGGAGGCCATGCGCGCCCGGGGATGGCGTCGAGCGGTGCTCTGGGTGCTCCGGGACAACGCGCACGCCCGCCTGTTCTACGAGCGCGGCGGCTGGACGTCGACGGGCGTAGAACGCGAAGAGCACATCGGCACGGCCCTCACCCCGCAGATCCGCTACACCCGCGCCCTCTGATCTCCCCACCCCCGCGCCGCCCCGCCCCGCGCCCCCGCACCGCCGCACCCTCGCGCCGCCGATCTTGCACTTTCTGTCGCGACAAAAGCCGCACAGGGGACGTCTGGGCAACAGTAAGTGCAAGATCGGCGGGGGTGGGGTGGGGGCGGGGCCCGGGGGGCTAGTGGGCGCCTAGGTGGGAGAGGAGGTCCTGGCGGGTCAGGACGCCCTTGGGCTTGCCGTCGACCAGGACCAGGGCGGCGTCGGACTTCTCCAGCATGCCCACCGCCTCGCTGACCGGCTGGCCGCCACCGATCATCGGCAGCGGGTCACCCATGTGCCGCTCGATGGTGTCGTGCAGGTGCGCCTGGCCGGTGAACAGCGCGTCGAGCAGGTCCCGCTCGGCGATCGAGCCGGCGACCTCGCCGGTGACCACCGGCGGCTCGGCCTTGAGCACCGGCAACTGGGAGACGCCGTACTCGCGCATGTAGTCGATGGCGTCGCGGACCGTCTCGGTCGGGTGCACGTGCACCAACTCGGGCAGACCGCCCGGCTTGCTGGCCAGCGCGTCGGCCACCGTGGGCTCGGCGCCGGAGTTGTCGAGGAAGCCGTACCGGGCCATCCACGAGTCGTTGAAGATCTTGGAGAGGTAGCCCCGACCGCCGTCCGGCAGCAGCACCACCACGACGTCGTCCGGGCCGGCCTTGCGCGCCACCTCCAGCGCGGCCACCACGGCCATCCCGCAGGAGCCGCCGACCAGCAGCCCCTCCTCACGGGCCAGCCGCCGGGTCATCTCGAAGGATGCCTTGTCGGACACCTCGATGATCTCGTCGGCGACGCCCCGGTCGTACGTCTCCGGCCAGAAGTCCTCGCCGACGCCCTCCACCAGGTACGGCCGGCCGGTGCCACCGGAGTAGACCGAGCCCTCCGGGTCGGCGCCGACGATCTTCACCCGGCCGTCGGACGCCTCCTTGAGGTACCGGCCGATGCCGGAGATCGTGCCGCCGGTGCCGACCCCCGCCACGAAGTGGGTGAGCCCGCCCTCGGTCTGCTTCCACAGCTCCGGACCGGTGGTCTCGTAGTGCGAGCGCGGGTTCGCCGGGTTGCTGTACTGGTTGGGCTTCCACGCGCCGGGGATCTCGCGGGTCAACCGGTCGGACACGTTGTAGTACGAGCGCGGGTCCTCCGGGGCGACCGCCGTCGGGCAGACCACCACCTCGGCGCCGTACGCGCGCAGCACGTCCTGCTTGTCCTGGCTGACCTTGTCGGGGCAGACGAAGACGCACCGGTAGCCCTTGAGCTGGGCCACCAGGGCCAGCCCGACACCGGTGTTGCCACTGGTCGGCTCGACGATGGTGCCGCCGGGCTTGAGCAGGCCGGCCGCCTCGGCGTCCTCGACCATCCGCAGCGCGATCCGGTCCTTCACCGAGCCGCCCGGGTTGACGTACTCGACCTTGGCGAGCACGGTGGCCTGGATGCCCTCGGTGACGTTGCGCAGGCGGACCAGCGGAGTGTTGCCGATCATGTCGACGACGTTGTCGTAGTACTGCACGGTGTGCCCTTCGTTGCGGCGCCGGCGACGGCGGCCGGGCAGACGTATCCTCGCCGCCCAGCGTACGTGCCGTCAGGGCACCAGGCCCCCGGGGATGACCGAGCTGCGCCGGGCCTCCCACTCCAGGAAGCGGTCGGTCTCGGAGAGCACGCTGCCGGCCAGCCAGGTGACCATGACGGCGTCGTCGGCCAGCCCGAAGATCGCCAACGGGATCTCGGGCAGCAGGTCGATGGGCGAGACGATGTACGCCGTGGCCGCCGTCATCAGGGCGATCCGGAGGCCGCCGTCGTACTCCCCCTTCGCGGTGGCCCGGATCATCCGGGGCAGCGCCGCCAGCCGGGCGCCCAGCGAGGGCCCGCCGCGCGCCCCTGCCGCCAGTGCTCGCGCCAGGGCCGCGAACGCCGCGCTGCGCTTCAGTGTCTTCCCCATCGTCGTGCTCCTCTCCGCCGGATCAGCGTGGCGGGTCGGCGCAAGTCGACCGGCCGTACCGGAACAGGTACCCCGTCGCGTCGGTTTCCAGGCACCCGTGAGCCGTCACGACGACAGCGGTGTGTCGGGCCGGCGCGATAATGTCGCCGTATGGGGGTGGCTGGTTCCGTCGTACCCGTTGGTTCGCGCCGGCGGCAGGCCTGGCGGATCGCCCGGCTGGCGGCGATCGGCACGGGCGCCACCGCGGCGGCCGCGATGGCGACCGGCGGGGTGCTGCTCGGCCAGGCCCGCCAGGCCCGGCGCACCATCCCGATGGCCGAGGCGCCGCCGCCACGCTGCGACGGGATGTACGGCGCGAAGTTCCCCGGCCCTCCGCTCACCATGGTCGTGCTCGGTGACTCGTCGGCGGCCGGCTACGGGGTGCATCGCCGCCGGGAGACCCCCGGGGCGCTGCTCGCCACCGGGCTGTCCCGGCGGTTGCACCGACCGGTGCTGCTGCGCCGGTTCGCGGTGGTCGGGGCGATCTCCGCGGCCCTGCGTCACCAGGTGGAGGCGGCGCTCGACTGCGCCCCGGACATCGCGGTGATCCTGATCGGCGGCAACGACATCACCAACCGCACCCCGCGTGGCCTGGCGGTGCGCTACCTGGTCGAGGCGGTCCGCACGCTGCGTGAGGCCGGCTGCGAGGTGGTCGTCGGCACCTGCCCCGACCTCGGCGCGATCCGGCCGATCCAGCCACCGCTGCGCTGGCTGGCGCACCGGTGGAGTCGCCAACTCGCCGCCGCCCAGACGGTGGCCGTGGTCGAGGCCGGCGGCTGGACGGTCTCCCTCGGCGACCTGCTCGGCCCGCGGTTCGCCGCCGAACCGCACCGGATGTTCGCCTGGGACCGGTTCCACCCCTCCGCCGAGGGGTACGCGATGGCCGCCGCGGCCCTGCTGCCGACGATGCTGTCCGCGCTCGGGGCGGGGCAGGAACGACGGGTCACACCGGCGCGGGGCGAAGGCGTACGGTCGCTGCCAGAGGCCGCGCAGGAAGCGGCCCGGCACGCCGGCACCGAGGTCAGCGGCGCCCAGGTCCGCGGCCGCGACCGGGGTCCGGCCGGCCGGTGGGCGCAACTGCGCCGCCGGGCGTTCTTCGGTGTGCACGCGGTGCCGCAGACCGGCAGCGCGGACACTTCGACAGTGGAGGGACTGGCATGAACGAGCGCAGCGAGCGAGACGTGACCGCCGGCCTCCCCGGCCGGCTGGGTCGGGCAGCGGCGCTCTCGCTGCTCGCCGGCACGGTGGGCGGCGCCGCCGTCCTGGCCGGCGAGGCGTTCGTCGCCCGGCACCGGCGCTACGCCCAGCCGGAACTGGGGCTGGCACTGCGCGCCACGATCGGCCGGGCCGACGCCGCGCCGCTGCGCCTGGTGCTCCTCGGTGACTCGTCGGCGCTGGGGGTCGGCGTCGACCGCCTCGACGACACCATCGGCGGGCAGTTGGCCAACCTGCTCGCGGAGGGGCCGTCCGGCCGCCGGGTGCACCTGTCCAGCGTCGGCGTCTCGGGTTCCCGCTCCACCGACCTGGCCACCCAGGTCGCGCGGGCCCTGCTGGGTGAGCGGCCCGACGTGGCGCTGATCCTGATCGGCGCGAACGACGCCACCGGGTTGCGCCGGCCCGGCGACGCGTCCGCGTACCTCGGCGCGGCGGTGCACCGGCTGCGGGAGGCGCGCGTCGAGGTGGTGGTGGGCACCTGCCCCGACCTCGGGGCCGTACGCGCCATCGCGCCGCCACTGCGGCAACTCGTCGGCTGGTCCGGCCGGCGGATGGCCCGCGCGCAGACCACGGCGGTGCTGGAGGCGGGCGGAACGGTGGTCGACCTGGCCACCGAGACCGGGCCGGTGTTCCGGGCCGACGCGGGCACGCTCTGCCACGACGGCTTCCACCCGTCGGCCGACGGGTACCGGGTGTGGGCGCACGCCCTGCTACCGGCCGTGGTGGCCGCCGCGGCGGTCGCTTCGCGGCGGTGACGCACGCCGGGCGAGGGTGACATTTCCCGCCGCCCCCGCTTCTTCCGCGCGATGTTACCGGCGGGTTAACGTTGGCCCATGCCGATTGAGTCGTCCCGCGACGCCGTCATCGTCGCTACCGCCCGCTCCCCCATCGGCCGGGCGCACAAGGGGTCCCTGCGCGATGTCCGCTCCGACGACCTCGCCGCGACCATCGTCCAGGCCGCCCTGGACAAGATCCCCCAGCTCGACCCCACCACCATCGACGACATCTACCTCGGATGCGGCCTGCCCGGCGGTGAGCAGGGCTTCAACATGGCCCGGGTGGTGGCCACCCTGCTCGGCCTGGACACCGTCCCCGGTGCCACGCTGACCCGCTACTGCGCGTCCTCGTTGCAGACCACCCGGATGGCTCTGCACGCGATCCGCGCCGGCGAGGGCGACGTGTTCGTCTCCGCCGGGGTCGAGATGGTTTCCCGGTACGCCCGGGGCAGCTCCGACGGTCTGCCGCCGGAGGCGCAGGCGCTCGTCGGCGGCGGCTGGGAGAACCCGCGCTTCGCGGAGGCGGCCGAGCGCTCCAAGCGCCGCGCCCAGGGCGGCGCCGAGGTGTGGACCGATCCGCGCGAGTCCGGCGAGCTGCCGGACATCTACCTGACGATGGGCCAGACCGCCGAGAACCTGGCCCAGGTGTACGACGTCACCCGCGCCGACATGGACGAGTTCGGCGTACGCAGCCAGAATCTCGCCGAGAAGGCCATCGCCGACGGCTTTTGGGCCCGGGAGATCACCCCGGTCACCACCCCGGACGGCACCGTGGTGAGCACCGACGACGGCCCGCGTGCCGGCGTCACGCTGGACGCCGTGGCCGGGTTGAAGCCGGTGTTCCGTCCCGACGGCCGGATCACCGCCGGCAACTGCTGCCCGCTGAACGACGGGGCCGCCGCCGTGGTCGTGATGAGCGCCCAGCGGGCCGAGGAACTGGGCCTGACCCCGCTGGCCCGGATCGTCTCCACCGGCGTCACCGCGCTGTCCCCGGAGATCATGGGTCTCGGGCCGGTCGAGGCGTCCCGGCAGGCGCTGAAGCGGGCCGGCATGACCATCGACGACGTCGACCTCGTGGAGATCAACGAGGCGTTCGCCGCCCAGGTCATCCCCTCCTACCGCCAGTTGGGCATCCCGGAGGAGAAGCTGAACGTGATGGGCGGCGCGATCGCCGTCGGGCACCCGTTCGGCATGACCGGCGCCCGGATCACCGGCACCCTGCTCAACGCCCTCGAGTGGCACGACAAGACGATCGGTCTGGAGACCATGTGCGTCGGTGGCGGCCAGGGCATGGCCATGGTGCTCGAGCGGCTGAGCTGACGGTCCGAAGACGCCGGGCGCGCGGCTGAGGGTCGCAGGGCGCGCCCGGCGGCTCAGAGCGCGCTGCGGGTCGCCGTCACCTCGGCGGCGGCCCGCGCCAGCACCTCGTCGTCGGCCCCGGCGGCGAGCAGGTCGGCGGTCACCACCCGCAGCTGGTCGGGCAGGGCCAGGTCGTTGTCCAGCCGGGGCACGGTCCGTCGGGGTTCCCCTTCGGCGTCGGCCGCCAGGTTGGCCACCTCTTGCACCAGCCGGTGCACCAGGTCGGCGCGGGGCACGTTGCCGGTGGTCGCGGTCGCGGCCCAGCGCGGCTGCTCCCAGTGCCCGACCTGACGGACCAGCAGCTGTACGGCCTTATCCAACTCCGCTGCGCTCACCGCGCCGAGTCTACGGCCGACCCGCACCGCAGAACCGGCCGAGATCAACTCGTCTTTCTGGAAACCGGGGCATCACCGTGCCCCGGACACCCCGAGATTCGGGAAATCGAGTCGATCAAGCGGGGGCGGGTCGGTCAGCGGCGCAGATAGCTGAGCAACCGCAGCAACTGCCAGTAGAGGAAGACCAGGCCGGTCAGCAGACCGAACGCGCTGAGCCACGCGTACCGGCGTGGTCGGCCGTCGCGTACCGACCGCTCGACCAGGTCGAAGTCGAGGATGAAGCTGAACGCGCCCGCGATGATCGCCACCACCGAGAAGGCGTACGGCAGCCAGCCGACCTGCCCGCTGGCGCTGTAGACGGCCAGCCCCGGACGGCCGGAGATCAGGTACGACACGAGGTTGACCACGCTCAGCACGGCGATGCCGAGGAGCGTGCCGATGACGAGGCGGGCCAGCCGGGGCGTCGCGCGGATCACCCGGGCCCGGTACAGCGCGGCCATGCCGAGGAAGACACCGAAGGTGCCGGCCACCGCCTGCACCACGATCCCCGGGTAGACCTGCTCGAAGGTCCGGCTGGCCACCCCGAGCAGCAGCCCCTGGAGCAGCGCGTAGCCGACGATCGGCACCGGGTTGGTGATCCCCCGCAGCGAGATGACCAGGATCAGCACGATCGAGGCGAGGGCGGTGCCGGCCAGGGCCGCGCCCAACCACACCGCGTCCGGCACCACCGCCCAGGACACCGCGGCGACCGCGCCGGTGAGCAGGAGCAACCCGACGGTACGCAGCACCACGTCGTCGACGGTCATCGGCTCGACGTCGCGGGAGCTGACCACCCGGGACTCCAACCGGCTGGTCTCGTCCAGCCGGTTGAGCACCGGGTTGTTGCTGCGCACCGCCGCCTCCTTCGCCCGCGTACCCCTGGCAGTCACTCTGCCAAGGGCGGCCCGACGGCGACGGGAAAACGGCGCGGACGACGGCGCCCGCCCCCGCGGGGAAGCGGGAGCGGGCGCCGGTCAGCAGGGCGGACGAGGTCAGTCGTCGCCCTGGAAGTAGCTCAGCAGGCGCAGGATCTCGATGTAGAGCCAGACCAGGCTGACCAGGATGCCGAACGCGGCCACCCAGGAGTAGCGCTGCGGCAGGCCCATCCGGACGCCGTCCTCGATCTCTTTGAAGCTGAGCACGAAGCTCAGCGACGCGACCACGATGCAGACGAGGCTGAAGCCGATCGCCAGCGGGCTGCCGTCCCGCAGGCCCGTGTTGACGCCGAACAGCGCCAGCACCAGGTTGATCAGCATCACCGCGGCGAGACCGATGATGGCCGTCGACACGACCTTGACGAACATCGGGGTGGCTCGGATGATCTTCGCCTTGTAGATCATCGTCATGATGAAGAAGATGCCGAAGCTGGCCACGGCGGCCTGGAGCACGATGCCGTCGTAGAACGTCTCGAACGCCTTGCTGACCATGCCGACGAAGACACCCTCGACCACCGCGTACGCGATGACCAGGGCCGGGTTGGCCATCCGGGAGAACGAGATGATCAAACCGAGGACCAGGCCGACCACCGCCGCACCGATCCAGGCGGTGCCGACCAGCGCGTCGGGCACGATCACCCAGGCGGCCGCGGCGGTGATGCCGAGGATGCCGAGCAGGGCGACCGTCTTGACGACCACGTCGTCGACGGTCATGGGCGCCACGGTGGGCGGTGCGGCCGGGTAGCCGGCCTGGGACGGGTACTGCTGCGGAATGCCGGGCTGTCCGTACGGCCCGGTCGGTGCGTACCCGGCGGAGCGCTCCCGCTCGGCCGCCTGGCCGAGCCGGGCGAGCACCGGGTTCGAGGTCTTCACTGTCTGGCCTCCCTCAGGGGGTCGTTTGCACGTGAACGTGCCCTCCAAGAGTAAACTGCCCGACCCACTCCTGGTGATCACGAATGGGAACGCGGGAACGTGGCCACTGGTGCCCGGGGCGGGGGTCGAACCCGCACGCCTTTCGGCAGCCGCTTTTAAGGCGGCCGTGTCTGCCGTTCCACCACCCGGGCGGGTGGCACCCGCGCGTCGACACGCGCGGTGCAGTGTCACCGTAGCCGGTCGGCGGCAACCCGGCGTACCCCGCCGGGTTCGCCACATTAGGGTCGATGTCGTGAGCAGCGCAGCCCCCACGGCCCCCGACGCCGCCCCTGACCAGGCCGTCCGCCTCGCCGATCCGGTCGAGCGCGCGACCCGGGCGGTACGGCTGCGCGCCGCCGTCCGCCGCCACCGGACGGACCTTCTGGTCGCCCTCGGGTGGATGGTGCTGGCCGGCTGGCTGACCCACGGGCTGTGGCCCGACCCGGATGGACGCACGTTGGCGCTCAACCCCGAGGACCAGACGCTCTACGAATGGTTCCTGGCGGTCGACGCGCGGGCGCTGCTCGGTGACTTCCACCTGCTCACCGACCGACTCAACGCCCCGGACGGCGTCAACCTGATGGCCAACACCACGGTCATCGCGCTCGGTGTGCTCTGCGCGCCGATCACCCTGCTGTTCGGTGCGCCCACCTCCTTCGCTCTGCTCGCCGCCGCCAACCTGGCCGGCACCGCCCTCGCCTGGTACCTACTGTTCCACCGGACGATGCGCGTCCGCCGGCTCGCCGCCGCGCTGGGGGGCGGCCTGTGCGGCTTCGGCCCGGGCATGGTCTCGCAGACCAACAGTCACCTGCACATGACGGCGCAGTGGCTGGTGCCGGTGATCGTCTGGCTGGTGGTACGGCTGCTGCGGGCGTCCGACCCGGCCGGCGGTCCCGGCCGGCCCGTCGGCCCGGACCGCCGCCGGATGGTCAGCTCCGCCGTCGGGCTGGCCGCCGCCGTCACCGCGCAGGTCTTCATCGGCGAGGAGGTGCTCTTCCTCAGCGCCCTCACCCTGCTGGTGATGGCGATCGCCTACGCCCTCGCGGACCGGGACCTCGCCCGCAGGGTGCTGCCCGGGTTCGCCGGCGGCCTGGCGATCGCCGCCGGTCTGGCGTTGCTGGTGCTCGGCTACCCGCTGTGGTTCCAGTTCGCCGGACCGCAGGGCGTCGCCGACGGGATGTTCAGCCCGGCCTACTTCTCGGCCGACCTGAGCAGCTGGTGGGCGGTCTCACCGCTGTCGGTGGCCGGCAGCGACGAGGCGTCCCGGCTCACCACCGGCCCGGCCGAGTACAACACCTTCCTCGGCTGGCCCCTGCTGCTGGTCACCGCCGCCTGCGCGCTCTGGGCCGGGCGAGGCCGGCTGGTCCTCGCCTGCGTGGCGGCGGCCCTCGTGATGGGCGCGCTCTCGCTCGGCCCGGAGGTGGTGCTCGACGGCACCCGGACCGCGCTGCCCGGGCCGT
This sequence comes from Micromonospora sp. bgisy143, assembly GCF_057708145.1. NCBI lineage: Bacteria > Bacillati > Actinomycetota > Actinomycetes > Micromonosporales > Micromonosporaceae > Micromonospora > Micromonospora sp. bgisy143. Next base: position 551,393 of record NZ_JBYIRN010000002.1, read on the forward strand.
ACGCCCTGCTGGCCGGCCTGCCGGTGGTGGACGGCGCGTTGCCGATGCGGTTCGGCTTGGCCCTGCTCCCGATCGTCGCGACGGTGTTGACCCTCGCCGTCGACCGGGCACTGGGCAGCACCGGGCGGGCGCGCCGGCTGGTGCCGCTGGCCGTCGTCGCGGCTCTCCTGCCGATCTTCCCGACCCCGCTGCCGACCGCCGGGCGCCCCGCCCTGCCGGAGTTCATCACCGGCGGGCACTGGCGGCAGTGCGTCGACCCCGGCGGGGTGCTGGTGCCGGTGCCGCCACCCACTCCCAAGGAGCCGTGGCCGATGCGCTGGGCGGCCGCCGCCGACGCCGGGTTCGGCCTGCCCGAGGGGTTCTTCATCGGCCCGTACGGGCGCGGTGGCACCGCCGCCATGGGCACCTTCAAGCAGCCCACCTCGGCCCTCCTGGCCGACGTCGCCCGCCGTGGCGACCAGCCGGCCATCGGTGACGAGCAGCGCCGGCAGGCCGCCAAGGACGCGGCCTTCTGGGGCGCGTCGTGCGTGGCACTGACCGACGACGCCCCGCACGCGGCGAGCCTGAAGACCACCCTGGAAAGCCTCTACGGTCCAGCGACCAGAATCGCCGACGCGTGGACCTGGAAGGTCTAACCCCACCCCCACAACGACGCCGATCTTGCACTTTCGGATGGCGCAATGACCGCTTTGAGGGCCATTGTCGCCACCGAAAGTGCAAGATCGGCGGGGTAGAGCGGGGGCTGCGCGACCCGCAGCGCGGGTTAGACGCGCGGGGCTCCGACGGGCTGGGACGCCTCGACGAACTCCTCGCGGGGGTCGTGGAGCTGACCCAGCGCGACCACCTCACGCTTGAGGAAGAACGCGAGCGACCAGTCCACCACGACCCGGACCTTGCGGTTGAACGAGGGGATCCGGCTCATGTGGTACGTCCGGTGCATGAACCAGGCCGGCCAGCCGGTCATCTTGATGCCGTACACCTGGGCGACGCCCTTGTGCAGGCCGAGGCTGGCCACGCTGCCGGCGTGCTTGTGCTTGTAGTCGACCGGCTCGCGACCCCGGATCACCGCGACGATGTTGTCGGCCATCCGCGCCGCCTGACGCACCGCGTGCTGCGCGCTCGGCGAGCAGAAGTTGCCCGGCTCCTTCGTCAGGTCCGGTACGGCGGCGCAGTCACCCGCGCTCCACGCGCCCTCGATCACCCGGTCGCCGTCGACCACCTGGAGGGTGGGGATGCAGGTGACCCGCCGGCGGTCGTCGCGCGGGAAGTCGGTCGCGTCCAGCATCGGCGACGGCTTCACGCCCGCCGTCCACACGATGGTGTCGGAGCGGAAGCTGTCCCCGTCGGAGAGCTTCACCACCCCGTCGACACAGGACTCCAGGCGGGTGTCCAGCCGGATGTCCATGTTGCGCTTCGTGAGCTGCTGCACCGTGTAGGCGCCCATGTCCCGGTCGACCTCGGGCAGTACCCGCTGGGTCGCCTCGACGAGCACCCAGCGCATGTCCTCGGGCTTCAGCTCCGGGTAGTAGCGCAGGGCGTCCCGGGCCATGTCCTCCATCTCGGCGAGCGCCTCGATGCCGGCGTACCCACCACCGACGAAGGTGAAGGTCAACGCCGACCTGCGGACCTCCTCGTCCGGCGTCGCGGCCGCGATGTCCAGCCGGTCCAGTACGTGGTTACGGAGGTAGATCGCCTCGCCGATGGTCTTGAACCCGATGCCCTGTTCGTGCAGGCCCGGAATCGGCAGCGTCCGGGACACCGACCCCGGGGCCACGATCACGTGGTCGTACGCGATCTCCCGGGCCGGGCCGACGATCGGCTGCACGGTCGCCACCTTGCGGTCGTGCTCGACGCGGGTCACCGTGCCGGCCACCACCGTGCACCGACGCAGCTCCCGGCGCAGCGGCACCACGGAGTGCCGGGGGGAGATGTTCCCCGCCGCGGCCTCGGGGAGGAACGGCTGGTAGGTCATGTGGGGCTGGGGGTCCACGACGATGACCTCAGCCTCACGGGAGCTGAGCTTCTTCGACAGGCGCAGGGCGGCGTAGAGACCGACGTGCCCGGCACCCACCACAAGGATCCGCTTCGGATTCACGTTGTCTATCTTTCCCCGCCCTGCTCAGGTAATCCCGCTCGCGCCCCCCATCTGTGACGGAACACAACCCCTGTGACCTGCGTAACCCTGCCGCATCACGGGTTCACCTGCGGCGCAGCAGCCAACCCAGCAACGCGGCGACACCCACCGCCACCACCAGTCCCAGCACGGTGACCCACTGGTGACCGGCCTCGCCACCCAGTCCCGCCACGCGCAACAGCAGCACCCCCAGCACGGCCGTACCCAGCAGCACCGCGGCCACCCGCAGCAACCAGCGGGTGACCAGCTCCGGGTCCACCACCCCGTCGTACGGCAGCAGCGCCGCCAGCGCGCACAACGAGTGCCCCAGGTACAACAGCGCGGCGACGGCGAGCAGTCGCCACAACGCCACCGGGCGGCCGTACCCGTCGGTCGCCAGCAGCCAGCCACCCGCCATCACCAGCGCCGCGAACGTCGGCCACAACCGGCGCGGACCCACCGCCGGCAGCAGCGCGGCCACCGCCAGCAGCAGCAACGGCCGACCGGTCAACACCTCGGCCGGGAACGCCACCGCGAACCCGACCAGCGTCGTGACGAAGATCGCGGCCCGCACCAGCAGGGGTACGGCGCTGATCCGGGTCACGGCGTCCTGAAGTGCCCGAACCCGCTCGGTGACGGCGTTCATCGGGAACCGACCCGGGGGGCGGTCGCGAGCCGTGCCACGTCCCGCAGCACCTGGTCCAGGCTGCCGGCACCGGCCCAGCGCACCACGGGTACGCCGTGCTCCCGAAGCTGTCCGATCATCGTCTCCCGGTCCAGTCGCCACAGGCGGTACGCCACCTCGGCCCAACCCCGGTCCTTCGGCGGCGTCAGGTCGGCGGGCAACGTGTCGACCGCCACCACGAACCGGCCGGCACGGGCCAGTCGCGCCAGCATCTGTGCCGACCGCTCATCCAGCAGCGGGGTGAGGACCACCACCAACGCGTCCGAGGAGAGCAACTGCGGGCCGAAGACCTGGTCGTACGGCTCGTGCTGGGCCGCCTCGGCGCGTACGTCGAGCAGCCACTCCAGCACCGTCAGGTACTGCCGGCGGCCGGCGGCGGGGCGCAGTCGGCGGGCACCCGGCCCGTACTCCAGCAGCGACACCCGGTCGCCCCGGTGCAGGTAGTGCTCGGCGATCGCGGCGGTGGCCCGCACGGTGGTGTCCAGTACGGACGCGGCGCCGTCCACGCCGCCGGAACGGCCCGCCTCGGCGAGCACGTCGAGCAGGACCACCACCTCGGCGTCGCGGTCGGACAGCGTCGCGGCCACGTGCAACTGCCGGGCGCGCAGCGACACCCGCCAGTCGACGCGGCGAAGCCGGTCACCCGGGGCGAAGACCCGCACCCCGGCCAGCTCACCGCCCTCTCCCGGACGGCGGGAGTGGTGCGCGCCCACCAGACCGGCGGCGCGGGGCATCGCCTCCACCGCCTCGAACGGCTCGGTTCGGGGATAGACCCGCACCCCGACCGGTTCGGTGATCACCGCCCGGGACACCAGCAGGCCACCGGCCGCGGCGACCCGCGCTCCGGCCGGGCCGACCGGGTGCCGACCCCAGCGCAGCGCCCGCCCGGACAGTTCCAGGTCCACCGCCGCCCCGCTGGGCACCGACGTCACGAACGGTCGGTCGGCCACCGAACGCCCCCGGCCGGGAGCGGATGGGGCCTCGGCGGGTGGCGGCGGGTCGGCGGGTTCGGCGCCGGCGAACCCGGCACGGGTTATCCGCAGCCACGGCGAGACCCGTGACCGCACCACCACGAGGTCGTAGTCGACGGTGTCCGGGTTGCCGACGCCGACCGCGGCCGACACGTCGCCGCCCTCGACCAGCGGTCCGTCCTCGGCGCTGGTGATCCAGACCTGCGGCAGCGCGGTGGGCCGGCGACGCAGGGCGTACGCGGTGCCGAGCGCGAACGGCGCCGCCAGCACGACGAGGTCGACCCGTCCCAGCAGCACCCCCGCCACCAGCAACAGGCCGGCGACCAGCACGGCGCGACCGAGCGCGGGGGTGGGCGCCCAGCCGGCGCTCGACTCCGGCTCGGTGGATCGCGGCGCGGACGCGGTCGGACCGGTCATCAGTGCCGGAGCCCGCCGGCGGCGTAGCTGGGCAGGGCACCGCTGGCCGGCGCGGGCGTCGCCTCCAACACCTCGCCGACCACGAAGGCCGGGTCGACGCGGCGCAGCCACATCTCGGGGCGCAGGGTGATCCGGTGGGCCAGCGCGGGCGCGGCGACCGCCTTGACGTCCTCCGGCACCACGTAGTCCCGGCCGTCGAAGACGGCGCGTACCCGGGACAGCAGCAGCAGCGCCAACGAGCCCCGCGGCGACGCCCCGACCAGCACCGACGGGTGTTCCCGGGTGGCCGCGGTCAGCGCCACGATGTACCGGCCGATCGAGTCCTCCACCACCACGTCCTCCAGCGCGGCCTGCATCGACCGCAGGGTGGCGGCGTCCACCACCGGTTTGATGTCCGCCTCCTCGCGGCGGCGGCCCATCCGGCGGCGCAGCACCTCCCACTCCTCCTCGTGCTCCGGGTAGCCGAAGGAGACCCGGAGCAGGAACCGGTCGAGCTGCGCCTCGGGCAGCGGGTAGGTGCCCTCGTACTCGATGGGGTTGGCGGTCGCCAGCACGTGGAACGGCTCGTCCAGCTTGTACGTGACGCCCTCGACCGAGACCTGCTTCTCCTGCATGGCTTCGAGCAGCGCGGACTGGGTCTTGGGCGGCGTCCGGTTGATCTCGTCGGCGAGGAGCAGGTTGGTGAAGACCGGCCCCGCCCGGAAGGCGAAGTCACCGTTGCGCTGGTCGTAGAGGAACGAGCCGGTGACATCGGCGGGAAGCAGGTCCGGGGTGAACTGGAGGCGCCGGAAGTCCAGCCCGAGCGCCTGCGCGAAGGAGCGCGCGGTCAGCGTCTTGCCCAGGCCGGGCAGATCCTCCAGGAGCACGTGCCCACCGGCCAGGATTCCGGCGAGGACCAGTTCCAGCGCGTCCCGCTTGCCGACCACGACGGTGCCGACCGCGTCCAGGACGGCCCGCGCCAGGCGACCGACCTCGGCGGCGGGCATGCTCCGGTCCACGTCCTTCATCAGATCTTCTCCAGTTCGGCGACGATCACCGCGAGATCGCGCGGCGACGGGGGGCGTCGGGGCGGGGTTTCCAGGAACGTCCACAGCCGGTCGCCCAGCAGGGCGCGGGCGCGGGCCGGATCCGACTCGCGGGTCACGGCGTGCTTCAGGCGAAGCCGCTCGTCGGCCAGTTCCGCGAGCCGGGGCAGGATCACCCCGGTGAAGCGTTCGGGTCGCGTGGTGGACCAGTCCAACGGCAGTTCCCAGCCGTTGATCGCGGCGCGCAGCGCGTCCCGGGCACCCCAGTTCCAGGTGCCGTCGTCGTTCTGGGCGAGCCGGGTGCGGGACCTCGCCGCGGGTGGCGGTGCGAGCGCGGCGGCGACCCGGCGTACCGCGGACACCGCGAACACCCCGGCGACCAGGATCGCCAGTGAGATCTGCAGGCCGACCGCCCGCAGACCGACGACCAGCACGGCGACCAGGGCCGCGTTGCCGAGAAGGGCCCGGAACACCCGCCCGGCCCGACCACCGGAATTCCGGTCGTCGTGCCTCGGCCGCTCCTCCTCGAAGGTGAGCAGGTCGTCGATGCTGGCGCTGCCGCTCATGCCGGCACCTCGGGTGGGCCCGTCGTCACGATGGTGAGCTCGCCACGCAACCGCCGCAGCGCGGCACGGGCCTGGTCGCGGGTGCCCTCGCGGACCTCACGCGTGGCGTACCGCGCCTCGCGGTAGACGTGCGCGAACTCGGCCAGCACGTCGGCGCTGACGATCGCCGGGACACCTGTCGACTCGTCGCCCCGCAGCAGTCGGGTGACCAGGTCGGTCGGTGTGTCGCCGGGATAGCGGGGCACCCCGGCGGCGGAGGCGGCCTCCTCCAGGCGTACCCAACAGGCGATCACCGCGACCCGGGGGTCGGTGGACTGGTCGTCCAACTCCACCAGGCCGGCGTCCAGGGCGGCGACCACCTCGCGGGCCGTGCCCTCGGCGGTACGCCGGGCCCGCTGCGCCGGCAGGGCCCGCGAGGTGCGGCGCAGCGCGCCCCGCAGCAGGATCCAGGTGAGGTAGCCCAGCACCGCGAGGATCGCCGACCCGAGCAGGGCCAGCGCCACGGTGGCGATCCACTCCGGGATGTGCGCCTGGGTGGCCTCGCCGGCGTCTCGCGGTTCGACGGGGATCGACGGCGACGGCACGTCCGTCGGGTATTCCGGCACCCAGGGCACGTCCTCGGCGGCCGGCGGGATCCGACTGGCGCCGATCGACGAGTGGGCGGACGCGAGCGCGGCCGCCGCCAGCAGGAGCGCCACCGCGCCCACCGGCCACCAGCGACGCAGCAGGCCGAGCACCGGACGGACCACACCCGGCGCGGCGGACGGCGGCGGCGCGGGCGGGCGCGTTCCGGTCGTCATCGCCACCACCCCACGCGTTCTCAGTCCACTTCGGCCAACTGTTTGGCCCGGCCGAAGACGTCGTCCAACATCCCCGGTGTCAGCCGTCCGGTGAAGGTGTTCTGCTGGCTGACGTGGTAGCAACCGAGCAACTCCGGCACGGCCGCGCCGGACCAGTGTGCCCCATGGCCGAACGCGGGTCGCGGGCTGGGCGGGCGCTGCCCGTACACCTGGCGGAGCACCGGCCACCACGCGGCCCAGGCGAACCCGCCCAGCGCGACCACGACGCGCAGGGTGGGCCGTATCAGCGTGACCTCGCGGTGCAGCCACGGCGCGCAGGTATCCCGTTCGCCCGGGGTCGGTTTGTTGTCCGGGGGCGCGCAACGGACGGCCGAGAAGATCCGGGTGTGCCGCAGGGTGAGCCCGTCGTCGGCGGCGACGCTTGTCGGCTGGTTGGCCAGTCCGGCCCGGTGCAGGGCCGCGAAGAGTACGTCGCCCGAGCGGTCGCCGGTGAAGATCCGGCCGGTGCGGTTGCCGCCGTGCGCGGCGGGCGCGAGACCCAGGATGGCGATCCGCGCGTCGCCGGGCCCGAACCCGGGCACCGGCCGCCCCCAGTACTCCTGGTCGCGGAAGGCGGCCCGCCGGGTGCGGGCCACCTCCTCCCGCCACTCGACGAGCCGGGGACAGGCGAAACAGTCGCTGACCGCCGCGTCGAGGTCGGCCAGGTCCGCCGCCCGCGCGGCGCGGGCGACGACCTGATCGGGGGTACGGGACTCAGCCAAGTTTGGCCCGGAAGAGTTCCAGGGTGCGTGCCCAGGCGCTGGCGGCGGCCCGCTGGTCGAACGCCTCCGGCCGGTCGTCGTCGAAGAACCCGTGCGAGGTGCCCGGGTAGTCGTAGACCTGGCAGGTGCCGCCGGCCTCCTCGACGGCCCGGCGTACCGCCTGCACACCCTCGTCGGCGGAGGTGCCGTCCTGATCGGAGCAGTGGATGATGGCCGCCTTGCCGGCGTAGTCGAACCAGTCGGCGCGCATCGACTCCCACGACAGCGCGGGATAGAAGCCGGCGGTGGCCACGATCCGCTCGGAGCGGGTCGCCGACTTGAGGGCCAGGCTGCCACCGGCGCCGAACCCGACCGCGCCCACCTTGCCGGTGACCTCGGCCCGCCCGGCGAGGTAGTCGGCGGCGTCCGCGACGTCCTGCACCGCCTCGGCCATCCGCGACGCCAACCCGTGCTGCGCCTCGGCCGACTCACCGGTCGCCGCGTCGTGCCGGAAGTTCGGAACGAGGGCGACGAAGCCGGCCTCGGCGAACCGGTCCGCGACCGACCGGATGTGCGGGACCAGGCCCCACGCCTCCTGCAGGACGATGACGGCGGGGCTGGCCGTTCCGCTCGCGGGTATCGCGAGATACCCCTCGCTCGTGCCCCCGTTGCTGCGGTAGCTCACCATGTCGCCCATCGGCCGTCCTCCTAGCGGTCAGTCATCGTTGGCTGGTCGCCCAGTGGTCCTACGTGCCGGTAGCCTGCCACGCCGTGACCCCGGCCGGGAAGACGTCGGAACAGTGGCATTCACCTCCCGTTCGCGCAATGGTGACTGCGGGTATGCCGACGGCGGCGGGGAATGTTCCCCGCCGCCGTCATCGGTGCTTCAGGCGTGTTATCAGGCCTTCTTGGTCAGGCAGAGCACGTAGCCCTTCTTGCCCGACTCGATGCTGTAGAAGACGTACCCCTCCTCGCCTTCCTTGAAGAACTCGTTGCAGGTGGTCTCGGACTTGGCCTGGGCCTCGGTCTGCCCGTCGAGCCGACCGACCACGTTGTACGCGGCGTCGGTGGAGGTGCACTCGACGACCTTGGCGCCGTCGACCTCCTCCTCCTTGTCGCCCTTGATCTCGGGCAGCTCGGCGATGCAGTCGCCGGCCTTCGCGTCGGCGGTCTCGTCCTTGTTCAGGAAGTTGCCGATGGCCGCGCCGAGGCCGAACTTCAGGCCGGCGATGACGAGGAAGACGACGATCGCGCCGATGATGCCGAGCGCCTTCTTCCCACCGGACTTACCCTCCGGCTCGGCCGGCGGCGGCGTCTCGACGCCCGGCTGGGTCGGCGTCTGGACGCCCGGCTGGGCCGGCGTCTCGGCGACCGGCTGGGCCGGCGCTGCGTCGGACGCGGGGGGCGGTGCGACCTGCTCTGACACGGGGGTTCCTTCCGAGGGATGAATGAGCAGACGACACCGTAACGATCATTGATTTCCGGTGTCGTCCCGCTCACCTCGTCCGTTCAGCTATTTCCCAGGATCGTGTGCATGATCTGGTTCACACCGCTCCTCAACTCGTCGGAGTCGGGGTCGGCCCGTCACTCGGCGTCGCGCTCGGGCTGGCCGACGGCACGCTCGGCGTGGGCGTACCGATGGGTGTCTCGCTGGCCGACGGCGTGCTGGCCGGCGCCTGGGGCAGCCGCGGGCCCCGAGGCCCGAACGGCGGCCGGTCCGGGCAGTACGGGTACGGCCGCAGCAGCGGATTGCCGTACTCGTCAACGCTGCCCTCGCAGTCCGGGTAGCCCAGACGGATCGGATTGCCGTTCTGGTCGAAGAGCCGGGCGTTCTCCACCAGCCGGCCCTCGCTGTCGTAGACGAAGACGTCCCGGATCTGGTCGTACGGGCCGTTGATCGACGTCGGATCGATGCCGTAGTCGCCGTACCGCATCCGGTCCTCGGCCTGCATGAGCGCGGAGAGCGCGAAGACGACGAGCACCGCGCTGCCGACCTGCACCGCCGATCGGGGCCAGCGGGTGAGCTGGGCAGACCGGCGACCGAGCCAGATGGAGGCGAGCACGAAGCCGACCAGCATGATCAGACCGGCGAGCAACTCCCCACCGAAGCGGGGCAGCACCCCGAAGCTGCCGCCGGTGCTGATCACGGTGAGCAGCATCGCCGCCAGGTAGCCGCGCAGCACCCACCAGGCGGGGCGCAGCAGACGGAGGAATTCGCTCGCCGTGTCGTACCCCAGGGGTGGACCGAGCCGGGTGTCGATCGCGCGCAGCTGACCGCGGACCCGGACCACGGCGGTGGCGACCCGCTGGTCGAGGTTGCGTCCGCCGCCCGCGCCGACGCCGGCGGCGGCGCGCAGCTCGGCGGCGTACGTCTCCGGCTCGCCCAGCCGCTCGACGAGGGTGCCCTCGGCCTCGGCGGCGACCTCGGTGAGGTGGTCGGCGAGGTCCTCGGTCAACTCGGTGCGCCGGTCGGGCGGCAGGTCGGCCAGGGCGGCCCGGACCCGCGCCACGTAGTCGGTGATCTCCTGCTCCGTGACGGTCATGCCGCCAGCCCCCGATCGTCGAGCAGCGTGTCCATGGTGGTGGCGAACGAGCGCCAGAGCTTGCCGGAGCGGGTCAACTGGTCACGCCCGGCGGCGTTGAGCGAGTAGTACTTGCGGTGCGGGCCGGTCTCGCTCGGCACGACGTAGGTGGTGAGCAGGCCGGCTGCGAAGAGCCGTCGCAGCGTGCCGTAGACCGAGGCGTCGCCGATCTCCTCCAGGCCGGCCTCGCGGAGCCGGCGGAGGATGTCGTAGCCGTAACCGTCCTCCTCCTTGAGGACGGCGAGGACGGCCAGATCGAGCACGCCCTTCAACAACTGTGTGGTGTCCACGCATCGCACACTAGTGTGCAATGCGAAGTAGCGTCAACGACTCGCCGATATGCGCGTGTCGATCAGCGTCAGGCGGCTTGGAGGCTCCAGGCGATGCCGTCCAGGATGTCGTGCTCCGACGCCACCACCGACGGCATGCCGGCCCGCTCCATGATCACGCGCAGCACCAGCGCGCCCGCGCCGATCACGTCGGCCCGCCCCGGATGCATCACCGGGATCTCCAGCCGCTGCGCGCTGGTCCGTTCCAACAGGTCCGCGGTCACCCGCGCGACCGCCTCGTACGACACCCGGGCGTGGTGGATGCGCTCCGGCTCGTACCCTCGCAGACCTTCGGCGATGGCGACCACGGTGGTGACCGAACCGGCGAGGCCGATCAGGGTGGCCGCCTCGCGGCCGGGCACCGCCGCGAGCGCCCGGTCCACGACGGCGGCGATGTCGGACTCCGCCGCCGCGACCTGCTCCGGCGTCGGCGGATCACCCGCCAGGTGCCGTTCGGTCATCCGGACGCAGCCGATGTCGACCGAGATCGCCGACCGCACGCCGGTCCGGTCGCCGACCACGAACTCGGTCGAGCCGCCGCCGATGTCCACGACGAGGAACGGCTCCTTGGCGTCGGCCGACAGCCCGCGCACCGCCCCCGTGAACGACAGCCGGGCCTCCTCGTCGCCGCTCACCACCTCCGGTGCCACGCCCAGGGTCTGCTGCACCATCGCCGTGAAGTCGGCCGCGTTGGCGGCGTCCCGCGAGGCCGAGGTCGCGCACATCCGTACCCGTTCGGCACCCAGCTTCTCGATGTCGGCGGCGTACGACGCCAACGCCACCCGGGTCCGCTCGATCGCCTCCGGAGCGAGCCGACCCGTCCGGTCCACGCCCTGCCCCAGCCGGACGATCTCCATCCGCCGGGTCACGTCGACAAGCGGGGCCTGCGGCCCGGCCGACTCCGCCGGCAGATCGGCGACCAGCAGTCGGATCGAGTTGGTTCCGCAGTCGATGGCCGCCACACGCGTCGTCACCCGGCAACCCTACGACAGCCAGCCACCGGCGCAGGGCTGGCGGCGGTCAGTCTCCGTTGAGCGTGATGCCTCTGGGTCATCTTGATGACTCTCCGGCATCAGGCTCAACCGATCGGCCGGCCCGGCAGCGCCTACAACCGCAGCAGCATCCGGGTGTTGCCCAACGTGTTGGGTTTGACCCGATCCAGGTCCAGGAACTGGGCGACACCCTCATCGTACGAGCGCAGCAGCTGCTCGTAGACCGCTCGCGGCACCGGAGCGCCGTCGATCTCGCGGAAGCCGAACGAGCCGAAGAACCGGGTCTCGAAGGTCAGCACGAAGATCCGTGCCACGCCCAACTTCCGGGCCGCGTCGATCAGCTCGCCGACCAGCCGGTGCCCGATCCGCTGGCCCTGGCAGCTCGGGTCCACCGCCACCGTGCGGATCTCGGCCAGGTCCTCCCACATGACGTGCAGCGCGCCGCAGCCGACCACCGCGTCGTCCTCGGCCCGGACCGCCACCTGGAACTCCTGCACGTCCTCGTACAGGGTGACGGTGGCCTTGCTGAGCAGCCGCCGGTCGTCGGTGTACATGTCGACCAGCCGGCGGATGCCCCGCACGTCCCGGGTCCGGGCGCGCCGCACCAGGATCTGCCCCTCGGAGTGCGCGGTCATTCGGTGTCGGGCACGTCCACGCAGGGGCCCGCCGTCCACCAGGGCTCGACAAGCGCCAACGTCTCGTCGCCGAACGGGTTCACGCCGGGCCCGGCACCCAGGGCGTGGCCGAGGTGCACGTGCAGGCACTTCACCCGGCCGGGCATTCCACCGGCCGAGATGCCGGCGATCTCCGGCACCTCGCCGATCGCGTCCCGGCGGGCCAGGTAGTCCTCGTGCGCCGCCCGGTAGTGGGCGGCCAGCTCCGGATCGGCCGCCAACCGGTCGGCCATCTCCCGCATCAGCCCCGCCGACTCGAGCCGGCTGCACGCCGCGGTGGCCCGGGGGCAGGTCAGGTAGAACAGCGTCGGGAACGGGGTGCCGTCGGCGAGGCGCGGCGTCGTCTCCACCACGTCGGGCAGGCCGCAGGGGCAGCGATGGGCCACCGCCCGGGTCCCCCGGGGCGGGCGGCCGAGCTGCGCGGCCACCGCGGCCAGGTCGGCCTCGGTCGCCGGTTCCCGCTGCGGCAGGGGTACGGAATCCGCCGCCGGCTCCGACGGGGGTACGACAGTCACGGTGCTCGTCTCTCCTGGTGTACTGGTCGGTGGATCACTTGCCCGGCTGCTGACTGTCCGCCGCGCGCACGCTGCCCCAGAGCGTGTCGTACCAGGTCACCGGCCCGGCTGGGGCACCCGAACCGGCCGGCTTGCCGGCGTCACGGGCCGCGCCCTCGGCGTCGTTCAGGACCACCATCAACTTCTCGCCCGGCCGACCCATGAAGAACCGCTCCCGGGCCTTGGTCTCGATGAACTCCGGGTCCTTCCACTTGGCGGCCTCGGCGGCGAGCTCGGCGATCTCCTTCTCCTGCGCCGCCTGCGCGGCCTCCATCCGCTCGATGTCGGCCTGCTGGTCCAGGTAGACCCGCACCGGGTAGGTGTACGCCAGGGCGAGCGCGATCAGCACCGCGAACAGCACGGTGGCCCGACCGGTGAAGCGGCGGGGATGGGGTGCGGCGAGCCGCTTGACGGCACCGCCACCGGCGGCGGTACGCCGGGCGGCGGCCGGACGACTCGCGGAGCGCCCGCCCTCGGCGCCCCGGACGGTGCCCGGGGCCCGCCCGGCGGCGCCGCGCGTCTCGGCGCGTACGCCGACGTCCCGGAGCGATCCGCGGGTGGCCCGCCCAGCGCCCGGCCGGCCGGCCTGACCCGGTCGGCGGGCGGGCCGTTGACCACCCGGTGTGCGGCGCTGCATCGTCACACCCCTCCCCCGAGGCTACGTCTGTCGCGTACGAGCGTCGGGAGGCCCCACCTCGGCGGGGCCTCCCGGCAACCACACTCAGGCCGAACGGTAACGCGGGAACGCACCCGCGCCCGCGTAGCGCGCCGCGTCGGCCAGCTCCTCCTCGATCCGGAGCAGCTGGTTGTACTTGGCGACCCGGTCCGAGCGGGCCGGAGCGCCGGTCTTGATCTGACCACAGCCGGTGGCGACCGCCAGATCGGCGATGGTGGTGTCCTCGGTCTCACCGGAGCGGTGGCTCATCATGCACTTGAAGCCGGCCCGGTGGGCCAGGTCCACGGCGTCCAGGGTCTCGGTCAGCGAACCGATCTGGTTGACCTTCACGAGGACGGCGTTGGCCGCCTTCTCCGCGATGCCACGGGCGATGCGCTGCGGGTTGGTCACGAACAGGTCGTCACCGACGATCTGCACCCGGTCGCCGATCGACGCGGTGAGCGTCTGCCAGCCGGACCAGTCGTCCTCGGCCAGCGGGTCCTCGATCGACACGATCGGGTACTCGTCGGCGAGCTTGGTGTAGTAGGTGCTCATGTCCTCGGCGGACTTCGCGGCGCCCTCGAAGGTGTAGGTGCCGTTCTCGAAGAACTCGGTGGCCGCCACGTCGAGGGCGAACACGATGTCGGTGCCGAGCCGGTAGCCGGCCTTCTCGACCGCCTCGGCGATCAGGTCCAGGGCAGCCGCGTTGGTGGGCAGGTTGGGCGCGAAGCCGCCCTCGTCGCCGAGCCCGGTCGACAGGCCCTTCTTCTTGAGCACCGACTTCAGCGCGTGGTAGACCTCCGCGCCGGAGCGCAGCGCCTCGCGGAAGGTGGGCGCGCCGATCGGCGCGATCATGAACTCCTGGACGTCGACGTTGGAGTCGGCGTGCGCGCCACCGTTGAGGATGTTCATCATCGGCACCGGCAGCAGGTGCGCGTTCGGGCCGCCCAGGTAGCGGAAGAGGCTCAGTTCGGCGCTGCTGGCGGCGGCCTTCGCCACCGCCAGGGAGACCCCGAGGATGGCGTTCGCGCCCAGCTCCGACTTGCTGTCGGTGCCGTCGATGTCGAGCATCTTCTGGTCGATGAGCCGCTGCTCGCTGGCCTCGTAGCCGATGAGCTGGTCGACGATCTTGTCTTCGACGTTGGAGACCGCCTTCTCCACGCCCTTGCCCTGGTAGCGGTCGGCGTCACCGTCGCGCAGCTCGATCGCCTCGAACGCGCCGGTGGAGGCGCCGGAGGGCACCGCGGCGCGGGCCACCGTGCCGTCGTCCAGGCCGATCTCGACCTCGACCGTCGGGTTGCCCCGCGAGTCGAGAATCTCCCGGGCGACGATTCCCTCGATGGTTGCCACTGAGTCGCTCCTCGTTGTTGTGAATCCGGTCCGTGGGTGGGCCGCGACGGTGCGGCTGAGGCAGGTGTTGAACGCAGCGTATCGGGCGGCGAGATCGGACACGGCGTCGCCCGCGCACCCGAGTCGCCCCGCGGTGACGGACATTCCCGGATTTCCGGGCGTCAACCGGCAACGGGTTTGCGCTGCGCGGACTAGATCCACCAGGCTGGTCGCCATGCCCGCCGCCACGACCACCCTCCGCATGCTCGCCGTGTCGGTCATCGCGTCGCTCACGGTCACCGGCTGTCAGACATTCGAGGACGCCGGCAGCGCCATGGGTCGCTCTGATCTCGTCAACGACCTCGCCGCCCGCCTCGACCGGGCGCTGGAGTTGACCTACACGGCCGACTACCAACTGCCCGGCGGTCAGACCGCCGCGATCGTGCAGGCGCAGGACCCGGCCCGCTCCGCCTACACCTACCCGGGTGGGCGGCTCACCGTCACCCCCGACGCCGTCACCCGGTGCACCGCCGCCGGCGGCCGGATGGCGTGCACCGTCGTCCCGCCGCCCACACCCGGCAGCAAGCCCACGGTGGCCCTCTTCACCGAGGCGAACCGGCAGGGTCTCGTCACCCCGCCCGTGGTGGTCGGCCTGCTGACCGCCGCCGCCCTCGACCCGCAGGCGGTGATCAAGCAGAGCGACACCACCGTCGCCGGGCGCCACGCCGCCTGCGTCGAGGTAGAGCGCTCGGACGGTGACTTCAGCGCCTGCGTGACCACCGAGGGTGTCCTCGGCAGCTTCCTCGGCTCGGTCGACGGCAAACCGATGGAGCTGGCGTTGCGCGACTACTCCGAGACGGTCGAGAAGAACGCGTTCGACCCGCCCGCCGGTGCGGGCGTGGTGGACAACCGGCCCGGGGGCTCCTGACCTCGTCAGACGCCGAGCAGGGTGCGCAGGTGGCGCGGGGGCGGGCAGTCGTGGGCGAGCATCGCGTCGTGCCAGTCGCGCGCCGACACGCCGTCCGGGCGGGCGGCGGCGATCTCGGCCACCTCGCTGTACCCGACGAAGTACGTGCTGAGCTGCGTCGAGGTGAGCAGGGACCGACGCCACTTGCCGGCCGCCTCGCCCTCCTCCTGGAAGCCGCGGCCGGTCATCAACGCCATGGCCTCGGCCTCGGGCAACTCCTCGGCGTGCACCAACTGGTCGAGCAGCGCGTTGATGGTCATGCGGAGCTGCATCTTGAGCTGCTGCAACCGCACCGGCAGACCGCCGAAGCCGAGCCCGGCCATCAGCTCCTCGGCGTACACGGCCCAGCCCTCGACGAACGGGCCGGAGCGGGCCAGCGCCCGCACCCGCGTGCCGCCGGCGTGCCGCCGGGCGTGGGCGAGTTGGAGGAAGTGGCCGGGCATCGCCTCGTGCACGGTCAGGTTGCGGACCATGTGGTCGTTGTACTCGCGGTAGAACGAGTCGACGCGCTGCGCCGACCAGTCCGCCGGGGTGGGCGCGATGCAGTAGAACGTCGGCACCTCGGCGGTCTCCAGCGGGCCGGGTGAGTCGCAGTACGCGACCGCGACACCCCGCGCGAACTCCGGCATCTCCTGGATCACGCACCGGTCGTCGACCAGGGTGACCAGGTCGTGCAGTCGGACAAAGTCCGTCGCCTCGTCAAGGGTCACCCCGGCCAGCTCGACGATCGTCGAGTCGTCCGGATGCTCGGCGGCCAGCACGTCCAGCGCCCGGCGTACCGTCTCGTCGTCGGCCGGACCACCGACCAGCTCGACGGCCGCCGCGCGGATCTCCTCGGTGACCCGGTCCAGGTTGGCCCAGGCCCGGCGCTGGATCTCGGCGGCCCCCAGCTCGGTGTCGAGGGTGTGCCAGAGCCGCGCCTCCCAGCGGCGGCGGCCCAGGCGCGGGTCACGGCCGGGACCGGCGTCGGCGGCCAACCGGACCCGCAGCCAGGCGACGAACTCGTCAAGCGCGGCGATCGCCGCGGTCGCCGCCGGCTCGACCTTCGCGAAGCCGCCCGGCGCCTGCGCGATCAGCCCGGGTAGCTCGTCCCGGATCAGCGCGGCCGTGCCGGTGAACTGCCCGACCGCCGTCTCGGCGTGGATCCGGGGCATGTCCCGCAGCGTCGCGCGGGCGGTGGCGAGGGCGTCCGGTACGGCGGCGAGCCGGCCGGCGAGCTGCGTCAGGCGCACCTCGGCCGGGGCGTACGGGCGGGCCAGCAGGGGGTGCAGCAGCGGGCCGGGATTGTGGGACAGCGGATCCCACTCGTGCGACCGGATCTCGGTCAGCTCGAACAGTTCCCGGTCGACGAAGCTGGTGAGCAGCGCGTGGTCGACCTGCTCGTCGACGTCCAGCGCGTCGGGGTCCAGTTCGGACAGCGCGTTCGCCGCGTCGGTGAGCATCGCCCGGTCGGCGGCCAACGCGTCGGCGGACAGGTCGGGAAGCCGATCGTCGAACCGGTGATCCCCCGCAGCGGTAGCAACTCCCGGCCGCGCTTCCAGCAGTGCCTCGACAACCCGCTCAGCAAGAATCCCAAACGCCTCCACCCGCCAACCCTACCGACCACCCCGGCCTGGCTGGTTGATCATGAAGTTATTACCCGCCGCAGCGGCGTGTCGCGGCAATAACTCCATGATCACCGGGGTCAGGAGGGTGCGGGCGGGCGTTCAGCGGCGCGGATGGCGTCGGCGTGGGCCAGGGTTGCGCGGCGCAGGGCTGCTTCGGGGTTCAGGCCGGTCCTGCGGGCTTCGGCTACCAGGGTCAGGAGGGTGGCGCCCAGGGCCGCCTCCTCGTCCGCCCGGGTGTCGGGGGGTGGGAGGGGGACGGTCAGGTTGGCGCGGGCGGACCGGTCGAGGATCTGCGCGGCCAGCGACAGGGCGGGTTGGCTGAGCGCCACGCCGTCCAGCACCGAATCGCGTGCCTTCTCGGCCCGCTTGATCCGCTCCCAGTTGGCGGTGATCTCCTCCAGCGTGCCCGCCTCCGCGTCGGCGAAGACGTGCGGGTTACGCCGGATCATCTTGTCGACCAGGCCACCGGCCACGTCGTCGATGCTCCACCGTTCGCCCTCGGGCAACTCCTCGGCGAGCCGCGCGTGCAACACCACCTGGAGCAGCACGTCGCCCAACTCCTCGCGGAGCGCGTCGGTGTCGTCGGCGCTCATCGCGTCGTACGCCTCGTAGCTCTCCTCCAGCAGGTAACCCGCGAGGCTACGGTGCGTCTGCGCCCGCTTCCACGGGTCACCGCCCGGCGAGGCCAGCCGGTCCAGCACGGCCACCGCGTCGAGCAGCCGCGCCCCCGGCGGATCCCACGAGCCGTACATCAGCTCCATCTCGGCCAGCCCCGGCTCCCGGGCCAACCGCAGACCCAGCTCCCGGGCCAGCGACTCGTCGCCGGCCGGTCCGGCCAGCCAGACCGCCGTACCGTGCGCCGCGACCGTGTCCAGCAGCGCCTGCGTGGCCGAACCGGCCACGACGGTCACCTCGGCGCCCGCCTGCCGCACGGCCGTGGTCAACTCGCTCTCCGCGCCGGCCAGCACCGGATGCTGGCGTACGACGTCCCAGGCGGCCGAGGTCAGCAGACCGGCCGGCAGCCGGGGCGAGGTGACCAGCAGGACGATCCGTGCCGTCATGCTCAGCTGGCCGTGCCCTCGGCGTCGGGGTTGGGGCTCGACGGCGACGCCTCCGGAGTGGAGATGTCGGTGACCGGGCCCTCTTCGTTGATGAACGGCAGCGAGTAGAAGATGATCGACTGACCGCTGCTCACCAACGAGGGCACACCCACCTCGCGGTAGCGCGGGTTGATGGAGACGTCGGCTCGGTCCGCCTCCTGCTCCAGCGCGAGGCTGAGGGCGGTGGCGCTGCCGACGAAGGCTCCCTCGCCGAACCGCTGGCGGACCTCGCTCACCGGCAGCCCGCCCGGGATCGCCCCGACCTTGGCCAGCGCCTGGTAGACGGCCATCACCGACTCGTCGCTCACCTCGGCCGGCGGAAGCTGCTGGTTGAAGGTCTGAAGCAGGTCGACCCACTCACCCCAGAGCTTGGTGTACTCGGTGGAGGCCGGGACCCGCAGGCTCTGCTCCAACTGCTGCGGGCTGACCTCGTCGGGTACCTGGATGTTCTTGGCCTTGGCCACCCGCTTGCCCAACTCCAGGCTGACCAGCAGGTTCACCACATCCTGCCGCGTCACCGGCGACTTCAACTGCTCGGGTGAGGGCGTCGCGCCGGTCTGGCTCGCCGCCTGCCGGACGACGTCGCCGTACTCCGCCTGCACCTCGTCGTAGATGCCGTCGACCCGGTCGAGCGAGTACGTCCTGTCACCGACGTACGCGGCGACGTCCGGCGCGGACCTCTGGCACGCGGCGAGGGAGAGGACACCCAGAGCCGCGACGCTGGCGGCGGCGATCACACGGCGAGCACGCATGCCCGTCACTCTCTCATGCCCTCCCGGCCGCTGTGACGGCCCCCACCGCACCACGCCGGCTCCACCCGGTCGCGGACGTCCGTGGACGCCCGCGACCGATCACGCGGTTGCGGCGGCGAGCGGCGCGGGGGTGCCCAGGACGTCGGAGAGCAGTTGCGCACACCATTCGAGCAACGCCTGGTCGCGCAGCGGTTCGCCACCGATCCGACGGGTGCTCGGCCGGGGCACGCTCACCTGGTCGGTGGCCTGCTTGTAGACCGCGTCCGGGTGGTAGCGCTTGAGCCGCAACTGCTTCGAATCCGGTAGCGGCAGCGGTCCGAACCGTACGTGCTTGCCCTGCATGGACACGTCGGTCAGGCCGTACCGGCGGGCCAGCAGCCGGAACCGCGCCACCGCCACCAGGTTCTGCACCGGGGCGGGCGGCTCGCCGTACCGGTCGGTCATCTCGGCGACGACCTCGCGCAGCCGCTCCTCGTCGCGCGCCTCGGCGAGCTTGCGGTACATCTCCAGGCGCAGCCGCTCCACGCCCACGTAGTCGTGCGGCAGGTGCGCGTCGACCGGCAGGTCGATCTTGACGTCGGTCTCCTCCTCCTGACGCTCGCCCTTGAACGCGGAGACCGCCTCGCCGACCATCCGCACGTACAGGTCGAAGCCGACGCCCTCGATGTGGCCGGACTGTTCGCCGCCGAGCAGGTTGCCCGCGCCCCGGATCTCCAGGTCCTTCATGGCCACGTACATGCCGGCGCCCAACTCGGTGTGCTGGGCGATGGTGGCCAGCCGCTCGTGGGCGTGCTCGGTGAGCGGCTTCTCCGGCGGGTAGAGGAAGTACGCGTACGCCCGCTCCCGGCCCCGGCCGACCCGGCCCCGGATCTGGTGCAGCTGGGCCAGGCCGAGCAGGTCGGCCCGCTCGACGATCAGGGTGTTGGCGTTCGGGATGTCGATGCCGGACTCCACGATGGTGGTGCAGACCAGGACGTCGAACTCCTTCTCCCAGAAGCCGACCATCACCTTCTCGAGCGCTTCCTCGCTCATCTGCCCGTGCGCCACGGCGACCCGCGCCTCGGGCACCAACTCGCGTAGCCGCCGGGCCGCCCGGTCGATCGACTCGACCCGGTTGTGCAGGTAGAAGACCTGCCCGTCGCGCAGCAGCTCACGGTGGATCGACGCGGCCACCTGCCGGTCGTCCTGCGCGCCCACGAAGGTGAGCACCGGATGCCGCTCCTCCGGCGGGGTGGCGATGGTGGACATCTCCCGGATGCCGGTGATGGCCATCTCCAGGGTGCGCGGGATCGGGGTGGCCGACATGCTCAGCACGTCCACCGAGGCGCGCAGCGTCTTCAGGTGCTCCTTGTGCTCGACGCCGAAGCGCTGCTCCTCGTCGACGATCACCAGCCCGAGCTGCTTGAACCGGGTGGCCGTCTGCAACAGCCGGTGCGTGCCGATGACGATGTCGACGGTGCCGTCGGCGACCATCTCCAACGTCCGCTCGGTCTCCTTCGGAGTCTGGAACCGGGAGAGCTGCCGGATCTGCACCGGGAACTGACTCATCCGCTCGGCGAACGTGTTGTAGTGCTGCTGCACCAGCAGGGTGGTCGGCACCAGCACCGCCACCTGCTTGCCGTCCTGCACCGCCTTGAACGCCGCCCGGACCGCGATCTCGGTCTTGCCGTAGCCGACGTCGCCGCAGATCAGCCGGTCCATCGGGACGGTCTGCTCCATGTCCCGCTTGACCTCGTCGATCGCGGCGAGCTGGTCGGGCGTCTCCTGCCAAGGGAAGGCGTCCTCCAGCTCCCGCTGCCACGGGGTGTCCGGGCCGAACGAGTGGCCCTTGGACGCCTTGCGCGCGGCGTAGAGCTGGATGAGCTGCGCGGCGATCTCGCGGACCGCCTTGCGGGCCCGGGCCTTGGACTTCTGCCAGTCCGAGCCACCCATCTTGTGCAGGGCCGGCTGCTCACCCCCCACGTAGCGGG
This sequence comes from Micromonospora sp. bgisy143, assembly GCF_057708145.1. Classification (NCBI taxonomy): domain Bacteria; kingdom Bacillati; phylum Actinomycetota; class Actinomycetes; order Micromonosporales; family Micromonosporaceae; genus Micromonospora; species Micromonospora sp. bgisy143. Next base: position 572,221 of record NZ_JBYIRN010000002.1, read on the forward strand.
AGAGCTGGTCGAGCTGGTCGGTGGGGACGAACAGCCGGTCGCCGGGCTGGCCGCGCTTGCTGGCCGCGTACTCGATGACGAGATATTCCCGGCTGGCGCCGTTGACGGTGCGCTGCACCAGCTCGACGTACCGACCGATGCCGTGCTGCTCGTGCACCACGTAGTCGCCGGCCTTGAGCTCCAGCGGGTCGATGGTGTTGCGCCGGCGGCTCGGCATCTTGCGCATGTCCCGCGTCGAGGTGCCCCGGCCGCCGGTCACGTCGTTACCGGTCAGCAGCACGAAACGGGACGCCTCGTCGACGAATCCGCTGGTCAGCGCGCCGCAGGTGACGACCAGGTCACCGGGTGCGGGTGCGGTGGGCACGTCCTCGGTGAGCCGGGCGCCCAGGCCGGCGTCGCGCAGCACCTCCACGGCACGCTGGGCGGGGCCGTGCCCCTCGAAGACCAGCGCGATCGACCAGCCCTCGCCGGCCCAGCGCTTGAGGTCGTCGACCACCCGGGCCGTCTCGCCGTGGTAGAGCGGGGCGGGCTGGGCGGCGAGGGTCACCGCGATGGCGTCGTCCGGGGTGACGCTCGCCTCCTCGGGCGCGTCCTCCCAGGGCTGCCGCGTCTCGGCGGCGTCCGCTTCGACCAGCCCGAACGGGGACAGCGTCCACCAGGGCTGACCGAGGGTGCCGGCGGTGGCGCGTACCTCGGCCAGGGTGCGGAAGGCGGCGGCGCCGACGTCCACCGGGGCCTGGCCGCCGACCGCGGCGGCGGCCCAGGAGGCCTGCAGGAACTCCTCCGAGGTACGCACCAGATCGTGCGCCCTGGTACGGATCCGCTCCGGGTCACACAGCAACACGTGGGTGCCGGCCGGCATCGCGTCCAGCAGCAACTCCAGCGAGTCGGGGCCGACCAGCACCGGAGCGAGGGACTCCATCCCCTCCACCGGGATGCCCTCGGCCAGCTTGTCCAGGATCTCGGCCAGCTCGGGGTGCTGCTCGGCGAGCGCGGCGGCCCGCTCGCGCACCGCCGGGGTCAGCAGCAACTCCCGGCAGGGCGGCGCCCACAGCAGCGGCACCTGCTCGATGGTGCGCTGGTCGGCGACGGCGAAGGTACGGATCTCCTCCACCTCGTCGCCCCAGAACTCGACCCGGGACGGGTGCTCGTCGGTGGGCGGGAAGACGTCCAGGATGCCGCCGCGCACCGCGAACTCGCCGCGCTTGGTGACCAGGTCGACCCGGGCGTACGCCATGTCGGTGAGCCGGCGGGCGACCTCCTCCAGGTCCGCCTCCTCGCCGGCGGCGAGTTGCACCGGTTCCAGGTCACCGAGGCCCTTGAGCTGCGGTTGCAGCAGCGACCGGACCGGGGCGACCACGACCCGCAGAGGGCCGGTCCGGCCGTGCGCGTCGGCCGAGTCGGGGTGCGCGAGGCGGCGCAGCACGGCCAGCCGTCGGCCCACCGTGTCCGATCGGGGGGAGAGTCGCTCGTGCGGCAGCGTCTCCCAGGAGGGGAAGACCACCACCTGCTCCGGCGGCAGCAGCCCACCCAGCGCGGCGACCAGGTCGTCGGCCTCACGGGTGGTGGCGGTCACGGCCAGCACGGGTCGCCCGGCACCGTCGGTGTCCGCGGCGACGGCGGCGACGGCGAACGGGCGCAGCGCGGCGGGGGCGGTGATGTCGAGCCCGTCGACCTGGGCGGCACCGGAGCGCGCCAGGTCACGCGCCCGGGCCAGCCCGGGGTCGGCCAGGGCGGCGGAGAACAGACCGGTGAGCAAGGGAGTCCTTCCAGGGAAGTCGACGCACACGACGGGAGCCCCGCGTCCAGCCGGACGGGGGGTGCACGCCCTCAAGCCTATCCCCGTCCACCGACACCCACCCCCTTCCGCCCAGGTCCGCCACGCCCCGAACACGACGCCTCGCGCCCTCGCGCCCTCGCGCCCTCGCGCCCTCGCGCCCCGCGCCCCGCGCCCCGCGCCCCGCGCCCTCGCGCCCTCGCGCCCTCGCGCCCCGCGCCCTCGCGCCCTCGCGCCCTCGCGCCCCGCGCCCTCGCGCCCTCGCGCCCTCGCGCCCCCGCGCCTCGCGCCCCGCGCCCTCGCGCCCCGCGCCCTCGCGCCCTCGCGCCCTCGCGCCCCGCGCCCCGCGCCCCGCGCCCCGCGCCCCGCGCCCCGCGCCCCGCGCCAAGATCCTCACAACATCACCGATATTGCTGCCTCAGACGCGCCGGAAGCAGCAACGTCCCTGATGTTGTGCGGATCTTGAGAACGAGCGTCAGCGCGGGTGGCCCAGGCCATGATCGTGCTCAATCCTGGATGTAGTGGCCTCACCGGGGCGTCGTCACCACTACTTCCTGGTTCTTGCGCGATCTTGGGGGCGGAACGACTGGCTCTTGCGCGATCTTGAGGGCGGGACGTACCTGCGGCCCGGCGTCCCCGCGCAGGCAAACCCGCCGCACGCGGCCCCAGCCACCATCGACGCACGGATCTTGACCGGCGCCGGTCGGCATGTTCGGGTGGGGGGATGGACGAGCAGTGGCGGGTGCAGTTCGACGCGGATGTGAGCTTCGCCAACGGGGGCGGCCTGCGCACCGAGGGATTCCGGCTGGACGTGCCGGGTCAGGAGATCACCGACGACGACCTGGCCGCGCTCTTCGTCCGGCACCTCGGGCTGCTGATGGTCGCCGAGGTCCGGATCAGCGCGAAGACGATGATCCGCGAGCCGCACAAGGGCGGCCGTGCGGTCAGCACCGCCGGCAGCGGTCGCCGCCTGGTCGAGTTGAGCCACGTCATCCGCGACGGAATGACCACCCTGCCCGGATGGCCGGGCCCACGGATCAGCGACTGGCTGACGTACGCGGCGTCCCGGGAGCGGTACGCGCCGGGCACCGAGTTCCACGTGGCTCGGATCGACATGATCGCCAACACCGGCACGTACGTGGACACCCCCGCCCACCGCTGGGCCGGCCGCGAGGATCTGAGCGGGATACCGCTGGACCGCCTCGCCGACCTGCCCGCCGTGCTGGTCCGGGTACCGGCCGACACCCGGGCCGTGGACCGGTTGATGCTGGCTCCGTACCAGGTGGCCGGGCGTGCGGTGCTGCTGCACACCGGCTGGGACGCGCACTTCGGCACCGAGCGGTACGGCGCGCCGGAGGCGCCGTACCTCAGCGAGGACGGCGCCCGGGCCCTTGCCGAGGCGGGCGCGGCCCTGGTCGGCATCGACTCGATCAACATTGACGACATGAGTCCGGCGGCGAACGGCGTACGCCCCGCGCACAGCATCCTGCTCGCCGCCGGCATCCCGGTCGTGGAGCACCTGACCGGCCTGGCGGCGCTACCGCCGACCGGGTTCCGGTTCACCGCCGCCCCACCGATGGTGGCCGGGATGGGCACCTTCCCGGTCCGCGCCTTCGCCGTGGTGGAGGGGGTCAGGGGCAGCGATGCCCGCTGAGGGGATCGGCAGTGATCCGCGTCGGCACACCACGCCGGCCCGTTGGCGGGTGCTCGGGCACCCGGACGGGATCCTGATCTACCAGGTGCGCTGCATCGTCGAGCACCACGGATGGACGGAGACCGTCGCCCAGGACCGCCACAAGATCATGCTGGGTCGGTCCGGGGCGTACCGGCGTCGGCTCAACGGCCGGGTCGAGCTCTCCGACGCCACCTCCGTGCTGCTCACCCGGCCCGGGGACGAGATGGCCGTGGCGCACCCGTTCGGCTGCGGCGACTCGTACACCTGCCTGGAGATCGACCCGGCGGTGCTGGCGGAACGGCCGGACGCCCAGCGCTGGCTGGACCGGGGCGGCTGGGCCGGCACCTCGGACGCCACGCTGGACCTGGCGCACCGGCTGCTGGTGGCCGAGTTCCGGCGCGGGCTCGACCGGTTCGAGATGGCCGAACGGCTCCAGCGGTTCCTGGGCCGCCTGCTGCACCACAGCGCCATCGCCGGCGACGACGGGGACGCGGAGGTCGAGCGGGCCGTACGCCGACGACCGGCCACCCTGGCCGCGCACCGGCGGCTCGCCGACCGGGCGCGCGAGGTGCTGGCCCATTCCGATTTCACGCTCGGCCTGAACGACGTGGCCCGGGAGGTGGGCAGCTCACCGCACCACCTCAGCCGGGTGTTCCAGCGGGTGACCGGCAGCAGCCTGACCGCCTACCGCAACCGCCTGCGGGTGCGCGCCGTACTGGACACCCTCGCCGAGCCCGACGGCCGTCCGCTGGGCGCGCTCGCCAGCGAGTACGGCTTCGCCGACCAGGCTCATCTGACCCGGGTGGTCCGCGAGCAGGTGGGTCATCCGCCGGCACGCCTGCGTCGCCTGCTCACCGCCGCCGAGGCGGACCCGGGCGTCGCCGCCTGATCCCGGACGCCGGTGGAGGTGCCGTACGTGGGGGCGTGCGGCACCTCCATCGGCGCGGTCCGCACCGGGGCGTCGGGCCTCCCCGAACAGGCCCGCGTGCTCCGGTCCGGCCACCCCGCCGGGGCGACCTGCGGACCGACAGGAACCATCCTCGCGGCGCAGGCCCGACCGGGTCTTGAAGAAAATTGCTCGGCTGAGCCGGGCCTGGTCGGGACCGGCCACCTGCGGGGAAAAGTGCTCCAAACAGGGTGAAAACCGCCCTAGGCTGACCTGGTGGACGAGTCGCCGGAGGTACGGATACGCGACCAGTTCCTCCGTACCGCCGGACTGCTGCTCGGCACCCTCGTGCTGGCCGTCGCGTTCATCGCCGCGTACGTCGGTGCCCTGCACCAACCCCACCCCCGAGACGTGCCGGTCGGCGTGGCGAGCGGCGACCAGGCCGCCCGCGCGGTCCTGGCCGCCGTCCGCGACCGGACCGACACGATCAAGACCGTCGAGTACGCCGACCCGGGCGCCGCCGACGACGGCCTGACCAGCCGAGAGGTGTACGGGGTGCTCGCCGCGACCCCCGACGGCGGGCTGGTCCTGACCACCGCCAGCGCCGGCGCGCCGGCCGCCACCGAGGTGGTCGTCCAGGTGCTCACCGCCGCTGCCGAGCAGTCGCGCCGGCCCCTGCGGGTCGCCGACGAGGTGCCGGTCGCCGACACCGACCCGCGCGGTCTGGTCCCGTTCTACCTGGCGATCGGGTGCGTGCTCGGCGGGTATCTGGCCTCGACCGCGCTCGGCATCTCGGTCGGCACCACGCCAAGTACCCTGCGCCGCGCGGGCGTACGGATCGGCGCGCTCGCCGTCTACAGCGTGGTGCTCGGCATCGCCGGCGCGGTGATCGTCGGCCCGGTGCTGGACGTCTGGCACCACGACCTGCCGGCCGTCGCCGGCACCGGCATGCTGGCCGCCTTCGCCGCCGCCATGGTGGCCGCCGCCGTGCAGGGCTGGTTGGGCGTGCTCGGCACCGGGCTGGTCATCCTGCTGCTGGTGGTGCTCGGCAACCCGGGCTCCGGCGGCATCTACGCCCCGGAGTTCCTGCCCACCTGGCTGCGCGGCATGCACCGGTGGAACATCCCCGGGCTGGCCACCGACCTGCTCAAGTCGGCGGTGTACTTCGACCGGCGCTCGATCGGCTGGCCGCTGACCGGGCTGGTCCTGTGGGCGGTGCTCGCCCTGGCCGCCCTGCTCGCCGCGACCGTGCTGCGGGGAGGACGGGGACCCACCCGCGCAAGACCCTGAGGTGATCTCCGGGGTGTTCCGTCTCACGACGCGGCATGCGGAGAGCCCCTCCTGCCGGACGGCCCGGCGCGGATACCATCCAGGGAGTCGGACAGCGCTGTCCTTCGTACTCACGTAAGGAGCGCATCGTGACCGACCAGCACGACCACGACGGCCCGGACGCCGCGCTGCGCGCCGACATCCGCCGGCTCGGCACCCTCCTCGGCCAGACCCTGGCCCGGCAGGAGGGCCGCCCGCTGCTCGACCTCGTCGAGGAGATCCGCGCCCAGGTACGCACCGACGTCCCCGCCGCCGCCCAACGGCTCGGCGGGCTCGATGTGACCACCGGCACCAAGCTGGCCCGCGCCTTCTCCACCTACTTCCACCTGGCCAACATCACCGAGCAGGTGCACCGCGCCCGCGACCTGCGCCGCCGCCGCGCCGTGCAGGGCGGCTGGCTGGACCAGGCGGCCAAGATGATCGCCGAGCGCGGGGTACCGGCCGAGGAGATCGCCGCCGTCGCCCGTCGCCTGGCGGTCCGGCCGGTCTTCACCGCCCACCCGACCGAGGCGGCCCGCCGCTCGATCCTGTCCAAGCTGCGGGCCATCGCCGACGAGTTGGACACCGAGACCGCCAACGCGATCCTCTACGGCGCGAGCGACGAGGGTCCGGCCAATCGGCGCCTGTCCGAACTGCTGGACCTGATGTGGCAGACCGACGAGCTGCGGTTGGACCGGCCGGACCCGACCGACGAGGCCCGCAACGCCATCTACTACCTGCGCGACCTGTACGCCGAGGCCGCCCCTCAGGTGCTCGACGACCTGGCCGACACGCTGCGCACCCTCGGTGTGGAGACGTCGCCGACGGCCCGTCCGCTGAGCTTCGGCACCTGGATCGGCGGCGACCGGGACGGCAACCCGTTCGTCACCCCGGCGGTCACCCGCGAGGTGCTGAGGATCCAGCACGAGCACGGCATCGCCGCCACCGAGAAGGCGATGGACCACCTGATCAACGAGGTCTCCGTCTCGCGCCGGCTGCGCGGGGTGTCGCTGGACCTGTCCGCCAGCCTCGCCGCAGACCTCGACGCGCTGCCCGAGGTGGCACCCCGGTTCCGCCGGGTCAACGCCGAGGAGCCGTACCGCCTCAAGGCGCGCTGCGTGAAGGCCAAGCTCGCCAACACCCGGCAGCGGCTCCGCCAGGGCACCGCCCACGTGCCGGGTCGGGACTACCGCGGTTCCGCCGAGCTGATCGCCGACCTGGACCTGCTGCGCGCCTCGCTGGCCCGCAACTCGGGGCAGCTCACGGCCGTCGGCCGGCTGGCCTCCACCATCCGGACGGTGTCCGCGTTCGGCCTGCACCTGGCGACCATGGACGTCCGGGAGCACGCTGAGAAGCACCACGAGGTGCTCACCCAGCTCTACGCGGCGGTCGGCGAGGTGTCCGACTACCCGTCGCTGAGCCGGCTGGAGCGCACCAAGCTGCTCGCCGAGGAGCTGACCGGCCGTCGACCGCTCTCCACTGTCGACACGCCGCTGACCGAGAGCGCCCGCAAGACGTTCGACGTGTTCAGCACGATCCGGGAGGCGCAGGACCGGTTCGGCGCCGAGGTGATCGAGTCGTACATCATCTCGATGACCCTCGGCGTGGACGACATCCTCGCCGCCGCAGTGTTGGCCCGCGAGGCCGGCCTGATCGACGTCCACACCGGACGGGCCCGGATCGGCATCGTGCCGCTCTTGGAGACCCCGGCCGAGCTGAATGCCGGCGGCGAGATCCTGGACGAGCTGCTTTCGCTGCCCGCGTACCGGACGCTGGTCGCGGCCCGTGGCGACGTGCAGGAGGTGATGCTCGGCTACTCGGACTCGAACAAGGAGGCCGGGATCACCACCAGCCAGTGGTCGATCCACCGGGCCCAGCGCGCGCTGCGCGACGTGGCCGCCCGGCACGGCGTACACCTGCGGCTCTTCCACGGCCGGGGCGGTACGGTCGGGCGCGGCGGTGGCCCGACGCACGAGGCGATCCTGGCCCAGCCGTACGGCACGCTGGACGGCGCGATCAAGGTGACCGAGCAGGGCGAGGTCATCTCCGACAAGTACACCCTGCCCTCGCTGGCCCGGGAGAACCTGGAGCTGACCCTCGCGGCGGTGCTGCAGGCGACGCTGCTGCACACCGCGCCCCGGCAGCCGGCCGAGATGCTGGAACGCTGGGACGCGACGATGGACGTGGTCTCCGAGTCGGCGTTCCGGTCGTACCGGTCACTGGTCGAGGACCCGGACCTGCCGGCGTACTTCTGGGCGTCCACCCCCACGGAACTGCTCGGCGCGCTGAACATCGGGTCCCGGCCGGCGAAGCGCCCGAACACCGGCGCCGGGCTGTCCGGGCTGCGGGCCATCCCGTGGGTGTTCGGCTGGACGCAGACCCGGCAGATCGTGCCGGGCTGGTTCGGTGTCGGCTCCGGCCTGGCCGCCGCCCGCGAGGCCGGGTTGGCGGACGTGCTGGCCGAGATGCACCGCAACTGGCACTTCTTCCGCACGTTCCTGTCGAACGTCGAGATGATGCTGACCAAGACCGACCTCAGCATCGCCCGCCGGTACGTCGAGACCCTGGTGCCGAAGAAGCTGCACCCGATCTTCGAGCAGATCGAGCGGGAGTACGAGCTGACCAAGCGCGAGGTGCTGGCGGTGACCGCCTCGCCGGCCCTGCTGGAGAACTCGCCGGTGCTCCAGCGCACCCTGGCCGTCCGCGACACCTACCTGGAGCCGCTGCACCACCTCCAGGTGGCGCTGCTGCGGCAGTACCGGGAGTCGGGAGCGGCGGGCCGGGCGGTCGCCACCGCGCCGGGCGGTCGACGCGCGCCCAGCGACGGCACCGCCCTGGAGCGGGCGTTGCTCACCACCGTGAACGGCATCGCCGCCGGCATGCGCAACACCGGCTGACCAGCACTACCCCGAGGCCGGGCCGGTCAGGCCCGGTCGATCATGGAGTTGTGGTGCCCCGCGAAAGCCGCCAACAGCGGCGAAGCGGGCACCACAACTCCTTGATCGTCGGACTGGGCGGGGTCAGAAGTCGCCACCGCCGAAATCACCGCCACCGAAGTCGCCGCCGCCGAAGTCGCCGAAGCCTCCCCCGCCGAAGTCACCACCGGCGTAGTCGCCACCGCCGAAGTCGCCCGCCTGGTCCCCGCCACCGAAGTCGCCGCCCTGGTCGCCGTAGTCCGCGCCCTGGTCGTCGGCGTAGTCGGCGCCGTCGCCGAAGCCCTCCTGGTAGCCCTGGTCGTAGCCGTACCCCGGGTCGGCGAAGGCCGGCGAGAACAGCGCGTCGGCGATCAGCATGCCGCCGAGCACGCCGGCGCCCGCGCCCAGCGCGGTCTTCCACCAGGGGGTCGAGTACCAGCCGGCCGGCACCGGCCGGCCCTGGTACCGCCCACCGGGGTAGTAGTAGGGCGTGTCCCGACCGGGCTGCGGGCCGGCCCGGAAGGTCTGGCCCTGCACGTCGACCTCGCGCTCCTTGGTGAGCTGCCCGACGCCCCGCGCGGCGGCGAGCGCCGGCACCTCCGGCCCGGGATCGATGCCCAGCGCCGTCCGCGCCGCCCGGATGTACGCCAGCCCTTCCAGCGCGGTCTCCCGGGCGAGCTCGAACTGGCGCGGCGTCCGTGCCTGCTCCAACTGGGAACCGGCCGCGTTGTAACGCTCCCCGGCGTCGGCCAACGCCTGCCGGACGGCGGGCTCGTCGCCGTGCAGCGTCATCAACTGGCCGCCGAGGCGCTCGTACCAGCGTTGCGCGTCCGCCCGGGCGTCGCCGAGCGCGGCACGCCGCTGGGCGTTGACCCGGGAGTAGGCGAGCAGGCCGGCACCCACCACGCCGGCGAGGACGACCGCGAGGCACAGCAGAGCTTCCATGTCAACGAACGTACCCCCGGGTGTCACGTCGTACCCGTCTGGCAAGCTCCGGTGATGGACGTCTCGACGTTGCTGGTGGTGGTCGTGTGCCTCGGTGCCGGCGGGGCGGTCGGTTGGTTCGCGGCCCGGTCCCGGTCGGCGGCCGACATCGCCCGACTGGATGCCACCCTGACCGCCACCCGCGAGGGCGAGGGCCGGCTGGAGCAGTCCATGCGGGCGTTGAGCTACGAGGCCACCGCGCAGTCGCAGGAGGCGGTGGCCCGGGCCGTGGCGCCGCTGCACGACAGCCTGCGCCGGTACGAGCAGCGGGTGGCCGAGCTGGAACACGACCGCGTCGACGCGTACGCCGAGCTGCGCGAGCAGGTCCGCTCGATGAACGTGGTCTCCGGGGAGCTGCGCACCGAGACGAAGCAGCTGGTGGCCGCGCTGCGCGCGCCGCAGGTGCGGGGCCGTTGGGGCGAGCACCAGCTACGCCGGATCGTCGAGGCGGCCGGGATGCTGGAGCACTGCGACTTCTCCGAGCAGGTGACCGCCGCCACCGACGATCAGGTCGTCCGCCCGGATCTGGTGGTACGCCTGCACGGCGGTCGGTCGGTGGTGGTGGACGCGAAGGCGCCCTTCGACGCGTACCTGACGGCCATGGAGGCCCGCGACGAGCGAGGTCGGGACACCTACCTGGACGCGCACGCCCGGCACCTGCGCGGGCACGTCGACGCGCTGGCCGCCAAGTCGTACTGGGCGGCGTTCGACAGCTCGCCCGAGTTCGTGGTGCTGTTCGTCCCGGCGGACCCGTTCCTCGACGTCGCGCTCCAACGCGACCCGACGCTGCTGGAGCACGCGTTCGCCCGCAACGTCGTGCTGGCCACGCCGGCCACCCTGGTCGCGCTGCTGCGCACGGTGGCCTACTCGTGGCGGCAGGAGGCGCTGGCCCGCAACGCCCTCGCCGTGCACACCCTGGCCCGGGAGTTGTACGGCCGGCTCGCCACCCTCGGCGACCACGTGGGCAAACTCGGGTCGTCGCTGACCGGGGCGGTGACCGCCTACAACCGGGCGGTCGGCTCACTGGAGGCGCGGGTGCTGGTCAGCGCCCGCAAGCTCGCCGAGCTGGGCGTCTCGGACGAGGAGCTGGCGGCCCCCGCCCAGGTCGAGCTGACCCCCCGGCAGCCGCAGGCGCCGGAGCTGCTGGACGACGCCGACCGCGGGCACCCGGCCTAACGGCGGTTGGCGCTCTCGACGACGAACGGCGTGCCCTGCTGGCAGGTGGTCATCGTGCCCTTCTCCACCCGGCCGGTGACGGTCACGGTGGCGCCGGGGGTCAGCACGTCCCGGGGGCCGCCCACCAGCAGGTACCCGTCGAGAAGCACACAGTTCGGCTCAACCCCGGCGGTGATCGTGCCGGTGAGTTCGGCCCCGCCGACCGGCGGCGGGACGGTCGGCCCGCCCGGCGACTTGAGCGGCGGAGCGGGAGTGGTCGGCGACTCGGGAGTGGTGGGCGACTCGGGAGTGGTGGGCGACGCGGGGGCGGGCTGCCCGGTCGTCGCCGACGGTCCGCCGGGGGTGGCGGGACCGCCGGTTCCACCGCAGGCGGCCAGCGCCGCGCAGACGACCAGGGCGGGAACGACGAGCCGAAGAGTCCTCATGTCGCCTTCGACGCACGGGACGGGCGCGGCGTTCCCACCGGGTGTCAGCCGCGGGCCGCGGCGGCCTTCATGTCCCGCTTCAGCTCCTGCGGAAGCGAGAAGGTGAGCCGCTCGTTGGCGGTGGTGATCTCCTCGACGTCGGCGAAGCCGCGCTCGGCCAGGTGCGCCAGCACATCGCGGACCAGGTCCTCCGGGACGCTCGCGCCGGAGGAGACGCCGACCGTACGCGCGTCGACCAACCAGGCGTCGTCGATCTCGTGGGCGAAGTCGATCAGGTGACCGGCGCGGGCGCCGGCGTCCAGGGCGACCTCGACCAGCCGGACCGAGTTCGAGGAGTTCGTCGAGCCGACGACGATCACCACGTCGCACTCGGGGGCGATCTCCTTGACCACATGCTGCCGGTTGGAGGTGGCGTAGCAGATGTCGTCGCTGGGCGGGGACTGGAGCAGCGGCAGCCGCTGCTTGAGCCGGGCGACCGTCTCCAGGGTCTCGTCCACCGAGAGCGTGGTCTGGGAGAGCCAGACCACCTTCTCCGGGTCGCGCACGGTGACCTTGTCGACACCGTCCGGGCCGTCCACGAGCTGGATGTGCGCGGGCGCCTCACCGGCGGTGCCGATGACCTCCTCGTGCCCCTCGTGGCCGATCAGCAGGATGTCGTAGTCCTCGGCGGCGAACCGCTTCGCCTCCTGGTGCACCTTGGTGACCAGCGGGCAGGTTGCGTCGATGGCCTTCAGCGAACGCTCGCGCGCCTGCTCGTAGACCTCGGGCGCCACGCCGTGCGCGGAGAAGATGACGGTCGAGCCCTCCGGCACCTCCTCGTTCTCCTCCACGAAGATCGCGCCCTGGGCCTCCAGGGTCTGCACGACGTGCTTGTTGTGCACGATCTGCTTGCGGACGTAGATCGGGGCGCCGTACAGCTTCAGCGCCTCCTCGACGGTCTGCACCGCACGGTCCACACCCGCGCAGTAGCCGCGAGGCTTGGCCAAAAGCACGCGCTTGCCGCTCCGGAGATCAGTCACCCCCCCATCCTACGTGCTCCCTCCTCCCCCACCTCCCGACCCGAACCCCACCCGGGCCCCCGCCCAGCTCGTTGATCATGAAGTTGTTGCCACGACACGCCGCCACCGAGCGCAATAACTTCATGATCAACGAGGGCCGGCGGGGTGGCCGTAGGGTGGGTGCGTGAGTGGTGCGGGTGGTGGGGACAGTGCTGCGCGGAGCAGTGCTGAGGAGCCTTGGCCTGTTCGGGTCGTCTCGCAGAAGGTCGGGGCGTGGATCGCCAAGCTGGGCTGGGTGTGGGTGGACGGGCAGGTGGCGCAGATCAGCCGCCGTCCCGGGGCCACCACGGTCTTCCTGACCCTGCGTGACCCGTCCGCCGATCTGAGCCTGACCGTCACCACGAACCGGGACGTACTCGACGCCGGTGCGCCGGAGTTGCGCGAGGGCGCCCGGGTGGTGCTGCACGCCAAGCCGGAGTTCTACGCCGCCCGGGGCACCTTGAGCTTGCGGGCCGACGAGATCCGGCAGGTGGGCCTCGGTGAGCTGCTGGCCCGGTTGGAGAAGCTCAAGAAGCTGCTGGCCGCCGAGGGCCTGTTCGACCGGGCTCGCAAGCGCCGGTTGCCGTTCCTTCCCGGCCGGATCGGTCTCATCACCGGCCGTGCGTCCGCCGCCGAGCGGGACGTGCTGACCAACGCGCGGCGGCGCTGGCCGGCCGTGGAGTTCCGGACCGTCAACGTGGCCGTGCAGGGCCCGTCCGCCGTGCCGCAGATCGTGGACGCGCTCAAGGTCCTGGACGCGGACCCGAGCATCGACGTGATCATCATCGCCCGGGGTGGCGGCGGCATCGAGGACCTGCTGCCCTTCTCCGACGAGGCGCTGTGCCGGGCCGTCTTCGGTTGCCGTACCCCGGTGGTCAGCGCGATCGGCCACGAGACCGACGCGCCGCTGATCGACTACGTCGCCGACCTGCGGGCCTCCACCCCGACGGACGCCGCCAAGCGGGTGGTTCCCGACCTCACCGAGGAGGTACGCCTCATCGGGCAGGCCCGGCACCGGCTCCAGCGGGCGGTGCGCAACCTGGTCGACCGGGAGTCGCACCGCCTCGACAGCCTGCGGTCCCGACCCGTGCTGGCCCGACCGCAGGTGATGGTGGAGCACCGCGCCAACGATCTGGCCGCGCTACGGCAACGCGCCGGGCGCTGCCTGGACCACCGACTCGCGGCCGCCGACGACGACCTGCGGCACACCCTCGCCCGGCTGCGTGCCCTCTCCCCCGCCGCGACCCTCGACCGGGGGTACGCGATCGTGCAGCGCGCGGACGGGCACGTCGTCCGGGCGGCGACCGAGGTCGGCAAGGGCGACCCGTTACGGGTACGCCTCGCCGAGGGCGAGCTGGCCGCGACGGTCGACGGGGACGTGGCGACGCGGTGACGCCGACCGGGGTGTGCTGAGATGGACGCGATGACTAACGACACGAAGGCCGGGCCGGACGAGCGGCTCAGCTACGAGCAGGCCCGCGCCGAACTGGCTTCGGTGGTCGAGCGGCTGGAGGCCGGCGGCACGTCCCTGGAGGAGTCGCTGGCGCTGTGGGAGCGCGGCGAGGCGTTGGCGGTGATCTGCCAGCGCTGGCTGGACGGGGCGCGGGCGCGGATCGACGCCGCCCGCGAGGAGCCGTCCGCCTGATCGTCGGGTGGGATGGCCCGGAGCCACCCCACCCGTACGACGGTCAGTTGAACAGGCTGTACAGCTCGGCGGGGGCCTCGACGACCTGGTCCGCCGGCGGCTTCTGGGCCGGGCTGGCGGAGCCGTAGTCGGAGTACGTCATCTTGATTTCCTGGGCCGTGGTCTGCCCGGAGGCCGGGAGTTGCAGCACCAGTTCGCTCAGCCGGCCCTGCGGGTCGACCTTCGCGGTGAACGGAACCGTCTTCGCCTGGGTGCCCAGCGCGGCGATGGTGGCGGCGTTCAGCGAGCCCGCCTCGGCGGCCTTGGTCACGTCGATGGTGCCGGCGTACGTGCCGGTGCCGGTGCTGCGGACCTCGGTGATGCCCTGGGTCAGCACGGCGCTGCCGGCCGGGTCGACCTTGTCGAAGTCGAAGCCGAGGTTCTTGTTGCCCTTGATGCGGGCCTGGTCGAGGTGCTGGTACTTGCCGAGGTTGAGCTGCTTGATGGCGGGCAGGCTGTTGGCGGTGGGCCCGCTCAGTTCCAGCTTCACCCAGCTGTCCGGCTTGGCGTGGATCACGTCGAGCTTCATGGCCAGGTCGGAGGAGGGACCGCCGATGGCGAACTTCAGCGCGGCGCTCTGACTCGGCTGGTGCACCTGCCCTTCGGCGGTGGAGCCGGCGCCGGAGAGGGTGAACCGGAAGTTGCCGTCGCTGATCGCCTTGGTGGAGTCGAGCAGGGCCTGCTTGGCGTCGCCGGAGACCGGCGCGCCGCCGGACTGGCTCGGTGCACCGGACGCGCTCACCGTCGGGGACGCGGTCGAGCCGGCGGTACCGGTGGTGCCACCGGCGCAGGCGGCCAGGGCGGGCGTGAACAGGGCGGCGGCTACCAGGCCGGCACCCAGTCGTCGAACAGTCATACGTGTCTCCCAAGGGGGTCACCCGACGACCTGGTCGGCGCCGGAAACCGGGCGACGCGGCAGCCCTTCGGCCACGTCGCACGATCCGGGCCGAGCGGCACGCCCGGATCGCTCCCCTCTTGTTCCCTGTCGACGCGTCGGACAATCACCCTTGTTGTCCGGTTGTTCGCCCACCCCGGGATGCCGAACAGAGCGGGCCGGGGTGACCCCTGGTCACCCCGGCCCGCTCGGGCGGCCTACTTGAACATCTCGTACGTCTCGGCCGAGGCCTCGACCACCTTGTCCGCCGGCGGCTTCTGCGCGCCGGTGCCGGCGCCGTAGCCCGCGTACCCGATCTTGATGTCGTGCGCGGCGGTCTCGCCGGCGGCCGGCACCGAGATGACCAGCTCGGTGAGGCGGCCCTGCGGGTCCAGCCTGGCGGTGAACGGCAGCGCCTTGGCCTGCGCGCCGAGCGCCTTGACCACGTCCTCGTCGAGGGCGACCGACTCGGCCGAGGCGGCGCTGATGTCGATCTTGCCGGCGTACGTGCCCTCGCCGGTCTTCTGCACCTCGGTCACACCCTTGACCAGGGCCTCGCTGTCGACCGGGTCGAGCGACTCCGGGTCGAGCTGGAGGTCCTTGATGTCCTTGGCCTTGGTCTTGTCGAGGTGCTGGTACTTGCCCTTGTTCTTGGCCAGCTCGGGGACCATGGCCGCCATGGCGCCGCCGATCTCCATCCGCACCCAGCTCTCCGAGTCGATGTAGATGAGGTCCATCTCCATCGACACGTCCTGCGAGGCGTCGCCCATCTTCATGGTCAACTGCGCGCTGTTGCTGGGCTTGTGCACCAGGCCACCGCCGGTCAGGTCGGCGCCCGCGATGGTGAACGTGAAGTCGCCCTTGGCCATCTCCTTCGTGGAGGCGAGCAGCGCCTCCTTCGGGTCGGCCGGTACGGCCGGAGCGGACGCGCTGGGGGCGGCAGTCGGCTCGGCAGCGTCGGACTTGCACGCGGCCAGGCCGGGGACGAGCAGGGTGGCGGCGAGGAAGCCGAAGCTCCACCGTCGAATGTTCACTGAGTTCTCACTTCACAGAGATGGACATGGCCCGGCCGCAGCGTGCGGCCGGACCGAGCCGAGGGAGCCTAACGGATGTGCCCTGCGGCGTGGAGGGCTCATCGACTGTGGACGTCTCAGCGCAGCGCGCCGGCCAGCTCCCGCAGCTCGTTGTCCCGCGCGTCACCGATCACGAGCACCGTCCGGGTCGGCTCCAACAGGGCCAGCGCCTGCTGGTTCCCCCGGGCCGTGTACCGCTGCCAGCTGCGGCCATCCAATTCCGTCGGACCCTGGGGCTGACCCTGGTCGGTCAGCTCGGCCGGGAGCAGCCGCTCGGCCGGCACGTTGCTCTGCACGAGTTGCACACCCCTGCCCTCCGGCGTGAGGTAGCCGATCCGCAGGGTCCCGCCGCCCTCGACGGTCTGGTAGCGGGCGCTGACCGTACGCCAGCCGGAGCCCAGGCCCTGCGGCTCGCTCACGGCGAAGGCGTTCGCGGACCGCGCCTGCTCGATCGCCGGGGCCGGATCGACGGTGGTGGCCTGGTCCCCGCCGAGGAAGCCCCGGTAGAAGGCGAGCAGCAGCGCGATCGGGATGAGCAGCACCAGCAGCGAGATCGCCATGTCCTTGGGCGATCTCTCGGCCTTGGCCGTCGTCGCCGCCGGGGGCGGCGACGGCCGCGCCGGCTCGACGCGGGCCGGTTCGACCTCCGGGGTCGCCGCACCGGCGACGAGGGCCGGCTCGTCGGTGGTCGACGCCGTCGACTCCGCCGGGCTCGTCGCGGCGGGCCCGGCGCCGGGGGCGTCCGGGAGGTCGGCCGGTGGCTGGCCGTCGGGCGGCGTGCGATCGGCGGGTACGCGTTCAGCAGGCTGTGCGGGTTCCACCCTGCCATCTTCGCAGCCGCCCGACCGGCGGTATCCGGCCCATCACCGCCCCGCACCGGCGCTCGGTCGGCCATCGTGTGAGGATCAGCGACAAAGCCGGCAGCGGGTGCGCCCCGCCGCCGGCCGTCCCCGCACCGTCGCGAGGAGGAGCAGCCGTCATGACGAACACCAGGACGCGGATCCCACAGGATCTCGACCGTAACCTGGCCCTCGACCTGGTTCGGGTCACCGAGGCCGCGGCGATGGCCGCCGGCCGCTGGGTGGGCCGGGGCGACAAGGAGGGCGGCGACGGCGCCGCCGTCGACGCCATGCGCAAACTGATCAACTCGATCCAGATGCGGGGCATCGTGGTGATCGGCGAGGGCGAGAAGGACAACGCCCCGATGCTCTTCAACGGCGAACACGTCGGCGACGGCACCGGCCCGGAGGTGGACGTCGCGGTCGACCCGGTGGACGGCACCACCCTGATGAGCAAGGGCATGCCGAACGCCCTCGCGGTGCTCGCCGTCTCGGAGCGGGGCGCGATGTTCGACCCCAGCGCGGTCTTCTACATGGAGAAGCTCGCGGTCGGCCCCGCGTACGCCGACGTGATCGACATCAACGCCGGGGTGGCCGAGAACCTCCGCCGGATCGCCAAGGTCAAGGGCACCGACGTCTCCGAGGTGACGGTCTGCGTACTGGACCGCAGCCGCCACGACGACCTGGTGACCCAGATCCGGCGGGCCGGGGCGGGCATCAGGTTCATCTCCGACGGCGACATCGCCGGTTCCATCCTGGCGGCCCGGGGCGAATCGGACGTCGACGTGCTCATGGGCATCGGCGGCACCCCGGAGGGCATCATCTCGGCCTGCGCACTCAAGTGCATGGGCGGCGCGATGCAGGCCAAGCTCTGGCCGCGCGACGCCGAGGAACGGGAGAAGGCCCTCGCCGCCGGGCACGACCTGGACCGGGTGCTCGGCACCGACGACCTGGTCACCGGGGACAACTGCTTCTTCGTGGCGACCGGGGTCACCTCGGGTGATCTGCTGCGCGGGGTGCGCTACCGGGCCGGCGGCGCGTACACCCAGTCGATCGTCATGCGCTCGAAGAGCGGCACCATCCGGGTCATCGACTCGTACCACCGGCTGGAGAAGCTCGCGCTCTACTCCGCGGTCGACTTCGACGGTCGCCCGCTCGCCGAGCAGGAGTGAGCGGCACCGGCACCGCGGCCCCGCCGGTCCTGCCAGCCACCCGCCGGATCATCGGCGTCGCGCTGGCGTCGGTCTCCGGGGTCGCGGTGGCGGCGCAGTCTCGGATCAACGGCGAGTTGGGCGTACGCTTGGCCGACGGGTTCGCCGCCGCGGTGGTCTCGTTCGGGCTGGGCCTGGTTGTGCTGCTGGTGCTGGTACCGGCCACCCCCGCCGGCCGGCGCGGGCTGCTCGCCGTCCGCCGGGCCCTCAAGACCGGCACGCTACGCCCGTGGCAGTGCCTCGGCGGGATGTGCGGCGCGTTCCTGGTGGCCACGCAGGGGCTCACCATCGGGTCGCTGGGGGTGGCGGTCTTCACCGTGGCGGTGGTCGCCGGCCAGTCCGGCAGCAGCCTCGCCGTCGACCGCGCCGGCATCGGCCCGACCGGTCGGCAGCCGGTCACCCGACAACGCCTGGCCGGCGCGGTGCTCACCGTGCTCGCGGTCGTCCTGGCGGTCGGTGACCGGCTCGGCGACCCGGGCGCGCTGGCGCTGGCGCTGCTGCCGCTGCTGGCCGGAGTGGGCATCGCCTGGCAGCAGGCGGTCAACGGGCAGGTCCGGGGGGCAGCCGACAGCGCGTTGACCGCCACGCTGGTCAACTTCGCCGTGGGCACGACCACCCTGCTGGTCGCGTTCGCGATCGACATCGCCGCACGCGGCTGGCCGACCGGCCACGCGCCGAGCGAGCCCTGGCTCTACCTGGGCGGTCCGATCGGCATCGTGTTCATCGCGATCGCCGCCGCCATCGTGCGCTTCACCGGTGTGCTGCTGCTCGGTCTGGCCACCATCGCCGGCCAGATCGTCGGGGCCGTGCTGCTGGACCTGGTGCTGCCCACCGCCGCCTCCCACCCCGGCGTGAACACCCTGCTCGGTGCGGCCCTGACCATGGTGGCCGTGCTGCTAGCCGCCCTGGCACCACCCACCGCCCAGAAATCCTGACCAGCGCCGGCAGCACACCCACCCGCGCCGATCTTGCGGTTACTGTCGCGACATAAGCCGCAGATGTACACACTTCGTCGACAGAAAGTGCAAGATCGGCGCAGATGGGGGTCGCAAGCACGAATCAGCGCAGCGGCACTGGTGGGTACGGCGGGTAGGGCGGCGTATCGCGCCGGTTCTCCGCGCGGGCCGGGTCGGCGAGGCGGGCCAGCCGGACGGCCAGCAGCAATCCCGGCACGGTGGCCAGCAGGGCCAGCGCGACCGCCACCGGCGTCTGCTCGGGAGTGCCGTTCACCCAGCCGGCCAGTGGCAGTCCGGCCAGGAGCACGGTGAGCAGGAGAGTTCCCGCGGTCCACCCGACCCAGTGCCCCGGAGCGGTGCCGAGCCACGGAACGAGGAGCAGCACCGCTACCGCCAGCGCGCCCAGCGGGATGATGACGAACAACGCGGTGAACACGATGCTCGCCTCGTCGACCCAGAACCAGTTGGCCCGCAGCAGGAGTCCGCCGAGCAGAATCGCGGCAGCCCCGGCGGTTCCCCACCAGCGGCTGCCGCCGCCGCGTCGGATCGCCAGATGTCCGGCGAGCACGGTGACCGCGCAGCCGAGGAGCAACACGAGCGCGATGGCAAGCCACACGTCGACCTCGCGTTGCACCCGTCCGCCGTCGTACACCGCGGGTAGTTCGGGCGTGACGGCCAAGTGGGACTGGCTACCGAGAAACCCTTCGCGTCGCCACCCGCCGTCCGACAGACGACGCAGGAATCCGTCCCGGCCGTTGGCGACCAGTACCTCGTGGCCGCCCCCGCCGTGCGGGTAGACGACGAGTTCGCGGGATGAGAAGTGGCGACGGACGTCACCGGGTTTCTCGTACCGTTGGGCCAACTCGTCGCGCTGCGGATCCGACACCTCCCACGCGATCTGCCAGGTGACCCCGGCGTCGTCGCTCTGCTCCACCCGCAGGTGCCCGGGGACCACCCGGTAGCAGCGTCGGGGCTCGTCCGGCGCGCACGCCTGCTGGCGCGGGGAGCCCTGGGCAGCCCGCAGTACTCGCCACTCGTCGTCGGTGGTGATCCGCCAGGTGGTCGCCCCGTCGTCGCTGATCGACCAACTGCCGTCGGCCGGGCCATCGGGCCAGCTTCCCTCGAAGCCGCCGCCGATCGAGATCGCCGGGCGGCCGTCGAGCGTCGTGGTGCCGAGCGCGTACGGGTAGTTGACCGCGCTGGTCGCGGCCACCGCCAGAACGGCCGGCGGCAGCACGACCAGCAGCCGGACCAGCCGAGCAGTCCGGTGCCGCACCGGTCGCCTTCGCGCCCGCGTCCAACTCCACCACGCCAGGCCGAGCGCCGGCAGCGTGAACAGGTCCGTCCGGTCGGCCCGGACCAGTGACGGCCCGGCCAGTGTCGTCCATGCCGACGAGGCCAGCTCGGCGGCGTACCCACTGGTTTTGACCACCGCGAACCCGGCGCCCACGGCGACCAGACCGACCAGCGCGGCCCTGCGGGCCGGCAGCCGCGGCACCAGCAGCGTGAGCAGCACCGCCACCAACGGCGGTGCGAGCACCAGGCCCGCAACGTCACTCAACTTGCCGGTCACCAGGCCCGGAAAGGCCGCCTTCAGCACACGGTCGTTGACGACCAGCACGACAAGCGCGAGCAGGGTCGTCGGGTGGCAGAGCCAGGCCAGCGTCGTGGGCGCGCCATCGCGTGCTCTCTCGGTCCCCGTCATCCCCTCAGGGTCCGGTCGACCCGTCTCGATCCGGACACGGACCGGTCAGTGTCCGATACCGACGGTCAGCCCGCGTCGGACGAGTGCCCGGGGAACAGGTGCGCGCTCGGATCGATGGCGACCGCCGCGTTGTTGACCGCCGTGGCGGCCTCGCCGAAGCCGGTGGCGATCAGGCGTACCTTGCCCGGGTACTCCGTGATGTCGCCGGCCGCGAAGACCCTCGGCAGGTTCGTCGCCATCGCGCTGTCCACCACGATGTGCCGGCGGTCGAGGCGGAGCCCCCATTCGGCGAGCGGGCCGAGGTCGGCGGTGAAGCCGAGGGCCGCGACCACCGTGTCCACCGGCAGGGTCTCGGCCCCGCCACCGCGCACGGTCACCTCGGCACCGGTGACCGAGGTGTCCCCGAGCAGCCGGGTGACCTCGGCGTTGACGATCACCCGCACCGGCAGGGACAGCACCCGGGCGACCGTCGAGGCGTGCGCCCGGAACTTCTCCCGCCGGTGTACAAGGGTCACCGAGCGGGCCAGCGGTTGCAGGGCCAACGCCCAGTCGAAGGCGGAGTCCCCGCCGCCGACGATCAGCACGTCCCGGTCGGTCAGCTCGGCCGGGTCGGTCACGAAGTAGACGATGCCGGCGCCGGGCGCGCCGTCGGCGCAGGGCAGCGGCCGTGGGCTGAAGCTGCCCAGCCCGCCGGTGACCACGACCGCGCCGCAGCCGAGCTGCTCGCCACCGGCCAGGCCGAGCACCGGCCGGTCATCGGTGTACGACAGCTTCTCCGCCCGCGTGCCGAGCACGTATTCCGGGCCGAAGGGCGCCGCCTGGGCGACCAGGTTGGCGACCAGGTCACGACCCTTGACGGCGGGGAAGCCGGCCACGTCCAGGATGAGTTTCTCCGGATACATGGCGGTGACCTGGCCGCCCGGCTCCGGTAGCGCGTCGATCACCGCCACGGACAGGCCCCGGAACCCGGCGTAGTACGCGGCGAAGAGACCGGCGGGACCGGCCCCGATCACGGCGACATCGACCTCGCGCATGGCGTACCGTCGCTTTCCGCTCGCGGATCAACGCGTGCTGATCTCGACGGTAGGCGGGGCGCAGCGGTCCGGCAAGCATGTCCCAGGGGCGCGCCGACGAGCGGGTCAGGGCAGGCTGAGGGTCGACCCGGAGTAGTCCGGACCGTCCACCGTGGGGCGGCGACGCCGGAAAAGGATCGCCGCCACCACCCCGCCGAGCAGCCCGAACAGGTGCCCCTGCCAGGAGATCCGCTCGTCGGTGGGGAGGATGCCGACGAGTTGCCAGCCGTAGAGCAGGCCGACGAGCAGGAAGACGGCGAAGTTCCACCAACTGCGCTCGACGATGCCGCGGGTGAGCAGGATGCCCAGGTAGCCGAAGATCACGCCGCTCGCGCCGACCACCACCGAGTTGGGCGAGCCGGTGAACCACACGCCGAGCCCGGAGACCAGGATGATGATCAGGGTCGACCACAGGAACCGGCGCGCACCGGCGGCCAGCACGAAGGTGCCCAGCAGGATCAGCGGGATGCTGTTGCTGTAGAGATGGTCGAAGCCGTGGTGCAGGAACGGCGAGAAGAACACACCGTCGAGGCCGTCGATGCGGTGCGGGATGATGCCCGCGGTCGCGTCCAGGCCGAACGCGAGCCCCTGGTCGATCGCCTCGATGAGGAAGAGGAACGGCACCACCGCGCACATGGCGACGAAGGCCCGGCCGAGGGCGGCGTAGAACGCCTCGGTGCCGAACCGGAACGGGTCGCCGCTTGGCGGGTGCAGGCTCACCCCCCAACTGCTATCAGCAAAAGGGGCCGACCGCCACTCACGTCCCGACCGGGGTACGCGCGACGGCGGGGCGGATGGTCGTCCCACCCGCCCCGCCGTCGTACGTCGTCAGTAGTGGCCGTTGTTCTGGAAGTAGGTCCAGGCGCCACAGGGCGTCTTGTACTTGCCCTTGATGTAGCCCAGCCCCCAGGTGATCTGGGTGGCCGGGTTCGTCTTCCAGTCGCCCGCGACCGTGCCCATCTTGCTGCCGGGAAGCGCCTGCGGGATGCCGTACGCCCCGGAGGAGCCGTTGCTGGCCTTGTGGTTCCAGCCGCTCTCCTTGGTCCAGAGCTTCTCCAGGCAGGGGAACTCGGCGATGCCGAAGCCCTTCTCGAGCATCAGCGCACAGCCGATCTTGCGGTTGCCGCTGTACTCCGCGCAGGACGCCGGGATCGGTCCGTCGTACGGCTTGGCGGCCTGCTCGGCGGCCTCCCGCTCGCGCTTGCGCGACGCGGCGGCGGCCTCGGCCTTGCGGGCCCGCTCGGCGGCCTCCTTGGCCGCCTGGGCCGCCCGCAGCTTCGCCTGGTACTCGGCGGCCCGCTGCCGGGCGAACGCGACCTGGTGGCTGGCCTGGCGCTCGCGCTGGTAGGCGAAGTCGGCCCGGTCGACCTCGACGCCGACCTGCGCGGTCAGGCCCTGCTGCTGGGTTTCTCGGTCTTCGCCCAGGTAGAAGCCACCGGCGACGCCCACGGAGAGCAGTGCGACAGCAGCCGTACGGGCGCCCAACCGGCTCCACAGCCGACTCACGAAGTGGTCCCTTCGTCGGGGGCAAGGACACGGCGCGACACCGGGCCTCGTCGGCCCTCAGCCGTGCCGTGAGCGCCCCGACCGGTGAGCCGGTCGCGCCGACGCACCGACCGTCACCGATGCCGCCCTGACCTCGGACGAACGATCACCGACGATACCTGTGGTGCGTGGGCGCTCGTGGGACACCATCGCGCACAGTGAGGCACATGGGAAACCGACCGCGCCGTTTGTGACCTGCGCCACACCCAAAATAGGGACGAACCGCTACGAAACCCCCATCACTGCGGGATGTCCTCGAGGAGATCCGTCACCATCGCGGCGATCGGCGACCGCTCCGAACGGCTGAGCGTGACGTGGGCGAAGAGCGGATGGCCCTTCAGTGCCTCGATCACCGCGGTCACGCCGTCGTGCCGGCCGACCCGCAGATTGTCCCGCTGGGCCACGTCGTGGGTGAGCACCACCCGCGACCCCTGCCCGATCCGGGACAGCACGGTGAGCAGCACCCCACGCTCCAACGACTGGGCCTCGTCGACGATCACGAAGGCGTCGTGCAGGCTGCGGCCCCGGATGTGGGTCAGCGGCAGCACCTCCAGGATGCCCCGCGAGGTGACCTCCTCCAGCACGTTCTCGTGCACCACCGCGCCGAGCGTGTCGAAGACCGCCTGCGCCCAGGGCGACATCTTCTCCGACTCCGAGCCGGGCAGGTAGCCCAACTCCTGGCCGCCGACGGCGTAGAGCGGGCGGAAAACGATCACCTTCTTGTGCCGGCGACGCTCCATCACCGCCTCGAGGCCGGCGCAGAGCGCCAGCGCCGACTTGCCGGTGCCGGCCCGGCCGCCCAGCGAGACGATCCCGATCGTCTCGTCGAGCAGCAGGTCGAGGGCGATCCGCTGCTCGGCCGAGCGGCCGTGCAGCCCGAACGCCTCCCGGTCACCCCGGACCAACCGGACCGACTTGTCCGGCAGCACCCGGCCCAGCGCGGAGCCGCGCGTCGAGTGCAGCACCAGGCCGGTGTGGCAGGACAGACCCGCCGCCTCGTCGAGGTCGAGCGTCTCGCCGGCGTACAACGCGGAGATCTGCTCCTCACCCAACTCCAGCTCGGACATGCCGGTCCAGGTGGGGTCGCCGGCCTGACCGTGGCGGTACTCGTCGGCGCGCAGACCCACCGAGGCGGCCTTGACCCGCAGCGGCATGTCCTTGCTGACCAGCGTGACGTCCCGCCCCTCGCCGGCGAGGTTGAGCGCGACCGACAGGATCCGCGCGTCGTTGCTCTCGGTGCGGAAGCCGGGGGGCAGCACGCCGTCGTCGGTGTGGTTCAGCTCCACCCGCAGCGTCCCGCCGGCATCGTTGGCGGGCACCGGACGGTCGAGCCGGCCGTGCCGGATCCGCAGTTCGTCGAGCATCCGCAGCGACTGCCGGGCGAACCAGCCCAGCTCCGGGTGGTGCCGCTTGCCTTCCAACTCGGTGATGACCACCAGTGGCAGCACCACCTCGTGCTCGGCGAAGCGGTGGAACGCCGCCGGGTCGGACAGCAGCACCGAGGTGTCCAGAACGAAGGCCTGCCCCGCTGGTCGGGGCTCCTTGTTCTCGGCCGGCGCGGCGTCCGCCGCACGGCGGCTCCGGGTGGCCCGGCGGGTCGTGGCAGTCGCGGCCGGGGTCTGGTCGGCACCGGCGGTGGTACGGCGAGTCGTCACAGGCCTGCTCCGACGGATGGGCACCCGGCCACCCGTTTTCCGCCTCGTCCGGTGCCCGGAGGGGTCGGATGCGGAACCCCGTGCGCGAGGTCGCAGATCCGGGTGGACCGGCTGGCCCGGGAGAACCCCGCGCCATGCCTAGACGCTAGCGGCGGCGGACCGTCCCGGCTAGGGGCGATCGTGGATCTCTGGGGACGGCGGTGTGAACAGCGCCGAACGGATGAGCCGGCGGGGACGACGCGCGGTGTCCGTAGCGTGGCGGCCGGACGCGGCGAGCCGGCCGGGATGCATGCCCCCTGCGCGCATCCCGGCCGGCGGGGCCACCGTCACCGGTCTGACGTGGCCCCGACGGTGCGTGTCCGCCGCGGACGACGCACCGCGTTTCCGCAGCGCCGGTCGGCGGGACGCGCTCGGCGACCCGCCGGCCGGCTCAGCCGGTTCGTCGGACGAGCGTGCCGGTCGGGTGCCGCCCGGTGATCGGGGCGGCCGGCGCGGTGAACGACGAGCCGGTGTAGGTGGTGCCGGGGCGGGCCGCCGTGCCGGGGCGGGCCGCCGTGTCGGGGCGGACCACCGTGCCGGCGGAGCGGACGGCCGCGGGCGAGGAGACCGACAGCGCGGAGGCGATCGCCGCCTGGGCGTCGCGCCGGCGACGGTTCCAGGCGCCCCGGTCGCCGTCGAAGTAGCCCTGGCGGTAGCCGAAGCGGTAGCCGATCCGGTAGCTGAGCTGCCCGTGCAGGCGACCGGCGGCGTAGCTGGTGGCGCCGAGCACCAGGACGAGGAAGACCACGAGGAACGGGCTCATCGGGCGGCCCCCGCCCGGCCCGGACGCCGGCTCATCGCTCCTCCGGCTCGACCGTGGTGGGATCGGCGGTGGGGTCCGCGACCAGCAGCCGGTCCAGGTCGTCGGTGCTGACCTCCTCGACCAGCTCGACGGTGATCCGGCAGCCGTCCAGCACGACCTCGGCGACCGAGGATCGGCGGATCTCCCCACCGGCGTCGTAGACCCGGACACTCAACTCTGGGCAGCCGAGGTGGGTACGCCAGGCGTTCCACTCGGTGCGGTCGCCGACGCTCAGCGACAGGTATCGGCAGCCTCGGGCGAGGTAGAGGCGCCACGGGGCACTGAGCCCCGCTGCCACTCCCTCGGCGATCAGCCCGAAGGCCTGGGCTCGGGTGGCGAGCTCGGTCACCACACCCCCTCGGCACCGGGGGCGTGACGCATGTGAGCACCAGTCGTCTCATGCACGTGACACACCGTAGATTGTCCCATGAGCGTGACAGTATCAGCTTTTCGTCCCCTTACATTCGCCACGACGGGCATCTATTCTGCCCGGGTGACACCCCTCCAAAGCGGCGCTGGATCGTTTATCCCGAATCCGAGAGAGCCGTCACGTCCGCGTGACAGCAGCGTGCCTGCGCAAACGCCCACGGACGGCTGGTCGTACCGTCACGGGGTGACCGAGACGGCCAACGCGCGAAAAATCGCCTTCGCCACCTTCGTTCGGCGCGCCCTCGACGAGGCGCGGGCCACCCGCGCCTGGAGCGGCACCGAGGTGTCACGGCGTACCGGCGTCTCCCGGCAGACCATCAACCGGTGGGTCCGGGGCGACTGGGCCAGCGACCCCGAGGCGGAACGCGTGGTCGCCTTCTGCGAGGGCCTGGGACTGAACCCCGCCGCCGCCTTCGCCGCGCTCGGCTGGGACCGCACCGCGAGCGGCCCGCGCGCCGGCCAACCGGCCCCGCCGATGGACCCGGACGTGGAGGCTCTGCTGCGCCGCCTGGTCGACCCGAACGTGTCGGACGCGGAGAAGTTCCACATCCGCGAAACCATCAGATACCTCGCATACCGCCCAACGTTGCCGGTCGATGTCCGAAATAGAGGCAATCAGGCCGGGTAGTTCCTCAGATGGCGAAAGAACGCCTGGTCAGGTTCATTCGTTTCGCTCCGGGGCAGGAACGGGCACGCTAGCGTCCCTATTCGTACTGCTTGGGCTCGTCATCGGCGGGGGGACGGGACAAGGCCGAACCTAGCCCTGCGGGACAGAAGGAGGGGTCTGTCCATGACCCTGAAGTGGTGGGGAGTCGTGGTCGCCACGGTGTCGATGACACTGTGGGCGACCGGCAACGTGGTGACCCTCGCGGTCAACGGTGGGCAGCTGCCGCTGCTCGTCAACCTTCTCGCGCTCACCAGCGCCGGCACGGCGGTCATCCTGGCCGTCGTCGCGGAACTGCACGAGCGGCTCAACGACCGGATCAGCGCGCTCACCGAGTTCCTGGTGGCCCGCCTCAACGAGATCGAGACCCACACCGGGGACCGCAACACCGGGTTCGTGGAGGGTTACCTGCTGTCCCACGGGCAGGAGGCGGCGGTGGTGCCGTTCGGACGCCGTGGACGAGGGGCCGCCGAACGCTGACCGACCGCCGCCGGGTGGGTCCGCTCGGCCAGGAATGAGCCCCCGACGCCGGGGTACGCTGACGCGCGTGCCGCCGTTGAATCTGGGCAACCACCAGCCGAGGACCCCGTTGAACGCCGACCAGGCGTGGCAGATAACTGCCGGCCGGGCCGCCGGGACCGTGCTCTTCTTCGACTTCGACGGCACACTCGCGCCGGTCGACGACGACCCTACGGCGGTCCGCCCCGCGCCCAACGCGCTCGCCGCGATCGAGGCGCTGGCCCCGGTGGTGCAGCGGATCGCGATCGTCTCCGCGCGACCCGTCGAGTTCCTCCGTGACCGCCTCGGCGAGCTGAGCGGCGTGGACCTCTACGGCCTCTACGGCCTGGAGCACAGCCACTCCGGCGGCGAGACCGTCACCGAGCCGACCGCCCTGCCGTGGGTGCCCACCATGGCCGAGTTGGCCGACCTGGCCCGGGAGGAGCTGCCGCCCGGCACGCTCGTCGAGTACAAGCGGCTCTCCGTCGCGCTGCACTGGCGTACCGCCCCGCAGCTCGGCGCCACCGTGCAGCAGTGGGGGCAGGCGCAGGCCGACCGGCTCGGGTTGCGGGTGCAGGCCGGTCGGATGGTGCTGGAGCTCAAGCCGCCGGTCGACCGGGACAAGGGCATGGTGATCGGCGAGGTGGTCCGGGACGCCACCGGCGCCTGGTACTTCGGCGACGACGTCTCCGACATCAAGGCGTTCGCGGCGCTTCGCGCCCGCGCCGAGTCGGACCCGGACTTCTTCGGTGTCTGCGTGGCCGTCGCCAACCCGGAGACCGGCCAGGAGGTGGCGGACGCCGCCGACCTGACCATCGAGTCACCGGCCGCGCTCGGCGACTTCCTGACCCGGGCCCTGAGCCGGCTTCCCTGAGACCTCAGGCGCCGTAGCGGCGCTGGCGGGTGGCGTACGAGCGCAGCGCCCGCAGGAAGTCGATGTGCCGGAAGTCCGGCCAGTTCAGCTCGCAGAAGTAGAACTCCGAGTGCGCGGACTGCCACAGCATGAACCCGGACAGCCGTTGCTCCCCACTTGTGCGGATGACCAGGTCGGGGTCGGGCTGACCGCGGGTGTAGAGGTGTTCGGCGATGTGCTCGACGTCCAGCACCTCGGCCAGTTCCTCGATGGTGCCGCCGGATGCCGCGTGCTCGAGCAGCAGCGAACGGACGGCGTCGGTGATCTCCCGCCGGCCGCCGTAGCCGACCGCGATGTTGACCTCCGCGCCGCCGCTGCGGTCCCGCGTACGCTCCTCGGCCCCCTTGAGCGCGGCGGCGGTCTGGGCGGGCAGCAGGTCCAGCGCGCCGACGATCCGCAGCCGCCAGGGGTTGCCCTCCTCGGCCAGCTCCACCACCAGGTTCTCGATGATCTCGAGGAGCGGGTCCAGCTCGCTGGCCGGGCGGCGCAGGTTGTCGGTGGCGAGCAGGTAGAGCGTGACGTGCCCGATACCGGCCTGGTCGCACCAGCCGAGGACATGCTTGATCTTCGCCGCGCCGACCCGGTGCCCGTCGTTCGGGTCGACGTAGCCCATTTCCCGGGCCCACCGGCGGTTGCCGTCGCACATCACCCCGACGTGCCGGGGCACCGGCTTGCCCGCGAGCTTCGCGGTGAGCCGGCGCTCGTACACGGAGTAGATAAGGTTCCGCAGCGTCATCACCTAGCAGCGTAGCGACCCGCCCGCCGGATCACCCCTTCGGAGGGCGATCCCCGCCGGACAGTTCGATGCCGATCATGCCCAGCGTACGGGCGGTGAGCCGGCCGTCGCCGAGCCCCAACTCGACCACGTCGTCGAACACCCGGTCGTCCCGACGGGCCGCCCGGACCGCCGCGTCGACCACCCGCCGCCGCCGCGCCAACCAGGCGGCCACCGAGCTGTGGCGCAGATGGGTGCCGAGGCGACGACGCAGACCCGCGGCATAGCGGCGGGCCGCCGCCTCGGGCTCGCGAGCGGCCGCGGCCCCGGCCAACGCCCCGGAGAGCAGCGCGTAGAAGATGCCCTCCCCGGTGAACGGATTGATCAACGACAGCGCGTCCCCGGCCAGCAGGGTGCGGTCCCGGCCCGGCGTCGGCCGGTGGGTGGACAGCGGCAGGTGGTGGGCACGCAGGGCGGTCACCGTCGACAGGTCGGTGCCGGGTAGCAGCGCGGCCAACCGATCCAGCAGGTACGCGCGGCTCAACGGCTCGCCGCGCAACACCTCCCCGTACCCGACGTTCGCCCGACCGTCGCCGATCGGAAACGACCAGGCGTACGCCGGCCAGCGCGCCTTGGAGGTGACGATGAGCTGCTCGGGCGGGCCGGGCAGCGCGGGGGCGTACCCGCGGATGGCCAGCGCGAGGTGCCGGTCCGGGTTGACCGGGTGACCGAGGGCCCGGCGCACCACCGACCCGGCGCCGTCCGCGCCCACCACCACCCGGCCGGACAGCTCCCCGTCGAGCACCACCCGGTCACCGCGCGGCTGGACCCGGCGGACGCTGTGCCGACGCAACCGCGCGCCGGCGGCCACCGCCGCGGCCACGAGCCGCGCGTCGAAGACCTCCCGGGGAACGGTGTACGCCGGCCGGGGCAGCGCCCGCGCCACCGCCTGGCCGCCCGGCGCGACCATCCGCAACGCGGGCAGCGGGGCGTACCCGGAGACCGCCTCGGTCACGCCCAGTTCGGTGAGGACGTCCACCGAGTGCGCCGCGATGCCGTCTCCACACGCCTTGTCCCGAGGGAAGTCGGCCCGGTCCAGCAGCAGCACGCTGGCGCCCGCCCGGCAGGCCGTCAAAGCGGCAGCCGCTCCGGCCGGTCCGGCACCGACAACCACCACGTCGAACTCGTCGCTCACCGCGCACCTCCCTCCGACCGGGGCGACACGGCTGGTATCCGCCCCGCCCAGCGATCACCTGGGCCATCGACACCGGCCACGGTGACCGACGTCACCCGTCATCCTGCCCCCTGGCCGCCCGCCCGCACGCCTGCCGCGCTGCCGCACTGCCGCGCTGCCGCCTGCTGCCGCCCTGTGGACCGGCGGATCCGAGACGGCACCCCTGCCGCCTGCTGCGTTGCCTGTCGAGCTGCCCCATTGGTGGGGCAGGAAGCGACCTGCGCCCCGGGCCCCGGGCCCCGGGCCCCGGGCACGGGCACGGGCACGGGCACGGGCACGGGCACGGGCACGGGCACGGGCACGGGCACGGGCACGGGCACGGGCACGGGCACGGGCACGGGCACGGGCACGGGCACGGGCACCGAATCCTCGCCACCGCCGGACAGGCCAACCGCCGGGAGAGGCTACCGCCGGGGAGACCTACCGCCGGGGAGACCTACCGCTGGGAGGGCCTACCGCCGAGAGGGCCTACCGCCGGGGAGACCTACCGCCGGGGAGACCTACCGCCGGGGAG